>NZ_WAJT01000001.1:600000-1200000 GCF_009650605.1 Labrenzia sp. CE80
ATCATCAGCTCCGCCATGAAGGGAGCCGTCAGAGGGGTGAGAACTGTGGAGGCGATCAGTATGGTCAGGCTGAGGGCACCATTCAGACCCATGAGATAGATGAAGGCCGGCGCAGACATGACTGGCGGCGCTGCGCTGACGATGAAGATTGTCAGGATCACTTGTGGATCAAGTGTTTCGCCGCCGAAAAGCGCAAGCGCTGCTGCTGCGAAAAGGGGAATGGCAATCATGATCCAGCAGCTTGCCAGAATGAAGATGACCGGGCGCTTTGATCTCTGCCGGACAGCGTCGGGGTCGACCCTGAGAAACGCCAACACCAGCAAGGCGAAAACCGCCTCGGTGATGAAGGGCCGCGCATAGGCCGACAAGAACGGCAACGTCATGCCGATCAGAATGCTGACCGTGAGGGCAAGCGTGCCGCGCTGACCGATCCAGCCGAGGGCCGACATCGCAGATCTGATCATAACCGGTGTGCTCCTGAAGGCAGGGCAGGCGAGGAAGGTCTGATTTGGCGGCCGAACCGCTTTTATCAGATTGTTGAATTAAGCCGTTGTAGGGTAAGAGCAAAGAGGGGTCTTTTCCAAGGGGCAGATTTGCAGCAGGTCGACGTCATTGTTCTGGGTGCCGGAATTGTCGGTGTTTCGACCGCTGTCCATCTTTGCCAGCGGGGGCTGCAGGTTGCGCTGATCGACCGGCGCCATCCAGGCGAAGAGACATCGCATGGCAACGCTGGCCTGATTGCAAGGAACGGCTTTTGTCCGGCGCGTTTTTCGAACCGGGCCGCCGATCTGGCCGATGTTGCGATCAAGCAGTCGACTGCGGTCCACTATGATCTGGGCGCAGTCTTTCGAATGATCCCCTGGTTTCGGCGTTTCGCGCAGCACAGCGGTGCGCAAGGGATACAACGCTACGCCCGTACGATGGCGCCGCTGCGTGCACTGGCGGTGAAAGAGCACCGGGCCCTGTCCATGGTGTCCAATGGTGAGCGGTTTTACCGCACAAGCGGCTGGCTGCAGGTCTATCGGTCGGAAGCCAGTTTTCGTGCGGACGAACGCGAAAGGCATTATGCCCGCATCTTCGGCGTGGACTATCTCGAACTGTCCGGCGGTGATGTGAATACGGTCGAACCGGGCCTGAAGGCAGACGCGCTCTTGGGAGTGTTCTGGCCGGAGAGCGAGTCGGTTACCAACCCGTCCGGCGTGGTCGAGGCCTTGTGGCGCTATTTCATTCAGGAAGGCGGGCTTTATTTCACCGGCGAGGCAGCGGCGCTCGAACAGCGCCGGTCTGGGTGGAGGATTTCAACGCCGCGCAAGGAGTTGGCGGCGAAGCAGGCCGTTGTTGCCCTTGGCCCCTGGTCTGCCGACTTTGCTTCAAAACTTGGCGATCGGTTCCCCCTTGCCGTGACGCGGGGCTATCTCCAGCACTATCGCCCCAGGTCCGGCGCTTCGCTTTCCCGTCCGGTGATGGACGTGGATCATGGCTATGTGCTGACGCCGATGGAGCAAGGCATTCGTTTGACAACAGGTATGGAGATTGCCGAGCGCGATGCTCCCGCCAATCCTGTGCAGCTTTTACGTGCCGGCAAACGGGCTGAAGATATCTTCCCGCTCGGCCAGCCGGTTCCTGGAGGGCAGTGGATGGGAAGCCGGCCGCATCTGCCCGACTCCCTGCCAGTGATTGGAGCCTCTCTCTCCCGGCCTGGCCTTTGGTACAATTTCGGCCATGGGGCTTCGGGATTCGGTCTTGGCCCGCTCAGCGGCCGTCTGCTTGCCGATTTGATCACGGAGCGTGATCCGGGACTCGACGTGTTGCCGCTTTCACCGCTTCGTTTTCTGGCCTAGGCGGCGTGCCGTTTCGGCGCGACGCTTTCTTTAGCTTTCGCGCAGCGGCAGGGCGACGGTATCCTTGACCGTGTTCACGACGATGCGCGACTGAACATCTGAGACCAGCGTGTTGTCGAGCAGCTTCAGGCGCAGGAAATTGTCGTAGGTCTTGATGTCATCGGTCACGACCTTGATCAGGTAGTCGACTGCGCCGGTGATTCTTTCGCAGGTGACAACCTCCGGCCAATGGTGGACCAACTTGTCGAAGGTCTCCATGTTTTCGCGGCTCGGAACCGCCAATTTCACGAAGGAATAGGCCACGAAACCAAGGCCGACCGATTCGCGGTCGATTATCGCGGTGATTTGGCGAATAATACCTTGTTCCTTTAGCTTCTTGATTCGACGCCAGCAGGGTGTTTGGCTCATGCCCGCTTCCTTGGCGATTTCGGCAATGGAGAGCGATGCGTCCCTCTGCAGGACGCGCAAAACCCGAATATCGGATGGATCGAGAAGATTTTTTTCGGCCATTGGTCCAACTGGAAATAAAACTGCGTTATTTTGGTTCTAAGTGGTGACGATAGCACAGAAATCGCGACGTAGAAGGATGATATTGATCGAGAGGTAGAGGGCTGTTTCGCGGCTCGCTGTTTTTGAGTGGAGAGGAGGAACGTCGAATGAACGTCCATGTGCCCAATGTCACGTTGGATGACAAATATGTCGCCACAAAGGGGCAGGTCTATCTGACCGGCATTCAGGCACTGGTGCGGCTGGCCTTCGACCGGGCAAGGCTCGACCGGGAAGCCGGTTTGAAAACAGGTGGCTTCATCTCCGGGTACCGCGGTTCTCCACTGGGTGGGTATGACACCGAACTGACGCGCGCAAAGCGCTTCATGAGCGCGAACGACATTCATTTTCAGCCAGGCGTAAACGAGGAACTAGGCGCCACCGCGGTCTGGGGCTCGCAAAAGCTTAAGGGACATGGTGAGGGTAGCGACTACGACGGTGTGTTTGGCATCTGGTATGGCAAGGCGCCGGGTGTCGACCGGGCTGGAGACGCGCTGAAGCAGGCCAATGCGTCCGGTACTGATCGCAATGGGGGGGTCCTGGCGCTGGCAGGTGACGATCATCTCGCCAAGTCCTCCGTTTTGCCGGGGCAAAGCGAGTTTTTCTTCCAGCACGCAGAAATGCCCGTGCTCAATCCTTCCGATATTCAGGATGTTCTCGACTTCGGCCTGCATGGTCTTGAAATGTCACGCTTTGCTGGCCTGTGGAGTGCGTTGATCTGCGTGGCCGATACGATGGATGCGTCGGCGACGATCAACATAGATGATGCCCGGCTCAATTTCATTCGCCCGCCGATGGGAGACCCCCGCAAGGAATTTTCGATCAACCGGGATCTTTTGCTCGGCAATCGTCTGGAAACGGAGCGCCTGCTGCGTGATCTGCGCCTCCCTGCTGCGCAGACCTATGTTCGGGCGAACGGCATTGACCGGGTTGGCTTCGGCGCAGACCGGCGCGTGCGGCTCGCCCTTGTCGCGACGGGCAAGGCCTATCGTGATCTGATGCAGGCACTGGATCTATTGGGACTCGACCAGACACGTGCCAGGGCGCTTGGTCTGGCGGTCTACAAGGTCGGCCTGGCCTGGCCGCTGGATCCTGAGGGGATCATTGATTTCGGTCGTGGCGCGGAACGCATGCTGGTCGTCGAGCACAAGAGGGCATTTCTCGAGCCGCAGATCAAGGAAGCTTTCTACCATGTTCCCGAGGCGAGCCGCCCGGAGATCTGGGGCAAGAAGCGTCCGAACGGTGCTCCCTTCATATCGGATGTTCTTGAGCTTTCGATTGCCGAGATCGTGCAAGGCCTGCTGGGCTGGCTTCCCGAGGAAGCGGTCACTGCCGACATGCGCGCTGTTGCGGAGCGCATGAACAAGCAGGTCATGTGGGCCCAGGGCCACGCAGAACGGGCCGCTCGTATTCCGTATTTCTGCTCCGGTTGTCCCCATTCGACCTCGACGCTTGTTCCCGAGGGCGCGCGTTCCATGCCAGGCATCGGCTGCCACGCCATGACCGAACTGGCTGGGCGAAGCACGGACGGCCAGATCCAGATGGGTGGTGAAGGCGTCCTATGGGTGGGGCAGAAGCCATTCTCCAAGGACGCACATGTCTTTGCCAACCTGGGCGATGGCACCTACTTCCATTCGGGCATTCTTGCCATCCGCCAGGCAGTCGCTGCGAAGGTACCGATCACCTACAAGATCCTCTTCAATGATGCCGTGGCCATGACGGGCGGGCAGCCGGTTGATGGACAGCTGACCGTGCCGCAAATCACCCGGCAGCTGGAAGCGGAAGGTGTTGAACGGATCGAAGTCCTGAGCGAAACGCCTGACCTTTATGGTGCGTGGAGCGACATGGCGTCGGGCGCGCGGATCAGCCACCGGGACGAATTGATGACCGTCCAGAAGGAGTTGCAAGACTTCCCGGGTGTCTCGGTCATCGTTTATGACCAGACCTGTGCCACCGAAAAGCGTCGTCGGCGCAAGCGCGGCCTGATGGCCGATCCGGACAAGCGACTTTTCATCAATGACCGGGTCTGTGAGGGCTGCGGAGATTGTTCGGTCCAGTCGAACTGCCTCTCCGTTGAGCCGTTGGCAACGCCTTTTGGCGAAAAGCGCCAGATCAACCAGTCGAGCTGCAACAAGGACTTTTCCTGCGTGAAGGGGTTCTGCCCGTCGTTCGTGGAGATCGAGGGCGCAGCCCTGCGCAAGGCCGACAAGGCCGAGGTCGACATCGATGCCTTGGCGGCGGCGATCCCCGAGCCACAGCTTCCGGATCTGGAGCGCACACGTAACATGCTCGTGGCGGGCATCGGCGGCATGGGCGTAACAACGCTGAGCGCGATCCTTGCCATGGCCGCCCATATCGATGGCAATCAGGCCTCCACGCTCGACATGACCGGTCTGGCGCAAAAGGGTGGTCCGGTGACCTCTCATGTGCGCTTTGCTGCCGGCAATCGGACGATTGAAGGGCCGAAGGTGCCCACTGCGAGTCTTGATGTGCTGCTGGCGAGCGACATGATCGTTGCGACCAATGCGGAACAGCTCGCACTGGCCAGCAAGGCGGCGACGAGCACCTTCGCCAACACGCGTGTCGCACCTACAGCAGAATTCGTGATGAAGCAGACGCTTTCCTTCGACGAGATCCGCATGGATGCCGCGTTGAAAGAGGGCTCCAAGGCCTATCTGGCAATGGATGCCGCCGGAATTGCCGAAAAACTCCTCGGCGATGCGATCTTTGCGAACATGACGCTGGTCGGCATGGCCTATCAGTCCGGAGCCCTGCCGGTGTCAGGCGATGCCATCGAGGCCGCAATCAAGCTGAACGGCACGGCTGCTGCCGCGAATGTCCAGGCCTTTCGGGCCGGCCGGGTGCTTGCAGCTGACCCTGAGGCTATTCTCTCCCATTTGCCGAAGCCGATATCCACTGAGCAGCAGTCGCTCGAAGCCCAGATCGAGGACTTCGTCAGTGAACTGAGCACCTATCAGAGCGCGGCCTATGCCCAGAGCTACCGCGATCTGGTCTCGCGGGTGAAAGCTGCGGATGAGGCTCATGGTCCGGGAACACTGCGCCTGACCGAGACCGTCGCGCAGCAGCTTTACAAAGTGATGGCCTACAAGGACGAATATGAAGTCGCGCGGCTATATTCGGACCCCGCGTTCAAGGCCAAGCTTCTAGAGCGGTTCGCCGATCCGAAGAAACTGAAGGTTCATCTTGCGCCGCCCTTGATTGCACGTAACAAGGATCCGAAGACCGGACGTCCGGAGAAGATTGCCTTCGGGCCCTGGATCTTTACGGCCTTCAAGGTGCTTGCATGCCTGAAAGGCCTTCGTGGCAAATGGTTTGATCCTTTCGGCCAGACAGATGAGCGAAAGGCTGAACGCAAGCTTATCGAGACCTACCGGTTGGACCTGGAGGAAGTGCTGCGGCGTATAGATGGCGGCAACTACGGCCTGCTGGTCGAACTGGCAAAGGTTCCCGACCTGGTCCGCGGGTTTGGTCCGGTCAAGGAGGTCAATCTTGCAAAGGCTGCTGAAAAACGCTCGGAGCTTCTGCAGCAGCTGACTCGGCGTTCCGGCAATGATGATGATGGCAGCGAGAAGGACTATCTCGAAGCTGCGGAATAATTGAGCCAGCTATTTCGGTGTTTGAGGGCAGCTCCGGCTGCCCTTTCTCGTTTGTTGTCGCTGTTTTACCGACCGAATGTGTCGCGCCACGTGGGAACCGGATCTCCCTCGGCCGGCTCTGCGTGATAGATGCCGCGGGCAATGGCGCGGGCAAGACAAGAGGCCGCAGCTGCACCGATCTGCACCATGTCCTCCAGGGCCTGTTCCATTGGCTGCCTGCCCGTTGACATGGCAAAGACCAGGTCGCCGTCGAGTGGGGTATGTGCTGGCCATAGCGCACGTGCCAATCCATCATGTGCCATGACCGCAAGGCGCTTTGCCTCAGACTTGGTCAGAACTGCGTCGGTCGCGATCGCGGCAATAGTGGTGTTTGCACCAGCCTTTAGCCCGTCGAGCTTGGTCTTGACGTCGACGGCGTTTGCCGGCAGTGGGGAGGGGAGTCCAAGCCCGCCAAACTCGAGCCCTTGTTCGAATGGAGCTGCCCAGAAGTGGCCCGTCTCTCCTATCGTGGCTCGGCCGAGTGCATTGACCGCAACGAGTGCTCCGACCGTGATGCCATTGTCCAGAACAATGGAGGCGGACCCAAGGCCGCCCTTCAGATTGGCTGTTGTTGCGCCTGTCCCAGCGCCTATGGTGCCAAGGGCGAAATCAAGTCCGGCATTGTCGAGCGCCGCGCGGCCAAGGTCCCTGTAAGGCGCTGTTGAGCCCCAGCCCTTATCTCCGCCATTCAGAAGATCGAACAAAATCGCCGTCGGGACGATGGGCACGCACACCGGTCCGACCGCGAAGCCGTAGCCAAGTTCGGCAAGGCGTCCCTGAACACCCGCGCCTGCGTCGAGACCAAAGGCAGAGCCACCGGCAAGGACAATGGCATCGACGGCGTTGACTGTCTGTTCTGGTTCAAGCAACGCAATCTCGCGTGTGCCGGGTGCGCCGCCGTGTATGGCGACGGATGTTACCGCTGGTTCGTCCGGAAACAGAACCGTTGCGCCCGATTTTAGCTCAGGATTGCACGCGTGGCCGACTTTCAGGCCCGGAACATCGGTGATCAAATTGCGTGGACCTGGCATGGCGTACCCGCTTGGACCTTTTGCGCAAAACCGGTTGGCGCGCTTCGCCCAAGCCTAGACCGAATTGATGGTGCGGGTCGAGGTGCTTGGAAAAAATTACAGGGCTTGGGTTATCCGTGCAGGGCGTGATAGCCACGACGGACGTAAAGGAGAGAGCTACCTGGCTCGTTCATGCGCAGATCCGCAACAGTCCCGATGATCACTGAATGGCTGCCCATTTCGGTGATGGACTGAACCTCGCAGTCGACACTGAGAAGGGCGTCTTCGAGAGCCGGACAACCGGTCGACATCGGCGTCCAGGCTGTGTGTCGAAACCTATCATCCATGCTTAGGTTGCCGCGGCCGGCAAACACATCCGAGATGTCCTCGTGGTCAATTGCAAGCGTGTTGATGCAAAAGACCTTGTTTTCGAGGATTGCAGAGTGGACGCGGCTTGAACGGTTGACGCAGACAAGCACGCTTGCCGGGGCGTCGGACACCGAACAAACGGCAGAGACGGTCGCCCCAAAACGTCCTGCAGGACCATCCGTGGTCACCACGTGAACAGCGGCGGCGATCCGGCTCATGGCCTCGCGAAACGTGGCCTGATCGAGCGGATGGACTTTCGTCTGCTCGCAAGCCGACGTGTTTGCGAGATTGCTGTTCAAGAGATTCGGTCCCTGTTTTCGCCGTTCAGTCCGCCTTGCATCGATCCTCATATAGGAGAGGTTTTCAGCGTGGCGACCGGTTCAAGCCTAACAAGACGCGCTTAAGGAACTCTTGTTGGAAAAGTCGGATGTTCCAGGGCCAAGCGGAGGCTAAGCAACCGCTCGCCAACAGTCAGTGCACGCTTGCAGCCGAGCTGGAAAGACCGATAGGGTGCGGTGTTGATGTCGTTGCTCAAAGTCGGGACAGTTGAATGATCAGGACCTCTCTTCGCCTTGGAGCAAGAACCCTCGCGGCAGCGTCGATCTTTGGAGCTGCGACTGGTCCCTCCTTGGCTGAAATTGTGATCGGAGCAGCCGGACCAATGAGTGGCCAATATGCGACCTTTGGGGCGCAAATTCGCACGGGGGCCGAGCAGGCGATTGCCGATATCAACGCCGCAGGCGGGATCAATGGCGAGTTGCTGGTTCTCGAGGTGGGCGATGACAGCTGCAAACCCGAGCAAGCCGTCGCGATCGCAAATCAAATGGTCGGCAAGGGCGCGGTCTTCGTGGCGGGGCATTTTTGTGCGAGTTCATCGATCGCTGCCAGTTCCGTCTATGCGGATGCCGGCATTGTTCAAAT
Source organism: Labrenzia sp. CE80 (assembly GCF_009650605.1). Classification (NCBI taxonomy): domain Bacteria; kingdom Pseudomonadati; phylum Pseudomonadota; class Alphaproteobacteria; order Hyphomicrobiales; family Stappiaceae; genus Labrenzia; species Labrenzia sp. CE80. The sequence goes on from NZ_WAJT01000001.1 coordinate 608,344, forward strand.
TTCGCCAGCAACCACCGATCCAAAGTTCACCGACGAGCGGCCTGGACCGGGCATCTACCGGATCGGCCGGCGGGATGATCAGCAGGCCGAGATCGCCGGGGCCTATTTGGCAGAAGCCTTTGAGGGTCAGGACGTCGCAATTCTTCACGACAAGACCGCATACGGCAAAGGTCTGGCTGATGCGGCCAAAGCGGTGATGAATGATGCGGGCAAGACCGAGACGCTCTACGAGGCTTTCGACGCCGGTGCCAAGGACTACAGCGGTCTGGTCTCGCGCCTGAAATCAGAAGGTGTTGAGGCAGTCTATCTGGGCGGCTATCACAATGAGGCCGGGCACATAAAACGCCAGATGACTGAGCAGGACCTCAACGCCGTGCTGATCACGGGGGATGCAGTTGCGACCGAGGAATTCTGGTCGATTGCAGGCGAAGCCGGGGCCGGCACGCTGATGACGCTTGCACCTGATCCCCGAGACAACGCGCGAGCGATGCCTGTCATAGAAGCCCTTGAGGCCGCTGATAAGCCGACAGATGGCTACGCGTTGTTCACATACGCTGCCGTTCAGGTGTTCGCTCAGGCCGCGCGCGAGGTTGGGACTGGTGATCATTCCGCGCTGGTTGAGGCCCTTGATAAGGGAGCTTTCTCGACGGTCTTGGGTGAGGTTTCTTTTGAAGAGAACGGCGATTCTACTCTGCCGGGCTTTGTTTGGTACGAATGGCGCGATGGCAAATATGATCCGAGGTGAGACCTTCGGCTGATCTTGGAATGAAGGCCTGCTGCGCGCCGCCGCAGGCTTAAGGTTAAAAAGAAGTTTCCTGGCCGGAGCATTTCATAGGCGCCCTTGGTGACCTAGTTTGGGCAGATCCTGTTCCCGTAAAAACGGTCGATCTGTCATGCGTTCCGGTCTTGCTCTTTGCGTCATCGCTGCCGTTCTCGGCCTTTTTTCCAGTGCTTCACATGCAGCGGAGCTCGTGGGTTTTCACGAGCGTGGCTATCGGCCGGGAACCATCGTGATCCGAAACTCCGAGCGGAAACTCTATCTGGTTCTTGGGCGGGGGCAGGCGATCCGTTACAAGGTGGCCGTTGGAAAGCGGCAGAAGTCCTGGACAGGCTCTGCCCACATCACAGCAAAATACGTGCGGCCGGACTGGTCTCCGTCTGCGGAAGTGCGCCGGGACTATCCGAACCTGCCGAGGCTGATCAAGGGCGGTGCGCCGAACAATCCCATGGGCGTTGCCGCGATGACGCTTTCAAATGGCAATTACGCAATCCATGGGACCAACCGGCCGGGGTCCATCGGCCGGGCCGTCTCTTACGGCTGCATCCGCATGGCCAACAGCGACATTGCCGACCTGTTCCAGAGGGTGGGCGTTCGTACGCCGGTAATCGCCGTCGATTGACTTTCATACGCGCCAGATTTTCGTCCAGCATTTTGGCTTGAGTGCCCCGAGATTTGCGATTTTGAGCAGGTATCCGTGTTCTTCCTGATTATATATTCATAAAATTGAATATATAAGTCCATATGCATATCCTGAAGTGTTCAAGGAAGGCAAAATGGACATCCTAACCAAGAAATCCTGGTCGCCATACGCGGCTGGTGTCGTGATTGGCCTCTTGCAAATCCCGGCCTTTCTTCTTGTCGATACAGCGCTGGGCGCATCCTCGTCCTTTGTAACGGCTGCTGCCTGGGTCGCTGGTCTCTTTGATCCGGCGGCGGCGCAGATCGACTATTTCGCGAAATACATGACCAGCTCGAAATACTATTGGCAGTCCGCACTTGTCATCGGCATTGCGCTGGGCGCTTTCCTCTCGGCCAAAGCGTCTGGGACGAAACGTGCCAGTTTTGCGCCCAGCTGGACGAAAATGACCGGTAGTCGCTCCCTGGTCGTCCGCATGGCGATGGGGGTCGCAGGCGGGTTCGTCCTGCTGATCGGCGCCCGGATTGCGGGTGGCTGTACGTCTGGCCACGGAATTTCCGGCATGGCTCAGCTTGCGGTCGGGTCGACCGTTGCCGTCGCTACCATGTTCGCCGGCGGCATTCTCATGTCGCTTGCTTACAAGAAGATCTGAGGAGGATCCGCTATGTCTTTGTTTTTCATGATTGTCCTCGGTCTGATCATGGGGCTGGTGTTTGGTGTTGCCCTTGAAAAGAGCCGTGTCATGGAGCCGGGTGTGCTCGTCGGCCAGTTCCAGTTCCGCAATTTCATCATGCTGAAAATGTTTCTGTCAGCGACCGCCACAGGTCTCGTCGTTCTGGCGGTCTTGAACGGTGTCTTCGATGTGCCGCTGCACCCCAAGGCAGCCGCCTGGGGACCGGTCGTCATCGGAGGTCTGATACTGGGGATCGGGATTGCCTTGGCGGGCGCATGTCCGGGCACCGCACTGGCCCAGATCGGGGCAGGCTACAAAGATGCATGGGCCATCGTGGGCGGTGGCATCCTGGGCGCGATGGTCTATGGCTACAACATCGACTGGTTCAAGTCGGTTCTCGATTTCGGCGAGGCTGGCAAGATCACCTTTGCGGACCTGGTCCCGTTGCCATTCTGGGCTCTGGCCCTGCTTGCGGCAGCTGGTCTCATTGCCCTGATGGTTGTGCTGGAGAGACTATCCCCAAGTGCGATCGAAAACGGCAGATGCGATGTTCCTATGGAGGGGGCAGACGATGATCGTCTTGGTCATCAGGTGCAGGGCCAGCCCGCCGAATAGGCGCTGATCGACATTTTGGAACACCGGGTCCGCCCGGTTTGAAGGCCCGCTTTTGCAATGGCAGCCCCAAGCCCTGCAGAGGCGGGCCAATTTTTTAGCCCAAATACAAAGGCTGTATCACGGCGGCCAGCTTGCGTTCTTTCTGTAGCGGCAGCACTCTTGCTGCAGCATGGGCAGCGGATTCGAGGTGGTTTCCATGATTTTTTACCTGACTTTGATCTTCGCCTGTCAGCTGGTCGGCGAGCTTCTCAAAGTCGCGCTCGAGTTGCCGGTGCCGGGGCCGGTGATCGGCATGGTGCTGCTTTTCGCCGGGCTGATGATCAAGCGGGGCATTCCGGAAGACCTGGCCAAGGTTGGCGACACGTTTCTGTCCAACCTCTCGCTCCTATTCGTGCCAGCTGGTGTCGGCGTCATGCTGCATATTGCATTGATCGGGGAGCAGGCGCTGCCAATCACCCTTGCGCTGCTCGGTAGCACACTGGCAACGATCGCGGTGACGGCCCTTGTCATGCGAGCGATGAGCCGCGCCGAGGACGCTGATACGGGCAGATCCACGGATGGATAAGGGCTTCAGCGAAATCTGGGTTTATCTCTCGGCCAGCCCTTTGTTGGCCCTGACGCTGACGCTCGCCGCCTATCAGTTCGGCAACTGGGTCTATCAAAATGCCGGAAAAAACTCTCTGCTTAATCCAGTCTTGATTGCGGTCGTGGTTCTCGTTGCGACCCTACTTGTGACTGGTACGGATTACGCGACTTATTTCGAAGGCGCGCAATTTGTACATTTCCTGCTCGGCCCGGCGACGGTGGCTCTCGCCTTGCCGCTTTACCGGCAGATCGAGCGGGTCAAAAAGTCTGCACTGGCCATATCGGTCAGCCTGCTTGCGGGATCCCTGACCGCGACTGCGACTGCTGTCAGTATCGCCTGGGCCTTTGGCAGCAGCCAGGAGATCCTGATATCGCTCGCGCCAAAGTCGGTGACTGCACCCGTTGCCATGGGCATTGCTGAGCAGCTGGGCGGGCTTCCGTCCCTGACAGCGGTGCTGGTGATCCTCACCGGGATCATCGGCGCAGCGCTCGGACCACTTCTTCTCAACGTCATGGGCGTGAAGGACATGGCTGCGCGGGGCCTCGCCATCGGAACGGCCTCCCACGGCATCGGCACGGCGAGGGCCTTTCAGGTGAGTGAAGTAGCTGGCGCTTTTGCTGGCCTCGCCATGGGCCTCAATGCCCTGGCGACCGCGATCCTTCTGCCGTTGCTGTGGAAGTGGGTGTTTTAGCCGGCCTGTTTCAGCCACCGCTTGGGATCGCTGAGCGAAGAGGTGGCGCCGTCCTTTGACAGGACCTTCACCAGATCCTCGACCGCATTGAGGGAGTGTGCGGCGCGGAATTCGTCGACATGGGGCAGCATGGCCCGGATGCCCTTGGCCTTGGCCTGGAAACCCTCAAACCGCAGCAGCGGGTTCAGCCAGATCAGCCTGCGGCAGGACCGGTGCAGCCGGTCCATTTCCCGTTCAAGATCTTCGTCCGTGTCCCGCTCCAGTCCGTCGGTGATCAGGAGAACGGTCGGACCTCCGGCAAGGACACGCCGGGACCAGACGCGGTTGAAGTCGTGCAGGGCGGTCGCGATGCGCGTGCCGCCGGACCAGTCCTCGACGCCGGCACCGCAGGCCTCCAGCGCCTCATCCGGATCCTTCATTCGCAATTGCCGTGTGACATTTGTCAGGCGGGTGCCGAAGAGGAAGGTGTGCACATCGCGCCGCTGTTCCGTGATGCCATGGAGGAAATGCAGCAGAAGGCGGGAGTACTGGCTCATGGAGCCGGAAATGTCGCAAAGCGCGATGAGCGGCGGACGCTTTTCCTGATGTTTGCGAAACTTGAGGTCGATGATGTCACCGCCCGCGCGCATTGACGCCTTGAGTGTACGGCGTGGATCGATCCGACCGCGCGGGGAGGGTGTCAGGCGGCGCTGACGCACCGTGTCCATGGTCAGGCTGAGAGAACGCAGTGACTGTTTGGCTGTCTCCAGCTCTTCCACAGTCATCTGGGCGAAGTCCTTGGCCTGAAGCAGCTCCTTGCCGGACACCGTGAATTTGGCGTCGACCTCCACTTCCGGGCGTGTCTGGTCGCTCACACGGTCCTTGGCGGACTGAAACGCCTGGGAGACCCGTGTCTGTCCGGCCTTGGGCTTTTCCGGATTGGATCGTGGCGGGGCAACCGGAGACAGAATGGCCAGCATCTTCTCGATCAAACCGCGGCTTTGCCAATAAATCCGGAAAGTTTCGTCGAAGAGAACCCGGTGCTCGCGCTTGCGCACAAAGACCGCATGGAGGGTCCAGTAGAGGTCCTCCCGGTTGGTAATGCCGGCAACTTCAACGGCCTGTACCGCATCGACCACCGAAGAAGGGCCAGCGGGCATCCCGGCCTTACGAAGCGTGCGGGCAAAATGTACGATGTTGTCGACGATCTTGCCATGGGACGTGGCGAGCTGTTCGGCGGTGGTCATGGGCATGCCTCTGAAGGAGCAACGAATGTACTGAGGCTTTGAATGCCTTCCCCCCCTCTGTCCGCGACCATCTACCCACTCACACGTTCGGTATGGCAGCGGCCGCTGCTATGGGAGTATCCTTGCGGATATCGTCGATCATCTGGCGCACCTTGGAGCCACGCACACGCTCGATGTCGTCCTGGTATTTGAGCAGAACTCCAAGCGTATCGGATGCCATGTCCGGGTCGAGGGCAATCTCGTTGAGTTCGCTGAGGGCTGTGGCCCAATCGAGTGTTTCGGCAACGCCCGGCTGTTTGAACAGGTCTTCCTCGGCGCGCAGCATCTGCACGAAGGCGACGATTTCTGCGCTGAGCCGCTCGGCGGCACCTGGTACCTTGGAACGGACGATCTCAAGCTCCCGTTCTGCATCTGGGTAGTCGACCCAATGATAGAGACAACGGCGCTTGAGGGCGTCGTGGATCTCACGTGTGCGGTTGGTGGTGATGATGACAATTGGCGGCTCGTCGGCTTTCACTGTGCCGAGCTCGGGTATCGTGACCTGGTTGTCGGAAAGGACTTCCAGAAGAAAAGCCTCGAAGGCCTCATCTGCGCGGTCCAGCTCGTCGATCAAAAAAACTGGTGGGCCGGATAGCGAAGGTTCCAGCGCCTGCAGAACCGGTCGCTTGATCAGGAACCGTTCGTCGAAAATGGATTTGGACAGGTCCGAATGGTCTGTGTCGCCGGCAGCCTCCGAAACGCGGATCTCGACCATTTGGGCCGGATAGTTCCACTCGTAAACCGCAGAGGCAATGTCGAGGCCTTCATAGCATTGCAGGCGGATTAGGTCGCGGCCGAGGGTTTTGGACAGAACCTTGGCGATTTCGGTTTTGCCGACGCCGGCCTCTCCTTCGAGAAAAAGCGGGCGTTTCATGCGCAAGGCCAGATGCAGGACGGTCGCCAGCGAGCGGTCAGCCACATATCCAGCGCTTTGCAGGAGATCCAATGTGTCGGCAATGGATGCGGGCATCGAAGCGTGCGAGGTGGTCTCGGTCATAGGGTCGGCTCGTTCTGGCTACTGGACGATTGGCTGTCTGCGAGAAGCATATAGGGTCTTTGACAATTGCGACACGGCGGAAGGGGCAGGAACCGATTTGGGTCGGAGCAATTGTCTCAATCCTGGGGCAGGATCGCAAAGTTTCCGCGATACGCTGTTGGTGTGGTACCGAGCTCGCGGCGGAAGTGGTGCCGCAGGTTGGTGGCTGAACCGAAACCGCAGATCTCGGCAATGTGGTCGACCGACCCGGTGCTTTCTTCCAGAAGTCGTCGGGCCTGGGTCAGCCGTTCGGCTTGAAGCCATCGCGCGGGCGTTGTTCCGGTCGCGGCCTCAAAGCGTCTTAGCAGCGTGCGTTCGCTCATGCCCGCAAGCTGGGCCAGCTCGCGCAAGGGAACTGCCCGGTCGAGATGTTGCCGCATATGATCAAATAGAGGGCTGAGGCGGGAACCTTCGTGGGCTGAGGGGACCGGTGTTGCCATGAATTGTGCCTGACCACCGTCTCTGTGTGCCGGAACCACAAGGCGTCTGGCGACAGAATTGGCCGCTTCCGGGCCCTTGTCCCGGCGCACGAGATGAAGGCAGAGATCAATGCCGGCGGCACTTCCCGCCGACGTCAGGATCTGGCCGTTGTCCACGTAAAGCACATCCGGCTCGATGGTGAGTTCGGGATAGCGGGCGGCGAGTTTGTCGGTGTAGCGCCAGTGCGTTGTCACTCTGGTGTCCCGCAGCAAACCGGTCGCTGCAAGGACGAACACACCGGAGCAGATCGACAGAAGCCTCGCGCCCCGGGCATGGGCCGCGCGCAATGCGTCAGTCAGCTCTTCAGGCACCGGTTCATCCGCGCCGCGCCAACCGGGCACAATGATGGTTCCTGCTTGCTGCAGCAGTTCGAGCCCGCCGTCGACCTCAAGTCTCAATCCCGCTATGGAGCGGATCTCTCCCTGGTCCACGGACGCGATCGCAAAACGATACCAGTCAGGCCCCATTTCCGGGCGGGGCAGTCCGAAGACCTCGACCGCCAGTCCGAACTCGAACATGCACAGACCGTCGTAAGCCAGGGCAACCACAAGTGAGGAAGGTGGAGAATTCGAGTTTGTCATGATTTTTACGATAGGCGGCAATACAGCCAGACGTCAAAGAGAATTTGTGAAGCTAGTGTCCGCTCAGTCAACCATTTCGATTTCAGGAACCGAACGATGAGCCTAGTGAGTGACTTTCCAGCAGCAGCCTCAAGTGACGCAAACCGCCATTTCGGTGGCAAGCTGGCCTTTGAAACCGATTGCGATGACGTGGCCACGGTGTTGAGGGATGGGCAGCCGGATTTCGTATTGCTTCACGTGGTTGGCACGCCTGAGGCTTATGCCAAGCGGCACATTCCAGGTGCCATCCACCTGCCTCATCGTGAAATCACCGAAGAGCGCATGGCAGATTGGCCGGAGGAGACCCTGTTTGTTGTCTATTGTGCCGGTCCTCATTGCAACGGTGCCGACAAGGCGGCTTTCAAGCTTTCTGGTCTGGGCCGATCCGTCAAGCTGATGATTGGCGGCATTACAGGTTGGGAAGACGAAGGTTTTCCGTTCGCAAGTGGCGATCAGCCCGGCCATCTCTAGGCGGAGTTTCTATCTGCTTGGCCGTATTGGTCCGTATGGTTTCATGTGCCTCGGTCTTCTAAAACACTTTGGAGACCAGTGGAGAGGGGACTTGGCACATGAAACGCATTTGGAGCTCAGCGCTTTGCGCTGTGGTGGGAAGCTTGTTCTTTGGAGCATTTCAACCTGGCCATGCTGCGGGAAATTATCCAAGCGATCCGATGAGCGTTGCCAGTGGGCAGGAGTTGGCGGAAATCCACTGCGCGGCCTGTCATGCAGTTGGCCGGGAAGATGCCAGTGCACAGCCTGGTGCGCCTGCATTCCGCGACCTTGGTCAACGTTACCCCGTGTCGAGCCTTGAAGAGAGCCTCGCCGAGGGCATCGTGACCGGGCATGAGGGCATGCCGGAATTCGCCTTTGCGCCGGATGATATCGACGACTTCCTAGGGTATCTGACGTCTCTGCAAGCCAGGTGATGTTGGTAGCACTCATTCGAAAATGCTGCTAACATATTGTTCTAAAACGTTAAATAAATTGATATTTAGGATTTGTTAACCAATTGAGCGCGATCCTTTTCTTGTCAGAGAGAAAGCGAGGCGAACATGTTGGTTGGTTCCGATTTTCAAAAACGCATCCTCGGATATGGCCTGATGACGGCGGAAATCCTCTACAGGATTCCCGATCATCCGAAGTTCTTGCAGAGTTTCCTTTGGCAGACCGAGGATCTTGCGCCGCATTTCCCGGAGCTGAACAAGTTTCTGGCGTTCTGGGAAAAGGAAATCGAGGCACGGATCCATACGGTTCGGGTCGCGCATCAGGACCTTCTTGAGCCCGTCGACTATCGATATGCCAAGGGCGAGATCTGCGTTCACTAAATCGGTCTTGGTTATCTGCGGCTGGTAAGGCCCAGACCGGCACCATCGCGCATGACTGTGATTGCCTGGTCGGTAAAATTCGTCCCGTTGCCCTCGTGGATCACAAATCCGGGCAGCAATTGAAGTGGTGCTTTGCTGCCACGCACCCCGCGCAGGAGAATACGCGTGGCGGGGAGACCCTGCCGCGGATGCAGCGGAACAATGTCGATCGCGCCAAAGCGGCTTTGAACCACTTCCAGAAGCTCAGGCAGGCCGTCTGCGCGAAAGACGACAGTCAGGCTGCCGCCGACTTTGAGAACATCGGCCGCTGTGCGGATCCATGGCTCTACCCCACGCTCATCCAGCATATGGGCGTCGGCACGAGCTTCATCGGGCGATGCGCGAAAACGGTCGGCTTCGTAGTAGGGCGGGTTGATGATCACGTGGTCAGCCATGTCGGACGTCAGCCCGGTTTCATGGCGTATCTTGCCTCTAGCCGTGACATCGGCGTCCATCACCTTGACCCGATCCGCGAAATCCTTGTTCGACGGCTCGTCGATGTTTCGCCGGGCGAGGGCAAGCACAATCGGATCCAGATCGACCAGGGTGACGTTGATATTCGGTAGTCTCGCGGCTGCGCACAGGCCTGCCGTTCCGACCCCGGAGCCCAGATCCACCACATGCCCCTTCGTGCCGTCCGGCAAGGCGGCGGCCAGGTAGACTGCATCGAGGCCAGCCCTGTGGCGGCCCTTGCGCGGCTGGCAGACATGAACTTGCCCACCCAGGAATGCGTCGTGCGTCGTATCCAGCGCTTGAGGGCTATCAAAGTCGGGCTCGGCCGGGGTGTCAGTCATCAGGACGAAGCATTGTTTTCCGGCCGCAGCTCATTCTCGAGCCCTGCGTCGACGATGAGGCGGCGCGCCATGGCCATCTGATCTGAATCGACCAACACGCGCCGTGGCAGCATTCCCAGAGAGCCTTCCAGGACACTCATGTTGCCATCTGCGACAAAATGCTTGATGCCAGCTTCATCGAGCAGTGACTCTAGAAAGGAAATCAGCACAGGATCGTTGGTTCTTACCAGTTCTTCCATTGACGCTCGCACTCTCTTCAGGGGCTGACCGGATATTTCATACAAGCAGACCTAATAAAATGCGCTCCTGAAAGCATTTCAACAGTTTGTCAACTGAATGCTCCCTTGCCGGAAGTGCATTCGCGCCATATTGTCCGCTCAACTAAACACAGGAGTGCCTTTGGTGGCCGTGGTCGCATCCTTGTCCGAGAACAAGACCCTTCAGCCCTCAGTCCAGTCGTTGGTCGATTTGGTCTCTGGCGATATGGAACAAGTCAACCAGATCATCTTGTCGAAGGCCGGGTCGAATGTCGATCTGATCCCTGAGATTGCCAAGCACCTGATCTCGTCAGGCGGCAAGCGGTTGCGTCCGATGCTGACGCTTGCCTGTGCTGACATGTTTGGCTATCGCGGTGACGGTCAGGTCACGCTTGCTGCCAGCGTGGAGTTCATGCACACGGCGACCCTTCTGCATGACGATGTTGTCGATGAGAGCGACATGCGGAGGGGGAAACTTGCTGCGCGCAAGGTCTGGGGGAATCAGGCCAGCGTTCTGGTCGGCGATTATCTGCTTGGCCAGGCCTTCAAGATGATGGTTGATGTGGGCTCGCTTGAGGCGCTTCGCATTCTCTCAGAGGCTTCTGCCATTATTGCTGAGGGCGAGGTTCTACAGCTTGGCGCTGCCAAGAACATTACGACCACGGAAGCCGATTATCTACGTGTGATCGAAGCCAAGACCGCTGCGCTGTTTGCAGCTGCTGCAGAGGTCGGGCCGGTGATCGCAGGTGAGGGCGCCGATATGAAAGCCGCGGCACGCAGCTACGGCATGGAACTTGGCCTGGCATTCCAGCTTGTCGATGACGCTCTGGACTATGGCGGGTCGAGTGCAGACCTTGGCAAGGACATTGGCGACGATTTCCGCGAAGGCAAGATCACGTTGCCGATCGTCTTTGCGGTCGCGCGTGGTTCAGACGAAGACCGTGTGTTCTGGCGCCGTTGCCTGGAAAGTGACGGTATTGAGGATGGTGATCTGGAGCATGCGATTGAGCTGCTGCGCAAATATGATGCGATTTCAGACACGGTTCAGCGCGCAAAAGACTATGGCGATGGCGCCTTGAAGGCTCTGGACAAGCTGCCCCAGGGCGCGCACGCCGACGCGCTGGCAGAGGCGGTTGCCTTCTGTATTTCGCGGGTCAGCTGACAATCAGCTTTCAGGTCACAGAGTTCGAAGAAGCCACCCACCAAGCCGGGTGGCTTTTTTGTATCCGCGCAGCGAGGTCATTCTCTTCGCCACTCCGGCATAGCGCAAAGCAGGTGGCGCCAGAACCGGACATTCGGCTCAGGAGTGTTTGAGGTTCGGCTGACAAGGCCGCGAGCACCTGGGCTATCACGGGGCAAAGACGTTCGGCGGTCGCCTGCATGTCGTTCCGAGTGTCTTCCAGATAGCTGATCAACGATGTCAACGTCTTAAAGCCCGCGGGAATTTCAGGAAGGCAGGAGTTATTGCGATTTTCCAGGCCCTTGAAAATGGCAGGTGTGGAGACCGCAACACGCGGATTTACGAGGACGATGCCGAAGTCGGGCAGCTTGGGCAAAGGTGACAGGCTCTCGCCGATCCCTTTCATCCGAACTGCGGACTGGTCGAGGCAGACAGGGACATCTGCGCCCAACTGCAGGGCAAGCTTCTCAAGCTCCAACCTGGGCAGTGTCATTCCCGAGACGTCTCTAGCGAGCCGCAAAGCGGCTGCCGCGTCAGCCGAGCCTCCGCCAATACCTGATGCAACTGGCAGGTTCTTTTCGAGCGTCAGGGCTAGTCGGGGTTCAGGTTGCCCGCTCGCGGATGCCAGATTGCGTATGGCCTTGAGAACAAGATTGTCGCTGTTTGGAGCGAGACCGACGGAGAAAGGACCGGTGATTGTCAGACTGAGACCATCGGCTGCTTCCGCTTGAAGCCTGTCGCCGATGGCCGGAAAGACCACGAGGGAGTCCAGCAGATGATAGCCGTCGTCTCGCCGGCCGGTGATGTGAAGCGCGAGATTGACCTTCGCGCGGGCGAACTCGCCCGCGCTGCCTGACATGGAAAGGTCGCTCATCTCCTGGGATCAGCCGCCGTTTTTGGTCTCTGACGCCTTGGCTTCATCGGTCGCTGGCGTATCCGATAGGCCGTTTGCAATCTTCTCGAGGATCTTGGGCAGCTCGCCTTCCTCTGGATCCAGATCGCGCGCGTGATTCCACTGGAATTTAGCCTCGTTGCGACGGCCGACCTTCCAGTAGGCATCGCCGAGATGGTCATTGATGACCGGGTCTGACGGGCGGAGTTCGATCGCGCGCTCCAGCTGCACCACTGCGTCCTCATACCGTCCTAGGCGATAGAAAACCCAGCCAAGGCTGTCGACGATATAGCCATCGGTCGGACGGAGCTCTACGGCCTTCTTGATCATGTCCAGAGCTTCGTCGAGCTTCAGGCCCTGATCGACCAGCGAATATCCCAGATAGTTCAATACTAGCGGCTGATCTTCGGACAGTTCTAGTGCTTTGCGGAAGTCGGCTTCCGCGCTTTCCCATTTGTCGAGACGTTCACGGCAGATTCCGCGGAAATAAAACAGCAGCCAATGCTCCTGACCGATATCCGGGATCGTGGCGAGGCCCTTCGTGTAAATTTCCTCGGCCTCGGCGAACATCTTGTGTGTTCGCAGAACGTTGCCAAGCGAAATGATGGCTTCAAGCTCGGAAGGGTCAGCAGCGATCAGGGCGCCAAGATGATCGCGGGCCTCGTCAATCTGCTCAAGAGCGTTGTAGTTCAGCCCAATCTGAATTTCCGCGTCACGCTTGAGAGGCGAGTCAAGAGGCACCTGCTTCAGAACGGCAATCGCGCGTTCCGGCTGGCCCATGCGTTCGAAGAGGCCACCAAGGGCGACGGCCGCAAATTCGGCATTCGGATCAAGATGCAAGGCCATCTGCAGATAGGCGGTGGAGAGTTCCTCCGCGCCATCGCGGCCAATTGCGGATCCGAGGCCATAGAGGATTTCGGACATTCCGGCGGCAGGTGTTGCGACCAGCGGCTCCAGTGGGTTCCCGGCCTCGATCTCAGCTTTTGTATGGTCAAGCAGGGGATGACCGCGCAGGAGGCGATCATATTCGGCAAGAATCTCAAGCGCATCGTCCTTGCGGTCATTGTCCGCGAGAATGCGTGCATAGGCGTCAATCACCCGGATTGCCCCGCGATCCTGCTTGTAGGCTTCCTCAATCTGCTCGAGTGCCTGCTCGTTTCGTCCGGCGGCATATGAAATCAGAGCCTCATGCGTGGCTTTGAAGACCTCGAACCATTCCGGCCCTTTCAGCTCATCAATTACCTTGAGCGCATCGTCGGTTTGCCCGGCACCCTGGAGCGCCCAGGCTCTTGAGATGTCCATGGAAAGCTGTGCAAGGGGTCCTGCACCTGTTGGGGCAAGAAGTGTGATCGCTTCACCATATTGGGCGCGCGATACAGCGTCTGCGCCGCGGGCGAGCCTGGCGAGAAAGTTTTGAACGCCGAGCCGTTCCAGCTCGGCGGCATAATTGACCGCTTCAACAATGTCGCCATTGGCGAGCTTCAGGATGAAGGTCCGTTCCAGAAGCATTTCATTTTCGGGATCGGCGACCAGTGTTTCCTGGAAAAACGCCGCAGCGAAGGAGAAGTCGTTCTCTAGCCCCGCGAGCCGGCCCGCCAGATAGCTGCCGGACAACGTGATTGGCAAATCCAGTGGGGTGCCAAAATGCGGCGCTTCGTCGCTGCGGGTGTCGGCCTGCGCGTTCAGTGAAAGCGGAAGTTGCACGGCGAAAAGCGCAACGGCTGTCGTCAGCGCAAGGCGCTTCAACCGGGACTGGGCCGGCTTTGCCTTTAGGGCGGCCTTGTTGCTTGCGCTGGTCAGATTGTTCATGGCACCTCGCATCCGTCCGTCGCTCTATGACGACGCGGTTATTGTTTGCGTTCGACAATGGCGTCTTTAAGGCCGTGCGGCAAGTGAAAGAGGATCAAAGATCTGTTGGCTCATTTAAATCCATTTGATTGCAGTCGTTCCTCGATTTCGCCAAATTGGCCCAGCTTCCCCTAGGGTCTCCGCCTAAAAAATAACTTGAGTCCTTTGGACTGCCATAGCAGGTATGTGCGGCGCACAAGGCCAGGTGCAGCGGCTGGGCGCAGCAAACTTATACAGGTGGAGACGACCAGATGACCAAATGGGTCTTTAATTTCGGCGACGGCAAAGCGGATGGCGCAGCCGACAAACGAAACTTGCTTGGCGGCAAGGGTGCAAACCTTGCGGAAATGAGCAACCTCGGCCTGCCCGTTCCTCCTGGATTTACGATCACTACCGAAGTCTGCACCTGGTATTATGATCACGGGAATTCCTATCCGGACGACCTTCGCGCCCAGGTAGAAGCCGCACTGGAGCAGGTGGGCAACATCACTGAGCGTCGCTTTGGCGATGAGAAGGCTCCGCTTCTTCTGTCGGTGCGCTCAGGGGCCAGGGTTTCGATGCCCGGCATGATGGACACGGTCCTCAATCTCGGCCTCAACGACGTTACGGTGAAAGCGATCGGCGAAGAGGCGGGCGACATGCGCTTTGCCTACGACAGCTACCGACGGTTCATCCAGATGTACTCCGACGTGGTGCTTGGCGTTGATCACCACGAATTCGAAGAGATCCTCGAAGAGCACAAATCCCTCAACGATCTGATGCTTGACACCGAGATTACTGCCGCCGACTGGGTCGGCATCATCGAGAAATTCAAGACGCTCGTTGAGAAAGAACTTGGCACGCCGTTCCCGCAGGATCCTCAGGTCCAGCTCTGGGGTGCGATCGGCGCGGTGTTTTCGTCGTGGATGGTGCCACGGGCGAAAACCTACCGCCGTTTGCACGACATCCCCGCAACCTGGGGCACGGCCGTCAACGTGCAGGCGATGGTCTTCGGCAACATGGGTGAGACTTCTGCAACCGGGGTTGCCTTCACGCGCAATCCTTCCACGGGTGAGAAGGCGCTCTACGGCGAGTTCCTGGTCAATGCGCAGGGTGAGGATGTGGTTGCCGGGATCCGGACACCTCAGGATATCACCGAAAAGGCGCGCCTTGAGGCCGGTTCGACCAAGCCGTCTCTCGAAAACCTCATGCCCGAGTGCTTTGGCGAATTCCAGGCGATCTGCGATCGTCTCGAAGCTCACTACCGCGACATGCAGGATCTCGAGTTCACCATCGAGAAGGGCAAGCTCTGGATGCTGCAGACCCGTGCCGGCAAGCGGACGGCGAAAGCGGCTCTGAAAATTGCGGTCGACATGGCCGCAGAAGGCCTTCTCACCGAAGAGGAGGCAGTTCTGCGCGTTGAACCGGCTGCGCTTGATCAGTTGCTGCATCCGACCATCGATCCGAAGGCAAAGCGCGATATCATCGCGACCGGTCTGCCCGCTTCGCCCGGAGCTGCTTGTGGTGCGATTGTTTTCACTTCAGATGAAGCGGAAGAAGCAAAGGCCACCGGCCGCAAGGTGATCCTCGTTCGCGTTGAGACAAGTCCGGAAGACATTCACGGTATGCATGCGGCTGAAGGCATTTTGACAAGCCGCGGTGGCATGACCTCTCACGCCGCCGTCGTAGCGCGAGGCATGGGCAAGCCCTGTGTGTCAGGCGCCGGCATGGTGCGGATCGACTATCGAACCGGCACTATCACGGCAGCTGGTCGTGTCTTGAACAAAGGGGACGTGATCACCGTCGATGGCGCGACAGGCCAGGTGCTCTTCGGCGAGGTCGACATGCTTCAGCCTGCGCTTTCGGGGGACTTTGGGATCTTGATGGGGTGGGCCGACAGGGTCCGCCGCATGAAGGTTCGCACGAACGCCGAAACGCCCGCAGATGCCAAGGTTGCGCGTGAGTTCGGCGCCGAGGGGATCGGCCTGTGCCGGACCGAGCACATGTTCTTTGAAGGTGAGCGTATTGTTGCCGTGCGCGAAATGATCCTCTCCGAGACTGAAGAAGGACGCCGCGCCGCGCTGGCCAAACTTCTGCCGATGCAGCGACAGGACTTTACGACGCTGTTTGAAATCATGAAGGGCTTGCCTGTCACCATTCGTCTGCTGGACCCGCCGCTGCACGAGTTCCTGCCTCATAGCGACACTGAACTGGCTGATGTGGCCAAGGCGATGGGCGTCGACCCGGACAAGCTGCGTGAGCGCGCGCTGTCACTCCACGAATTCAACCCGATGCTGGGTCATCGGGGTTGCCGCCTCCTGGTTTCCTACCCTGAAATTGCGGAAATGCAGGCCCGTGCGATCTTTGAAGCCGCGGTGGAAGCCGGCAAGGTGACCGGTGATCACGTGGTTCCGGAAATCATGGTGCCACTGGTCGGTCTCAAGGGAGAGCTCGACCTCGTGCGCGCCAGCATCGAGCAGACCGCCGCGGCGGTTCAGAAAGAAGCAGGCGTCGAACTGACCTATCAGATCGGAACAATGGTGGAGTTGCCGAGGGCAGCGCTTCAGGGTGCGGAAATTGCGAAGTCCGCAGAGTTCTTCTCTTTCGGCACCAATGATCTGACGCAGACCACCTTCGGCATCTCACGCGACGATGCGGCGTCTTTCCTGGGCACCTATCAGTCGAAGGGATTGATCGAGCAGGATCCATTTGTGTCTCTCGATCAGGACGGCGTCGGCGAATTGGTCAAGATCGGCGCAGAGCGCGGCCGTTCGACCCGCAGCGATATCAAACTCGGCATCTGTGGCGAACACGGCGGCGATCCCGCCTCCATTCAGTTCTGCGAGAGCATCGGGCTGGACTATGTGTCCTGCTCGCCGTTCCGCGTTCCCATCGCACGTCTTGCCGCGGCCCAGTCCGCGCTGAACGCCAAGAGGTGAGCCTTGCTGGCCGGTGACCGGAGACTGACAGGCGCGGGGAGGGGGTGAAATGCAGCCACTGCCCAGTCTGGATGAGCTCAGGCAAGCTGGCAAACGAGAGCTGTCACGGCTGCTGACGCGGCTTGAGACGTCGTCGGCAGATTCGGAGGTTGTGGCATTCCTGGATCAGGCCTGTCGCTGTGAGGCCGGCATGGTCCTTGGTCTGACCGGCCCTCCCGGCGTTGGCAAGTCCACACTGACGGATGCGCTTATCCGTCAGTCGCGCGCAGCAGCGAAGCGGGTTGCCGTTTTGGCGATCGATCCGTCTTCGCAGCTGACCGGAGGTGCGCTGCTGGGGGACCGGACACGCCTTCAGACCGATCCGGAGGACCAGGCGATCTTTGTGCGCTCGATGGCGGCACGTGATCGCCTGGGTGGTCTTTCTGATCACGCGATCGCTGCCATCGCAATGCTGCGATCGGTCTTCGATCTGGTGATCGTGGAATCGGTCGGTATTGGTCAGTCCGAGGGCGATCTCGTCCATGCCTGTGACACGCTGGTCCTTTGCATTCAGCCAGGTTCCGGCGACAGCCTTCAGTTCATGAAAGCCGGTATCATGGAGCTTCCTGATGTGGTGGCTGTGACCAAGTCCGATATGGGGGCAGCGGCCCGGCGGGCGGCTTCCGACGTCGTTGGCGCTTTGTCATTGGCGCAGCCGGAGAGTGATCAATGGAGTGTTCCGGTGTGCGAAATTTCGGCACGAATCGGATCTGGCATCGACGATCTCATGCGGGTGATTGAGAAGCACAAGCTTTTTCTGAACCAGAGCGGTCGCCTCCTGCCCAGACGCGCGGCGCAACATGAGCATTGGTTCAGGGACATGGTTCGAACCCGCTACGGCACAGCCGGTCTTAAAATTGCAAATTCTGATCGGGGCCGGCGGTTCCTGAAAGAGGCCTCCAGCGCGCCGTTTTCGAGCTATCGTGATTTTTCAAAGGTGATCGAGCAGCGGTTGTTTGATGAACCGGCTCTGTAGTGTGCCTGGATTGTCCTAACCCTTGGCGAGCTTTAGTGGCAGGCTCGGCTGCTGCTCTTCGTTTGCCGCGACAGCCATTGCCTGTTTCATCGCGCGATCGTCCAGGAATTCGGCCAGGGCCTCATCGGCAAGAGGCCGTGAGATGTAAAAGCCTTGCATCCTGTGACAGCCGTTGTCCGCAAGGAAGCCGATCTGATGCCGCGCCTCAATACCCTCAGCGACAATGGTCATTCCAAGGGCCTGACCCAGCTGGATAATGGAGGTCAAAATGGCTTCGGCTTCGAGGCTGTCATCCATGTCCGAGATGAAGTCGCGATCGATTTTCAGAGTGTCGAACGGGAACTTGCGCAGATAGCTGAGGCTTGAGTAGCCGGAGCCGAAATCATCAAGCGCGATCTTAACTCCGCGATCCTGCAAGCGCTTCATGGAGTTGAGGATGGTCATGTGCTGACCGGCAAAGACGCTTTCGGTGACCTCGATTTCCAACCTGTTCGGCGCGAGATTGAAGGCATCAAGCGTCTCCAGGATCATTTCGACGAACCGTGGATGCTTGAACTGGGTTGGGGAAACATTCACCGATACCAGCAGGTCGGGCCAGCGATGGGCATCGCGGCAAGCCCGGCGCAAGATCCATTGGCCAAGATCGTTTATCAGACCGGTTTCCTCGGCGAGCGGAATAAAACTGGAGGGAGAAATTGATCCCATCTCAGGATGGGTCCATCTTGCGAGTGCCTCAACTGCGATGACTTCGTTTGCGCTGGCATCGCATTGCGGCTGATATGCCACCTCCAGAGAGTCGTTGTCGATTGCCCTGCGCAGTTCCCTGGACATCTTGTCCTTCGTCTGGACAGTCTCCTGCATGGAGTTGTCAAAGAATGACCAGCGGCCGCGGCCGTTCTCTTTTGCGTCATAGAGGGCGATGTCGGCCTTGCGCAGGAGTTCACCGGGATCGGTGCCATCGCGGGGCGCAAGTGCTGCGCCCATAGAGAGGCTGACGAACAGTTCGTTGTTGTCTATGCGTATTGGCCGGACCATCTGATCCTGAACGCGGGTCAATATCTGCTCGACTGACTGCTGATCTTCGCAATCGGCCAGCAGCATGGCGAACTCATCGCCGCTGATGCGTGCAATCACCCCGGTTTTCGGTGCAATTGCCTTCAATCGACCTGCGACAGCGCGAATGACTTCGTCACCTGCTGCATGACCAAGCGTGTCGTTGATGTCCTTGAAGCGATCAAGGTCAATGTAGACGATGGCTGATCCGACCGCTTCATCTTGTGTTTTCTTGAGAGCCTCGCCGAGCAAAGTCGAGAACTGCTCGCGGTTCGGCAGGCCTGAAAGGGAATCATGGCTGGCGGTATGCACGGCCTGAGCCTGGCTGCTGGCCAGCCTGCGTGTCGTTTGCCGGGTAAAATCGATGACGCCGATCGTCAGTCCGACAATGGCCAACGCGAGGATCAGCAGCACCGGCGCAACCCGGCCAAGCATTTCCGTGCCCGGCTTGTTTGGCCGCCATTGGAGATTGCCTATGACGACGCCCTTGGGCGAGCGCAGTTCGACCGTCGCAAGCCGCGGAAGAAGCCCGGCGTTTTCAATCAGCCTCAGGTCGGCCAGACCGGAGATATTGGCGATCTTGGCAAGCGCTTCGCTGTCCAGCTTGTCGAAGCTGACGAGCACTGCAGGCGGTCTGCGCACGGCCGTGATCGTGTGCACTTCCTGGGTGATTGCCGCGGCACTGAAAAAGTAGACGTGAGAGCCTATCCGAACGAGGCCCGTTTCCGCGAGGACACGACCGTCATTGGTCTGATCCTGCTTGAAGCGATAGAGACCTGACGGAGTACGCTGAAACGATGTGATGTAGCGGGCGCGCGTTCTGGCGATTGCAGTCGAAAGATGGTTCTGGATCTCTGGCGTCATCCAGTCGCGGCTAAGTTTCTCATCGTAGATGAAAACTGGTTCGCGTTCGCGATCAACGATCAATGCACGGGAAAAGCCGTAGGTGGATTTCAGCCAGTGCCCGATGTTGTTGTAAAGCCAGGCTTGGTCGAGTTTATCACCCACCGTGTTGAAATAGGCCTGATCCCAGACGACGGTGCCAACCTGCTGCCGCGCCATCTGGTCAAGCTTCAGCTTCAAAGCACCGTTGAGCAGTTTTCGCTGACTGTTCTCGGCACTTTCGTCGGAAATCTGCGAGGACCAGATCATCAGTCCACAGACACAGGCAACGGCGAGAACAACGACCGCGATCATCGGAATGATGATTGCAGTTGCGATTTTGCCACCGGACCCTTCCGTCACCAGTTTCATTCAACGCTCCCAGCTCACTTTGCGGCAGTATCCACAAGAGCTGTTAATGAATGCCGGAGAAGTCTGGTTAACAGAGAATGACAGAGAGCATTTTGTTCAAAATACCCGGTTTCTTGGGTCGGAAATCTCTCATTTTCATTCATTTATGTTCAAATTCTGCAATTCTAGATCAACTGCAGCCCGCGGAAGCTCACCTGACCTTCTCTGCCCACAACAATGTGATCGTGAACTTCTACACCCAAAGGTTTTGCGATATCGATGATCTGCTTTGTCATCTGGATATCGGCGCGAGAGGGAGTTGGATCGCCCGAGGGATGATTGTGAACGAGAATGATGGCAGTGGCAGAGAGTTCGAGGGCGCGCCGAATGACTTCGCGTGGATAGACCGGCGTATGGTCTACCGTTCCGGTCTGCTGCACTTCGTCTGCGAGGAGGCCGTTGCGTTTGTCGAGGAAGAGTATTCGAAATTCTTCGACGTCAGAAAACGCCATTGCAGTTCGAATGTAGTCGATCACTTTAGACCAGGATGAGAGCGGCGCGCGGGTATCGACTTCACCGCGGGCAAAGCGCAACGCCGTTGCCTGTGCGAGCTTCAGCGTATCGATGACCTTTTCCCCGACGCCATCGACTTCGTTCAGTCTCTTGCGTGGAGCCGCGAGAACACCGGAGAAGGACCCGAACTTACCAATGAGCGCCTTGGCGATGGGTTTGGTGTCCCGGCGCGGAATGGCCGAGAACAGGAGAAGCTCAAGTAATTCATAATCGGCAAAGCCGTTCGGGCCATGATCGCGGAAGCGCTGGCGTAATCTTTCTCTATGGCCATCGTCGTCCGACTTTTTCGGCTTGTCGGGCTTTGCGGCCTTTTCTGCAAAACCGTCCGGCGTTGCCGCCATCGGCATTGGTCTCCTGCGTTTTAATACTCCGGCGACGTGACCTTACTCTTTCGAAAGACCAGGGGTGTGGAGGCCGGAAGGGGAGAGGGTGAAGATCTCGCAGCCATCCTGGGTGATCCCGATGGAATGTTCATATTGTGCTGAAAGAGAACGATCCCGTGTGACCGCGGTCCAGCCATCGCTTAGGACTTTGACCTGAGGGCGGCCGGTGTTGACCATCGGCTCGATCGTGAAAATCATGCCAGGCTTCAATTCGACGCCTTCGCCGTGGCGTCCATAATGAAGGATGTTCGGAGTGTCGTGGAAAAGTTTGCCGACGCCATGGCCGCAAAAGTCTCGTACGACAGAGTAGCGATGGCTCTCAACAAAGGTCTGGATCGCAGCGCCAATATCGCCGGTGGTGTTGCCAGGTTTGGCGGCTTCAATCCCCAGCATCAGAGATTCATAGGTGATTTCGAGAAGCCGTTCAGCCTTGCGATTGATCTGGCCGACCGGATACATGCGACTCGAATCGCCATGCCAGCCATCAAGAATGAACGTGACATCGATGTTGACGATGTCGCCTTCACGCAGAGGCTTTTCATTCGGGATGCCGTGACAGACGACGTGGTTGATCGATGTGCAAGAGGACTTTGTGTAACCGCGGTAGTTCAGCGTCGCGGGTATGGCACCGTGCGATTCTCCATAGGCGAATACGAAGTCGTCAATCTCCTGGGTGGTCACGCCGGGTTTCACCATCTGCGCAAGCTCATCGAGGCAGGTGGCGGTCAATTGACTGGCCTTCTTCATTCCGGCGAAGTCGCCCTGGTCGTAGATACGGACCTGGCCGGTGTTTTTCAAAGGGGCTTCAGCGGCGTCGATATAGGTGACCATGAACTGTCGTTGCTCTTTATCTTGGGCCTCAAGACGCGACAGGGTCGATAGTCCGCCGTCAAAGCGTCCGGCCTTAATATGGGCCATTGCAAGATTGTTACCTTTCCAAATATCGCCTTGTGCTGCGGATTGCTAGAGGCGCGGCAAAAGGCTTTTAAAAACCTGGCGAGGCGACTTGCGGTTTTCAGGGCCAAAGGGTACCCAGAGGTTGAATGCGGGCGTGGCGAAATTGGTAGACGCAAGGGACTTAAAATCCCTCGGCCTTAGGCTGTACGGGTTCGAGTCCCGTCGCCCGCACCAGGCTCTCGAGAGCCGGAGATTGGCAAACGAAGCTCTTCAGTGTAGGGAAGAGCTTCGAGCGTTCCGCAAACGGCAACGCTGACGATTTGCAAATTTCAAGATGCGGGGCCAAAGACACCCCGCCGGAACAGCGCAGCCGCCGGGAAGCATCTTTTTGATTTCACTCCGTCCAGTCCTCAATGTCCTGGGATTTCTGTATGTCGGGCTTGCCACGGCCATGCTGATCCCCGCGATCGTCGATGTCGCCGCCAAGAATGCGGATTGGCAGGCCTTCGTGTTTTCTTCGCTTCTGACGGGGCTTGTAGGCATGCTTCTGTCGATCGCGGTCGGGGGATCGCTGTCGAAGGGCCTCGATACGCGTCAAACCTTCATTTTGACGACGCTTGCCTGGGCCAGCCTGCCTGCCTTCGGTGCATTGCCGTTCTTGTGGCTGGGTATTGGTTATGCGGATGCAGTGTTTGAGGCTGTTTCTGGGTTCACGACCACAGGTTCCACGGTCTTGAGCGGCCTCGACAACCTGCCTCCGGGTTTGCTTGTCTGGCGATCGATCATGCAGTGGATGGGCGGCGTCGGGATCATCGTTATGGCGATTGTTCTGCTGCCGTTTCTGCGAATTGGCGGAATGCAGCTATTTCAAAGTGAAAACTCTGACCGCTCGGAGAAGATCGTCAGCCGATCGGTTGAATTGATCCGGCTGCTTGGTCTTGCCTATCTTTTCCTGACAGTGCTTTGCATCGTCGCCTATCTGGCCACCGGCTTTGATCTGTTCGATGCCTTCAATCACGCGCTGACCACGATCTCGACGGGTGGTTATTCCACACACGACCAGTCCTTTGGCTATTTCACAAATCCGGCGTCTGGCTGGGTTGCGGTTGTCTTCATGCTCATCGGAGCGATGCCTTTCGTTCTTTTGATTCAGGCGCTGCGAGGTCAGCCGCTGGTGCTCTGGCGCGACCCGCAGGTTCGCTCCCTGGTTGCGTTTCTCGCAATCGTCTCGCTGCTTTTGACCGTCTATCTGGGCGTCAAGATGCGCTTCCCCTTCGATGAGGCGTTACTGCGCGCGACCTTCAATGTGATCTCCATCGTTACGGGGACCGGGTATGCGCTCGGCGATTACACCGAGTGGGGCCCGCCGGTCATCGGCTTGGCGCTCCTGTTGAAATTCGTCGGTGGCTGTACCGGATCAACGACCGGCGGAATCAAGGTTTTCCGCTTTCTGGTGTTTTTCGGCACGGTGCGTGCCCATTTGCGCCGCATGGTCCGTCCGAACCGGGTCATGTCGGAAGAATATGGCGGAACGCGCCTGACGCAGGAACTGTCCTTCTCGGTTCTGGCGTTCCTCGTGGTTTATCTCGGCTCTGTTGGTGTGATCACGCTAGCGCTGTCCTTCTTTGACCTAGACCTTGTGACCGCCGTGTCGGCTGCTGCCACGTCTGTCGGCAACGTCGGTCCGGGCCTTGGGCCGATCATTGGCCCGGCGGGGAATTTTGCGCCGCTGCCGGACGGGGCGAAGTGGCTGCTGTCCTTTGCAATGCTCATGGGGCGTCTTGAGCTCTTCACGGTATTGGTTTTGCTCGACCCTGACTTCTGGTCGCGCTGAGTTCTACATACTTGTTTCTCTTTTGTTCCCGCACTAGACAAGGGTCATGAAGTTTCCAACTCCCCTTGTCAGTGGCCGCCTCGTCAAGCGGTACAAGCGTTTTCTGGCCGACGTCATTCTCGATGAAGATGGCTCCGAGGTGACGGCTCATTGTGCCAATCCAGGCTCTATGCTGGGTCTGAAGGAGCCGGGGTCGCGGGTTTGGCTGTCGATCTCGGACAATCCCAAGCGCAAGCTGAAATACTCGTGGGAAGTGATGGAGGCGGACGGTGCGCTCGTCGGCATCAACACGGCTCATCCCAATGGCCTTGTCGAGGAAGCGATCCGGGCGGGAAGGGTGCCTGAACTGTCTGACTTTGCAAGCCTTCGCCGTGAAGTGAAATACGGCAAGAATTCCAGGATCGATATCCTACTGGAATCGGCTGATGGCGCGAAGACCTATGTGGAGATCAAGAACGTTCATCTGATGCGCGAGGCGGGACACGCCGAATTCCCAGATTCTGTGACCGCGCGCGGTGCAAAGCATCTCGCAGAGATGTCTGACATGGTCGCCGAGGGACATCGTGCGGCGATGGTTTTTCTCGTGCAGCGGCCTGACTGTGCCAAGCTGTCTCTTGCTGGAGATATTGACCCCAACTACGCAGCTGCTTTTGCAGCTGCACGGTCTGCCGGGGTCGAAGCCTATGCCGTCGGCTGTGATGTCAGGGTCGACGGCATCGACGTCGACAAAATCGTCGAACTCACCGTTTGAACGCGGGCCTTTGCCTGCTGGCTCGACTCAGGCCTGCAGGACAACGATGTTGGTGCCGTTCGGAACGCGATTGTAGAGATCGATCACATCCTGATGCATGAGTCGGACACATCCTGAAGATACGGCCTTGCCTATCGAATAGGCTTCGGATGTGCCGTGCAACCGGTACAACGTGTCGCGATTGCCCTCGAAGATGTAGAGCGCGCGTGCGCCCAAAGGGTTGTCCAGGGCTGGGGCCATACCGTTCCGGTATTTCTCCAGCTCCGGCTGGCGCTCGATCATTTCCGCGGGAGGGGTCCAGGTCGGCCACTCGCGCTTGTAGGCTATACGTGCCTTGCCGCCCCAGGCAAAACCGGCCCGGCCGATGCCCACGCCGTAGCGCATGGCCTTGTTGTTTTCCATGGTGAGATAGAGAAAGCGATTTGGCGTGTCGACGATGATCGTTCCGGCAGGGTACTCGGAGCGGTAGTCGACGTATTGGCGATAATAGAGCGGATCGACCTTCGTCAGATCAACAGCCGGTATCGGGAAACGCTCTTCCGGCATGGCCCTGTACATTTGCAGATATTCGGGTGCGATCCGACGGCCGGCAGGCGGTGCCGCCTCTGGCAGGCGTGGCGACTGGCGTGTGTAACTGGTACAGCCAGCGAGGGCGGCGGCGGAGGCAGTCAGACAAAAGGTTCTGCGTGTCAGGGACATTCGGGGGCCTTGATGATGCGACGGGCATGGTGGCGGGTGGGCGATGTTGCTCACCCTCAAGATGGGTAACGCGGCTGGAGCGAAGCTGTTCCATGCGTTTGATGCGTTGCGTATCAGGAAAAATAAGCCAAGAAAGTGGCAAGGGCCTCAATCCCTCGTGTGCTCACGCAGGATTGAAGCCTTTTGCGACTTGTTGTGATTTTGCAGTGCTGCAGAAAGGTCAACCGGCCGTGTCTTTTGAAAGCGGCGGCTGGAACTGCCATCCCATATCCCAGGGGAAATAGATCCATGTGTCCTGGGAGACTTCGGTGATGAAGGTGTCGACCATCGGCACACCAACCGGCTTGGCATAGACTGTTGCGTAATGTGCCTTGGGCAGCATTTCGCGCACGACCTTCAGCGTCTTTCCGGTGTCAACGAGGTCATCGATCACGAGAACGCCGCTGCCCTGGCCGTCTTCAAGATCAATCACCTTGGGATCGACTGGCTTGATGACCTTCAGCTGCCCCTGGTTTTCGTAGTCATGATAGGAGGCGATGCAGACGGTCTCGATCGTGCGAATCCCGAGTTCGCGAGCAACGATCCCGGCCGGCACCAAGCCGCCGCGGGTGACGCAGACAATGGCTTTCCATTCGCCTTCGCTCGACAGCCGCCACGCAAGCGCGCGTGAGTCCCGGTGAAACATGTCCCAGGAGACGGGAAAGGCTTTGTTTTGTGCTGGGTTTTCCATGTGGTGTCCTTTGAAACTTTGTTCTTATAAGGCTTCTTACGCCAGCGCGCCCGCAACGGCTTCGCGCACAGCAGCTGTGGCCGCTTCTAATGTGTCTTCATCCCGTGAGCGGATCACGATCTGAGTGGTGAAACGGCCATCGTTCGTCCGTGGATAGGAACCGATCAGCGTCTCGGGGAAACGGGTCTGGATCTCGCCGACCTGGTCCGCAAGCCGGCTTTCCGGCACATCCGCGTCGACATAGCGCGAGAGCATCTTCCGCCCGGTTTGCAGCGTCGGTGCAATGGCATCGACCATGGCCTGCATGATCGACGGCACGCCGGCCATGACATGGACGTTCTCGATCCGGAAGCCGGGTGCCTTGGAAACCGGGTTGTCGATCAGGTCGGCGCCTTCGGGGATCCGTGCCATACGCAGACGGGCGGGTGTCAGCTGACCGGGAGGATAATGGGCCTCAAGGATCGCTTTGGCGCGGGGATCAACATCTATCGGGACCCCGAAGGCAGCCGCAATGCTGTCAGCCGTGATGTCGTCGTGGGTGGGGCCAATGCCACCGGAGGTGAAAACATAGGTGTACCCGGCGCGCAGTTCGTTGACCGCATCGACGATTTTTTCGGTTACGTCGGGGACGATGCGCACTTCGCGCAGGTCAATACCAATGGTGGTCAGATAATCGGCAAGAAAGCCGATGTTCTTGTCTTTGGTCCGGCCGGAGAGAATCTCGTCGCCGATGACGAGGAACGCTGCGGTTACCTCTTGATCTGCCTCAGCTGTCGTCATGGCCTGTCTCCCGGGAGTGATTGGACGATGCCTTTAGCCCAAGCGCGGCGCAGGCTCAAGGTTTGAGGCACTGTTTCACGGCGAAAGGGCGAATTGGCAGCCGCTCAGGACGGTGGCGTCCAGCCATAGATCCAGTCCATGCGGGCAGAAAGACTTTCAGGAGAGGACATGCGCAGGACGGTGTCACGGCCAAGAGCCAGCGGCCCGCTCATGTGGTAGATGCGCCCGTTTTCCTCGGCTGTCTTTTGAACCTTGCGCACCCGTTCACGTCGTTGCCGTTCAAACCTACATAGAGCATCTGCGATATCTGTGGTTTCGGGCGTGAGCACGCTTGCTAGCACCAACGCGTCCTCGATGGCCATGGCAGCGCCTTGCGCAGCAAAGGGCAGCATGGCGTGCGCAGCATCACCAATCAAAACCGTCTTGCCTTGGGCCCAGGGTCCGGTGGCCGGCACGCCGCAAAGAGCCCACTTCAGCCAGCTGTCCGGCGTTTCAAGAAGCCGCCGTGCATCTGGCGCCCATTGCGCAAAGCGCTTGAGAAGGGAAATTCGATCTGCTGGTGCCGACCAATCCTGTTCATTCCAGTCTTCGGCAACGAGCACAACGATGTTGAATGCGCTTTGTTGGCGGATGGGGTAGTGGACGATGTGGGCGTCCTTGCCGAGCCAAAGGCCCGTGTCTCGAAGAAGGCCTGGATCGACCTGATCGGCGCGCAATGTGGCGCGATAGGCCGTGCGGCCACTGAATTTGGCTGTTGCATGCTCACGCAAGGTTTCGCGCACTCTTGACCAGACGCCGTCGGCGCCGACAAGGGCCTTGGCCTGCAGAGTGAGGTTGCGGCCGTCGTCTGCCTGGAACGTTACGCTAAGATTGCCAGCCTCGTCGACATGGCTGCCGATGAAGCTGTGTCCAAAGCGAACTTCAACCGATGGCAACGAGCGGGCTTTGTCGTAGAGCGCTTTTTGCAGATCTGCGCGATGGGACAGTAGGTAAGGAGCACCATACCGTGCGGATGCCTCCGATCCCAACGGGATGTGGGCAAGCGCCTTGCCGCTTCGG
This sequence comes from Labrenzia sp. CE80, assembly GCF_009650605.1. NCBI lineage: Bacteria > Pseudomonadati > Pseudomonadota > Alphaproteobacteria > Hyphomicrobiales > Stappiaceae > Labrenzia > Labrenzia sp. CE80. The sequence continues at coordinate 635,988 of NZ_WAJT01000001.1, forward strand.
GCAGATCGGATGCGGATTGCTTCCGGCGCTGAGGCCGTCTTGCGCACCGCTTCCAGAACGCCGATCTTGTCAAGGCACTTGCAGGCGTTGGGGGAAAGCTGAAGCCCTGCGCCGACTTCCGACAGGGCGCTTGCGCGTTCTAGCACAAGAACTCGATGGCCGGCCCGCGAGAGTGCGACAGCGGCAGTCAGGCCACCGATTCCGGCGCCCGCGATCACAAGCGGTGCGTTCATCTGCGTCGCATGCTCATCGGCAAGCCAATCTCAATGCCAAGGATCTGATGATGTCTGACGTCAGGCCGCTTTGGGTGTCCAGACACAGTCGGCAGGAGACGATTCTGTCGGCTTCAAGGTCGCGTCGAACTTGTATAGCGTCGAGCAATACGGACAGACAATCTCGTTTTCCTCTCCCAGATCGAGAAAAACATGCGGATGATCGAACGGTGGATTCGCGCCAATGCACATGAATTCACGAGCACCGATCGCGATCGAGTCGTGGCCACTTGCGTTCTGGAAATGTGGGACAATGTGATCCGCCATGGGTCCATTCCATTCCATCAAGGTTTATCTTGCGGGCGACCATACTCATTTGCATGGCACTTGTGTAGGGGCAAGACGTCGAGATCCCCACCGCTTGATAAGGTCCGCGGGAAGCAGCCTGCTGCCTTTGCCATGTTCTTTATAGATCAGATGAAATCTCGCCCAGCTACTCAAAGCGGGTTTCCCCGGCGCTCCATTCGACCTAATGTTGGTGGAAACGTTGATTACCCTTTACGTAAGAGTAAGGTGAGGGAATGCCGAAATTTGAAAAAGACGGGGTCGAAATCTCATTTCTGGATGAGGGCGAGGGCGATCCGATCCTGCTCATACATGGGTTCGCATCAAACAAGTCGATCAACTGGGAGTATCCCGGTTGGGTGGATCTCCTGGTCAAGGACGGCCGTCGCGTGATTGCCCTGGACAACAGGGGGCATGGCGAAAGCTCTAAGTTCTATGATCCTGAGGCCTATGGTGCACCGGTGATGGCAGAAGACGCTTTCCGTCTGTTGAACCATCTGGATCTGCAGACCGTTGACGTCATGGGGTATTCCATGGGCGCGCGCATTTCCGCTTTCCTGACTCTCAATCATGCTGATCGGGTGAACAGGGTGATTTTCGGCGGACTTGGCTATGGAATGGTTAGTGGCGTTGGGGACCCCGAGCCGATCGCTTCCGCTCTCGAAGCCGAGCAGCTGCGAGATGTGACGGACCGCACAGGGCGGGCCTTCAGGGCCTTTGCCGAGCAGACAAAGTCAGACCGACTGTCACTGGCCGCCTGTATGCGCTCATCACGTCAGAAGATTTCCGAGGACGATATTTCCCGGATCACGCGTCCTGTGCTCGTCGCCGTTGGAACCAACGACGATATTGCAGGATCGCCGCAACGTCTTGCAGACCTGATGCAGGATGCAAGGGTGCTTGATATCCCGGGACGGGACCACATGGTTGCGGTCGGTGACAAAGTCTACAAGAAGGGCGTGCTCGAATTCCTTCATGGTGAGATGGAATGATACCGCGGCGCGTCACCTTCACGGGCGCTGAGAGGAATGCGCTGGTCGGTGACCGCTACGGTGACCACGGGCGCCCCGTGGTCATGCTCCACGGAGGCGGACAGACCCGCCACTCCTGGGAGGCCGCGGCCCAGCGGATTTCCAGCCTTGGGCACGTGGTCTATTGCATCGACCAGCGCGGTCATGGTGAAAGCGCTTGGGTGTCCTCCGGAAACTATGCCTTTGTCGATTTTGCGCACGATCTGGATGCCGTATGCAATGAGGTTACGGCTCAGATCGGTGAGCGGCCTGTTCTGGTCGGGGCCTCCCTTGGCGGTCTGGCTGGCATTCTGGCGGAAGGCGCGATTGCACCTGGTTCTCTCTCCGCGCTTGTTCTCGTCGATGTCACGCCGCGGCTTGATCTTGGCGGAGTCTCAAAGATCCTGGGCTTCATGGGGGCCCGCGTCGAAGACGGGTTTTCGAGCGTCGAAGACGCGGCTGACGCCATAGCAGCCTATCTGCCGAACCGGTCGCGGCCGCGTGACCTTTCCGGCCTGTCCAAGAACCTTCGTCTGCACAAGGATGGTCGTTACCGCTGGCATTGGGATCCGAAGTTTATTGCCGCCAAGGATGCATCTGGGGGAGCGAGTTCTGCTCTGGTCGAAGCGGATCTCGTTAAGGCTGCAAAGAAGCTCACTCTGCCTGTTCTGTTGGTGCGAGGACGCAATTCCGAACTTGTCTCGGAAGCTCATGCCGCCGAGTTCAAGGGCATGGTGCCTCACTCTGAGTTCGTGGATATTCAGGGTGCAGGCCATATGGTTGCGGGAGACAAGAACGATGTCTTTGCAGAAGCGGTTGAGGTATTTTTGCTCCGCTTGTCGGAAACAATTGGCGCCTAACTGATTTTTTCTTTTATTACAGTATCTTGCTCTCGTTTTTACAAGTCGGATCGGTTCTCGGGTTTTGTCTGTTTCGTCGGATAAACGTGAGTCGCGCCAATGGCTTGTTTTCTGGCGCTCTGAAGTTGATTCAAGTGCCTGAAAAGTTCGGCTGGCGTTTTTCGAGGAAGGCGTCTCTGCCTTCCGCAAAATCCCGGCTTTCAAAACAGGTTTCAGCAGCCTTTGCGGCAAGGGCCATTGCATCATTCTGACACCCTGCAGCGATGGCATTGATCGCCAATTTTGCAGCCGTTTGGGTGAGGGGTGCGTTGTTTGCCAGATCTGCGCAGAGCGCGGCAACTCGAACGTCGAGATTTGCCTCAGGCACGGCTTCGCCTATGAGCTGAATGCGCAGAGCTTCTTCCGAGCCAATTCTCTCGGCGGTGAACAGGAGCCGTTTGGCGGCTGACGGCCCGACGGCCTCGACAATGTCGGTCATTGCGTCAAGCGGATAGGCGATACCAAGCCGTGCGGCCGGAATGCCGAACATGCTTCCAGTCGCTGCAATCCTCAGGTCGCAGGCCAGTGCAAGGCCAAGGCCTCCACCGAGGCAATGGCCTCTGATCATTGCGAGGGTAGGTTTTACCGCGTGCTTCAGTGCCTTGAAAGCCGCAACATTGATGGCGTCATAAGCCTTTGCCGCGACCGCCGTCGAGCGCGTTTGTGCAAATTCCGATATGTCCGCGCCTGAGACGAAGCTCGTTTCTCCAGCGCCCCTGATGACGATCACACGAACGTTTGGATTGGCCACAAGTCGGTCGACAGCTGAGGGGATTTGTTTCCACATGGCAAGCGACAGGGCGTTGCGCTTGGCGGCATTGTCGACTACGAGCCAGCCGACAGAGCCGTCAATTCGAGTGGAAATGGTGCCTTGATCGCTCGCAACGGGCGTGTTCACAATTATGTTCTCCAGAATGGGGCTGGCGCGCCAGGACGAGTTCTTAAGGCAAAACAAACCAGCTTGGACATGCCCGGGCAAGTTTGACTTTGGAATTAGACCGAACACCCCTATCTTAGGGGCAAGAACGGGCGGCTTGAAAAGGAGACAAGCCATGACGAACCTGACACCTCGCCAGAATGCTGCACATCTGGCCCTGCATGACCCGGTTTGGCGTCAGCTCAGGGACGAGGCGGAAGCGATGGTTACGGCCGAGCCGGCCTTGTCTTCGTTTGTCTACGAAACAGTCCTGAATCACCAAACCCTCGAGGAGGCGGTTGTTCATCGCCTCGGTGACCGCCTTGGTCGTGATGTGGTCTCAGCTTCCCTGATCCGGCAGACCTATCTAGAAGCCTTGTCTTCAGAGCCCGAGCTGGCCGAGATTTTTCGGGTCGACATGGTGGCCGTTTATGATCGCGATCCCGTCTGCGACCGCTTGCTTGAACCCGTGCTTTACTTCAAGGGATTTCATGCCCTGCAAACGCACCGCCTGGCCAATTGGCTTTGGCGGCAGGGACGCAAGGACTTTGCGCTTTATCTGCAAAGCCGTGCTTCTGAGGTCTTTCAGGTGGATATTCATCCGGCTGTGCCGGTCGGTCGCGGCATCTTCATCGATCACGGAACCGGTCTTGTTGTTGGCGGAACCGCCTCTATCGGCGATGACGTTTCCATCCTGCAAGGCGTCACCTTGGGCGGGACCGGCAAGGAATGTGGCGATCGGCATCCGAAGATCGGGAATGGTGTTCTTATCGGCGCCGGTGCCAAGATACTCGGTAACCTTCTGATCGGCCATTGCTCACGGATCGCGGCCGGTTCGGTGGTTTTGAACGAAGTTCCACCGAACACGACCGTCGCCGGTGTTCCTGCCAGGATCGTCGGGAAGGCTGGCTGTTCAGAGCCTGCACGAACGATGAATCAGCTCTTGGCGGCTGACAATGTCATGCGTGTTGATCACGAAGGTGAGGAACACGGGGATAGCTGAATTGGGCTGTTGGCATGCTGCGGCATTGCTGTAGGGTCCGCGCTCGATAATTTCTTCACGACCGAATAGGAGTGAAAACGTGAAACCAGACGAAATCCGCAAGCTCGAAGCCTACCTTCGCAAGAAGTTCGAATTGGAGAACATTCAGGTGAAGGCGCGTCCTCGCAAGGACGACAGTGCGGAGGTCTACATCGGCGACGAATTCATTGGCGTGATTTATCGCGACGATGAGGATGATGATGACCTGAGCTGGAACTTTCAGATGGCCATTCTCGAGTTCGACCTCGAAGAAGCCTGATCTGACACGTTGCGGATTGTGTCCGTTACTATAAAGGCCCGGAACCGTGAAGTTCCGGGCCTTTGTGGTTCTGGACAGCAAGGCGAGAAGAATTGTGCCTGGCTTATTGGCGCCCGTGTTATTGGCGAAGGGCTTCGATCAGATCATTTACTCGCCGGTCCAGACTCCCCCAGCTGGACAGAAGTCCGCGTTCGAAGCGATAGGAGACCGCAAGGTCGCCGCCCGCGCTTGCAGCTCGGTGGCAGACTGCATTCTTCCCCTGTGCGGCTTTGCACCGTGCGATGAAGCCATTCGCGCGGTTCGGCTCGAACACCACCTGATCCAGTTCCAACGCGACCGGTGATGACAGAGTGAGAACCTTGAGGCCTGCAGGGCCATCTGTTTCAGGTCCGCGGGACAGACGGCGGTAAACCGTCTCCAGTCGATCTCGCATTGTCTCCGCGCCCTGGTTCGCCGTTATGTCGATCAGGACAAGATTGGATCCGCGCTCAAGGTCTGCAGACGTCAGGTGTTGTGCGCTGCGCGCAGCTGTCATCATGGGCCAGATCGCCGCAAGCTTTAGGCTCGCAAGCCGTTCCCTGCCATTGCCGAGCGCAATCTTTGCCATCTGGCTTCGCATCAAGCTGGCGGGTACGAGGAGGTCCTGATCGTTGACGCTGACCGCGACCTCCGTTCTGTCGGCCGTCCAGATAAGCTCGCCGCGCCAGTATCCGCTCCATTTCGCTCCGACATACGCCATATAGGCGAGCGTCAAAACGACCAGAGAGGTTGTAAGGACCGTGAAGTGAAGGGGGCGAATGCCGCTGGCGCGGGGCAGCTCAATGGGAATCATGTCAGCAACCCCCGCGGCAACGATCCGGAGGTGCGAAACGTGAGCTTGGCCTTAGATCTGTCCCGTTGAGACACGAATGTCCCGTATCGGGATGGCCAGATTTGAGAGTTGTCTCGCATTCGTCAGGGTTACTGCCAGGTTAACGCCGATATCAAAAACGGCACGGCGTTTGCTATTGACCCTTTGAGTTTCATCAAGCAGCTTCTGCCCTCAAGGGTTAACGAAAGGTTAATGGTGTGTTGTTCGACCTGTTCGTCGCTTTCTACATAGGGTCTGCAGGATTCGTTTCTGCCGGGCTAATTGGCAGCTTTTATCAGCTTTTGACCGATCAACCACCCCGTTTCAACATCGCGGTGGAAAGCCTGTTCGGCGCGATTGCCGTGGTCGCGATTTGCCTGCTTGCAGGGCCCTTCATCATCATGCGCAATGCGATCCGGGGACGGCGAATCGAAGGACGTCCGCTTGGCTGGCTGGTCGCCTCGTCAACGATCGCAGGCATGTGGAGCCTGGTTTCGGGACTCTTTGTGACACACTTTGCGTTGGGGCTGGCAGGCTACATCTGATTTCCGCAAGGGAGGCAATATGGCTGTTTACGAGCTGGAAGGCACTGCGCCGAGTTTCGGCAATGTCGATCGGTACTGGATTGCGCCGAACGCCTGCGTGATCGGTCGAGTGCGGCTCGAAGAGGATGCCAGTGTCTGGTTTGGGGCGATCATTCGCGGTGACAACGAGCTGATTCACATTGGTGCCCGCTCAAATGTTCAGGATGGTTGTGTCTTTCATTCCGACTTGGGCCGCCCGCTGACAATCGGTGCGGATTGCACGATTGGCCATAAGGCGATCCTTCACGGCTGTACCATCGGGTCCAATTCTCTCATCGGAATGGGCGCGACGGTGCTCAATGGTGCGGTGATTGGGTCGAATTGTATTGTCGGGGCAAATGCACTCATTCCGGAAGGCAAGGAAATTCCGGACAATTCCCTGGTCGTTGGCATGCCGGGAAGAGTGGTGCGGCAACTGGATGAGAATGCGGCAAAGTCAATCACCAAATCAGCCGACGGGTATGTTCGGAATTGGAACCGTTTCAAGGTGGGGCTTAAAACGCTCTAGCCAAAATCCCAAGGCTCCAGTGCGATCGGAAAAAGCGGGAGCCGGCCTGCGGGGGCTGGCCGACTCCCTGGATCCGGTCGTGGTAGGGATGGGGAGGGTGGGGACGCGACCGGATCTTCCCTTTTGCCTCAATGGAGGCAAATCCCTGTCTGTATTCAGTTGCCGACGCTACCCACCGTGGTTACGCGGGTGTCGGAAATGCCTGTCCACTTTGCGGGCTCGCGTGTCGATTGGCGCTTGATGTAACGATAGGGCGTTGAATACCAGGGTAGGACGGCCTCGATTTGATTGTCGAGGATCATGTCTCCCTGGTCTGTCCTGACGGTTAGGACTGCGTGACCGGCATTTTTCACATCCTTTGCCACGGTTATGAGAAGGGCGCTTTTGGGCCAGCCTGCGGCCAGAAGCGCTCGCTGCTTCTCAAGCACATATTCCTCACAATCTCCGGCTCCGCCACGCGGGTATGTCCAGTATTCCAGTTTACCGAAGAGCTTTTCGTCGGTGACCGGCCTGATCTGCCGGTTGATGCGGCTGTTCAGGTCAATCAGCTCATTCCAGCGTTCTTCCGTCAGCTTGACCACGACTGGAGAGTTGTTGCGACCCTTGCAGGCGCTTCTGTTTTCCTCACAGAACTGGATGTGCCCCAAGGGCGCTTTCACCGAGCTTCCCATCGCCATGAAACGGGCTGCTGCGGCATAGGTGCCGGAAGCCCACGACATGCTGGAAAGTGCGATAACAGTAATTGCGAAAGTTGAATTGCGTAATTTCATCGTATTGCCCTCCCCAAGGCTGACAAAACGATGACATATGGTTTTTTATTGCACGATAATCGCGCAAGTAAAAATGTAGATTTGCTTTAGTTTTATTTGATTTTATTTTTAATTTGTTTTTATTTTACTTTGAATAAAATTCGATCGATATTTGATTCAAATTTGATAGAACTGTCGAAAGATATTGAATTCATGAAGGAATTCGACTCTTGAGGAATGTGAACTGTTCTATCTTGGATGAGCACTAGCAAGTGTCGGAACGCTAAGGGTGACAAGGCGGCAAATGTTTCCGCGCGAGAAAAAAATGCAAAAAATTTTGTCGCACCAACGACGCCGCTGCGGACGCTGGCTGAATGCTTGATAGATTTGACGGGGGGATCTGACGCAAGGTGGTGCGCGGCCGCAATCGTCATGCGCGAAGGCGTCTATGCTCGCTCTTCATGCTGTTCTGGGACCTTGAGGTCGAGCGAGCTAGGTCGCGGAACGCCTGATGTCAGGTTTTCTGTTTAGTGCAATCCAACTGGTCGCACAGGTGCGCAAGGCAATGGCGGCCTTCTTATTGTGCTCTTTTTCAGAGCTGGACGCACCGGAGGTGCCTTAGGAAGTGGATTCGCCGGTGATGTGATGTTCCAGAAGCTCACGGTTCTGGATTGCGGCGAATTCGACGGCGATCCCGCCTTCGATCTGGCGGACCACGCGCGCGCGCATTTTGCCCAGGGCAATGCTATCGCCCATTTCAGGGACAACATCGGTGGCGAGGGCAGCACCTGAAAGAGAAACGTCTACAATCCGGCAGACATGCTCCGAGCCATCCGGCAAGACGATCTTTGTGATCGGATTCTTCGGTACGAAACGGTCGTGGCGACGGTCTTCGGGAAGATTCAGCTCATCCCGGTTGGCGAGCCAGGTCAGGATGTTTGCAATCTTGTCGCGCTTGCGCGGCGTGTTTCGAAGTTCCACCGCGAAACCGCCGTCAATCAGGCGAGAGATTTTGCCCTCAACACGGCTGAGGTGATCGAGATAGGCGACAACACGTTCGCCCACCTGGCCCGAAACCGGGGTAATCATCGCAAGCCCGCCGGGCGACATGTCGACAACTTGACAGGGATACTCGCGGCGATCTTCTAGCATGAACCGGCCGAGAATATTGACAGCAACACGCTGATGCCGCCGTCGATCGGCAGCTTGAAGCGGTTTGCTTCCTTCAATCTCTGTCGCTAAGCCGGCATTCATGCCCGATCATCCACCGTTCCGCATGTGAGACGCTTCGATCTCAATTCAACTTAGTCTAGAGTATGTAGAGTTAATGATCGGTAATGCTGCCAAGTGTGTTGATCAGGATTTTCCACCTTCATAGACCGTCAGATGTCCGACGCGACGTTCTGCACCTCGCGGCATCGGCGCCATGGCACCGGCCGGCATGGACATGCCTTCAGCCGTGAAGCGTGGCAGGATCGGATTGACGCCTGTGGTCTGGCCTTCCGTACGGTTCATGAAATAAGGTCGTTCGTCCGGCCATACGAGGCGCAGGCTGGTGATCGACTGTTTCATGATCGGGTGAAGACCGAGCCAGTAGGGGCGCTCCATGGGGGTGCAGCTGCCAAGAATGCGAATGCGGCCTTCGCCCGGCACATTCAACGGCAAAAGCAGCATTTCCATATGGAGCTGGTGCTCGTGTTCCGTGTGGCCGGCAATGCCGACAACAGCTGCTGCAGCGTCTTCCGTAATGGCGGCGAGCAGGCTGGACATGGCTTCACGATCTTTCTCGCCCCAGCCACGCAGGAAGTTGCGCCCTTTCAGCTCGCGGCAGTGGGCCGAGCAAAGACGCGTGCCTGCAAGGCGATATCTGGCCGTGTGCGCATCCGTGACTTCCAGAATGAAGGTGTCGCCAAGGAGGGCGCGAATGCTGCCGGGATCGATTTCGCTCCGGTTCGGCGCCGGACGCACTCCGCGCAGATCGTCCCAGTAGCTGTAGAGTGTCTGAGTTACGCCGTTTTTCATCTGGAACGCCTCTTCTTCCGCTTGGAGATCGTCGTCAGCCGGGCAGGGGAGTTTTCCCTTCTGTCCAAAATTGGGACACTGATCTTCCAGTTGTCTTTCGTGGCCTTAACTAAGCAGAGGGCATGCCAAACCGAGGAAATGTGCCGAAATCGCTTGCGATACGAAGCATTAGGGTTAACCGGGTGAAGCGCTTGCAATGTCCTTTGAGGGATGTGCAAGTTAAGGAAATGTTAAGCAGATGCCCGCTTCTGCGATATCTGGCTGGATCGACCGGTTGAGCAGCGCGGCAATCAGATTTCCGAAATGGGGCGCGTGGGGACGCGACCTGATGCGCTCGCTGCCCAAAAGGGCAGCGGGCGTATCTGTTTCAAGACGGCACTTTTCAGATAGGTGGCCCATGAATGGGACATTGAGGCCGTCCCTGCCAGCTCTCGTTACTTTTGGAGAGCGCGCGTAAAAGAAAATGGGGCGGCGAGACACTCTTGCCGCATTAAGCCTGTTTACAAAGAAAGGCTTGTCAGGACGCGCCAGCGACGTACATCAGGCAAGAAAGTATTTCGAGGAGTTCTGATGAACCAGCATTTCCCCAATCCCGGTCGCCCGGTCGACCAGCCTGCCTTCAATCTGCCATCCGTGGTGTTTTGGCTAGGCGCGATCATGATCGGCATTCACATTCTTCGGGTTTTGGTGCTGCCGGACAGCTGGAATTCCCAGATTCTGCTTTACTTTGCCTTTTGGCCCGTGCGCTATGACCCTGAGTTGCTTGCCAGTGGCATGGCGCCGGGCGGTCTTGCTGCGGACATCTGGGCTTTTGTCACCTACGGCCTGCTTCATGGCGGGGCGACACACATCATCTTCAACTTGCTTTGGATGGCCATCTTCGGCAGTGCGGTCGCGCGCAGGTTTGGAACCTGGCGTTTTCTGGTACTTTCGGCTCTGTGCGCCATAGCTGGGGCGGCGACGCATCTCCTGTTTCATTTTGGCGAGTCAGCCCCGATGATCGGCGCATCCGCGGCTGTTTCGGGACATATGGCTGCTGCGTTGAGATTTGTCTTCGAGCTGGGTGGCCCGCTTGGAGCGTTCCGCAGACAGGATCTGGGAGCGTACCGGATGCCTGCGGCCAGCCTGCGTGATTCCTTGGCAAACCGTCAGGTTCTTGGGTTCATAGCCGTCTGGTTCGGACTGAATATCCTCTTCGGGATCATGAGTACCCCGGTTACCGGCGGGTCCGCATCGATTGCCTGGGAAGCGCATATTGGCGGTTTTCTGATGGGTCTTCTGCTGTTTCCGTTGCTTGACCCGGTTCCGCGCCGACTGCGCTAACGCAGCGGCAAGGATCTATTTGCGTCGGCGTGAATTTTTGTCATGATGAGCGGCCGGACGGGCAATGGCTTGTTCGGCAACGCCATGGGAGGACATCGCTGATGACGGTTGCTGCAATCTTGAACGGAAAAGGCCGGGACGTGATCGCGGAAAAAAGCGGCACGCTGCTTTCGGGGATTTGCAAGGTTCTGGCTGAAAAGGGGATCGGCGCGATTCTCGTAACTGATGATGAAAGCCGCATCGAAGGCATTATTTCCGAACGTGACGTGGTGAAGGCGATCGGACGCCAGGGGGCAGGTGCACTGGATTTGCCGGTTGGTGACGTGATGACCCGTTCGGTGGTCACCTGCACGGAAAACGACAGCATCAACGATGTGATGACCAAGATGAGCCAGGGACGCTTTCGACATGTGCCGGTCGTCAAGGATGGCAAGGTCGCAGGCCTGATTTCGATCGGGGATGTGGTCAAATACCGGATCGCTCAGGTTGAGCAGGAAGCTGAGCACATGCGCAGCTACATCACCACCACCTAGATATAAGAACAGCGGCAGGGTTCCTGCCGCTGTCTATTAGAGATCGCACGTGCTACTGAACGGCAGCCTCACTCAAAGGGCTATTTTAGCCTATTTATCGCCGTAAACATCCTTGGGATCATAAACGCGATCGGCCTCGGTGCGTATCAATTCGACACGTCCGTCCCCTTGTCTGACGATCTTTCTGAAGAAACAGGAGCGAAAGCCCACGTGGCATGTCGCGCCGTTGCCTTCGACAGATACTCTGAGCCAGATCGCGTCCTGATCACAATCGGTACGGATCTCCTGAACCTTCTGAACTTGACCAGAGGTTCCGCCCTTTTTCCAGTATTCTTGTCGTGACCGGCTCCAATACCAGGCCTCGCCCGTATCGATCGTGCGCTTCAGGGCCTCGGCGTTCATATAGCCGACCATCAGAACTTCGCCGCTTTCAAAGTCTGTCACGACGGCTGCGATGAGGCCATCATTGTCGAATTTCGGCTGAAGGCTAGAGCCGGTCTCAATCTCGGATTTGTCGCCGCGCTCGGCGAAGAGGGGGCTCGTCGTCATTGTCATCCTACCCTATTGGCAGGATGTCAAAGACCCCCGCCGCGTACCAGGGACATGAATTTGGCCTGCTCAGCCGCTTCATCCTGGAAAATGCCGGTAAATTGCGTGGTAATCGTCGAAACACCGGGCTTCTGCACACCGCGCATTGTCATGCACTGGTGCTCGGCCTCCAGCATTACGGCGAGCCCGCGAGGTGCGAGCTGATCGTCAATGGCCGATGTAATCTGCGCCGTCAAGTTTTCCTGGGTCTGCAGGCGCTTGGCGTAGATGTCTACAACGCGCGCCAACTTCGACAAGCCGACAACCCCTTCGGCGGGATAATAGGCGATGTGGGCGGTTCCGACGAAAGGGAGCATGTGATGCTCGCAGTGCGAATGAAACGGGATACCCCGTACCATCACGATGTCCTGATAGCCGCCAACGTCCTCAAAGGTCCGTTTGAGATGCTCGGTCGGGTCCTCGAAGTAGCCGCCAAAGATCTGGCCATAGGCCTTGGTCACACGTTTGGGCGTGTCCAGTAGGCCTTCCCGGTCCGGATCGTCGCCGGCCCAAGCGAGGAGCGTTCTCACCGCAGCCTCGGCTTCTTCGCGGCTTGGGCGTGCCAAGTCGTCCTGCGATTTGCGCTCCAGCTTCTTGCCGACGGTTTTCAGCATAGCGTCCATCGTGACCCTCGTTACATTGTCGTGACTGCCTGCCATACGTGACGCCCCTGTCAGCGCCGCGTGGTAACGGAGCCTCTACGGACCAGCCTATCAGGCAGATCATGGTGCATGGGTAAATGCACCGATCTTTTTTGTTGTGAGGCTTGATCTTGGCAGAATTTAGCCTGCGACGTCCAAGCCCCTTGCAGAAATCATCTTGCGACTGATCTATATATGTAAAAGGAGCTGTGCTGCAATGAAGCCCGGATCACGAAGAGGCGAGAATGCTCGACGATATCTACAACGCGAAGATCCTTGAATTCGCTGGAAATATTCCGCGGCTGGGACGTCTGGATACCCCGCAGGCCACTGCCAAGGCACATTCACGGCTTTGCGGATCCACCGTTGTGGTTGACCTGAATGTCGCAGACGGCAAGGTCAGCGACTTTGCGCATGACGTCAAAGCCTGCGCTCTAGGACAGGCCTCCGCCTCCATCATGGCGCAACATGTGGTTGGCGCGACAACGGATGAACTTCGTGAGCTGCGCGAGACGATGCGGGCCATGCTCAAGGACAAGGGTCCTGCTCCGGAAGGTCGTTTTGAAGACCTGAAATTCCTCGAGCCGGTGCGTGAGTACAAGGCCCGTCACGCGTCGACACTCCTCACGTTTGATGCGGTGGTCGATGCGCTTGACCAGATCGAACATGGGTTTGATGAACAGCAGCGGGCAGATGGTGCGGCTGTCTGAAATTCCTTTGGGAGCATAGATCTCATGTGTTCTGACAAGGGTCATTGCTCCGCTGAAAAGCCTGCACAGGGTTCGCCCTCGCTTCCAGCACGCTTCGGGCTGCTTCTGATCTGGATTTATCGCCATTCGCTCTCGCTCGTCATGGGACGGGGATGCCGATATGCGCCAACCTGCTCCGACTATACCGGAGATGCGATCCGCCGCTTTGGCCTTTGGGCTGGCGGATGGGTGGGTCTTGCGCGCATCCTGCGCTGCAACCCTTTGGGCCCGTCCGGCTATGACCCTGTTCCAGACCAGCTTCCCGAAAGCGCTCGTTGGTATCTGCCTTGGCGCTTTGGTCGCTGGACGGGTGGTCATATGGAGGACGGTAGTCGTCTATCGTAACTGGGCAGGGCAAGGGCGACCTTGAAGACGCGGCAGTCGGCGCCCTTGTGCGGCCTAATGGCTTGAAAAGGTTGCCTCTCGTGCGCAAAACCCTTATGTGAAGCGCACTCTAAAACACCAATGCTTACCTGCCTTGTCTGCAGGAGTGAGCCGGAGACTTGATATGATTCATTTGACTTTCCCCGACAATTCCGTTCGCGATTATGACGATGGTACCACTGGCGCCGACGTGGCCGCTGGTATTTCCAAGTCGTTGGCCAAAAAGGCCGTCGCTGTTGCGCTGGATGGGGAACTCAAAGACCTCTCCGATCCGATTTCCGCTGATGCCAAGATCGAGATCGTGACCCGAGACGACCCTCGTGCGCTGGAACTGATCCGCCACGATGCGGCTCACGTGATGGCCGAAGCCGTGCAGGCGCTATGGCCGGGCACACAGGTGACGATCGGACCGGTCATCGAGAATGGGTTCTACTACGACTTCAAGCGGGTTCATCCGGACACGAAAGAAGATTGGCCCTTCACGCCCGAGGATCTTCCGGTCATCGAAAAGAAGATGCGTGAGATCATTGGCCGCGGGGACGCGTTCACCAAGGAAATCTGGAGCCGTGACGAAGCCAAGGTCTTCTTTGCGGAGAAGGGCGAGGACTACAAGGTCGAGCTGATCGATGCGATCCCGGACAATCAGAGCCTGAAGATCTACAAGCAGGGTGATTGGCTCGATCTGTGCCGTGGTCCGCATATGGCCAATACCCGGCAGATCGGCAATGACTTCAAATTGATGAAAGTAGCTGGTGCGTACTGGCGCGGGGACAGCAACAACGAGATGCTGACCCGCATCTACGGCACTGCCTGGTCGTCTGAGAAAGAGTTGAAGGGCTATCTCCACATGTTGGAGGAAGCCGAGAAGCGCGATCACCGCAAGCTTGGCCGCGAGATGGACCTGTTCCACTTCCAGGAGGAGGGACCTGGTGTCGTCTTTTGGCACGCCAAGGGCTGGAGCCTTTTCCAGAGCCTTGTCTCCTACATGCGTCGCCGGCTCGCCGACGACTATCAGGAAGTCAATGCTCCGCAGGTTCTGGACACCTCGCTCTGGGAGACGTCAGGTCACTGGGGCTGGTACAAGGAGAACATGTTCTCGGTGCAGTGTGCTGACACGGAAGCAGAAGACACCCGTGTCTTCGCGCTGAAACCAATGAACTGCCCAGGCCACGTCCAGATCTTCAAGCATGGCCTCAAGAGTTATCGCGACCTGCCTCTGAGGATGGCAGAATTCGGTGTCGTGCACCGTTATGAACCTTCAGGCGCCATGCATGGCCTGATGCGCGTGCGCGGGTTTACACAGGATGATGCACATGTCTTCTGCACCGAAGAGCAGATGGCCGAGGAATGCCTTAAGATCAATGAGCTTATCCTGTCGGTCTACAAGGACTTCGGTTTTGACGAAGTTATGGTCAAGCTTTCTACACGACCTGAAAAACGTGTCGGTTCGGATGAAGTCTGGGATCACGCCGAAACGGTTATGACCAACGTTTTGAAAACCATTGAGGAACAGTCCGATGGTCGGGTCAAGACAGACATCCTGCCTGGTGAGGGCGCTTTCTACGGTCCGAAGTTCGAATACACCTTGAAGGATGCGATCGGCCGCGAATGGCAGTGCGGCACGACGCAGGTCGACTTCAATCTTCCGGAACGTTTCGGAGCCTTCTATGTGGATAGCGACGGCGAAAAGAAGACGCCGGTGATGATCCACCGCGCGATCTGCGGATCCATGGAACGATTCCTTGGCATCTTGATCGAGAATTTTGCCGGTCATTTCCCGCTTTGGATGTCGCCGCTGCAGGTGGTCGTCGCGACTATCACGTCCGAAGCTGATGATTATGGCCGGGAAGTTGCCGCCGAGCTCAAGAAGGCGGGCCTCAGCGTGGAAACAGATTTCCGCAATGAGAAGATCAACTACAAGGTCCGTGAACATTCTCTGGCGAAGGTTCCGGCTATCGTGGTCTGCGGTAGGCGTGAAGAGGAAGAGCGGACTGTGAACATCCGCAGATTGGGATCCAAAGATCAGACGGCTATGTCTTTGGAAGAAGCTGTCGCAGCCTTTAAGGCTGAGGCCGTTTCGCCTGATCTTAAGTGAATTGTGATGATAACTGCGAAAAGCCGCGGGATTTCCTGCGGCTTTTCTTTTGCTCAGTCTATGCTGTCACGAAACCGCAATAGATAACCGGCTATCGGTTCGGAATAGTTTTACGCAGCGTTCGAGAGAATTGGATTCGTAATGGACTACGCTGAATTCAGCTATGCCAATCCAGATCATCCCCCGTTGAAGCGGTGGCTCATCCGCTCTATCGAGGGACTCTCGGGCCGTCGTCAGATACTAAACCTCTACGAGATCTGGAAAGCCTCGACTGTCGGGACATCGCCGCAGATCTGGAGTGACCTGCTCGGACTAATCAATCTAAATGTTTCCGTCGCTCACGGCGAGTGGCCACCGAAGGCCTTGCCGGAAGGGCCCCTGGTTCTTATTGCCAACCATCCCTATGGCATTGGCGATGGTCTGGCGATCCTGTCGCTGGCCGAGCAGTTGGGCCGTCCCTTCAAGATCCTGATCAACAATGAACTGCTTAAGGTTCCCGAAGTCCGGCCATTTTCCCTGCCGGTCGATTTTGAGGAAACCAAGCAGGCGCTCAAGACCAACATGGAGACGCGCAAGGAAGCGCTGCGTCTCCTCAGTGAAGGTACGACCATCATCGTGTTTCCGGGCGGAGGGGTGGCCACAGCACCCAAGCCATTCGGCCGGGCAGAGGAACTTCCCTGGAAGACCTTCACTGCAAAAATGATCCGCTCTTCGAAGGCGACCGTGTTGCCGCTTTATTTTGACGGGCAGAACTCCTGGCTCTTTCACCTGGTTTCGCGGTTTTCACTGACGTTGCGATTGGCGCTTTATGTGCGTGAGTTCCGGCGAACCCTTGGTACGGCGATTACGGCACGTGCAGGCGCGCCCATTCCGTTCGAGACGCTATCGGGATTTCGCGATCAGAAAGAAATCATGGATTTCCTTCAGGATCAGGTCATGCAGCTGGGCAACCCGGACCGGCCGATTTCCTGATCGAGATTTTCGGATTTGCTGGCATCTCTCTCGAAATACTGAAAAGTGCGAAGCACTAGATCGAAGTGACAGCCGACATCTTCGTTTTTGTAGAGCCGCGTCGGTTTCGCAGCTTGAGTGCAGGAAGAAAGCGCTTGTTGTACGGCGTCAGTTCGACAGCTGCGACTTGCTGTTTGCCGTGACGACTTCGACTTCGCGGTTCTCACCTGATGCGACCGAGAAATTGCTACGAAAGGTCTCGCCGTTGTTGCGGGCGATGACTTCGTATTCCCCGGCAGCCAGAACGAAATCCGGGAAGGCGCCATTGGCTTCAACGACCATGTCGCCGCCCGGACTGAGGACCGACCAGGATGTGTTTGCGATGGCTTCGCCGCCCGGAGCGTTGACCAGCTTCAACGTGATGTCGGCAGCCTTGTGATAGATGGTCGCCTCGGTCAGCTTGCCCGGAATGACCTGAATGTCCGCGCGCACGACTGCGTTGACCGCGCCGTAGCGGCTGACGACATGATAGGTGTCGGAATTGAGACGAATAATCTTGCCGGAGTGAACGTCGCTGGCAATCAGATTGCGCTCGCCGCGTTCGTTGAACTCCATGCCATAGATGTCGAAGGTGATCGGGCCTTCGGCCAAAGCCACATCGTCGCTCAGGGCTGCGTCAAGCTTGATGCCGCCTGCGTTCAAGATGACCATCTTGGATTGTACATCGCGGCCCATGACAATGCGATTGGTCGCCGTCGCGTGGCCGTAAGCCGTGTGAATGAGATAGGCACCAGGGTCGAGCCTGAATTCGGCATCACCGCCCTGGGCCGTTGCCACCAATTCAAGGCGCCCTTCGTCATTCGTCGTTTCGCTGTAGATGCGCCAGATCAAGCCGTCGTTTAGCGGCTCGCTGTCGCGGGTCAGCTTTGACATCAGGTAGAGCGCGCCTTGCTCGTTCGCCGAGCCGCTACCCGACAGACTGCGCGTGGACGGCGCATAGGGCACGAGCGTATCGGAGAACAGTGGCTCAGGTGCGCGGTCCAGCAAGTTCTCAATTGCCTCTTCCGGCTCCGTCACGACCGCGTTCGGGTCGGGTTTGGGAGCAGGGGGCATCGGAATAGCCTGGGCCACGGATTGCGCCGAGGCCAGGCCCACTGGTTGCGTTGCGAGCAAAAGGATTGCCAGAAGGCGGAAAACGATATGTGCCGGACTTCTCACGCCGCTTAGCGAGCCTCTTGTGGTTTCAACCATCGTTCCGAATGAACGCAAATATCAGTAATAGCATGCCAGAGCCATACCCTGCACCCGTCTTGTGTGCCGGAAAATCGGACAAATTCAAGTCATAAACTGGAAAGTTGACAACTGCGGTCAATGAATTAGGTGAAAGGCACGTTGTTCTCAATTTCTCAAGACAGGTTGCTCCGCGATGTCAACATATTCGCCCCGGCGCCAGGAAGCTCTGGACTTCCTGCTGACCCGTCGTTCGCACCCCTGTGTAACCATGACCGAGCCAGGGCCAGGCGAGAGCGATCTTCGCGATATTCTGACTGCCGCCGCTCGTGTGCCGGACCATGGCAAGCTCGCGCCTTGGCGGTTCGTCATCTACCGCGAGGCGAAGCGAGGAATCATCGGGCGAAAGCTGCTGGCGATTTGCGAAGCGGAGAACGGTCCGCTCGAAGAGGCACGGAAGGAACAGGAACTCACCCGCTTTAGCCGTGCCCCTCTGGTCATCGGTGTGATCAGCACCGCAGCGATCCACCCGAAGATCCCGGTCTGGGAACAAGAGCTTTCCGCTGGCGCGGTCTGCATGAACCTGGTGAGTGCGGCCAGCGCAGCGGGCTATGCCTCGCAATGGCTAAGCGAATGGTATTGCTTTCACGAGACTGCAGCCCGTTACCTGGGCTGCGGCGAAGCTGAGCGCTTCGCCGGTTTTATCCACATCGGTACCCCGACACAGGCGCCATTTGAACGCCCCCGTCCGGATCTGGCCGATATCTGCACTGACTGGTCGGAGACCTGACGCCCAATGTATTACGAAACATCCAAGAACGATCACGGCTTGCCTCACAATCCCTTCAAGGCAATCGTTGCGCCGCGCCCAATCGGTTGGATCTCCACGATCGACAAGGAAGGGCGTCCGAATCTGGCTCCCTACAGCTTTTTCAACGGCATCGGTGACGCGCCGCCCATGGTGATGTTCGCATCAACCGGTTTCAAGGATTCTGCAGCCAATATTGCAGAGACCGACGAGTTCGTTTGCAACATGGCCAGCTATGATCTGCGCGATGCCATGAACATCTCCTCTGCGCCGCTGGAGCATGGCGTCTCCGAGTTTGAGCGCGCTGGCCTCGAGATGGCACCGTCGAAGCTGGTCAAAGCGCCGCGCGTTGCTGCGGCCTATACCGCTCTTGAGTGCAAGCACCTGAAGACGGTGCGCATGCAGGATCTGGAGGGCAATGACACGCAGTCATGGGTGACCTTCGGCCAGGTCGTTGCGGTACATATCGATGACAGCGTTTTGGTCAACGGTTTGCTGGACCTGACCAAGGTGCGTCCTCTAGCTCGTTTGGGATACAAGGACTACTCCGTTGTCGACGAGCTTTTTCAGATGAGCCGTCCTGCGGTCTAAATCGACGCAATCGGCCTCGCATAGGGGTAAAGGCCGGTGTGCTTGGCACGCCGGCCTTTTTTATTTTCGCTTTTCAAGATCTCTGGCAAAGACTTGCTGCTACCCGACTTGTCCGGTTGCTGCTTGCTCATGACATTATCCGCAAATTCACTGTGTTAAGGTTTTGTTAACCTTCTGAGCGCGAAGTTAAGGAAATGGTAATCGTTTCATCGGGGAGATTGGTTCATGCTCATAGCTGACAACGCCTCGATCGCGTCTCGGATCGAGCAAGCATTTCAATCAGCAAGCACCTCTACAGGTACGTCCTTCGACTACCTGGTGAAGACAGCTGCCCGCGAATCGTCGTTCAATCCAACCGCCAAAGCCGCCACGTCCAGTGCCACCGGGCTCTTTCAATTTATTGAGTCCACCTGGCTGGAAACAATGAAAGAGGCTGGGCCAAAACATGGTCTGGAGAAATATTCAGACCAGATCCAGCGCACCAGCAGCGGCAAATACCGGGTGTCTGATCCAGCGGTGCGTCAGGAAATCCTGGACCTTCGCAAGGATCCGGATATCGCATCGGTGATGGCCGGTGCGCTCACTCAGAAAAATGCTGCTCACCTCAGTCGCAAACTCGGGCGTCAACCGAGCGAAGGCGAACTCTACATGGCACATTTCCTGGGCGCTGGCGGTGCTAACCGCTTGATCCGTGCTTCGGAGGACAATGCCGAGATGCGAGCGGACAAATTGTTTCCGTCCCAGGCGCGGGCAAACAAGTCGATTTTCTATCACTCAAACGGTGAAGCTCGAACCACGTCAGAGGTTTATGACGTTATCACGAGCAAACACAGCAATGTCACGATGATCGCGAGTGCCGTGCAGTCCGGTGGCCGTGCTCCCTCGCTGAACGATGTTGCGACCTTGCCGAACCAGAAGCCCGGGGCTGGCGGGGAGAGTATTGAGGGCGGGGAGGATCTTGCGACGCAGCGGGTGGCGAACGCCTTCCGCGCCACAGAAACGGCTGATCCTTTCGAAGCTTTGTTCAGAACGGGCAACAGTCTCGACGAAAAACCTCTCGGATCCAGGTTTTCCTCGGCCTTTACCGCGGTTGAGCAGGCCAGCGCGCTCTCGGCGCTTGGTGCGTCAGATGCCAAGGTTGCGGCTCAGCAATTTGCCTCATTGGGCTATGAGGGACCTTTGGATCTCACACGTTTTCTGTCCTACCGGGAAGACCGGGAACAGAACGATCTTCTGCCGCCGGCTTGACTGCGCCTGCAATAGACAGCCTTTCTTTCCTCGTCATTTTTATGGTGAACCGAACGTTAAGTCTTTGATGCCAGCATGGGATCAAAGACTTAGGGCTGTAGTGCGTCATCATGATCATTCACGATTTTCTAAACTGGGTTGAGACTGCGCCGGATGGACCGCGAGCGGAGGCTGCTGGCGCGCTCGCGCGGGCCTGGCTCTACTCCGAGCTGGATGATGACAGCCGCAAGGGCGCATCTGCGGCGCTGACGGTTCTCCTCGATGATCCTTGTGTCGATGTGCGCATGGCAATTGCGCACAATCTGTGCCGCAGTTCAGACGCCCCTCGGCATATCCTTCTGTCGTTGGCTGAAGACAGGCAGGAGGTTGCAAGCATCGTCTTGGAGACGTCACCGCTCTTTTCCGATGTCGACTTGATCGATGTCCTGGCGAACCCACAGGAAGACTTGCAGCGGATTGTCGCGAACCGTCGGGAACTGTCCGCCCCAGTATCTGCTGCGATTGCGGAGATCGGAACTGAATCCGCTTGCAGGGCGCTGCTATCAAACAGCTCGGCGAAGCTCGTGCCGACCAGTCTGTTACGGCTCGCAGAGAGATTCGAGGATGTCGCGGATCTACGTGAAGCGTTGCTCAAGCGGCCAGATCTGCCGATGCACATACGTCATGCACTCCTGCTTCGTCACGCCAGAGCCATCGGAGAGACTGTCGGTGCAGACGGGGAGCGGGATCAAAAGGACGACGAGAACTTACTGGCGGACGCTTCTGACAAGATCGCCCTTCGCCTTGTACATGGCGCGTCGCATGCCGAGCTGCTCGAGATGTCAGATTATCTTCGCGCTGGCGGGCATTTGAATACGCGGCTGATGCTGCGGGCTGTCTGCTGTGGCCGGTTCAGGTTCTTTGCAACCGCTCTCGGGCTCTTGTCGGGGGTTCCGGAAGAACGGATTTTCCGGGCGCTCATTGCCGCGCGTCCGTCCGCTTTGCGGGCGGTGATGCGGAAAGCTGGACTGCCGATGCGCTCTCATCAGGCGTTTCTGTTGGCGATTGACATGGCAAGGGAAGGGGGCGCCGATCTCACGGCCGATCTTCCGCTTGATCTTGCTCGGATGTTGACGGAATGCCTGCTTGGCGAGCTGCAGGATGAGGCGCTGGGCGCCGACGGCGATATCCTCGCCTTCCTGAGGCGTTTTGCGCTTGAAGTAGCGCGTCTTGAAGCTCGGGCCTATATTTACG
This sequence comes from Labrenzia sp. CE80, assembly GCF_009650605.1. NCBI lineage: Bacteria > Pseudomonadati > Pseudomonadota > Alphaproteobacteria > Hyphomicrobiales > Stappiaceae > Labrenzia > Labrenzia sp. CE80. Next base: position 657,758 of record NZ_WAJT01000001.1, read on the forward strand.
GCACGACGCAAAGAGCACTCAGCGCAGCCTAGCTAGCTAATTGCAGCCGGTGTCAGCTATTTCTCGAGGCGTGCGAGATAGTCTTCGGTGACTTCGGTCAGCCGGTCGAGCAGCGCCGATCCCGTCTCGTTCTGATCGTCTTTTGCGCCTTCGGCCACCATCGCACGGATCGCCACGACATATTGCTCGACGAGAGGCAGCGGCAGGGCGGAGGGCGATGGCACTGTTTCAATCAAACGGCAGAAGCTGGCTGCGACGGAGCCGACCAGCGGATAGCCCAACGTTAGTGCCTGACCCTTGATGTTGTGAGCGGACTGATAAAGCGTGTCGAGGTTTTCGGCGGTCAGTCCTTCGCTCTGAACCACATCCCAAGCGGCCATAAGTTCAGCTGCTTCATTGGACATCCAGCCGCCGAAGTTTTGGGAGAGGCGTTCCAGCGCGATTTCTGCCGCTTTGACCGGATCGAACTTGGCTGCCTCGCGCTTGTTCATGATGCGAACCTTCTTGCGCAGGTCACTGGGAGGCGTGACAAGTTCATATTCCTCGCCCTCAAACAAATCGGCAGACATCTCGAATTCCTCATACCGTTCCCGGAGCGTTCATGGAGAAATTGAACATCTGCTCGACGCGCCGACGACGCTTTTCCCCACGACAAGTTGAAGCATTATTGCGCGCGGAGCTTAACAGGGGCTTGTCAGTGAGAATTTGGTAAGGACAAAATTCTCAATAGCGGAACATCTCAGCAAGAATGCGTTCGTCCCATCCGTGATCGGAGTCGAACATCATCAAACCTTCGACTTCGCTGTCCTCGTGAACCGTGACCTTTGCGACATTTCTGATCTCGGTATGATCGGCGGCGGCACTGACTGGTCGCTTCAGCGGATCAAGGACTTCTATGTCGACCTTTGCGCGGTTCGGCAGGAGGGCGCCGCGCCACCGGCGGGGGCGAAATGCACTGATCGGGGTCAGAGCAAGAAGCGACGCCGAGATCGGCAGAATCGGCCCATGGGCAGACAGGTTATAGGCTGTGCTGCCTGCAGGCGTCGCCACCAGACAGCCATCGCAGATCAGCTCCTCCAGGCGAACGCGGTCATCGACCGAAATCTTCAGCCGCGCAGCCTGGGATGTCTGCCGGATGAGAGAAACTTCATTGATCGCACGGGCAACGTGGCTGTAGCCGGCATGATCGACCACTTCCATGCGCAAGGGATGGATCGTCGTGATGTCGGCGCTTTGAAGACGCTCGCGCAGGTCCTCTTCACGGTATTCGTTCATCAGGAAGCCGACCGATCCCCGGTTCATGCCGTAAATCGGTTTTCCCGTTCCCATGAAGGCGTGGAGGGTTTGCAGCATGAGGCCGTCGCCGCCGAGCGCGATAATGACGTCGGCCTCTTTGGTACGGGCATTGCCATATAGGGCGGAAAGCTTTTGCAGGGCTTCTTGCGCTTCTTCCGTTTCACTGGCCAGAAAAGCGAGCTTGTCACATTTTATCGCTCTTTTTACTTCTGCCTCGAGCTGGCTCATTGCATTCCCCGGTTGGTGGACCCGAACAGATGTTCAACGGCCTCTTAGCGGCTAATAAACAGCACGAAGCCCTTGAATGCCAACGCCTATTGTAGGCAAAGCTGTGCTGCGGCCAATTTTTGTCCACGGACCAGGATCTGCGACCTTTCAAGGGTCAGAAAATATGTGCTGCTCGGGCATCAACTGCCACATTCAGGAAACTCTGTATCAGCCGCAATTCGCGCTTGTCAGCGGATAGGGCGATGCAGTCCCGGTATTGTTCGGACATTTCCTTGATTGGTATCGCGACGAGTTTTTCCGACGGGTAAAGACTGTTTTCCAGCAAGATGCCAAGTCCGAGACCATGGAGGATGGCTTCCTTGACCATCGGAAAGGTCGTTGTCTTGATGATCCGCGGGAACTCAAAGCCGAATTCGCTGATTTTGGCGCGCACCACTTTCTGGGTGAGCGATCCGTCTTCCGGCAGGATCAATGTGTCTGCCTGGAGATCGGCTAGTGAAAGACTTTTTCTCCCGGCCAGCCGGTGATCAGCGGGCATGTGCGCCATATAGGTCGTCCGGCGCAGCTCCTGGGTAAAGAGCGCGTCGCTTTCCTCCGGTTCCGTGACGATCGCTATATCGACATGGCGGTCCGCAACAAGTCCCATCGCTGTGGTCCAGTTGTAAAGCGTGAAGTCGATCTGCACCTTTGGGAACAATTCTCCATAGCGCGAAATGATCGGCATTGCCGGGCGTGGAGCATTCGCGATGATCCGGATGTGCCCGTCTGTCAGTGCGCTGTAATCATTCACTTTCTCCGTCACCAGTTGATCCAGTGTTGCCAGCCGATCTGTGATTCGAAAGAGCTCGCTGCCGGCACGGGTCATCTCGAGACCGTCGCGTCTGCGGACGAAAAGCTGCGTCCCCATGCGCTTTTCCAGGTTGGCGACGTGCTGGGTGATTGAGGACTGGGTGACGGACAGAACGCTTGCGGCTCCGGAAAAGCTTCTTTCGCGGGCAACATAGGTGAAGGCAGTGATTTGGTAGGGGCTTGGACGGTTGTTCATGACAGTTCCATGTTGAACTTCATGAGAAACTCTATCCGTCATTAGCAACGCTAATATTACGTCACAGGCAATTCAATTGAGCTGCATATGGTGCCGCCCGAAAGCAAAGGGAATGGTGTCATGTCTGCGATCAAATTGCGCTCTATCGGCAAGTCTTACGGCACTACCTCGGTTCTTCGGGGGATCGATCTCGACATTCGTTCGGGAGAGTTTTTGACGCTTGTCGGGCCGTCCGGGTGCGGAAAATCGACGCTGTTGAGGATCCTCGCGGGCCTTGAAGCGCCGAGCTCTGGAGACGTCGAGATCGGCGGCAAGCCGGTTACGGATGTCCGTCCAGCGAATCGGAACCTGGCGATGGTGTTTCAGTCCTATGCCCTTTACCCGCATCTTACGATCGCCCAGAACATGATGACACCGCTTCGTCTGCGCGATCTGTCGACAGCTGAGCGCTTGCCTTTTGTGGGCCCCGTGCTCGGCCGCGCGAAGTATCGTCAGATCCAGCAGCAAGTGCTGGAGACAGCCCAGGTTTTGCGGATCGAGGCGTTGCTCGACAGAAAGCCCGGGCAGTTGTCTGGAGGGCAACGGCAACGGGCTGCTCTTGGGAGGGCGATGGTGCGTAAGCCGGTTGCATTCCTTATGGATGAGCCGCTGTCCAACCTAGATGCAGCGCTGCGCATTCACATGCGCTCCGAGCTTGCGGAGCTCCACCGGTCACTTCAAGCCACCTTCGTTTATGTGACCCACGATCAGGCGGAGGCGCTGACCATGTCTGACCGCATGGCGGTGATGATGGATGGCAACATCCTGCAGCTCGGCGCACCTGATGAGGTTTACAACGATCCGCAAGACATTCGTGTTGCCGAGTTCGTCGGCGCGCCAAAAATCAATCTGCTCGCGGGCAACCTGGACAGTGATGGCCACGCGCGCTGCGGCGAGGTTGTCCTATCAAGGGTGACCGCGTCGCGAGCTTCCGAAAAGGTAAGCATTGGCTTGCGGCCTGAGCATCTGGCGCTTTGCGCCGCGAGTGAGCCCGGATGCCTGTCAGGCCGGGTCGTTCACAAGGAAAACCTTGGCGCTGATATCTACCTGCACGTGGCCATTGATGACGGGCTTCATCGCATGGTGGTGCGGACCACGCCGCAGGAAGGCGTCTCCGTTTCGCTGGGATCGAATGTCTCTTTCCATCGTCTGCACGGCCAGGCGATGGTCTTCGGCGCGGATGGAAAACGCATTCAGCTGGCCGACGCCATGTCATCCCAGGTGCCAGAGGTCGCATGATGCCCCGCTCCAACGCGCATATGTGGTTCGTCGGACCTGCGCTTATCTTGATGTTCGTCATTCTGCTGCTGCCGATCGGCATGGCCGGGGTCTTGAGCCTGACGGACTATAGTCTCGGCAACGCCGGGGCCTCCTGGGTCGGGCTGGACAACTACGAGAAGATCTTCACGCGCTCGACCTATGCAAAGATGTTCGGCGCGACGTTCCGATATGTCTTTGTTGTGGTGCCTCTCTCGGTTGGTCTGGGGCTTGGTGCTGCTCTGCTCATCCATTCCACCAAGCGCTTCGGTGATCTTTACAAGACGATCTACTTTCTGCCGGTCATGGCTGCGTTGATCGCGATGGCGATCGTGTGGGAGTTCGCGCTTCATCCAACCATCGGTCTGGTGAATTCTACGCTTGAGCAGGGCTGCGGGACGTTTCTGGAAAGTTGGGGCTGGTTCGCGCAGGGGTGTGAGAGCGGATTTCCACTTTGGCTGACGGACCGCAAATACGCGATCTGGGTCGTCTCCTTCATCGGCGTTTGGCAGGGTTTCGGCTTCAACATGGTGCTTTACCTTGCCGGGCTGACCTCGGTGCCGAGGGAACTCTATCAGGCCGCCGAAATGGACGGCGCGAAATCCAGTTGGGACCGGTTTCGTCTTGTCACCTGGCCCATGCTAGGCCCGACGACGGTTTTCGTCGTGACCATCTCCTTCATCCGCTCGTTTCAGGTCTTCGACACGGTCGAGGCCTTCTACCCGCAGGGCGGCGGACCGTCGAAGTCGGTCTACGTCATGATGTTCGCCATCTACGAGAAGGCCATCCAGCAGAATCTCATGGGAATCGGCGCCGCCATCACGGTTGTCTTCCTCGCCTTCGTCATGATCCTCACCATCATCCAGCGGTGGCTGGTGGAAAGAAAGGTTCACTACACATGACCGATCTTTCAATGGCCCCTTCAGGTTTGGCCGGTCGCTCGACTTTCCGCTTCTCGGCGGCTGAGACCCTGAAGCACGTCGTGCTGATCCTTGGCGCGATCATCGTGCTGATGCCGTTTTACGTCATGGTCAGCTACAGCTTGAAGAGCCCGGCCGAGATCATGCAGAACACTGGCGGGTTCTTTGGTCTTCAAGAAGCTTTCCGGGATGACTACTGCATCAAGCTCGGCAACGCCGTGGCCGACTGCATGGTAACGCCGGCCATCTACAACTACACGACGGCCTTCGCGAAAGCGCCGTTGCTGCGCTACCTGCTGAACGGGGTCGTGATCACGGCGTCCATCTTCTTCATCCAGGTGCTGGTTGCGCTCCCTTGCGCCTATGCACTTGCCAAGCTGCGCTTCTGGGGCAGGGAGGCCGTATTCGGACTGGTGCTGTTCTGCCTGCTGATCCCTGTGCATGCCATCGCGCTGCCGCTTTACATCATGCTGGCCAAGCTTGGGCTCACGAACAGCTATGCGGCTCTTGTGGTGCCCTGGAGCATTTCCGTTTTCGGCATTTTCCTGATGCGCCAGTTCTTCATGACGGTTCCGGACGATCTGATCGACGCTGCGCGGATGGACGGCATGAGCGAGTTTTCGATCATCTGGAATGTCATGCTGCCGACAGCAATCCCAGCCCTCCTGGCCTTCGCCATCTTCTCGGTGGTGGCCCACTGGAATGACTACTTCTGGCCGCGCATCGTCATCACCGGCAACCGCGAACTGTTCACGCCGCCGCTTGGATTGCGGGAGTTCAAGGGCGACGCCGACGGAGACAATTTCGGTCCGATGATGGCGACGGCGACGATCATTGTGACACCGCTCATCGTCGCCTTCCTGATCGCGCAACGGCGCTTCATCGAAGGCATCACATTAAGCGGAATGAAGTGAACGAAAGAGAATTCGGGGCCGCCGCGTGGCAGCCCCGCTACCGAAATCCCGAATGGGATCAACCGGGAACGGGCGAGTTTGGCGACCTGACCGCTCCCACGGCAATACCACGGAGAGTTCCATGAAAAAGTGCCTGACTGCAATAGCGTTTCTTTTGGCCGCCGGCACGGCGAACGCAGAAGAAAAGATCACCATCGAATTCGCGTACCCGTACAGCCATCTTTTCGATGTCACCTACGAAAAGATCATGCCGCTTTTCAACGAAAAGTATCCGAACATCGAAGTGAAGATGCGTGCGGCTTATGAGTCTTACGAAGACGCTTCCAACACCATCCTGCGTGAAGCTGTTGCCGGCGAACTGCCGGATGTCACCATGCAGGGTCTGAACCGTCAGGCGATCCTGGTCGAAAAGGGCATTGCCAAGTCTCTCGAGCCCTACATCGTTCGCGAAGAAGACTTTGCCAAGGACGGCTACCACGACGCGATGCTGAAGCTGGGCACGTTCAACAACGAAGTTCACGGCCTGCCGTTTTCCGTTTCCCTGCCGGTCGGCTATTACAACATGGACGTGATGGCCAAGGCTGGCATCACCTCTGCCGATCAGCTGCCGAAAACCTGGGACGAAGTCGTCGCAACTTGCGGCAAGCTGCGTGAAGCCGGCGTCAAGAACCCGATGTTCTGGGGCTGGAACATCACCGGCAACTGGTTCCTTCAGGCTCTGATGTGGTCCCAGGACAAGCCGACCATGGAAGGCAACGAGTTCCAGCTGGCTTCCGACGAAGGCCTGACGGCTCTGAACACCATGAAGTCCATATTCCGTGGCTGTGAAATGCAGAACATCGAGTGGAAGGCTGCCCTTGCATCTTTCTCCGCTGGTGAAATCGGCATGATGTTCTGGTCGACGTCCGCTCTGGGTGCCGTTGAGCGTTCAAAGGGTGACTTCGAACTGAAGACCAACGAATTCCCGGGTCTTGAAGCGACTGGTCCTAAGGGCCTGCCGGCTGGCGGCAACGCCGCTATGCTCGTTTCCACATCAGACGATCCGAAGGAACTGGACGCTGCCTGGAAATGGCTGAAGTTCATTACATCCGGTCAGGGTGCTGCTGAAGTTGCCCGCACCACAGGCTACATGCCGCCGAACAAGGCTGCCAACGAAGTGATCCTTGCCGATTTCTACAAGGAAAACCCGAACAAGGAGACGGCGGTTCGTCAGCTGCCGCTTCTGCGCGACTGGCAGGCCTATCCGGGCGACAACGGTCTGGCTGCAACCCAGGTCATCTATGACGGCCTGGAAGGCATTGTGACCGGCGAATACGACGACATGAGCGAACTTCAGGAGCAGATCTCCGAAGAAGTTCAGGACCTGCTGCCTTCCGGCAACTAAGTCCCTCCGAACTGAGCGCCGTCCGGTTTTCCGGGCGGCGTTTTCTTAAAAAGACAAATAATAGGACTGGCCTCATGAAGCTCGTTCAAATGACCGACATCCACCTCACAGCGCCCGGAAAGACAATCTCAGGCCGTGAGCCGACCGAGAACTTCAAGCAGGCGCTCTGGCACGCGCTGGACAATCATTCGGATGCCGACGCGCTGGTGATCACCGGTGATCTATCCGACTGGGGCGATCTTGAAGACTACCAGCGTCTGAGGGACATCCTGTCCAGCGTGCCGATGCCGGTCCACCTGTGCATTGGCAACCACGATGAACGTGAGACGTTTCTTTCGGTATTTCCAGATCTAGCCGACGAGAATGGTTTCGTTCAGTCAGCCTTTGACTTGCCACAGGGCGTGGGGATCACATTGGACACATGGGGCCCAGGAACCCACGCGGGTCATTTTTGTGAAAAACGCCTTTCCTGGCTGGGTGAAAAACTATCCGCAACTGACCGAAATACCTGGATTTTTATGCACCACAATCCGGTTCCGATCGGCATTGCGCCGATGGATAAAATCATGTTGCAGGATGCCGAGGCGTTCGCTGCGGTCATCGCCCGGCATGCTGACAAGATCGCGCATATCTTCCACGGTCATTGCCATTTGCCACTGTCGGGATCTTTGCACGGCGTTCCGTTCAGTGCGCCGCGAGGGACAAATCATGCCGGATGGCCGGACTTCAAGGCCGAGCGCTCGCTCAGCAGTTCCGATCTGCCGGAAGCCTATGCGGTGATCCTTGCCAATGAGACCAGCACCATGGTGCATATGGTCGAATATGGCTACGCAGGGGACATCCGGAACGAAGGGTCACCAGACTATGCAGACTGGGACCGCCTCACAATGATCAGATAAGGCTTTTTGCACGGGCCGAGCCGCTGGCGGTGCAAGGGTCGTCTAGATCCTTGCACGGGAGGCATCCGATGGATCGATCATGTGAGACGGTCAGGAAACCCCTAGAAAAGGGTATGGGCCTTCGAAGTCGCCGGCCGGAAGCCAGTGGCTCAGGAAGCGATCTTCGCGCCACTCGTGGAGCATGAAGGCGCCGGGTTCCATTGTCAGGCTGTTGTCAGCATTTTCACGTTGATCCAGAGTGACCGCGTGAGATGTCCCCGGGCAAACTTGGCAAATATGACTGGCGAAAGTCCCTACAATCGAGCGATGGAGATGACCGCACGCGAGGCGGATCTCCCCGCGGTAGCCCGAGATTACCTGTCTGAAAGCTTCGGTCTCGCGAAGGTTCTGCGCGTCCATGGGCGCAATGCCGACCTCAAATGGCGGGTGATGAAACCCAATCAGGACCGGTTGGCCGTTCAAGTGATCAAGGTGGGTGGAGACGAATGAAATGGTCTCGTCTGTCAGAGCGCCGTGAGCCTTGCCTTCGACAAGACTGTCGAGTCCCAGAACCGAGAATTGCTCCAGGTCCAGGTGCCAGTTCAGGTCACCCGCTCGCGGCATCCAGTCGGTGTCTGAGAACGCGGTGCGCATGGCGTTCCGCTTGTCGTGGTTGCCGGGCACAGCCTGATAGGGGACCTTGAGCGGGTCCATGAGCTGTCGAAACAGAGCGTATTCCTCGGCGCTGCCGTGCTCGGTCAAATCACCGGTGACCAGAACGAGGTCAATCGGTCCGAGTTGATCCACGATCCGGTTGATGGTCGCAACGGTCTTCGCCAGTGCCGTCGATGTATCGACCTGCTCATAGGCGAGCTGGCCCTTGGGGACGATATGGGTGTCCGTGATCTGAAGAATTTTAGTCATGCGATTGGCAACAGCTCTTAAACAAGAATGAGGTGGGATGGATCTATCGACAGGCGTACCTGTTGGCCGCGCTTTGGCGTTGTGCTGCTTCGCAGATGGGCATAAACGAGGGCACCATCGGCGACGACGCCACGAATTCCGAGCCGGTAGTGACCACCTGAAAAGGTGATTGTTTCGACGGTTCCGGTCAGCGGGCCTGTGTCATCAACCTTCATGTTTTCAGCGCGGACATAGATCTGCTTGTCGTCCGAAACGCCTGACACGTCGAGCTTGCCTCCGGGCAGGATGAGGTCATTGCCAACGCGCTGGCCAGTTAGAGGCATGGCGTTTCCAATGAAGCGGGCAACGAAGTCGGAGGTGGGGGCGTGATAGAGCTCTTCCGGCGTTCCGATCTGCTGCAAGGTTCCCTCTGACATGACGGCGATGCGGTCGGCGATCGCCATGGCTTCCCCCTGGTCGTGGGTGACGAAAACCGCCGAGATCCTGAACTGGCGCAGCATAGCTGCAAGCTCATCGCGAAGTTGATCGCGTAGTGCAGCGTCCAACGCGGACAAAGGTTCGTCGAGCAACAGGATGCGCGGACGGGGCGCCATGGCCCGGGCGAGCGCCACGCGCTGCCTTTGGCCACCAGATAGGGCGGTCACGGGCCGCGTCGCTTGTTCAGTCAGGCGGCAGAGCTCGAGCAATTCGTCTACACGTTTGCCGCGTTCCAACTTGGGAACTTGCCGCACCTTCAGTCCGTAGCCGATGTTTGCGCGAACCGACATGTTCGGAAAGAGTGCGTAGGATTGGAAAACCATGCCGACGTTGCGACGTTCTACTGCCATCTCCGTGACATCCGCGTCCCCGAACACGAGGCGGGTGCCGGCGTCAGGTTGTTCCAGCCCGGCGATGATCCGCAGCAACGTGGTCTTGCCGCAACCAGATGGACCGAGCAGGGATAGGATCTCGCCTTGCTCCACGGTCAGACTGGTGGGTTTCAGTGCGCGCGTCCCGTCGGCAAAGGTCTTTGCCGCGTTTTCGATCCGGGTGGTCATTGGGCGATCCTTTGCGCTCGGGCAGAGGCCCATTGCATGGCCATGAGCAGAGGGACGATCATCACGAAGAAAATGAGCGTGTAGGCAGAGGCGATTTCGAGACGCATGGAGGCATAGCTGTCGGCCAGACCGACCGGCAGGGTTTTCAAGTAGGGGGTATGCAGCATCCAGGTGAGGTTGAATTCGCCAATGGAGAGCGTCACCACGGTCAGGGCCCCGGCCAGAATGCCCGGCATGGCGTTGGGAACAATGATCGTGCGGAACCGGGTGAGGGGCGTCGCGCCGAGGGTGGCGGCGCTTTCCTCAAGGGTTTTGAAGTCCATTGCCGCGAGCACAGCCAGGACCGAACGCACCATGAAAGGCAGGGTGTAGAGCACGTGACCGACCAGGATGAAGGCCCATGAGGTTCGAAAGCCCTTCATGGTGCCATAGAGCTGCAGTAAGGCCAGGGCGAGTGCGAGACCGGGAACGGCCAGGGGCAGGGAGATGAACTCCTCGAGAGCGCGCGAGATGCGGCCGGGATTTCGGGCCAGCGCATAGGCTGCGGGCACACCGATCACGAGCGTTGCGATCAGACAGGTGAAAGCCAGCCAGAGTGATAGGAAGATGCTGTCCGCATAGAGTTCCCAAACCTGGCCAAGCCATTTCAAGGTGAGGCCGGACGACAGTCCCCTGAAGTAGTTGACCGTCAGGCCCGCAAGGACGGACTGGACCGCGGGGACGATGAGGAAGGCAGCAGTCAGCAAAGTGACCCAGAGCTGCAAATGCCAGGTGAGGCGACGCTGCATTTTATCCTCCTGCCGGCACGGTCGTGCCTGCAAGGCTGCGGGCGATGAGCAACAGGCTCCAGGTCACCAGACCCAGAAGAATCGAGAGCGCTGATGCCATGGCGATGTTCGCTGAAAGCGTGAACTCGGTGTAGATGACCATTGGCAGCACATCGATGTTGGTGGCCAGTGTGAAGGCCGTGCCGAATGCGCCCATCGCGGTGGCAAAGGCGATAGCGCCAGCGGCAACAAGGGATGGCGCTAGGCCGGGCAAGAGCACGTCGATGACAATGCGCATTGGCGACGCGCCAAGGGTCCGGGCTGCCTCTTCCAGCGCTGGGTCAAGTTTTTCAACGGCTGCCATAACGGTCAGAAGAACCCGCGGGATTGAGAAATAGAGATACCCGAGAAAGAGGCCTAGGAGTGAATAGGCAAAGACCACATGCCCGGGCAGCAGTTGGTTCACCAGTCCTTGCCTGCCGCCCAGAAGGATGATCAGGAAACCGATAACGACGCCTGGAAATGCAAGCGGAAGTGTCAGCACCGACAGGAGCAGACCCCGGCCGAAGAACCGGTTTCGCGCGAGAAAGAGCCCGGCAGTCGTGGATATGATCAAGGCCACCAGACTGACTGCGAGCGACACGAGTACAGTGTTCAGCAGGGTTTCCAGATAGCGCGGCGTTTGGAGGATCTGAAGATAGATCTGCCAACCAGCGGGCGATTCCGCAGAGGCCTGAACGAGTCGGATCAACGGTAGCGCAAGAAACGCAAGCGTGAAGATCGCCAGGGGAACAAGGCAAGCGGCCACAAAGAGACGAAGGGGCATGTTTGGACTATCCGAAGATGGCCAGCCGGCGCGAGAATGCGCCGACCAGCCGGGTCACGAAGTTACTTGACTTCGTTCAGGTAACGCTCGCCAAAGCCAGCTTGGGCGCGTTCCATATGGGCGTAATCTACCGCAACTGCGCGGGCATAATCGCTGGCCGGGAGGAACTTCTCGGCGACAGCGGCCGGCAGTTCAACCGGGCGGGACGGCTGCAGGTAAGCGTTGGTCCAGATGGCCTGGCCTTCGTCGGACAGGATGAAGTCCAGGACTTTCTTGCCGGTTTCCTCATGTGGCGCGCCCTTGACGAGGCTCATCACGTAAGGAACGCGAACGGAGCCTTCGCACGGCAGAACGAATTCGAAGTTGCCGTCTTCCTCGTATTTGCCGCGGTAAGCGTTGAAGTCATAGTCGAAGAGGATCGGAATTTCGCCGGACACGACTCGGGCGTAGGAGGTCTGCTTGGGAACGATCGGGTCGTTCTTGGCCAGGTCCTTGAAGTAGGTGATCGCCGGGTCGAAGTTTTCCAAGTCGCCGCCGAATGCAAGGTTGGCGGCAACTGCGCCAGCGTAGCCGACGAATGCGGAAGACGGATCGAGATAGCCAACCATGCCACGGTATTCTGGCTTTTTCAGATCGGCAAAGCACTGGGGAACCGGTGCGCCGGCGAGAGCGTCGACGTTTACGAAAAAACCGAGCGTACCGTAGTGAACGGCAAACCACTTGCCTTCAGGATCCTTCAGACCCGCAGGAATTTCATCGAAGCCAGTTGGCTTGTAGGCGGTAACGATGCCTTCATTGCCAGCCTTGATGCCAGTCGTGACGCCGTAGTAAGCGACGTCTGCAACCGGTGCGTCCTTTTCGGCAAGAAGCTGGCTCATGGTCTGGCCGGAGTTCTTGTTGTCATGGGGTAGCTTGATGCCAAGCTTGTCGTCGATGGCTTCCAATATGGAGGCCCAATCAGCCCACTGTGGAGGGCAGTTGTAGCAAACTGCATCTTCAGCCTGTGCAGGCAGCACGGCGGCCATTGTCATCGCCATAGCGAAAAGTGTACGTTTCATGTTGGTGTTCTCCTGAAGCAACTCATCAAGTTCTCGGGGTTACGCTGTAGATGACAGAGAAGTTGCCGCTTCTCTGTCATCCATTCTTCCAGCTGGGGGCGGCCCGAGAGTGCCGCCTGGCCGGAAACGGAAAGTCTGGGCCGGATCTGGTTGCGTCGGCTTTTCATCGCCTGAAATTTCAGCCAGCACGGTCTGCACGGCACCGCGCCCCATGGTGCGGGGATCGGTCTCTATGGTCGCGAGATTGGGATCGACGATCAGGCCGGTGGAAATGCCGTCGAAGCCAATCAGCGACAGGTCGTTGGGGATGCGAAGGCCCAGGTCGCGAGCGGCCTTCATGGCGGCAAGCGCCAGAAAATCATTTGAAGCGAAAATTCCGGTCAGGAACCGGTGCTCGCTCAAAAGGGCGCCAAGCAACTCAAGCAGATTGCCGTCCTGTTCCTCGATTTCCAGTAGGGCGGGCGTTGGCAACCCTAGGTCACGGCAGGCTTTTACATAGCCCTGATGACGCTCGCGAGACCGGTCTGAACGATTGAACCGAAGAGCCAGGAAGCCGGTGTTGCGATGACCTTCGCGGGCGAAGGCTTGTGCGACGCGCGCTGCAGCGGCACCGTTGTCCACTGCCCAGGTCGGCAGGCCCATGACTTGACGATTGTAAACGAGGCTGCATGGCAGGCCGTTTGACCTCAGGAGATCCAGGCCCTGGCTGTTTCCTGCGCTGTTCACGGTCGCAATCAGTCCGTCGACACGCTTTGCAAGCAAGGTCCTGATCGCGCCCGTTTCCAACTCGTCATCATACTCAGAGCAAGCCAGGATCAGCTGGTAGCCGGCAGCGTTGGCTTCCTGCTGGGCTGCCTGAACAACATCGGCGAACACGGGGTTCGCGAGCGAAGGCACAACGCAGCCGATGGTCTTGGTCGAACTTGACTGCAAGGAGCGACCAAGGGCATTGAATTCGAAGCCAAGGTCATTTGCCGCTGCCAGGACCTTTTCCCGCGTGTCCGCACTGGCCGGTCCTTTCTGGTTCAGCACACGGCTGACCGTTGCAATGCCGCATCCGGCCCGGTCGGCAACGTCCTTGATTGTGGGCGGGCGAGGTTTCAAGACAGGCAGCTTTCAAAGGTCTCTGGAAACGTTTCCAGTCACACCTACACTGGCCGAATGTCACTTTGATGAAAGTGGGTTTCGAAGCTGTAATCTGCTGCTGTCAGTCGCGAAGACGTTCTATGTGTCCGCGAGAATGTCCTTCAACGATCCATCCTGTTGCGGTCGTTCTGTCAGGTCGAGACCTGAATGAAGGTCGATGATGTGGCTCTTCTGAATCTCTTCGGCGGCAGTCGCGTTACGCTCGGCAAATGCCTTCATCAGCGCATGGTGCGAATGGCTTTCGCAGGCAGTATCCGGGCGTTTCCAGTAAAGCGCAATGATCAGCGACGATCTGGAAATCAGCGAGCGAACCATGTTGGCCAGTATCTGATGATCTGAAATGTCGGCAATGGCGGTATGGAACAGACCTGAAAGCGAGAGGGCCTTGCCCATGTCGCCTGCCGCAACGGCTTCATGCTCTGCATCGATATGAGCCTGGAGGCCGCGAAGATCGGCTTCGCTCGCAGTTGTTGCCGCCATACGGGCGATGCGCGGTTCGATTAATGCGCGGGCCTCGAACACTTCATGCGCTTCACGGATGGAAGGCCTGGCAACAAATGCGCCGCGATTCTTCTCTATGCTCACCATTCCAGAATGGGCCAGGGCCTGAAGGGCTGCGCGTACGACCGTTCGGCTTGCGCCATAAATCTCGCCAACTTCATCTTCAGACAACTTCACGCCAGGCGCCAGCCGATGCTCGAGGATCGCCGTGTGAAGCTTCAGGCAGATGTCCAAGGTTCTTCCCTCGGGGAGAGGGAAGATGCCGTGCAGCCCTTCGGCTGATAGGTGCTTGGGATCGCGAAGTGGTTGGGTCATGGGACGTGGTTGCATGAAGTGTTGTTCATGGACCTCAGCATAATCCGATCAAACATGCACGCAATCTCTAATCGTATACAATTATTGTCTAATTCGTATTCGATAAGACTATTAATTGTGCACTTGGGACTTGGGCGGAGTTCCCGGATATCGCTGGATGGGTGTTGAAATGGCTGGTTTCGGCCAAAGATTAGAGTTGGCATAGCGGTTGCAATCTAGCAGGGCGTTGACTGTCCGGCACCCGAGAGCCCTACATTATGCCAAAGACCCTGAACCTTGAACTTGTAGCCACCACAAAGCGGTACGGCGAAACGACCGCCGTCGACGCCATCAATCACAAGTTCCAGGCGGGAACCTACTCCTGTCTTCTTGGCCCCTCCGGGTGCGGGAAGTCCTCGACCTTGCGGATGATTGCTGGCCATGAACATGTCAGCGAGGGCGACATCCTTCTGGGTGATGCCAACATCACCGATTTGCCTCCCGCCGGACGCGGCACAGCCATGATGTTCCAGAACTATGCGCTGTTCCCACATATCAGTGTTGCCGACAATGTGGCCTTCTCCCAGAAGATGAAGGGTGTCGAGCGATCGGTCCGCTTGAAGCGGGCGATGGAGCTACTCGATCTGGTCGACATGAGGGCCTATGCCGACCGACTGCCAGATCAGTTGTCAGGCGGTCAGCAGCAGCGTGTCGCGCTTGCGCGCGCCCTTATCACGGAACCGTCCGTCCTTCTGCTCGATGAGCCGCTTTCGGCGCTCGATCCCTTTTTGCGGATCAAGATGCGACTGGAGTTGAAGCGCCTTCAACGCGAGCTTGGCATCTCGTTCATCCATGTGACCCACTCCCAGGACGAAGCTCTGGCCCTTGCCGACGATATCATCGTCATGAATGGCGGCGAGATCGAGCAGGCCGGATCGCCACGCGATGTGTTCAACGCGCCTCGGACCGAATTCGTCGCCAAGTTCATTGGCGGACACAATGTTCTGCAGGTTGGTGGGGCATCGGTCGCAGTGAGGGCTGACAAGCTCAATGTGGCCCGGACGGCGGGAGAGGGCGAGGCCATTCTCAGTGCCGCAGTCAAGGACGTGGAATACCTCGGCTCGACTGTCAATCTCGCTCTGGACGCCGGCAGTGCCGGCGATCTGACGGCATCGTTGCCGGACGCAGCCTTTTTTGCAGATCCGATTGAAATCGGCACCACCGTTTTTCTCGGTTGGAGGCGGGAGGATGCGCATGCTTTGGCAGCGTGAGCTGCCGGAAACGCTGGCTTGGGACGCCGGCACAAAAACCTAACAGGGGAATTGGAGAAGACGTTATGACTAAGCAGATCGAAAACAAGGGCCTCAGCCGCCGCAGCATCTTGAAGGGCGGCGCCGCAGCCGCGGGCGCAGCCATCGGTTCAGGCGCTGTGACCGGCTTCCCGACCATCTGGGCTCAGAACATCAAGGATGTCACCCTTCGCCAGTTCGGCACCGGCGTGTCCAACATCAATGAGGTCGCTCAGAAAGTTAAGGAAGATCTTGGCTTTACCCTGGAGATGACCGCACTCGACAGTGACAGCGTCACACAGCGCGCCGCCACTCAGCCCAAGTCCTTCGATATCGCCGATATCGAATACTGGATCTGTAAGAAGGTCTGGGGCGCCGGCAATCTGCAGGCGATGGACACGTCCAAGATCAAGAACTACGACAAGATTGTCGGCACGTTCAAGAGCGGCAAGCTGACACCGGAAAGCGTGATCGCCCAGGGCACCGCGCCCCATACGGTTGGCTTCACCTCCGGCCCGGACGGCAAGGATTTCGTTCAGGAAGAATCCGGCTGGATGACGCTGATCCCGACGATCTACAACGCTGATACCCTGGGCATCCGTCCTGACCTCATCGGCCGTCCTATCGATACTTGGGCCGAGCTGCTGAACCCGGAATTCAAGGGCAAGGCTTCGATCCTGGACATCTCTTCCATCGGCATCATGGATATGGCCATGGTTGTCGAGGCGATGGGTGAGTACACCTATCCCGACAAGGGCAACATGACCAAGGAAGAGATCGACATGACGCTTGGCGTCTTCACGGAAGCCAAGAAGAACGGTCAGTTCCGCGCGTTCTGGAAGTCCTTCGATGAGAGCGTCAACCTGATGGCTTCCGGCGAAGTCGTTATCCAGTCCATGTGGTCTCCGGCAATCACGGCTGTTCGCTCCAAGGGCATTCCGTGTGTCTATCAGCCGCTGAAGGAAGGCTACCGCTCCTGGGGCGGCGGACTTGGTCTGTCGAAGAACCTCTCCGGCCTCGAGCTTGAAGCAGCCTACGAGTACATCAACTGGTATCTCGACGGTTGGGTCGGCGGCTTCCTGATGCGCCAGGGCTATTACTCTGCTGTGCCTGAAACCTCCAAGAACTTCATGAGCGAAGATGAATGGGGCTTCTGGTTCGAGGGCAAACCTGCAGAAGGCGACATCAAGAACCCGTTTGGCGACGTCATGGAAAAAGCTGGCGCAGTGCGCGACGGCGGATCTTTCTACGACCGCATGGGCTCTGTTGCCTGCTGGAACGCCGTCATGGACGAGAACCAGTACATGGTTCGCAAGTGGAACGAGTTCATCGCCGCTTAAGGCCATCCGAACGCACAAATTTCCCTGTCCGGCGTATTGCCGGGCAGGGACCCTCACTTTCATTCAGGCCGACATTGTAGCCCATGACCAAGACCAAGACCGAGCCGTCCAAGCGCGCAGAACGCATCAGCTGGCTGCTGGTGACACCACTGACCTGCGTTCTCGGGTTCTTTCTTCTGCTGCCGATCCTCACCATTGTGACGGTCAGCTTCTGGAACTACAATGAGTGGTCGTTTTTCCCCGACTTCGTTCTCGACAACTACGCCTTTCACCTGACTTCGGCCGTGACCTGGGCAACCTATCTGAAAACCCTGAAGTTCATGGTGCTGACCTGGATTTTCTGCGCTGGGATTGGCTTCACGGTGGCCTACTTCCTGGCGTTCCACGTTCAGTCCTTGCCGGCGCAGGTCGCCCTTTTTATGGTGTGCACCATTCCGTTCTGGACCTCGAACATCATTCGCATGATCTCCTGGATCCCGTTCCTTGGTCGCAATGGCATTGCAAATTCCAGCCTTATTCACCTCGGCATCATCGATGAGCCGCTGGAATGGCTTCTCTACTCTGACTTCGCGGTCGTCCTTGCCTTCGTTCATCTTTATGCGCTGTTCATGGTTGTACCGATCTTCAACACGATGATGCGGATCGACAAGTCACTCATCGAAGCGGCGCGCGATGCAGGTGCCAGCGGCTTTCAGATCCTGACAAATGTCATCATTCCGCTGGCCAAGCCGGGGATCATGATCGGCTCGATCTTTGTTGTTACCCTGGTGATGGGTGATTTCATCACAGTACGCCACATGTCCGGGGGGCAGAGCGCGTCGGTTGGCCGGATCATTTCCAACGAGATTTCACTCTTGCAGTATCCAGCTGCTGCTGCCTCTTCTGTCGTGCTTCTGTGCACGGTCCTCCTGATGATCGGCGTCATGATGCGCTTTGTCGACATTCGCAAGGAGCTCTGAGATGGAGCCGCGTTCCCGCTCTTTTTATCTTCTTGCAGCGTTTTTCACGTTGTTCGTCATCTTTCTCTACGGCCCTGTCATCACCATCGGCATTCTATCCTTCCAAGGGCCAAGGGGCGGGCTGACCTTCCCGATGAACGGGGTTTCGCTACACTGGTTCTTTGATCTCTTCGAGCAGCAGGCGGTTGGCGACATTTGGGGATCTTTCCGTCGATCCTTCGCGCTCGGCCTTATGGTCATGAGTGTCACCGTTGTCCTGTCGGTCATGGGGGGGCTGGCGTTCCGCCGCAGGTTTCGTGGATCCACAGTGCTCTTCTACCTGATCATCGCGAGCCTGATCATTCCTTCGATCCTCGTGTCCCTGGGGGTCGGCCTGATCTTCAATATTCTGGATCTCGAGGTGCATTGGGCGACATCCGGCTTCGGCTCCCAGCTGACATGGACGCTGCCGTTTGGTCTTCTGATCATGTTTGCCGTGTTCAATCGCTTCGACAAATCCTATGAGGAGGCGGCGCGAGATCTCGGCGCATCGCCCTGGCAGACCGTGCGCCATGTGGTCCTGCCGATCATCGCTCCTATGCTGATTGGGGTGGCTCTCTTCGGCTTCACGCTTTCCTATGACGAATTTGCGCGCACGCTGCTGACGGCCGGGTCCTACAACACCCTGCCGCTGGAAATTTTCGGCATGACGACCAATGTCACATCGCCGGTTCTCTATGCGCTGGGTACGCTCACAACCGTCTTTTCCTTCGCGATCATCGGCACCTTTCTGCTTGTGGTCGTGATCCTGCGGCGCCGGCGGACAAAAAGTGGATCCGACGCAGGTTCGGGGCTGGTTTGAGCTCCATGCAGCAGGGCGCGCGCCATTTCCTGGTGATCAATCCGAACACGACCGCATCGATGACGCAAAAGATTGGCGAGGCGGCGCGGGCGGTCGCGGGGGCCGAGACCCGGATCACGGCGATCAATCCAACCCATGGCCCGGCGGCTATTCAGGGTGCGGCCGACGGAGACGCGGCGCTTCCCGGGCTTCTGGCGCTGGTCGATGCAACGCTTTCTGGCGACCCGGGGATCGACGCGGTGATCATCGCCTGTTTCGATGACACCGGGGTTTGGCAGCTGAAAAGCCGATGCAGCGTGCCAGTGATCGGCATCGGCGAAGCAGCCTGCCACATGGCTTCACTGCTCGTCGAACGCTTTTCGATTGTCACGACACTTTCGGTTTCCATTCCCGTTCTAGAAGACAACCTTGCGCGAAACGGGCTCGCCCGTCGCTGTGCGAAAGTCCGTGCATCGGATGTTCCCGTTCTGGATCTTGAAGAGGCCGGCAGTGATGCGCGCAGCAAGGTCACGGCGGAAATGTCTAGCGCTCTGGCCGCAGACGACATTGGCGCCATCGTGCTTGGCTGCGCCGGTATGGCGGATCTCGCCAATGAGCTTTCCGACCAGTTTCAGGTGCCCGTCATCGACGGCGTTGCCGCCGCTATCGGCCTTGCAGAGGCCCTACCTGTAACCGCCCGACTTGGGCGCTGTTCGGCGGCGCGTTGATTGTAAATTTCGGAAAAGTGGTGCCGGCAGCAGGATTCGAACCCGCGACCCCCTGATTACAAATCAGATGCTCTACCAGCTGAGCTATACCGGCTTGCGCAGCGCCGTTAGCGTGCGAACAACGCCCTTGTTTCCGATTTTTCAGACGTGGGCAAGTGAAAATATTGCCTTTGCCGCATTTCCTTCGCGCGTGCGCCCTGCGGATGTGGAAAAACGGCGGGTAGGGGCGTTGAAGATGCGTCTGCCGAGCCGCGAAGTCATAGGTTGACCGGCTCTTTCGGATAAAATATGAGTTTTTAGTTCATATTAATGAGTCGCCCTGAAGCGATACCGGAGGTTATTGTGTTTCTTGCCATGAACAGGTTCAACGTCGTCAAAGGACAGGAAACTGCTTTTGAGGAAGTCTGGAAAAACCGTGACAGCCAGCTTCAGACCATGGCGGGCTTCAAGAGCTTTCATTTGATGAAAGGTCCGGAGGATGAAGAAGCCGGCACCGTTCTCTATGCCTCTCACACGATCTGGGAGAGCAAGGTGCATTTCGCGGACTGGACAAAATCCGAAGCCTTTCGCGCGGCGCACAAGAATGCAGGGTCCAACAAGGGGCTTTATGCCGGACCTCCGCGCTTCGAAGGCTTCGAGATGGTTGAAGGCGCATGAGCGCCATCGATGATGAGGTGCGTGTGGAGGTCATCCCGACGTTGCCGTCGCTGGATATGGCGGTCACACGCCAGTTTTACGGCGACGTCCTGGGTTTCAGCGTCGATATCCATGCCACGGACAACTACCTGATCGCGCGCAAGGGTGAAATCGAGGTTCATTTCTGGCTGACGGATAATGAAGAGCTTTGCCGCAACACCTCGATCTATGTTCGTGGTGGTGGGGTTGACGGGCTTTATACCGAATTTGCGGCCGCAGGTGTTCCCGATCTTGGGGCCTATGAACTCAAGCCCTGGGGGATGAAGGAGTTTCATCTGCTCGATCCGCACGGTAATCTGCTGCGTTTTGGCCGCATTCCACCTGAAGAGAGTGGTTCGGAGAACCCGGTTTCAGAAAATACGGGGCGGGTCGACTGATGGCGTCGCGTGGCAGGGTAGAGCCGCCAAACGGCGTGCAATCTGAATTGCCGGATCGGACTGATCAGGCACTGCTTGAAATTCTGCGCTATTATTGCTTCAGCTATGCACGGCCGAAGAGCCAGGCTTGGGAAGAGGCGCTGCTGGCGGCCGAGGTGGCGTTCGGGCCGGAGCTTGGCGGCGTGGTTGCCAGCGGCATGATGCGTAGCTTCAAAGCCATGAGACGTGCACGAAAATCCTGCTTCGAGTTTGCCAATCCATTTTGCGCCTGTTGCCGCGGTCACCTGCGCGTGGATGAAAGACGAATGATTGTCATCATTTCTGCTGTCAGAAACGGCAATAAGCGCTCTGTCCAAAGCGAAGCACTGATCTTGTGCGAGGGTTTTGATCCGCAGCCGATGTTGCACGAAATCGAACGCCTGGCGCAGCATCTGCCCGGCGCAAAGCTCGCGCGCCGGCGGATGGTCTTTCGCTAAAGCCGCAAAATGGCCGTGAGGCCCTAGAGGCCCATTTTCATGCGGGCGACATAAAGGGCGAGCACGGCGGCGTTCGAAACGTTGAGTGAGCGGAGTTTGCCCGGCATGTCGAGCCTTGCCAGCGTGTCACATGCTTCGCGCACGCCATGGCGGACGCCCTTGCCCTCCGAGCCGAGCACCAGAACTGTCTTGTCAGTGAAGGGCGTGTCCTCGAGGGCGGCCTCTCCATCGCTGTCGAGGGCAACCCTGAAAAAGCCTTCATCGCCCATCTCGGCGATAAATCGCGCCATGTTCTTTACCCGCACATGTTTGATCATATCGAGGGCACCGGATGCGGATTTCGCCAGGACCGAGCCTTCCTCGGGAGCGTGCCTTTCGGTTGTCACGACAGCGTCGGCGTCCAGCGCCACCGCAGAACGTAGAATTGCGCCGACGTTGTGCGGATCGGTTACCTGGTCGAGCGCTAGCACAAGCCTGGCGCCGGAGAGGGCCTCGACGCCGTAGGCGGGCAGGGGGTCGGCTTCCAGGATCATGCCCTGATGGACGGCATCCTTTGTTACCATCTTGTCGAGCGCACGGGGAGGCAGGTTTTCGACCGGCACATCAATCCGTACGCCCCGCTCAGTAAGCCGGTTCAGCGCGTTCTCGGTCGCAAACAGCTTCAGGCGTTTTCTATCGGGGTTTTTGAAGGCCGCCTCCACTGTATGGAGGCCATAAAGAAGGATGGGTCCTTCAGGCAGGAGGCCTGGGCGGCGAGGCGCGGGCTTCCCACGTCCACCGTGAGGCCGCTTGCTGTTTTTGCTTGTGCGATGAGGCTTGTCGGTCATGGCCCCACATACTGCCAAATAAGGCTGGCCAGCAAGTCTGAAAGATGCGGGGCGCTAAAGAGCGATTTCAATTTGCTTGTTTCCGGTGCGGCGTCATGCGGCTCTTTCGAAAGACGTGGTGAGCTTCGGCGGTGTTAGCCAATGCAGGCTGCAGGTGCTGTTTCAAAGACAGTCTTGAATCGCGAGCTGGTGGGGAATGTTGTTTTCCAGGCTGCATTTCACAATCATAAAACTCATCCACAGGCACGCGAGAGCTTAAAGTTGGCAAAAGAAGCTTGTCAGCAAGGGGGGGATCTAGCCCTAAAAAAGGCAGGAAATGGCGATCTTCTCCGCGTCATTCAGCCCCTTGAGCAACCTCCAACCACCTGCTTCGGCACAAAGAATGCGTTTTTCTGATTTAACCGGCGAAAACGGCGTTGACACCCAAGGTCCTCATCTGCATAACACGCGCCACGGGATTGCTCGTCCCCTTCGGACGGGCTCTTCGGTAAGCCATCCTGGCCGTTTCGGCGTGAAGCTGGACTTGATGGAGGAGTGCCCGAGTGGCTAAAGGGGGCGGACTGTAAATCCGCTGGCTAAGCCTACGTTGGTTCGAATCCAACCTCCTCCACCATAGTCCCGCAAAATGTCGTGCGCGGGTGTAGCTCAATGGTAGAGCAGCAGCCTTCCAAGCTGACGACGAGGGTTCGATTCCCTTCACCCGCTCCAAATTGGGTGCTGATCGGAGTGTCCGGAGCGGAGATCCCTTCGCCTGGAAAATCCTGAACAGTTATACGGGAAGCAATTCGTCGACTGCGGCAAAGACCGAAGCGCCGGAAAGCGTCCCGCCTCGAGCCTTTATCGATTAACGCGTATTGGACAGAGAGCGACGCGATGGCGAAGGAAAAATTTGAGCGTAACAAGCCTCACGTCAACATTGGCACGATTGGCCACGTTGACCACGGCAAGACGACGCTTACGGCTGCAATCACGATGACGCTGGCTGAAGCTGGCGGCGCTGAAGCAAAGGCCTATGACGAGATTGATGGTGCACCTGAAGAGCGTGCACGCGGCATCACCATCTCGACGGCTCACGTTGAGTATGAGACGGAAAACCGTCACTACGCTCACGTTGACTGCCCAGGTCACGCCGATTACGTGAAGAACATGATCACTGGTGCGGCACAGATGGATGGTGGCATCCTGGTTGTGTCGGCAGCAGATGGCCCGATGCCGCAGACCCGTGAGCACATCCTGCTTGCGCGTCAGGTTGGTGTTCCGGCGCTTGTCGTGTTCA
The DNA here is from genome assembly GCF_009650605.1 of Labrenzia sp. CE80. NCBI lineage: Bacteria > Pseudomonadati > Pseudomonadota > Alphaproteobacteria > Hyphomicrobiales > Stappiaceae > Labrenzia > Labrenzia sp. CE80. Next base: position 681,060 of record NZ_WAJT01000001.1, read on the forward strand.
TGAACAAGGTTGACCAGGTCGACGACGAAGAGCTTCTCGAGCTCGTCGAAATGGAAATCCGTGAGCTTCTGTCTTCCTACGAGTTCCCGGGCGACGACATTCCGATCGTCAAGGGTTCTGCGCTGGCAGCTGTCGAGAACCGTGACCCGGCGATTGGCCGTGACGCGATCCGTGAGCTGATGGCTCAGGTTGACGACTACATCCCGACGCCAGAGCGTCCGAAGGATCAGCCGTTCCTGATGCCGATCGAAGACGTCTTCTCGATCTCCGGCCGTGGTACGGTTGTGACGGGTCGTGTTGAGCGTGGCATCGTGAAGGTTGGTGAAGAAGTCGAGATCGTCGGCATCAAGGACACCACCAAGACGACCGTTACCGGCGTTGAAATGTTCCGCAAGCTGCTGGACAGCGGTGAAGCAGGCGACAACATCGGTGCGCTGATCCGTGGTGTTGCTCGTGAAGAAGTCGAGCGTGGCCAGGTTCTGTGTAAGCCGGGTTCGGTCAAGCCGCACACGAAGTTCACTGCCGAGGCTTATATCCTCACCAAGGAAGAGGGCGGTCGTCATACACCGTTCTTCACCAACTATCGTCCGCAGTTCTACTTCCGCACGACCGACGTGACGGGTGTTGTTCATCTGCCGGAAGGTACGGAAATGGTTATGCCAGGCGACAACGTGTCTGTTGTTGTTGAGCTGATCGTGCCGATCGCCATGGAAGAAGGCCTGCGCTTCGCTATCCGCGAAGGTGGCCGTACCGTCGGCGCCGGCGTCGTCGCCTCAATCGTCGAGTAATGATTTCGAATGCCGGGCGGCTTGCTCGCCCGGCATTCATTTTGTCCTGAAACTTGCGCATTGCGGGGAGAGGGACTATCAGGAGCAAAGGCCGTGTGAACGTCCTTCCTGAAGGGGTATAGCTCAGCTGGTAGAGCGACGGTCTCCAAAACCGTAGGTCGCGGGTTCGAACCCTGCTGCCCCTGCCAAATTTTGCTCTTGATCATTGGCTCCCGAGAGCTTAGATAGATGTCTCGGGTGAGGCGCGCGGAGTTTTCTGCGCGCCCACTCGTATTTAACAGACCGGAATCGGAATGGCCAAGACCAACCCCTTTACTTTCACGCAGCAGGTGCGCTCCGAGGTGTCGAAAGTCACCTGGCCGACCCGCCGCGAAACCGCAATCACGACCGTCATGGTGTTTGTCATGGTGCTGATTGCGTCGATCTTCTTCCTTGTTGCCGATCAGTTGATGGGCTGGGGGATTGGGTTGCTGCTCGGCGTTAACGGTTAACAGCTGTACGACGTCTGCGAGAGTTCAAAAGAAAAAAGAAACGGATCTGAGGGTCATGGCCAAGCGCTGGTACATTGTGCACGCCTATTCGAATTTCGAGAAGAAGGTCGCCGATTCCATTCGCGAGAAGGCCGAACAGCAGGGTCTTTCCGACCTGTTCGAGGAAATTCTCGTGCCGATGGAAAAGGTCGTTGAAGTGCGCCGTGGCCGCAAGGTCGATACTGAGCGCAAGTTCTTTCCCGGCTATGTGCTGGTGAAGATGGACATGACCAATGAGGCGTTCCACCTGATCAAGGATACGCCAAAGGTAACCGGTTTCCTTGGTTCTGATCAGAAGCCGATGCCAATTCCTGAAAAGGAAGCCATGCGGATCATCCACCAGGTTCAGGAAGGTGTTGATCGTCCGAAGCCGTCTGTGACCTTTGAGGTTGGCGAGCAGGTTCGCGTGTCCGATGGTCCTTTTGCGTCCTTCTCGGGTCTTGTCGAGGAAGTCGACGACGAACGGGCCCGGCTCAAGGTTGCGGTCTCGATCTTTGGCCGTGCAACGCCGGTCGAATTGGAATTCGGTCAGGTCGACAAGCTTTGATCTGACTGTACTGGCATCGCCACTGGGTGGTGCCTTCGTGTGTTCGTGCCATACAAACGGTGCGGGCGTTTAGTGGGTGGTAGGTCACGGCATTCTTCGCCGGATGCCAGAATGGCCAGACCACCAACTCCTTTGATGTTCCGGCGGAATGTCGGAACAGACGCTATTGGAGATAAAAATGGCGAAGAAAATTGAAGGTTACCTGAAGCTGCAGGTGCCGGCCGGGTCTGCGACACCGTCGCCCCCCATTGGTCCGGCGCTCGGTCAGCGCGGTCTGAACATCATGGAATTCTGTAAGGCGTTCAACGCCCAGACCCAGGATGTTGAAAAGGGTGCTCCGTGCCCGACCGTCATCACCTACTTCTCTGACAAGTCCTTCACGTTCGAAGTGAAGACGGCTCCGGTCAGCTTCTTCCTGAAGAAGGCTGCAAAGCTGCAGAAGGGGGCTGCCACCCCTGGTCGTGGCACCGTCGGTTCCGTCAACAAGGCTCAGGTTCGCGAGATCGCTGAAGCCAAGATGAAGGATCTGAACGCCAACGACATCGATGCAGCAATGCTGATGGTTGAAGGCTCCGCCCGTTCCATGGGCCTCGAGGTAACGGAGTAAGGTCATGGCGAAGGTAGGAAAACGCATTCGTGCGGCCCGTGAGGGTCTCGACCGCGACGCAACTTACGCTCTCGACGAGGCGCTTGGCCTGGTCAAGGAACGTGGCACTGCGAAATTCGACGAAACTGTCGAGCTGGCAATCAACCTCGGCGTTGATCCACGTCATGCAGACCAGATGGTCCGCGGCGTGTGCATTCTGCCGAACGGCACGGGCAAGACCGTCAAGGTTGCTGTCTTTGCGCGTGGCGACAAGGCTGATGAAGCCAAGGCTGCTGGCGCGGACATCGTTGGTGCTGAAGAGCTGGTTGCTGAAGTTCAGTCCGGCAAGATCGATTTTGATCGCTGCATCGCGACGCCTGACATGATGCCGCTCGTTGGTCGTCTCGGTAAGGTTCTCGGCCCGCGTGGCCTGATGCCGAACCCGAAGATCGGTACCGTGACGCCCGACGTTACTGCTGCTGTCAACGACGCCAAGGGCGGTGCCGTTCAGTTCCGCGTCGAGAAGGCCGGTATCGTTCATGCCGGTGTCGGCAAGGTTTCCTTCACCAAGGAAGCTCTGAGCGAGAACGTCAAGGCGCTCATCGATGCGATCCAGAAGGCAAAGCCGACCGGCGCAAAGGGTTCTTACCTGAAGCGTATTGCCGTGTCCTCGACCATGGGCCCTGGCATCAAGGTCGATCTGGGATCGATCGCAGCGGAATAATCCGCGCTGCGGATTAAACGAGGTGGGTCTGACATAAGGCCCGCTTCGCAAAAGTTTCCAGCCGGGTAACCGGTTGGATCGGTTCGACGGGAAACCGCCGGACCACCCTGTCTCAGACTGCAGGTGCCGGGAAACCGGTTTAAGCCCTACGGGCCTGCATAGATGGGTGAGAGCCGGATTGTCCCCGTGAGGGGAGGAGTTGGTTCGAACCATGCCTTGCCGCGCGCTCCGCGTGTGCGAGGGGACAGGACCCCTGAGCGCCGTTTGTGGACGTTCCCGGGTTCGGGAACCGATAGCGAGCGGCAAAGGCAAACCGGTGGCGGCAACGCCACCAAATGGAGAAGGCAAGTGGAAAGAGCGGAAAAGCACGAGTTCGTGACAGCTCTCAACAGCGAGCTGGGTGATACCGGCGTCGTAGTTGTCGCGCACTATGCAGGTCTTTCAGTTGCACAGATGACGGCCCTCCGGTCGTCTGTCCGTGACGCTGGCGGCTCTGTCAAAGTGGCAAAGAACCGCCTTGTGAAACTTGCCCTTCAAGGCACGGAACTTGAGCACATCAGTGACCTGTTTCAGGGCCCGACTCTGATCGCCTATTCGGAAGATCCAGTCGCAGCCCCGAAAGCAGTCGCCGACTTCGCCAAGGCAAACGACAAGCTCGTTATCCTTGGTGGTGCTCTTGGCTCCACCAACCTGAACCCGGATGGGGTCAAATCTCTGGCAACCATGCCGTCGCTCGATGAGCTGCGTGCAAAGCTGGTTGGCATGATTCAGACACCAGCATCCAGGATCGCTCAGGTTGTCAACGCACCGGCCGGGCAGCTTGCCCGCGTCTTCGGCGCGTACGCCAAGAAGGACGAGGCCGCATAAGGCGCCTAAACACACTGTCTGTAACCAATTACTGGTTCGAATTTTAAGGTACTAAGAAAATGGCTGATCTCGATAAGCTCGTAGAAGACCTGTCTGCACTGACAGTTATGGAAGCTGCTGAACTGTCCAAGCTGCTTGAAGAAAAGTGGGGCGTTTCCGCTGCTGCTCCGGTTGCTGTTGCAGCTGCCGGTGGCGCCGCTGGTGGCGAAGCTGCTGCTGAAGAAAAGACCGAGTTTGATGTTGTTCTGACCGCTGCTGGCGACAAGAAAATCAACGTCATCAAGGAAGTCCGTGCAATCACCGGTCTTGGCTTGAAAGAAGCTAAGGAGCTCGTAGAAAGCGCTCCTAAGCCGGTCAAGGAAGGCGCACCGAAGGACGAAGCTGAAGAACTGAAGAAGAAGCTTGAAGAAGCTGGCGCTTCCGTCGAGCTGAAGTAATCGGGTTTTAGAACCCTCGCGGTCCCGGGTTTCCGGGGCCGCATTCTTGCCCCGGCGGGTTTTCCCGTTTCCGGGACGACTGTCCCAATAGGGGGACGGTTTTCCGAAGCGCCTGGGCCATGGCCCGATTGGATAAGGGGCGTTTCGGCCAGCCGTTACCCGGCCGATACGAGGAGCGACAATGACCCAAACGTTCAACGGTCGCAAAAAAGTCCGGAAATACTACGGATCCATCCGCGACGTTGCGGCAATGCCCAATCTCATCGAAGTGCAGAAAGCGTCGTATGACCAGTTTCTGCAGGTTGACGAGATGCCGGGTGGTGGCCGCAAGGTTGATGGCCTTGAAGCCGTCTTCCAGTCCGTGTTTCCGATTTCCGATTTTGCAGGAACGTCCCTTCTGGAATTCGTGTCTTACGAGTTCGAGCAGCCCAAATACGACGTGGATGAGTGCCGCCAGCGTGGCATGACCTTCTCCGCGCCGCTCAAGGTGACGCTTCGTCTGATCGTTTTCGATGTTGATGAAGACACCGGCGCCAAGTCCGTCAAGGACATCAAGGAGCAGGACGTCTACATGGGCGACATGCCGTTCATGACGTCGAACGGCACCTTTGTCGTCAACGGCACCGAACGGGTGATCGTTTCCCAGATGCACCGCTCCCCCGGTGTGTTCTTCGACCACGACAAGGGCAAGACGCACTCTTCCGGCAAACTTCTGTTTGCTGCGCGCGTCATTCCTTACCGTGGTTCGTGGCTCGACATCGAGTTTGACGCCAAGGACATTGTCCATGCGCGTATCGACCGCCGCCGCAAGATTCCGGTCACTTCACTGCTGATGGCTCTTGGCCTCGACGGCGAAGAGATCCTCAACACCTTCTACAAGCGCATCGAATACAAGCGCTCCAAGGATGGTTCCTGGCGCATGCCGTTCGACGGCAGCCGTTTGAAGGGCACCAAGGCGTCTTTCGACCTTGTTGATGCCGACAGCGGTGAAGTCGTTATCGAAAGTGGCCGCAAGATCACTGCGCGTACGATCAAGCAGCTGGCCGAAAAGGGTGTTGAAGCTCTGAAGGTCACTGATGAGGATCTTCATGGCCAGTATATCGCCGAAGATATTGTCGATCCGAGTTCAGGTGAAATCTACGCAGAAGCTGGCGCGGAAATCACAGGCAAGATTCTCGAAGAGCTGATCGAGCGCGGGTACCATGAACTGCCGATCCTCGACATCGACCACGTCAACACCGGTCCTTACATCCGCAACACGCTGGCTGCCGACAAGAATGAATCCCGTGAGGATGCGCTCTTCGACATCTACCGCGTTATGCGTCCGGGAGAGCCGCCCACGATCGACACCGCAGAAGCGATGTTCACATCGCTGTTCTTCGATGACGAGCGCTACGATCTGTCCGCGGTTGGCCGCGTGAAGATGAACATGCGCCTCGACGTCGAGTGTGAAGACACGGTTCGAGTTCTCCGCAAGGAAGACATCCTCGAAGTCATTCGTGTTCTGCTTGAACTGCGTGATGGCAAGGGCGAGATCGACGACATCGACAACCTCGGCAACCGCCGCGTTCGTTCTGTCGGCGAGCTGATGGAAAATCAGTACCGCGTTGGGCTGCTGCGCATGGAACGTGCGATCAAGGAGCGTATGAGCTCTGTCGAGATCGACACCGTGATGCCGCAGGATCTGATCAACGCCAAGCCGGCAGCTGCTGCTGTTCGCGAGTTCTTCGGTTCTTCGCAGCTGTCGCAGTTCATGGATCAGACGAACCCACTTTCGGAAGTCACTCACAAGCGTCGTCTTTCGGCTCTCGGCCCAGGTGGTCTGACCCGCGAGCGCGCAGGCTTTGAAGTCCGTGACGTTCATCCGACGCACTACGGCCGTATCTGCCCGATTGAAACGCCGGAAGGCCCGAACATCGGTCTGATCAACTCGCTTGCCACCTTCGCCCGCGTCAACAAGTACGGCTTCATTGAGAGCCCGTACCGCAAGGTGAAAGACGGCACGGTGACCGATGAGGTCGTCTATCTGTCCGCGATGGAAGAGGCAAAGCACTACGTTGCCCAGTCCAACGCAGAATATGATGCAGACGGCAAGTTCACCACCGAGCTGATCACCTGTCGTCACGCCGGTGAAAACACCATGGTTCCGTCGGAACGCGTTGACCTCATGGACGTGTCGCCGAAGCAGCTTGTTTCGGTTGCAGCTTCGCTGATTCCGTTCCTTGAGAACGATGATGCGAACCGGGCTCTGATGGGCTCGAACATGATGCGTCAGGCTGTGCCACTGGTACGCGCCGAAGCGCCTTATGTTGGAACCGGCATGGAAGCTGTCGTGGCTCGCGACTCCGGTGCTGCCATCGGTGCACGCCGGACAGGTATCGTCGACCAGGTCGATGCGACCCGTATCGTGATCCGCGCGACGGAAGATCTGGACCCGGGTAAGTCCGGCGTCGACATCTACCGGCTGATGAAGTTCCAGCGTTCCAATCAGAACACCTGTATTAACCAGCGTCCGCTGGTTCGGGTGGGCGATGTCATCACCAAGGGCGACATCATCGCTGACGGTCCCTCCACGGACCTTGGCGATCTGGCCCTCGGCAAGAACGTACTCGTCGCGTTCATGCCCTGGAATGGCTACAACTTCGAGGATTCCATCCTTCTGTCCGAGCGCATCGTTTCTGACGATGTCTTCACGTCCATCCACCTTGAAGAATTCGAGGTGATGGCGCGCGATACCAAGCTTGGTCCGGAAGAGATCACCCGCGATATTCCGAACGTTTCCGAAGAGGCTCTCAAGAACCTCGACGAAGCGGGCATCGTCTACATTGGCGCAGAACTGCATCCGGGCGATATCCTTGTCGGCAAGATCACTCCGAAGGGCGAGAGCCCGATGACGCCGGAAGAAAAGCTCCTGCGCGCCATCTTTGGTGAAAAGGCTTCCGACGTACGTGATACCTCCCTACGCCTGCCGCCGGGCGTTTCCGGCACGGTCGTTGAAGTGCGCGTCTTTAACCGCCATGGCGTGGAAAAAGACGAACGCGCAATGGCGATCGAGCGTGAGGAGATCGAACGTCTTGCGAAGGACCGTGACGATGAGCAGGCTATCCTGGACCGCAACGTCTACGGCCGCCTCGCTGAAATGCTTCTCGGCAAGACAGCCATCGGTGGTCCGAAGGGCTTCAAGAAGGACAGTGCCCTCGACGGCGATCTCCTGAATGAATACCCGCGGTCGCAGTGGTGGCAATTTGCCGTCGACGACGAAAAGTTCATGAGCGAAATCGAGGCTCTGCGCGGTCAGTATGATGACAGCCGCAAACGTCTCGAGCAGCGGTTTATCGACAAGGTCGAGAAGCTGCAGCGCGGTGATGAACTTCCGCCGGGCGTCATGAAGATGGTCAAGGTTTTTGTTGCCGTGAAGCGCAAGCTTCAGCCGGGCGACAAGATGGCCGGCCGTCACGGTAACAAGGGTGTGGTCTCCAAGATCAATCCTTGCGAAGACATGCCCTTCCTGGAAGACGGAACGCACGTCGACATCGTGCTGAACCCGCTCGGCGTGCCATCGCGCATGAACGTTGGTCAGATTCTCGAAACGCACCTTGGCTGGGCTTGTGCCGGCATGGGCCAGCGTATCGGCGAACTCTACGACCAGTACCGCAAGTCGGGTGAAATCGATCAGCTTCGTGGAAAGGTGATCGAGATCTATGGCGACAACCTGAAGGGCGACAGCGTCAAGGATTACGACGACGAAGGTGTCGTCCGCCTTGCGGAACAGCTCAAGAAGGGTGTGTCCATTGCGACACCAGTCTTCGATGGTGCACGCGAGCCCGATGTCGTTGAAGCGCTCAACATTGCAGACCTGAAGCCGAGCGGTCAGTCGACCCTCTATGACGGCCGTACCGGTGAAGAGTTCGATCGACAGGTGACTGTGGGCTACATCTATATGCTCAAGCTTCACCACCTCGTGGACGACAAGATCCACGCCCGTTCGATCGGTCCGTACTCACTCGTTACCCAGCAGCCGCTGGGTGGTAAGGCGCAGTTCGGTGGCCAGCGCTTCGGTGAGATGGAGGTCTGGGCGCTTGAAGCTTACGGTGCAGCCTACACGCTGCAGGAAATGCTGACGGTCAAGTCGGATGACGTTGCCGGTCGTACGAAGGTCTATGAGGCCATCGTTCGTGGTGACGACACCTTCGAGGCGGGTATTCCGGAAAGCTTCAACGTGCTTGTGAAGGAAATGCGGTCCCTCGGTCTGAACGTTGAACTTCAGCGTACCGACCAAGCCCAAATCGAGGCGGAACCTGTTGCTGATGCAGCCGAATAATCTCACGGGCATGAAAAAGACCGAATTAGGACTTGGAATGCCGGAAACGGGGAGGGAGCCAACGGGCTCGCTCCCCCTCCGTGCATTGAAGGAGATAGACCATGAATCATGAGGTCATGAACCTGTTCAATCAACAGGCTCCGACACAGACCTTCGACAATATCCGGATCTCGCTCGCGAGTCCGGAGAAGATCATGTCCTGGTCTTTCGGCGAAATCAAAAAGCCGGAAACGATCAACTACCGTACGTTCAAGCCTGAGCGGGACGGTCTGTTCTGCGCGCGTATCTTTGGCCCGATCAAGGACTACGAATGTCTTTGCGGCAAGTACAAGCGCATGAAGTACAAAGGCGTTATCTGCGAAAAGTGCGGTGTGGAAGTCACGCTGTCACGTGTTCGCCGTGAGCGCATGGGCCACATCGAACTGGCTGCGCCTGTCGCGCACATCTGGTTCCTGAAGTCCCTGCCGAGCCGCATTGGCCTTCTGCTCGACATGACGCTGAAGGATCTGGAGCGGGTTCTTTACTTCGAGAACTACGTCGTTCTCGAGCCGGGTCTCACACCGCTCAAGCAGCATCAGCTTCTGTCCGAAGAAGACTATGTCGCGGCGCAGGACGAGTATGGCGAAGATGCTTTCACCGGGATGATTGGTGCGGAAGCCATCCGCGAAATCCTGATGAGCCTTGATCTGGAACGCATCAGCGAACAGCTGCGCGTCGAGATCGCGGAAGCGACGACCGAGCTGAAGCCGAAGAAGCTGGCAAAGCGCCTCAAGGTTATCGAAGCCTTCATGGAATCGGGCAACAAGCCCGAGTGGATGATCATGACCGTTGTTCCGGTGATCCCGCCGGATCTGCGTCCGCTGGTTCCGCTTGACGGTGGTCGGTTTGCAACATCGGATCTGAACGATCTGTATCGCCGGGTTATCAACCGGAACAACCGTCTTAAGCGACTGATCGAGCTGCGTGCTCCGGATATCATCATCCGGAACGAAAAGCGCATGCTGCAGGAGTCTGTTGATGCCCTGTTCGACAACGGCCGCCGTGGCCGTGTCATCACCGGTGCTAATAAGCGTCCGCTGAAGTCGCTGTCCGACATGCTCAAGGGCAAGCAGGGCCGCTTCCGTCAGAACCTTCTGGGTAAACGCGTTGATTACTCCGGCCGTTCGGTCATCACCGTTGGTCCGGAACTCAAGCTTCATCAGTGCGGCCTGCCGAAGAAGATGGCTCTCGAGCTCTTCAAGCCGTTCATCTATTCCCGCCTTGATGCCAAGGGCTTCTCTTCAACGGTGAAGCAGGCGAAGAAGCTGGTGGAAAAAGAGCGGCCTGAAGTCTGGGATATCCTCGACGAAGTGATCCGTGAGCACCCGGTCCTTCTGAACCGCGCGCCGACGCTTCACCGTCTTGGCATCCAGGCGTTTGAACCGACCCTGATCGAAGGCAAGGCGATTCAGCTGCACCCGCTCGTTTGTACTGCGTTCAACGCCGACTTCGACGGTGACCAGATGGCGGTTCACGTACCGCTTTCCCTGGAAGCGCAGCTTGAAGCACGTACGCTGATGATGTCCACGAACAACATTCTGCATCCGGCGAACGGTGGCCCGATCATCGTTCCCTCGCAGGATATTGTTCTGGGTCTCTACTATCTGTCGATCATGGCAGAGAACGAGCCGGGCGAGGGGATGGTGTTCAGTGACATTGGCGAGATCCATCATGCGATCGCGAACAAGGTCATCACGCTGCACACGAAGATCCGTGGCCGGTACCGGAACATCGATGCTGACGGCAATGAAGTCAGTGAGATTTTCGAAACCACGCCGGGCCGGATGCTCATTTCCGAGCTGCTGCCCAAGCATCATGAAGTCCCGTTTGACGCTTGTAACAAGCTGATGACGAAGAAGGACGTCTCCAAGATGATCGACACGGTCTACCGTGCCTGTGGTCAGAAAGAGACCGTCATCTTCTGTGACCGCATCATGCAGCTCGGTTTCTCCAACGCTTGCCGCGCCGGTATTTCCTTCGGCATGGATGACATGGTTATCCCGGACACCAAGCAGACGCTTGTGGCCGAGACGTCCGCGCTCGCAACCGAGTACGAACAGCAGTACAACGACGGTTTGATCACCCAGGGTGAGAAGTACAACAAGGTCGTTGATGCCTGGGCGAAGTGTACAGACAAGGTCGCCGACGAGATGATGGCCCGCATTAAGGCGGTTCAGGTCGACGAGGAGAGCGGACGTCAAAAGCCGATGAATTCGGTTTACATGATGTCTCACTCCGGTGCCCGTGGTTCGCCCCAGCAGATGAAACAGCTGGCCGGTATGCGTGGTCTGATGGCCAAGCCGTCGGGCGAGATCATCGAAAACCCGATCATCTCGAACTTCAAGGAAGGCCTTTCGGTTCTGGAGTACTTCAACTCCACGCACGGTGCCCGTAAGGGTCTGGCCGATACGGCTCTGAAAACAGCGAACTCGGGTTACCTGACCCGTCGTCTTGTTGACGTTGCGCAGGACTCGATCATCATCGAGCAGGACTGTGGTTCCGAGCGCGGTATCACCGTTGCGCCAATCGTCGATGCCGGTAACGTCATTGCAAATCTTGGTATGCGCGTTCTTGGCCGGACAACGGCTGAAGACGTTTACAACCACCAGACGGGCGAAATCATCGTTCCGAAAGGTCGATTGATCGATGAGAAAGATGTTGATCTCATCGAAGCTGCGAAGGTTCAGCAGATCAAGATCCGCTCGGTTCTGACCTGTGAAACTGAGACTGGCGTCTGTGCGACCTGCTACGGTCGTGACCTTGCACGCGGTACTCCGGTGAACATGGGTGAAGCTGTCGGTGTTATCGCCGCACAGTCGATCGGTGAACCTGGTACCCAGCTGACCATGCGTACGTTCCATATTGGTGGTACGGCTCAGGTGGTGGATTCGTCGTTCATCGAATCCAACGTTGACGGCACGATCTCGATGCGTAATCGCAGCGTGGCCCGGGACAGTGAGGGCAATCTCATTGCTCTGGTCCGGAACATGTCGATTGTTGTCACAGATAGCGACGGCAACGAGCGTGCGGTGCACCGTGTCACATACGGCTCAAAGCTGCATGTTGACGAAGGCGACAAGGTGAAGCGTGGCCAGCGGATCGCCGAATGGGATCCGTATACGCGGCCAATGCTTTCGGATGTTGACGGGGTCGTGGACTTCGAGGACCTGGTTGATGGTGCCTCTGTTCAGGAAACCGCCGATGAGGCGACTGGCATCACCAAGCGTGTTGTCATCGACTGGCGTTCCAACCAGCGTAGTCAGGATCTGAAGCCTGCGATTGTCGTCAAGAACGACAAGGGTGAGGTAGCGAAGACAACCCGCGGCAGCGATGCGCGGCTGTTGCTCTCAGTTGACTCGATCTTGTCGGTCCAGCAGGGCGCGGTCGTAAAAGCTGGTGACGTTCTGGCGCGTCTTCCTCTGGAAAGCGCCAAGACCAAGGACATCACCGGTGGTCTGCCGCGCGTTGCGGAACTGTTCGAAGCCCGCCGTCCGAAGGACCATGCGATCATCGCGGAAGTCACCGGTACGATCCGCTTCGGCCGCGACTACAAGAACAAGCGTCGCATCATCATCGATCCGGCGGACGAGGCGCTCGAGCCCGTCGAATACCTCATCCCGAAGGGCAAGCACTTCCATCTTCAGGAAGGCGATGCCATTGAAAAGGGTGAGTATGTGCTCGATGGTAATCCAGCACCGCATGATATCCTGGCGGTCAAGGGCGTGGAGGCACTTGCGGCCTATCTCGTCAACGAGATCCAGGAAGTCTATCGACTGCAGGGCGTGACCATCAACGATAAGCACATCGAGGTGATTGTTCGCCAGATGCTGCAGAAGATCGAGATCACCGAAAGCGGCGACACCGAATTCTTCCCGGGCGAACAGATCGACCGGATCGATTTCGAGGAAGCCAACGAAAAGGCGATCAACGAAGCCAAGCAGCCAGCCAAGGGCAACCCGGTTCTTCTGGGTATCACCAAGGCTTCCCTGCAGACGCGTTCCTTCTTCTCGGCAGCGTCGTTCCAGGAAACCACGCGTGTCCTCACCGATGCGGCGGTCACCGGCAAGGTCGATCCGTTGGTCGGTCTCAAGGAGAACGTTATCGTGGGCCGCCTGATCCCGGCCGGTACGGGCGGGGTGATGAAGCGCATTCGTCAGATTGCGAGCCATCGCGACGACCTTATTCAGGACGCGCAGCGTCAACAGTCTTCCGAAAGCGCAGCCGAAGGTCTGCTGGAAGACTTGAGCGGTGCAGCAGAATAAGCCCTGCGATGTGTGAGATTTTGAAAGGCCGCCTTTGGGCGGCCTTTCTTTTAGGTAAAGCCTAACCTGAAGGAGTTTCGGAATGAATGACCAGGAAGACGTTCTGGATCCGACCGTCTACATCGTGATCGGCCGCGTGTGGGAGACCGAAGAGGGCACGGAAGACAACGCAATCACCATCCACGCGATGCTGCGCGCTGCCGATGATGATGACGCGGTGCGAAAGACGCTCGAGGCATTGTCAGGGCAGGGGTATGTGGAAGCCGAGCTGGACCAGATCGGCGTCATGGACGGTGAACCGGACGAGCCTGTCTACGAAGGCGCCTATCACGATGCGCTGGCCGGCAATGTCGCGATCGTCAAATTTGAAGCTGATTGACCCTGACCCGCTGACAACCGGCAGGGGGAGGGAGCCCTTCGAAGGTTTGCGCGCCATATGGGCCAGACGTTCAAAGATGCGGAGTTCATAAACGCGGACTGAGCATCTGTCGGATTTGTCAAAGTCAGATTTGGCAATTATCGTTGATGAGTGCGTTTCTAGTGATTTTGGCTGACGACGATGCGATGCATGTTCAAGCCAATGCAATCTCAGCCCAGGGGGTTTAGAAAATGAAATTTGTCTACGTCGGGATCACCATGCTGGTTTCGCTCATTGCGGGCGCCGGTTCTTCTCTGGCTGTTGAGCCGACTTTTCTCAATTCCGGCAAGGTTCTGCCGACGACATTGCCATTCTCGGAGCTCGTGGAAGCAGGTGATACGCTCTATCTGTCGGGCCAAATCGGAAATGTGCCAGGAAGTCTGAAGTTGGCCGAAGGGGGGATTTCAGCTGAAACCACACAGGTCATGAACAACATCAAGACCTCCCTGGAAGCCCACGGCTATGCAATGACTAACTTGGTGAAGTGCACGGTCATGCTGGCAGATATCTCCGAATGGGGCGCTTTCAACGACGTCTACAAGGGCTTCTTCGAGGCTGGCAAATTTCCAGCGCGTGCAGCGTTCGGCGCCAGCGGACTTGCTCTAGGTGCACGCGTCGAAGTGGACTGTATCGGTGTGAAGTGACCACACGCAGATCTTTAGTGATCAAACGAGGGGAGGCTTGTGTGACGAGCCTCCTTTTTCTTTGCTTGCATGCAACCGCAAGCGCCTTAGGGGAACCGCCGCCAATTCCGGTCGGTGAAAAGTCTGACAGTGATCGCCTCGCGGCCCGGGTGCATGGCCGCTATGCGAATCTGGACCATCGATTCCATGGGTTGCTTGTGCGGGAATGAATCAGCACGTTAACGAAGGATTCATTTCGTCGGCGGGGTTTGTTCCCGGCTAAAGAAATAACCTTTCGTTTCCAAGGCCGGACGGCATGTAAAGTTGCGTACAGGCGGCGACCTAAATGGCGAAAAACCGGGAAAAGGCCTGAATCCGCACATTCTCCGAATTTTCCAACAAAGCACTTGACGCAAAGGGTGCGTCTGAGTAGTTTCCGCGCATCCCGAAGGCAGGCGGTAAGTTCTCCTGAGTTCAAGCACGCCAAGTGCTGGACCTAAAGACCTTAAACGCTGCCGGGTTCATATAGGCGAATACGCGTCGATTGCATGACCGCGAGGCAACTCGTGGTCCTCTGGTTTCCGCAGCGCTGACTGATCCTTAACTGGATCGGCGGCGCGATTCTGCATGTGCAGTGTCGGTGGTGATCAGGGTATGCATAAGAATTTTTGGATGGACGAGGTAAAGGGCACAGAATGCCGACCATCAACCAGCTGATCCGCAAGCCGCGGAAAGATCCGCCAAAGCGGAACAAGGTGCCGGCCATGGAGGCCTGCCCGCAAAAGCGTGGTGTTTGCACCCGCGTTTACACGACGACGCCGAAGAAGCCGAACTCGGCTCTGCGTAAGGTGGCCAAAATCCGCCTGACCAACGGCTTCGAAGTCATCGGCTACATTCCGGGTGAAGGTCACAACCTTCAAGAACACTCGGTTGTCATGATCCGCGGCGGCCGCGTGAAGGATTTGCCGGGTGTGCGCTACCACATTATCCGTGGTGTGCTTGATACCCAGGGCGTCAAGGATCGTAAGCAGCGCCGGTCCAAATACGGCGCCAAGCGGCCGAAGTAAGAGGTACATTACATGTCCCGTCGTCACCGCGCAGAAAAACGCGAAATCAACCCGGATCCAAAGTTCGGGGATATTGTCGTCACCAAGTTCATGAACTCCATCATGTACGACGGCAAGAAGTCGACCGCCGAACGCATCGTTTATGGCGCATTCGACATCATTGAAAACAAGACCCGCGAGAACCCGATCGAAGTGTTCCATGCGGCTCTTGAAAACGTGATGCCTCAGGTAGAAGTGCGCTCCCGCCGCGTTGGTGGTGCGACCTACCAGGTTCCGGTCGAAGTTCGTACGGAGCGTCGCCAGGCACTCGCAATTCGCTGGCTGATTTCTGCAGCGCGCAACCGGAACGAGACCACCATGGTGGACCGTCTTTCCGGCGAAATGCTCGATGCAGCAAACAACCGTGGAACTGCTGTTAAGAAGCGCGAAGATACGCACCGGATGGCTGATGCCAACCGCGCCTTCTCGCACTACCGCTGGTAATCTGGACTCGGAAAGGCTGACGCTATGTCGCGCACGCATAAAATCGAGGACTACCGTAACTTCGGCATCATGGCTCACATCGATGCTGGCAAGACGACCACCACTGAGCGGATCCTCTACTACACCGGCAAGAGCCACAAGATCGGTGAAGTTCATGATGGTGCCGCCACCATGGACTGGATGGAGCAGGAGCAGGAGCGCGGTATCACCATTACCTCCGCTGCTACGACTGCGTTCTGGAACGATAAGCGCCTGAACATCATCGACACTCCGGGCCACGTTGACTTCACAATTGAAGTTGAACGCTCCCTTCGTGTTCTCGATGGTGCTGTTGCACTTCTCGATGCCAACGCCGGTGTTGAGCCGCAGACCGAGACTGTTTGGCGTCAGGCCGACAAGTACAACGTTCCACGGATGATCTTCGTCAACAAGATGGACAAGCTCGGCGCCGATTTCGATCGCTGCTGCGAGATGATCAAGACCCGTCTTGGTGCCAACGCGCTGGTTATGCAGCTGAACGTTGGTGCAGAGAACGAATTCGCTGGCGTTATCGATCTTCTGAAGATGAAGGCTCTCATCTGGCAGGCTGAAAACCTCGGCGCTGCTTGGGATGAAGTTGAAATCCCGGACGATCAGAAAGAGCGCGCACAGGCTGCACGCGATGCCATGATCGAGACAGCTGTCGAGATCGACGAAGAAGCCATGGAAGCCTACCTGGAAGGCGAAGAGCCGACCAACGAGAAGCTCAAGGAGCTGATCCGTAAGGGCACCATTGCTGGCAACTTCGTTCCGGTTTTCTGCGGTTCTGCGTTCAAGAACAAGGGCGTTCAGCCTCTTCTTGACGCTGTTGTTGACTACCTGCCGAGCCCGATCGAGGTTCCTGCCATTAAGGGCATCGATCCGAAGACTGAAGGCGAAGCCGAGCGTAAGTCTGACGACAATGAACCGCTCAGCCTGCTCGCGTTCAAGATCGCGAACGATCCGTTCGTCGGCTCCCTGACTTTCTGCCGGATCTACTCCGGTGTGTTGACCAAGGGCTCGACCCTGACCAACACGGTCAAGGACAAGAAAGAGCGCGTCGGTCGTATGATGCAGATGCACTCGAACTCCCGTGAAGACATCGACGTTGCCTATGCAGGCGACATCGTTGCGATCGCAGGCCTCAAGGACACCACAACCGGCGACACCCTGTGTGATCCGCTGAAGCCGGTGATCCTGGAACGCATGGAGTTCCCTGAGCCGGTTATCGAGATCGCCATCGAGCCGAAGACCAAGGCTGACCAGGAAAAGATGGGCGTCGCGCTGAACAAGCTCGCAGCCGAAGATCCTTCATTCCGCGTCAAGTCGGACGAAGAATCCGGTCAGACCATCATCGCCGGTATGGGCGAACTGCACCTCGACATTCTCGTCGATCGCATGAAGCGTGAATTCAAGGTGGAAGCGAACATCGGTGCGCCGCAGGTGGCTTACCGTGAAACAATCACCAAGGCAGCTGATGTGGATTATACCCACAAGAAGCAGTCAGGTGGTTCGGGTCAGTTCGCTCGCATCAAGTTCACCCTCGAGCCGTCCGAGCCGAACGAAGGCTATGTCTTCGAGAGCAAGGTCGTCGGTGGCAACATTCCTAAGGAATACATCCCGGGTGTTACCAAGGGTATCGAAAGCGTCATGTCGTCCGGCCCGCTGGCTGGCTTCCCGATGCTCGATGTCAAAGTGACGCTCACCGATGGTGCCTACCATGACGTTGACTCCTCTGTTCTCGCCTTCGAGATCGCCGGCCGTGCCGGCTTCCGTGAAGGTGTTCAGAAGGCAGGTCCGAAGCTCCTTGAGCCGGTCATGAAGGTCGAGGTTGTTACCCCGGAAGATTACATGGGTGACGTTATTGGTGACCTGAACTCCCGTCGTGGCCAGATTGCTGGCACCGAAAACCGCGGGATTGTCACGGTCATCACCGCAATGGTCCCACTGGCCAACATGTTTGGCTACGTGAACAACCTGCGGTCCATGTCCCAGGGACGTGCCCAGTACTCGATGGTCTTCGATCACTACGAGCAGGTGCCTCAGGCAGTCGCCGAAGAGGTCCAGGCGAAATACGCCTGACCTCACCTCAGTTAAGAAATTAGAGAAAGCGGAGTAATCCGATGGCGAAGGAAAAATTTGAGCGTAACAAGCCTCACGTCAACATTGGCACGATTGGCCACGTTGACCACGGCAAGACGACGCTTACGGCTGCAATCACGATGACGCTGGCTGAAGCTGGCGGCGCTGAAGCAAAGGCCTATGACGAGATTGATGGTGCACCTGAAGAGCGTGCACGCGGCATCACCATCTCGACGGCTCACGTTGAGTATGAGACGGAAAACCGTCACTACGCTCACGTTGACTGCCCAGGTCACGCCGATTACGTGAAGAACATGATCACTGGTGCGGCACAGATGGATGGTGGCATCCTGGTTGTGTCGGCAGCAGATGGCCCGATGCCGCAGACCCGTGAGCACATCCTGCTTGCGCGTCAGGTTGGTGTTCCGGCGCTTGTCGTGTTCATGAACAAGGTTGACCAGGTCGACGACGAAGAGCTTCTCGAGCTCGTCGAAATGGAAATCCGTGAGCTTCTGTCTTCCTACGAGTTCCCGGGCGACGACATTCCGATCGTCAAGGGTTCTGCGCTGGCAGCTGTCGAGAACCGTGACCCGGCGATTGGCCGTGACGCGATCCGTGAGCTGATGGCTCAGGTTGACGACTACATCCCGACGCCAGAGCGTCCGAAGGATCAGCCGTTCCTGATGCCGATCGAAGACGTCTTCTCGATCTCCGGCCGTGGTACGGTTGTGACGGGTCGTGTTGAGCGTGGCATCGTGAAGGTTGGTGAAGAAGTCGAGATCGTCGGCATCAAGGACACCACCAAGACGACCGTTACCGGCGTTGAAATGTTCCGCAAGCTGCTGGACAGCGGTGAAGCAGGCGACAACATCGGTGCGCTGATCCGTGGTGTTGCTCGTGAAGAAGTCGAGCGTGGCCAGGTTCTGTGTAAGCCGGGTTCGGTCAAGCCGCACACGAAGTTCACTGCCGAGGCTTATATCCTCACCAAGGAAGAGGGCGGTCGTCATACACCGTTCTTCACCAACTATCGTCCGCAGTTCTACTTCCGCACGACCGACGTGACGGGTGTTGTTCATCTGCCGGAAGGTACGGAAATGGTTATGCCAGGCGACAACGTGTCTGTTGTTGTTGAGCTGATCGTGCCGATCGCCATGGAAGAAGGCCTGCGCTTCGCTATCCGCGAAGGTGGCCGTACCGTCGGCGCCGGCGTCGTCGCCTCAATCGTCGAGTAATTGACGGCAGGGCCTGCTGTTTAACAAAAACTGGCAGGCCCGCCTGTCTTAACGGGAACTCTGAAATGAACGGTCAGAATATCCGGATCCGCCTTAAGGCATTTGACCACCGTATTCTCGATGCTTCCACAAAGGAAATCGTGAACACGGCCAAGCGGACCGGTGCACAGGTACGGGGACCCGTACCGCTGCCGACGCGGATCGAGAAGTACACGGTACTTCGCGGCCCGCACATCGATAAGAAAAGCCGCGATCAGTTCGAGATGCGCACGCACAAGCGTTTGCTCGACATCGTTGATCCGACGCCCCAGACGGTTGACGCTCTTATGAAGCTCGACCTTGCCGCTGGTGTCGACGTCGAGATCAAGCTCTGAGGCGGATCGAAGGGGACACGTCTATGCGTTCTGGTGTGATCGCTCAGAAAGTGGGCATGACTCGTATCTATAACGATGCGGGCGAGCATGTTCCGGTCACGGTTTTGCGGCTGGAAAATTGCCAGGTGGTTGCCCACCGTACTGAAGAAAAGAATGGCTATACCGCGCTGCAGGTCGGCGCAGGTCTGGCAAAAGTCAAGAACACCGTTAAGGCACTTCGCGGACATTTCGCGGTTGCCAAGGTGGAGCCGAAGCGTACCCTGGCAGAGTTCCGGGTTTCGTCTGACAACCTGATCGACGTTGGCGCGGAAATCACCGCTGACCACTACGTCGAGGGCCAGTTTGTCGACGTTACCGGTAACTCGATCGGTAAGGGTTTTGCCGGTGCAATGAAGCGTCACAACTTCGGTGGTGGCCGCGCTTCGCACGGTAACTCGATCTCGCATCGGTCACATGGTTCCACGGGTCAGTGTCAGGATCCGGGCCGGGTGTTCAAAGGCAAGAAGATGGCCGGTCACATGGGCGATGTCCGCGTGACCACGCAGAACCTCAAGGTTGTGCGTACCGATGTTGAACGCGGCCTGATCATGGTCGAGGGTTCTGTACCAGGCGCCAAGGGCGGTTGGATCCAGGTCCGCGACTCGATCAAGAAGGCGCTGCCGGAAGGTGTTCCGGTTCCAGGTGCATTCCGTGCTCCTGAAGCAGCCGCTGCCGCCGGGAAGGAGAGCGAGTGATGGAACTTCAGGTCAAGACCCTCGAAGGTGGGGCGGCCGGTTCGATCACGGTGAGTGACGAGATCTTCGGTCTCGAGCCCCGCACCGATCTGATCCACCGCGTGGTGCGTTGGCAGCTTGCCAAGCGCCAGGCCGGCACGCACAAGACGCTGCAGCGTTCGGAAGTTTCCGGTACGACGAAGAAATTCGTCCGCCAGAAAGGTTCCGGCGGCGCACGTCACGGCAACCGCAAGGCTCCGCAGTTCCGCGGTGGTGGTAAGGCTTTTGGGCCGGTCGTTCGCGACCACGCTCATGAGCTGCCGAAAAAGGTCCGTGTCCTCGGTCTCAAGCATGTTCTTTCAGCGAAGGCCAAGGCCGACAGCATCGTCATCGTTGAAGATGCGAAAGCTGCCGAAGCCAAGACCAAGGCACTCAAGGCACAGTTTGAAAAGCTGGGTCTCAAGAGCGCTCTGGTGATTGACGGTGCCGAGCTGGACATGAACTTCTCTCTGGCTGCCCGGAATATCCCGCATGTGGATGTGCTGCCGGTCCAGGGTATCAATGTCTACGACATCATGCGCGCCAACACGCTTGTGTTGACGAAGTCTGCGGTGTCTGCACTTGAGGAGCGCTTCAAATGAGCAATCTTCCTCACTACGACAAGATCGTCGGCCCGGTAATCACCGAGAAGGCGACCATGGCTTCCGAAGAAAACAAGGTTGTTTTCAAGGTTGCCAATGACGCAACCAAGCCGGAAATCAAGGCTGCGATCGAAGCGCTGTTCGGCGTCAAGGTCACTGCCGTGAACACCCTGGTCCGCAAGGGCAAGGTTAAGCGGTTCAAGGGTCGCATCGGTCGCCAGTCCGACTTCAAGAAGGCCGTCATCACGCTCGAGGAAGGTCACGCGATTGACGTGACCACCGGGCTCTAAGGGGCGGGGACAGGTAAATGGCACTTAAGACATTCAACCCGACGTCGCCCGGTCGACGCCAGTTGGTCCAGGTAGATCGTTCCGATCTGCACAAGGGCAAGCCGGTCAAGACCCTGACGGAAGGCCTCTCCAAGAGCGGCGGTCGTAACAACACCGGTCGCCTTACGGCTCCGAACCGCGGTGGCGGTCACAAGCGGTCCTACCGTCTTGTTGACTTCAAGCGTCGCAAGTTCGACATCCCGGCGACGGTAGAGCGTCTCGAATACGATCCGAACCGGACCGCATTCATCGCGCTTATCCGCTACGAAGATGGTGAGCTGAGCTACATTCTGGCGCCGCAGCGTCTGGCAGTTGGTGACACGGTCATCGCCGGTCAGGCTGTCGATGTGAAGCCGGGCAACGCAATGCCGCTGTCGTCCATTCCGGTCGGCACGATTGTTCACAACATTGAACTGAAGCCGGGCAAGGGTGCGCAGGTCGCACGTTCCGCTGGTGCTTTCGTTCAGGTTGTCGGGCGCGACCAAGGTTACACGACCCTGCGTCTGATGTCCGGTGAACAGCGCCGCGTTCTGGGCACCTGCATGGCGTCCATTGGTGCCGTATCCAATCCGGATCACGGCAACATCAATCTGGGCAAGGCAGGCCGCTCTCGCTGGCTCGGCCGTACCCCGCACACACGCGGCGTCGCGATGAACCCGGTTGACCACCCGCACGGCGGTGGTGAAGGCCGGACGTCCGGTGGTCGTCATCCGGTTACCCCTTGGGGCAAGCCGACCAAAGGCAAGCGCACGCGGAGCAACAAGCAGACTGATAAGTATATCGTCCGCAGCCGCCACGCGCGCAAGAAGTAAAGGACAAGGATCGTGGCACGTTCGATCTGGAAAGGTCCGTTTGTCGACGGGTATCTGCTGAAGAAGGCTGACAAGGTTCGTGAATCTGGCCGCAACGAGGTCATCAAGACCTGGAGCCGCCGCTCGACGATCCTGCCGCAGTTCGTTGGTCTTACCTTCGGCGTCTACAACGGGCAGAAGCATGTCCCGGTGTCGGTGTCTGAAGAGATGATTGGTCACAAGTTCGGCGAGTTTTCGCCGAGCCGGACCTACTACGGACATGGCGCCGACAAGAAGGCGAAGAGGAAGTAACGATGGGCAAGCCGAAGCGTGAGCGGACGCTCGCTGACAACGAGGCCCGGGCAATGACCCGCATGCTGCGCGTTTCTCCGCGCAAGCTGAATCTCGTTGCGGCTGCTATCCGCGGCAAGAAGGTCGGTTCTGCAATCGCAGACCTGACATTCTCCCGCAAGCGTATCGCTCAGGACGTCAAGAAAACCTTGATGTCCGCGATCGCAAACGCGGAAAACAACCACGATCTGGATATCGACAACCTGGTGGTTGCCGAGGCACATGTTGGCAAGGCTTTTGTCATCAAGCGGTTCCAGGCTCGTGCACGTGGTCGCGTTGGCCGGATCGAGAAGCCGTTCTCGAACCTGACCATCGTTGTGCGTGAAAAAGAGGAGACTGCCTGATGGGTCATAAAGTAAACCCGATCGGCATGCGCCTCGGGATCAACCGCACCTGGGATTCGCGTTGGTTCGCCAACAAGGGTGAATACGGCGATCTTCTTCATGAAGATTTCCGCATCCGCGAATTCCTGCTCAAGGAACTGAAGCAGGCTGCTGTTTCCAAGGTCGTGATTGAACGCCCGCACAAGAAGTGCCGTGTCACCATCCACTCGGGTCGTCCGGGTGTAGTCATCGGCAAGAAGGGTGCGGACATCGAGCGTCTTCGCAAGAAGATCAACGAGATCACAAACTCGGAAGTTCACATCAACATCGTTGAGGTGCGCAAGCCTGAACTCGATGCGACGCTTGTTGCCGCTTCGATCGCTCAGCAGCTGGAACGTCGTGTTGCTTTCCGTCGTGCCATGAAGCGTGCCGTTCAGTCGGCGATGCGTCTTGGTGCACAGGGCATCCGGATCAACTGTGGTGGCCGTCTCGGTGGTGCTGAAATCGCACGTATCGAATGGTACCGCGAAGGTCGCGTGCCGCTGCACACCCTGCGTGCCGACATCGATTATGGTGTTGCATCCGCTCACACCGCTTACGGTGTTTGCGGCGTGAAGGTCTGGATCTTCAAGGGTGAAATCCTCGAGCATGACCCCATGGCGTCTGAGCGCCGTGCGACGTCCGGCTCTGACAGCAACCAGGGTGATCGCGGCGAACGCCGGGGTCGGGGCCGTGAGCGCGCAGCCTAATTGGCTGCCTGCTGCTCGCGTAACACGAAGGACGAGAGAAAACGATGCTGCAACCGAAGCGAACGAAGTTCCGCAAGCAGCACAAGGGCCGCATTCACGGTCTGTCGAAGGGAGGTACTGACCTCAACTTCGGCGCCTACGGTCTGAAGGCTGTTGAGCCTGAGCGGGTCACCGCTCGTCAGATCGAAGCTGCCCGTCGTGCCATGACCCGCCACATGAAGCGTGCTGGTCGTGTATGGATCCGCATCTTCCCGGACCTCCCGGTCTCTTCCAAGCCGGCTGAAGTCCGCATGGGTAAGGGTAAGGGTTCTCCGGATTACTGGGCTTGCCGCGTCAAGCCTGGCCGGATCATGTTCGAAATCGATGGTGTTCCTGAAGACGTTGCGCGTGAAGCAATGCGTCTGGCGGCCGCCAAACTGCCTATCAAATGCCGCTTCATTCAGCGAATTGGCGAATAGGCAGTCGAGGAGTAAGAAGCCATGAAGGCGACTGACGTAAGAGCAAAGACCCTCGACGAGCTCCGCACGGAGCTCGAGGCCCTCAAGAAAGAGCAGTTCAACCTGCGCTTTCAGAAGGCGACCGGTCAGCTAGAAAACACTGGGCGCGTACGGCAAATTCGCCGCGACGTTGCTCGCATTCAGACGATCATGCGCGAAAAGCGCGTGTCGGCAAGCGCTTAAGGAGACACCTATGCCGAAGCGCATTTTGCAGGGCACCGTTGTCAGCAACGCAAATGACAAGACGGTGACGGTTAAGGTGGAGCGTCGCTTCACTCACCCGCTGCTGAAGAAGACCGTGCGCCGGTCCAAAAAATACCGTGCGCATGATGAAGCAAACAAATATCAAGTCGGCGATTCTGTTCAGATTGAAGAGTGCTCGCCGGTTTCGAAGAACAAACGCTGGACCGTGGTCGTCTGACCACGCTCCATGTTGAGCATCAGGCGCCCTTGGCAGGTGCGCCAGACAGAGAATAAGGCAGCCAGTCATGATTCAGATGCAAACAAACCTCGACGTGGCGGATAATTCCGGCGCTCGTCGTGTCATGTGCATCAAAGTGCTCGGCGGCTCCAAGCGCAAATACGCTTCTGTGGGCGACATCATTGTCGTATCCGTAAAGGAAGCTATTCCGCGGGGTCGCGTCAAAAAGGGCGACGTGATGAAGGCGGTCGTTGTGCGTACGGCGAAGGATATTCGGCGTGCCGACGGCAGCGTGATCCGGTTCGACCGCAATGCGGCGGTTCTGATCAACAATAACAAGGAGCCTGTCGGTACCCGTATCTTTGGTCCGGTACCGCGCGAACTCCGTGCAAAGAACCACATGAAAATTATCTCGCTCGCGCCGGAGGTGCTCTGATGGCTGCGAAAATTAAAAAAGGCGACACCGTTGTCGTTCTCACCGGTCGTGACAAGGGCAAGACCGGTGAAGTTCTGCAGGTCCTGCCGTCTGATAACAAGGCGCTTGTCCGTGGTGTGAACGTCGTTCGCCGCCACCAGAAGCAAACCCAGACCCAGGAAGCTGGCATCGTTGCTAAGGAAGCTCCGATCCACCTTTCTAACATCGCTGTTGCCGATCCTAAGGACGGCAAGGCGACGCGCGTGGGTTTCAAGGTGCAGGAAGACGGTACCAAGGTCCGTGTGGCCAAGCGTTCTGGAGACCTGATCGATGGCTGAGACCAATTACGTCCCGCGTCTTAAGACGCATTACGAAGATGTTGTGCGCAAGCAGCTTCAGGAAAAGTTCGAGTACAAGAACCCTATGCAGGTTCCCGGTCTCGACAAAGTTGTCCTGAACATCGGTGTCGGCGAAGCTGTTGCTGACTCCAAGAAGGCGCGCATCGCCGCTGAAGACCTTGCACTGATCGCTGGCCAGAAGCCGGTTATCACCAAGGCCAAGAAGTCCATCGCGACCTTCAAGGTTCGCGAAGAGATGCCGTTGGGGACCAAGGTTACACTTCGTCGCCAGCAGATGTTCGAATTCCTGGATCGCCTGATCACCATCGCGCTGCCGCGCGTACGTGACTTCCGTGGTCTGAACCCGAAGTCCTTTGACGGTCGTGGCAACTACGCCATGGGCATCAAGGAGCACATCGTGTTCCCGGAAATCGAATACGACAAGGTCGACCAGATCTGGGGTATGGACGTGATCGTCTGCACCACTGCTCAGAACGATGACGAAGCGCGTGAACTGCTGCGCGCGTTCAACTTCCCGTTCAGCAAATAAGCTGAGATACGGGAAAGGAACGAGGAACGACGATGGCGAAGAAAAGCGCAGTCGAGAAGAACAAGCGTCGCGAGAAGCTTGTCGAAAAGTACGCTGAGAAGCGCGCTGCCCTCAAGGCGATGGCGAAAGATAGTAGCCTGTCTCCGGAAGAGCAGTTCAACGCACGCTTGAAGCTTGCAAAATTGCCGCGGAACTCCGCGCCGAACCGCGTTCGCAACCGTTGCGAAGTGACCGGCCGTCCGCGTGCATACTACCGCAAGCTCAAGATGTCCCGTATTGCGCTTCGTGAACTGGGCTCGCTGGGTAAGATCCCAGGCCTGGTCAAGTCGAGCTGGTAAGGAGAAACTCCCATGGCAATTTCTGATCCGTTGGGGGATTTGCTCACACGTATCCGCAATGCGCAGATGCGTCGCAAGAGCAAAGTCAGTTCACCAAATTCCAAATTGCGCGCACATGTACTTGATGTGCTCGCCAAGGAAGGGTACATCCGTGGCTACACCACGGTTGATTTCGAGACCGGTCGTTCGGAACTCGAGATTGAACTGAAGTATTTCGATGGCGAACCGGTTATCCGGACCATCGAACGGGTGTCAAAACCGGGCCGTCGGGTTTACTCGTCGGTTAAAAACATCCCGCATGTGTCCAATGGCCTGGGCGTGTCGATTATTTCGACCCCGCGCGGCGTCATGAGCGATCATCAGGCGCGTGATGAAAACGTAGGCGGTGAGGTTCTGTGCCGCGTCTTCTGACGCGGTTTCAGTCTCATCTTTAAAACAACGACAAGGTTGGTCAGATGTCTCGTATTGGCAAAAAGCCAGTCCCCGTGCCAAGCGGGGTAACGGCAACGATCAACGGTCAGACGGTTGCGGTCAAGGGCCCGAAGGGTGAACTCTCCTTCGTGCTCAATGACTACGTTCTGGCCGAGATGACGGACGGCGGTATCAAAGTTGATCCGCGCGGCACCTCCAAGACGGCTCGCTCCATGTGGGGCATGAGCCGGACGATGGTGCAGAATATCATTACGGGTGTTAGCGACGGCTTCGAAAAGAAGCTCGACATCACCGGTGTTGGTTATCGTGCCCAGGTTCAGGGCAAGAATCTTCAGCTGGCGCTGGGTTTCTCGCACGACGTTATCTATTCGGTTCCGGAAGGAATCGAGATCAAGTGCCCAAAACCGACGGAGATTCTTATCTCCGGTATCGACAAGCAGACTGTCGGTCAGGTAGCGGCTGAAATCCGCGAATTCCGCCCACCTGAGCCTTACAAGGGCAAGGGTGTTCGTTATGCAGACGAATTTATCGTCCGCAAAGAAGGCAAGAAGAAGTAACGGACCTGGATCATGGCGAATAGCAAAATTGCTTTCGAACGCCGCCGCGATCGCGTGCGCCGTTCACTCAAGAAGGTGGCGAACGGACGTCCGCGCCTTTCTATCTTCCGCTCGTCGAAGCAGATCTACGCCCAGATCATCGACGACGGGAAGGGGAACACCATTGTTTCCGCCTCGACGATCGAAACCGATCTGAAGGGCTCCCTCAAGACGGGCGCCGACACCGCAGCAGCTGCTGCCGTCGGCAAGCTTGTGGCCGAGCGCGCGATTGCCGCTGGCGTCAAGCAGGTCGTGTTCGACCGAGGCGGGTATCAGTATCATGGGCGCGTTAAAGCGCTTGCGGATGCTGCCCGTGAAGGTGGACTTGAATTCTGACCAGCGCCCGTTGGCGCTCTTAAGAACGGAAGACGTATAAAATGGCGAGACAGGATAATCGCGATCGCGACGAGCGAGACAGCGAATTCGTCGACAAGCTCGTACACATCAACCGCGTCGCAAAGGTGGTCAAGGGTGGCCGTCGTTTCGGCTTTGCCGCGCTTGTCGTGGTTGGTGATCAAAAGGGCCGCGTCGGCTTTGGCCACGGTAAAGCACGTGAAGTGCCAGAGGCCATCCGTAAGGCAACCGAGGCTGCAAAGCGCACGATGATCCGTGTGCCTCTGCGCGAAGGCCGGACGCTCCACCACGATGTGGAAGGCCGTCACGGTGCTGGTAAAGTGATCCTGCGTGCAGCTCCGGCTGGTACCGGTATCATTGCTGGTGGTCCGATGCGTGCAGTGTTCGAAACCCTTGGTGTTCAGGACGTTGTTGCCAAGTCACTTGGCTCTTCGAACCCTTACAACATGGTTCGTGCGACCTTTAACGCACTGACCAAGGAAGACAGCCCGCGTTCGGTCGCGGCACGCCGCGGCCTCAAGGTCTCGGTGCTGCAGTCGCGCCGTCGTGATAACGAAGATGCGGCTCCGGCTGCCGCTGAGGCTTGATCTCGGCGGCTCCGGCTCCCAGTTGAATAAGGGTTAGTTCCATGGCGAACACCGATAAGACCGTTACGGTCGAACAGATTGGCAGCCCGCTGCGCCGTCCTCAGGATCAGCGCGCAACGCTCGTCGGTCTGGGTCTGAACAAGATGCACCGCCGTTCCACACTGAAGGACACTCCTGAAGTGCGCGGCATGATCAACAAGGTCCAGCATCTCGTACGCGTTGTCGAAGACGCTTAATCGGGATCAGGAGATAAAGACATGAAGCTCAACGAACTCAGGGACAATCCCGGTTCCGTTCAGAGCCGTCACCGCGTCGGACGCGGTATCGGTTCTGGCAAGGGCAAGACCGGTGGCCGCGGTGTCAAGGGGCAGAAGTCCCGTTCAGGCGTCGCGATCAAGGGCTTTGAAGGCGGTCAGATGCCGCTTCACCGCCGTCTGCCCAAGCGTGGTTTCACGAACATTTTCGCCAAGGAGTTCAATGTTGTCTCCCTTGGCCGTGTTCAGGAAGCTCTGGATGCAGGCAAGCTCGATGCGAAAACGGCCGTTACGGTCGAGACGCTGAAGGCAGCTGGTATCGTCAAGCGCGTCAAGGATGGCGTTCGCTTGCTCAGCGACGGTGAATTGAAGACTGCAGTCACTTTCGAGATCGCAGGCGCCTCCAAGGCTGCTGTTGAAGCGGTTTCCAAAGCTGGCGGCAAGGTCGTCGTTCTGGGAGCTCAGGCTTAACAGCCTGGGCTTTTCCCATTTGTCGGTAATAACTGACCGGAGTAGGGCATGGCATCGGCCGCCGAACAACTTGCGTCAAATCTAAATTTCTCGGCTTTCGCAAAGGCTGACGAGCTCAAAAAGCGCATCTGGTTCACGCTGGGAGCGCTTTTGGTTTATCGGCTGGGCACTTATATTCCGCTGCCCGGTATCAACCCGGACGCGTTTGCGCAGGCCTTCAACCAGGCGCAGTCCGGCATCATTGGCATGTTCAACATGTTTGCCGGTGGTGCTGTCGAGCGTATGGCCATTTTTGCCCTTGGCATCATGCCCTACATCTCTGCCTCCATTATCATGCAGCTTATGACGACGGTTGTTCCGACGCTTGAGCAGATGAAAAAGGAAGGCGAGCAGGGCCGTAAGGTCATCAACCAGTACACGCGTTATGGCACGGTGGTCTTGGCTGCATTCCAGGCTTACGGCATTGCTGTTGGTCTTGAGGGTGCGACCAACGTTGTCACGGATCCGGGCTGGTTCTTCCGTGCGTCCACCGTTTTGACGCTGGTCGGCGGCACCATGTTCCTTATGTGGCTTGGTGAACAGATCACGTCTCGCGGTATCGGCAACGGCATCTCGCTGATCATCTTTGCCGGCATTGTTGCAGGCCTGCCGACCGCGGTTGTCTCGACGCTCGAGCTTGGCCGTCAGGGCGCGCTGGCGACCTGGATTATCCTCATGGTGATCATCCTTGCTGTTGTCGTGATTGGCGTGATCGTCTTCATGGAGCGTGCTCAGCGCCGCTTGCTGATCCAGTATCCGAAGCGCCAGATGGGCAACCGCATGTTCGAGGGCAATACCTCGTTCCTGCCGCTCAAGCTGAACACTGCGGGTGTGATTCCGCCGATCTTCGCGTCGTCGCTTCTTCTGGTACCGGCCACGATCGCGGGTTTCTCTTCGGGCAACACGAGCGAGTGGGTCACCACGATCACGGCTTTGCTAGGCCATGGACAGCCGCTTTACATGCTGTTCTATGCCACGATGATCGTCTTCTTCTGTTTCTTCTACACGGCGATCGTCTTCAATCCGACCGATACGGCCGACAATCTGAAGAAGCATGGCGGCTTCATTCCGGGCATTCGTCCGGGTGAGCGCACCGCTCAGTACATCGACTACGTCCTGACCCGCATCACGGTTGTTGGTGCGATCTACATCACCCTCGTCTGTCTATTACCCGAATTTCTTATTTCGGCCACAGGCGTTCCGTTCTATTTCGGAGGGACTTCGCTGTTGATCGTAGTCAGCGTGACCATGGATACGGTTTCCCAAATCCAGGGCCATCTGCTCGCTCACCAGTACGAGGGTCTGGTGAAAAAAGCAAAGCTCAGGGGGAAACGTAGATGAGACTGATTTTGGTCGGACCGCCGGGGGCGGGGAAGGGGACACAGGCGGGACGGCTCGTAGCCGATTACAACATCCCGCAGCTGTCGACCGGTGATATGCTTCGTGCCGCTGTTGCGGCTCAAAGTCCAGTTGGGTTACAGGCGAAAGCTGTGATGGACGCTGGCGGTCTTGTATCCGACGATATTGTCGTCGGCATCATCCGCGACCGGATTGCCGAGCCTGATGCCAAAAATGGCTTCATCCTGGATGGGTTTCCGCGCACGATCGCCCAGGCGGATGCTTTGGCGCAGATGCTCTCGGAGAACAACCTTGGCCTGGACGCAGTGATCGAACTGCGCGTGGACCAATCCAAGCTCGTTGACCGAATCATGAACCGGGCGGCGGAAGCCAAGGAAAAGGGCGAGCCTGTCCGCAAAGATGATGATCC
This sequence comes from Labrenzia sp. CE80, assembly GCF_009650605.1. Taxonomy (NCBI): domain Bacteria; kingdom Pseudomonadati; phylum Pseudomonadota; class Alphaproteobacteria; order Hyphomicrobiales; family Stappiaceae; genus Labrenzia; species Labrenzia sp. CE80. The sequence goes on from NZ_WAJT01000001.1 coordinate 711,415, forward strand.
GGAGGTCTTCAAGGATCGCCTCGAGGCCTACAACCGCGATACCGCTGTTGTGATCCCTTATTACGAAAAAGCGGGTCTGCTGACCGTGGTCGATGGCATGCAGTCCATTGATGATGTGTCACGCGACATCGAGAGCGTGCTCTCCAAGCTTGACGAAAAGGTTTAGAGACGTTAAAGGACGCGCTCTAGCTGACAAGTTTCGTGCCGATCCTGTGATTCACGGGGCCGGCACGTTCTGTGCTTGCTGAACCAAGTACATTTAGTGCCTTGCAAGGGCCGGGCTCCACCGGACGCGAGGAATAATAAGCAACGCGGTCGAAACGGCCGCATGACATGGAGAACAACGTGGCACGTATTGCTGGCGTTAACATCCCAACGAACAAGCGCGTCGTTATCGCGCTTCAGTATATTCACGGCATTGGCGCGAAATTCGCGCAGGAAATCGTCGAGAAGGTCAACATTGCGCCGGAACGCCGCGTCAATGAACTTTCCGATGCAGAAGTGCTTGCCATCCGCGAGACAATCGACGCCGATTACCTCGTTGAAGGCGACCTGCGCCGCGACACTGCAATGAACATCAAGCGTCTCATGGACCTTGGTTGCTACCGTGGCCTGCGTCACCGTCGTGGCCTGCCGGTTCGCGGTCAGCGCACACATACCAACGCACGTACCCGTAAGGGTCCTGCGAAAGCCATCGCTGGTAAGAAGAAGTAATCCAGTCGATTGGCGGTGGAGCTGCCGGTCTTACGGCAGTGTTGAGATCAAAGTAAGGAAAAAGAATGGCTAAGGAAACGACGCGCGTGCGTCGCCGCGAGCGCAAGAACATTTCTTCTGGCGTCGCGCATGTGAACTCCACGTTCAACAACACGATGATCACCATTACCGATGCACAGGGCAACACCATTTCTTGGTCGTCCGCCGGTGCTCTCGGCTTCAAGGGATCTCGTAAGTCTACGCCGTATGCTGCCCAGGTCGCAGCTGAAGATGCCGCCAAGAAGGCATCCGAACACGGCATGCGTACCCTCGAAGTTGAAGTGCGTGGTCCAGGTTCTGGACGTGAGTCCGCTCTTCGTGCGCTTCAGGCCGCTGGTTTCCTGATCACGTCGATCCGCGACGTGACACCGATTCCGCACAACGGCTGCCGTCCGCGCAAGCGTCGCCGCGTCTAAGGCTTTCCGCCTTAGATATCTGTTTCTCCAATGGCAAAGAATAGCTTGCGGCCCTGCGAGGGCCCAGGCGGGATAGCCGAAGGGGCAAAAACGTGACCATTCAAAAAAACTGGCAAGAACTGATCAAGCCGACCAAGCTCGAAGTTAAGCAGGGTGAAGACCCGCGCTTCGTCGCGACTGTTGTCGCGGAGCCGCTTGAGCGTGGTTATGGTCTGACTCTCGGAAATGCGCTGCGTCGTATTCTCCTTTCGTCGCTGCAGGGTTCTGCAGTGACTGCCGTTCAGATCGACGGCGTGCTGCACGAGTTCTCGTCCATTCCTGGTGTCCGCGAAGATGTCACAGACATCGTTCTCAACATCAAGGAAATTGCGATCCGCATGGATGGCGAGGGTCCCAAGCGTATGGTTGTGCGCAAGCAGGGACCTGGTGCGGTGACCGCAGGCGATATTCAGACGGTTGGTGATGTCGAAGTTCTGAACCCGGATCTTGTCCTGTGCACGCTGGATGAAGGCGCTGAAATCCGCATGGAATTCACCGTCAACACCGGCAAGGGCTACGTGTCGTCCGACCGTAACCGTCCGGAAGATGCGCCGATTGGCCTGATCCCGGTCGACAGCCTCTACTCTCCGGTCAAGAAAGTGTCCTACAAGGTGGAAAACACCCGTGAAGGCCAGGTTCTTGACTATGACAAACTTACCCTGACCGTTGAGACCGACGGTTCGGTTAAGCCGGATGACGCAGTCGCATTCGCTGCGCGCATCCTTCAGGATCAGCTTTCCATCTTCGTCAACTTCGAAGAGCCGCAGCGTGAAGTTGCCGAGGACACTGTCCCGGAACTTGCGTTCAACCCGGCGCTTCTCAAGAAGGTCGACGAACTGGAACTGTCCGTCCGCTCTGCCAACTGCCTGAAGAACGACAATATCGTGTATATTGGCGATCTCATTCAGAAGACCGAAGCGGAAATGCTGCGCACGCCGAACTTCGGCCGCAAGTCGCTGAACGAAATCAAGGAAGTTCTCGCCCAGATGGGTCTGCACCTCGGTATGGAGGTCGCCAACTGGCCGCCTGAGAACATCGAAGATCTCGCGAAGCGATACGAAGACCACCAGTATTAAGGGACGTCAGCGTCCCTTCACACTCAACCGGACTTTGGGTTTCAGTCCCATTTGTCTGTCTTTAAAAGGAGAGGGCCATGCGCCACGGTAATTCCGGCCGCAAGCTCAACCGGACCTCTAGCCACCGCAAGGCTATGTTCGCAAACATGGCAGCTTCGCTGATCAATCACGAGCAGATCGTGACGACCCTGCCGAAGGCCAAGGAAATGAAGCCGATCATTGACAAGCTGATCACGCTTGGCAAACGCGGCGACCTGCATGCACGCCGTCAGGCCATTTCGCAGATCCGCGACGTGGCGATGGTTCGCAAGCTCTTTGACGTGCTCGGTGAGCGCTACAAGGACCGTCAAGGCGGCTATAGCCGTGTTCTGAAAGCGGGCTTCCGTTATGGCGACAACGCTCCGCTCGCAGTAATCGAGCTGGTTGACCGCGACCCTGCTGCACGTGGTGCAGAAGATCGCGCACGCAGCGAAGCCGAGCAAGTTGCAGAGAACGCTGCGTAGTAGACGCGTTTCTCGAGCTTAAAAAGGCGGGCCTTGGCCCGCCTTTTTTGTATTTCAGCTCGTTATTGGCTCATAAACTGTTGGCTGCAATCCTGAATTAGTTTCTGCCAGCTTTGCAATTATCCGAAAATTAACGGCCTACGACGATAGTCACACTGTCATTTTTACGCAGTGTCTCAGGGAGAGAGCGTGATGGATCGGGCCTCCGATATTGTCTCGAAGAGAAAGAACCGTTTTTTGAAGTTGTCGGTCGTCGTACCCGCCCTGATGGTCGGCGTCACATTTGCTTCGTGCGTTGCTGTTGGGATTGGTGGGTATCTCAATGCGAGGTCTGGCCTTGAAGAGGCCGCCAACGGCGAACTTGCGATGGTCGCCAAAGCGCGACAGGCGCTCCTCGATATGCGTCTCAAAAGCCTTTCCGGTGATTTGGGAACCACTGCATCGGGCGCAGCCACGGCGCTTGCCTTTACTGACATGAATTCGGCGCTTTCCAATGTCGAGAATGATCGGCCGGAGCTCGAAGCCTATTTTCAGCCCGAAGATGCAGATGCGAATGCGCGGGCCGAACTGACAGGCAAGGACAGCAAGACGATGTATGCCTGGCGGCACACAGACGTCCACGGCAGCTTCTACTCGTCTTGGAAAAACAACAGCTACTCCGACATTTACGCGATCAACAAGGACGGCCTTGTTATCTATAGTGTGACTAAGGCCGGCGATTTCCTTGGCTCGGCTGTTGAGGGTCCACTTGCGGACACCGGTTTGGGCGAGGTGTTTGCGAAAGCCCTGGTCGCTGAGAAGGGGCAGCAGTTCCATTCCAGTTTTGAAGCTTATGCTCCGGCAGGTGGTGAACCGTCCATGTTCATTGCCGAGCCCGCCTACATCACGAACTTCTCGGGCGAAGAAGTCGGCGGCGTGATCATGGTTCGCATCGGTTCCAGCTATCTGGAAGGTGTTGTGAACAACCGCGAGGGCCTGGGCGAGACAGGGCAGGTCTATATCGTCGACCGGTCGGGTACACTGCTGACCAACCAGCCACTGGCAAGTGAGCCAACGGCGACGGTCAAGTCCGTGACCTCGGATGTGATTTCGACTGCGGTATCGGGCCAGAATGCCTCTGGCGTCGTGACCGGCTCAGATGGCATAGACCGTATCACCGTCGCCGCACCGATGACCTTTGACAGCGAAACGTGGGCGATTGTCGCCGAACGTGCGGTTACAGAGGCAATGGCAAGCGTCACCGAAATGCGCAACTCCATGGTCCTGACGACACTCATCACAGTGGGTATTGCGGCGATCATTGCCTTGCTCTTCTCGCGTTCCATCACGCGACCGCTCGGTTCGCTGGCGGGAACACTTGAATCTATCGCTGATGGCGATGTTTCCGCCGATATCGATGCTGCCAACCGGGGCGACGAAATTGGTGATATCGGCAGGGCGGTCCTGCGGATCCGTCAGAACTCCGTTGAGGAGCAGGACCGTCGGGCGGAAGAAGACGCTCGCGCGGCTCGGTCTCAGGCAGAGCAGCGTCAGAGTATGCTCGGTGATCTGGCTGCCGAGTTCGAAGCGTCCGTTGGCAAGGTCGTGGACCATGTGGCTCACTCGGCTGCAACGCTGCGCGATTCTGCCAACGAGATGCGTCAGATGACCGAAAGCTCGGGTGAAACGTCTCAACGTGCCGCACAGGTTTCCACCGAGGCGATGAACGAGGTTCAATCCATTGCGACTGCATCCGATCAGCTTTCCAGTTCGATCCAGGAAATCTCATCGTTGATCGAACGCTCGTCCTCGGTCGCCCAGACGGCGACCGTCCGTGCTGAATCGACGAATGGAACGGTCCGCTCGCTGGCAGAGGCCGCGAACCGGATCGGCGAGGTCATTACGTTGATCAGCGATATCGCCGATCAGACCAACCTGCTTGCGCTCAATGCCACCATTGAGGCAGCGCGTGCCGGCGAAGCTGGCAAGGGCTTTGCTGTGGTTGCCTCCGAGGTCAAAGAACTGGCCTCTCAGACAGGCAAGGCAACGGGTGAAATCCAGCAGCAGGTGGATGCAATCCGCCAGGCGACGGAAGAAGCTGTCTCGGCCATTGGCGAGATCCAGGATACGATCAGCGACATTACCCAGTCGGTGACCGATGTCTCCGCCGCTGTGACCGAGCAGAGCTTCGCCACCCGTGGCATTGCCGAGAACACACAGCGTGCGGCTGTTGGAACTTCGAAGGTGTCCGAGGATATTTCTAACGTCAGCGAGATTTCCGAGAAGACCAGCGATGCCGCGAATGCTTTTGCAATGTCGGTCCAGGAAATGTCTGAGCAAGCCAACAGCCTCGATCAGGAGGTTCAAAGCTTCCTCAGACAGGTACGCTCGGCCTAACAGCCGACAGGTGCATTTGAAGATGGCCGCCGGGAGACTGGCGGCCATTTTCTTTTGTTATGACGTTCACGGGGAGTTCACAGCTCGCCGTTCGGCTTGGCATTGCCTCAGTCTGTCCCTATCTGGCATGTATCTCAGTGGTCAGTCGGCCGGAATCGGTCATGGAAGGGACACAGAACATGATGCTCATGAGCCTCAGGCGGGAATTGCGGATCGTATCGGGACTCTTGCTGGGCTTTCTTGCCGTCGCGACTGCGGGTTCCGCGGCGAGCGCACAGGACAACGCCGGTGAGGGGCTTCGTCTTGTTCCTGGCTCCGCGCAGGAGATGAAGCTTTCTTTCGCTCCGATCGTGAAGGAAGTCGCGCCGGCGGTTGTCAATGTCTACGCCAGCCGAAAGGTCGTCCAGCAGCGCCGGGTTTCGCCTTTCTTCAATGACCCCTTCTTTCGCCGTTTCTTCGGCAACCCAGACCAGGGTCTGACGCAGCCGCAGGAACGGGTTCAATCTTCGCTTGGGTCGGGAGTGGTCATTTCGGCAGATGGTACTGTGATCACGAACCACCACGTCATCAAGGACGCTGACGAGGTGCGTGTCGCCTTGAACGACCGGCGGGAGTTCGATGCGGAAATCGTGCTTCTGGATGAGCGCACTGACCTTGCTGTTCTCAAGATCAAGGGGGAAGGACCGTTTGATTTCGTGCCCTTTGCCGGGTCCGACAGCCTTGAGGTTGGCGACATTGTTCTCGCGATTGGCAACCCCTTCGGTGTTGGCCAGACTGTCACACAGGGGATTGTCTCCGCGCTTGCACGGACACAGGTCGGCGTAACGGACTATCAGTTCTTCATTCAGACCGATGCGGCGATCAACCCCGGTAACTCGGGCGGTGCGCTGGTCGACATGAATGGCCAGCTCGTCGGGGTCAATACGGCGATCTTCTCCCGCTCTGGCGGCTCCAATGGTATCGGCTTTGCCATTCCAGCGCACATGGTACAGTTTGTCGCGACTGCTGCTGGCGAGGGTGGCAAGGTTCAGCGCCCCTGGCTCGGTGCAACCGTCCAGTTGGTCAATGCAGAGATTGCAGAGGCGCTGTCACTCGATCGTCCGCGTGGCGTCATCGTCACCAATATCTATCCGAATTCTCCTGCGGAAGACGCGGGGCTGCGCGTGAGTGATCTTGTGATCGCGATCGACGGTAAGGAAGTCCTCGATCCTGACAGTTTCGGCTATCGTTTCGCGACAAAGCGGCTTGGCGAGCAGGCGCGCTTCACGATCTTACGTGGAGGGGATCAAGAGCTGATTGACATCAATCTTGCTCCTGCGCCCGAGACCACGCCACGCGACGCCCGCGTTCTGACCGAGTACTCACCATTCGAAGGCGCTACCGTGATGAACCTGTCGCCTGCGGTGGCGGAAGAAATCGGCGTTGAAGGCCTGCTGGAAGGTGTCGTGATCACCGAGATTGCGCCTAATAGCCCGGCAGGGCGCGTCGGCATGAAGGTTGGCGATATTGTCCGCGCCATCAATGACGATGAAATTGTTTCCACGCGGATGCTCGAAGGGGTCACGAAAGTGCCGCCGCGGGTCTGGCGGCTGGATATCGAGCGCGATGGCAAGGTTTCCCGTATCGTGTTGAGGGGCTAAGCGCCTATAAAGTTGCAATGAGTGATTTGTTCGAAGCCTCCGGGCTGACTGCTTCGGGGCCGCGCCCGCTTGCGGATCGATTGCGCCCGGAAAGACTTGAAGACGTCGTTGGCCAGGAGCATTTGCTTGGTCCGGAGGGAACCCTTGCGCGCATGCTCAAGACGCGCACGCTGGGCTCCCTGATCTTCTGGGGGCCTCCGGGCACGGGCAAGACGACAATTGCACGGCTTCTTGCCAATGAAACAGATCTGGCCTTCGAGCAGATCTCGGCGATCTTCTCGGGTGTTGCCGATCTGAAGAAGGTTTTCGAGGCGGCACGCGGGCGGCGTATCTCCGGTAAGGCTACGCTGCTTTTCGTTGACGAGATCCATCGCTTCAACCGTGCACAGCAGGACAGCTTTCTGCCGGTCATGGAAGACGGCACCATCACCCTTGTCGGGGCGACGACCGAAAATCCCTCCTTTGAACTCAACGCGGCCTTGCTGTCGCGCTCTCACGTGATGACGTTCCATTCTCTCCATCTTGCAGCGCTTAGCCAATTGTTGGTGCGGGCGGAAGAGGTCGAGGACAAGCCGCTGCCGCTGGACGAAGAAGCGCGCGGTGTGCTGTTGCGCATGGCCGATGGTGACGGGCGCTCGGCTCTGACGCTTGCCGAAGACGTCTGGCGAGCGGCCGGAGAGGGCGAGGTCTTTGACGCTGAGCGCCTTCAGGAAATCGTGCAGCGCCGTGCGCCGATCTATGACAAGGGGCAGGATGGGCACTACAATCTGATTTCCGCCCTGCATAAGTCTGTCCGTGGATCGGACCCCGATGCCGCGCTCTACTGGTTCTGCCGGATGCTGGATGGCGGTGAGGATCCTCTCTATCTCGCGCGGCGGCTGATCCGAATGGCGGTGGAGGATATCGGGCTCGCCGATCCAAATGCATTGGTTCAGGCCAATGCCGCCCGGGATGCCTATCAGATGCTGGGATCGCCGGAGGGCGAACTGGCCCTGGCACAGACGGTTGTATATTTGGCGACAGCACCCAAATCGAATGGGGTTTACACGGCCTATAAGGCTGCTGTGCGCAGCGCCAAGTCGAACGGGTCCCTGTTGCCGCCCAAACACATCCTCAATGCGCCGACAAAGCTGATGAAGGCGGAAGGCTATGGGGATGGCTACCAATACGACCATGACGCGCCCGACGGGTTTTCCGGGCAGGACTACTTCCCCGAGGATATGGGCCGCCAGACCTACTACGACCCGCCAGAACGTGGATTTGAGCGGGAGCTGCGTAAGCGGCTCGAGTATTGGTCACGGCTGCGCAAGGAACGGGAAGGCAAGTAGCCCTACGCTTGAGTGTGCCTGATCGCATCGAACCGTTAAGGCATTGGCACCTAGGATAGGTGTTTGCTCATGAGGCACGGGAGGGTGCTGCACCATGAAGGAAATCGAGCTTCGGCTGGCATTGGTGTTTTATGGCGGGGTTTCCCTGGCCATTTACATGCATGGGGTTAGCCGCGAAGTCTTGAACCTTGTGCGTGCCTCTGCGTGCCGAAGCGAGCGTGTCGGCCGGAATGGTGTCAATCCGTCCAAGGATCGGGCGTCCTCTCCCGGGGAAAGGGCCTATGAGGCCTTGCTCGATCGTCTCGGGCAGACGGTCGATATCCGTGTGGTCGTGGATGCTGTTGCAGGAGCCTCCGCCGGTGGGGTGAACGGCATCATGCTGGCGCGGGCGATCGCGCACGATCTGCCACTGGACAGCCACAGGGCTCTCTGGCTTGAAAACGCCGATGTCACGCGGCTTGCGCGGCCCCAGGGCGGAATTCGCCGCTATCTGAAATCCAGTATCAGCCCGGTGCTGGACCGGATGATCTCCAAGCGCCTTAAGCACGACATCAAGGACCCGGAGACCCGTGACAAGCTGCGCACCCTGATGCAGTCCCGGTGGTTTTCGCCGCCTTTTTCGGGTGAAAACTATGCGGGCTGGATGCTCGATGCCTGCAATCAGATGGACGCAGATTACCGGGAAGGTGCAACCCTTATTCCACGAGGACAAACACTCGACCTCTTCGTCACGCTGACGGACTACGAGGGGCAGGTTCGCCGAATTCATATTGATGATCCGGCCTTTGTCGAGGAGCTGGATCACCGACGGGTCCTTAACTTCCACGCCAAGCACCGGGTGCCGAGCCATCTGCAAAGCCAATTCGGACCCGACAGCGTTGCAGAACTGGTTTTCGCGGCAAGGGCAACCTCTTCCTTTCCGGGCGCGTTTCCGCCCGCCACAATTGCCGAAATGGACCGGGTTCTGAAACAGCGCGGCGAACCGTGGCCCAATCGCGATCGTTTCCTGAGTAGGTCGCTGGAACTTCACGGAGAAGGGGTAGGGCGGCGCTGTTTCGTTGATGGCAGCGTGGTCATGAACAAACCTTTCTCACCGGTGATTGATGTCATTCGCCGGCGCCCGGCGGCGCGGGAAGTGGCACGACGCCTCGTCTATGTGGATCCGGTTCCGAAGATGCGAGATGCAGACGAAGCCAACAGGCAGCCGTTGCCAGGTTTCTTGAAGGTGATCCTGGCGTCGCTTGCGCATATTCCACGCAATGAACCGATCGGCGATGATCTGAGAGACATCGAGGCCCGCAACCGGCGCGGGCAATGGCTATCGCAAACAATTGCCGCAGCAGATCCGGTGGTCGACGCCGCTGTACGCAAGATCCTGCCACGACGGGGAACGTTGAAGGCGGAAGCCCTGACACGGTATCGTGCAGCGGCCAATGACGCGGCACATGGTCAGGCCGGCTATGCCTTCTTGAACTACGAGTCTCTCAAGCTTCATGCGGTCGGCGAAAAGATCGCCCAACTGATATCAGAGCTCGCAAAAACGCGCGGGCGCGAGGCGCGTCCCGAGTTGCTGCTTGGCTGGATTACAGATCACCTGGGGCAGCTTGCCAAGGATTTCAGCAATGGACCGCCCAAGCCTCAGGACGGTGTGGTCCAGTTCCTGCGCGGTCTGGATGTGGATTACCGCATCAGGCGGCTTCGCTTTGCGATCCGGAAGCTGAACAGCCTTTATCAGCGTACCGGTGAGGGCAAGAACGCTATCAATCCTGACCACCTGGATCGGATCAAAAGCATGCTCTACGAGCAGATTGATCATCTGGGCCGGCGCTGGGAGGTCGATTTCTTTGGTCTTGAGAGCCAAAAGACCGCCGAGGTCCTGGCCGAAAAGCTGATCCAGCGAATGCCGGGCGGAGATGGCGGCGAGCACGATGAGATTCTGTCGGAAGCTCTCGATCAGGTCAGCAAATTGATGGGTCTTCAGGATCTGGACAGGCTGCAGGACGAACTGTTTTCGGCTACGGCGGGAGCGCTTCTGCCAGTTGACATTCACCGCGAGCTGTTGGGCGCCTATGTGGGCTTTGCGTTCTATGATCTCGTGACCTTCCCGGTGCTGCAAAGCAACGACTTTTCTGAGATCAGCGAGACGCTTGTCGCCCGGATCAGCCCGAAGGACACGAGCCGGCTCAATGACGATAGTTTTCAGCTCAAAGGAGCGGCGCTGAATACCTTCGGCGCGTTTTTCAACCGCAGCTGGCGAGAGCATGACTACCTTTGGGGGCGGCTCAATGCGGCAGAGCGGCTGGTGGGTATCGTCCTGTCAGCGTCTGATGGTGAACTGCTTTCGGACAGGGAACTTGCGCAGATACACCGCGATTTGTTCCTCGCGATCTTGGAGGAGGAAGAGCTGGAGTTGAAGGCCGACCCAGCCCTTATCAGCGCCTTGAAGGCTAAAATCCGCGAGTTGAAATGACGCGCGGGATCAACGCTGGCTCTATCGCTTCCAGTACTGCTATCAATCTCGCTGCGACCGGAGCACTTTTTGGCTATTCCTGCTCGGAGGAATCGAGATGATCGAGAGCCGTCTTTAGGGACGAAATCAGCTTCGCGCGCTCCTCTTCGGAGAAGGACGCCGGCTCGTTGCCGGCCAGTTCAGACAATTGCTTGCTGACACTGGAGACATCAATTTCCGTCTCTTGCGGCTGATCTCTGTGTGCAATCACATTGTAGGTGCTGATCGGATAGGCCATGCCCTTTACGACAATCTCGCCCATTTCCTTGCATTGGATACGGTGCTTGATCTGGGAGTAGGTCTCATAAGAAATGAGAATACTGCCAGCCTCGCTAACGTTTTCCAATCGGGAGGCTGTGTTCACACCGCGACCGATGATGGTGTAGTCGAGCCGATCTTCGCTGCCGAAGTTTCCGACGGTGCAGTAATCCGTATGAATGCCGATCCGGCATCGTAGCGGTTTGGAAATACCGGCGGCCTGCCAGTCCGCCTCAAGTTCGGTCATGCGCGCCTGCATTTCGATGGCCATGTTGACGCAGGCCAAAGCATCTTCCTGGACCCCTTTGGTTTCAGGGTCGCCAAAGAAGATGAGGATCGCATCACCGATGAATTTGTCGATGGTTGCGCCGTATTTCAGCGCGATCTTGGACATTTCGGTGAGGTAGTGGTTGAGCAGAGCCGTCAGCTCTTCTGACTCAAGCCTGTCCGCAGTTTCCGTAAAGCCCTCGATGTCCGAGAAGAAAACAGTCAGTTTTTTTCTTGTCGACTCGATTCTGACTTCTTGCCGTCCCTCAAAGATCGACTTGTAGATCTGCGGGGAGAGGTACTTTGCCAACTGATTGGACAGTGCCTCCAACCGCTGCGATTGCTCTGCGAGCTGGTCTTCGACGGCTTCTCCATGCTCAATCGTGGCCTCGTAGAGGAGTTTCAGGTCCTCAAGTTCTTCGATAAGTAACTGATTTTTAGCGGACATCTCTCTGATCAAGGCTTCGGATTGCCCTGTGTTGCCGCGTCTTTTTTGCTTTGGTTCTGGCAATTTGGGTGTGTCTTTTTCGCTCAAGGAATCAGTCATTTTCTATTCGAGGATGCTTACTTCAAGCTTGGTCTTTTGCAACAGGTCTTCAGATGAATGGCGATGCTACGCGCCGGAGATAACTTTTGCCAGAAGCTTTGCTTTGGTCATTGGAACATGATCTGTAACCGGGCGAGGGTCGGCGTGCGGCCTTTTGACCTGCCTGGGAGAAACCCGCATGCAAGCGCAAAGGCTTTCTATAAAATGGAGAATATGATTTTCTGACCCTCGTTTTCAGGTATATCCTGCAAGAGCTCCAAGATCGGCGGGAACGGACTGTAGATCCATGAACTTGTTTGCCAGCTATTTCGGAACGGGCCTTACGGGGTTCGTTGCCCTTTTTATATGTCTCTATGTCATGAGCCTGGTGCTTCTGTTTTCGACCGGTCTCGTCATGACGGAGCTCAATAAACGGCATCCGGAACGCAGGATCCAGAAACGTCAGCCGACGCATGAGGCGCTGCGGGATATCAGATCGTCCCTGAAGCAGCTTTCCATCACCAGCGTCTGCCTCAGCATTGGTCTCTTTGCCCAGATGAAGGGCTGGACCCTGTTTGGGCCGGTTGCGCTCTCCTGGTGGTCTGTGCCGCTCTTTTTCGTGATTTCGCTGATGCTTCATGACACCTGGTTCTACTGGGGCCACCGGATCCTGCACACGAAGATGTTCTACCGGTTCCACAAGCCGCATCACATGACGGTTACACCCACGGTCTGGTCCAATGATGCGGGCTCCAGCGTCGACACGCTGTTCGCCCACACCTACTACGCTCTTGTCTTGTTCATCGTTCCCATCCCGCCACTGGTTTTTCTGGGGCACCGGATCTTCGATCAGGTGTCTGCTGCGATCGGACACTGCGGCTTCGAGCATTTCGCGAGTCCGACCGCGCGAAAGCCGTGGCCGATGCTTTGCACCCTCTACCACGATCAGCATCACCAGTATTTCGTCTATAATTATGCGAATTACTTCTCGTTCTGGGACCGGCTGTGTGGAACCATTCACCCAACGTATGACGACAAGGTCCACGGTTTCGAAGAGGTCTACGCGTCCCAACGCAACGGCGGCGAGGCGGTTGCTGCGGCATCGGACAAGGACTGAACCAGATGCAGCTGCTTCTCGAATATCTGTTTATTTTCGCCGTGATCTATGCGGCCATGATCCTCGTCTATTTTGCCACCGGGCTGACGGTTACCTGGATCAACAACAGGCATCCTGACCGCCGTATCCAGAAGCACCGTGACGGTTCGAAGCGGATGTGGGTCGAAATTCGCGCTTCGATGCACGCGCTTGCAACCTCGTCAGTACTGCTGTCGGCTGGATATTTTGCGCAGACACAGGGCTGGGTCCTGTTTTCTCCACTGGAGCTTTCCTGGTGGTCGTTCCCACTCATGTTCGCCGTCTGCTTTGTGCTGTTTGACGGATGGTTCTACTGGGGGCACCGGATCCTGCATCTCCCGGCTTTCTACAAATGGCATGTGCCGCATCACAAGTCGGTTGCACCGACGGTCTGGAGCAACGACAGCTCGACCACGATTGACACGCTGATCGAGCATGGCTTCTACTTGATCGTCTGGTTCGTCCTGCCGGTTCCTGCGCTGTCGGTCTTTGCCCTGCGGCTGTTCGACCAGATTTCAGGCATGGTCGGGCATTCGGGGTTTGAATATTTCGCGTCGCGCTCGTCGCGTTTTCCCTCTCCCCTGATCTGCACGACCTTCCACGATCTGCATCACTCGCAGTTCCACTACAACTACGGGAACTTCTTTTCGTTTTGGGATCGCGCAATGGGAACAGTTCATCCAAAATACGATGCCCTGGTTCAGGAAATGGAAGTGACAGGCGCCGTCCCTGACACAAAGGCCGCGCGGGTGGAAAACAGCGCGGCTTGATTGGCGTTTGGCCGCGGATGCGGCGATACGTGAAACAGGCCCAAACAAGCTGGATCCGAGAATGGGTCCGAACACAGGTTAAGACATGTTGCAGCAGCTGATTGATGTCCTTCTTGAATTTCTGCCGATCTATGCGGCGGTCTATGGCATCAACGTGTTTCTCTATTTCGCCACTGGCTGGGTGTTGGTTCAGATCCAGAACCGGCATCCGGAGCGCCGCATTCAGCAGAACCGACGCGGCGAAAAGCGCATGTGGAAAGAAATCCGCCAGAGCGTCTATTCGCTGACGGTGACAGCGGGCTGTCTGGCGGGCGGTATCTTCCTGTCGCTGAAGGGCTGGACGCTCGTCTCGCCGCTGCCGCTCACCTGGTGGTCGGCCATCCTGATGTTCGTGGTTTCTGTCGTTGCCTATGATGCCTGGTTCTACTGGGCGCACCGGCTCATGCACACGAAGTGGCTTTACCGGTTTCACGCAGAGCATCACCGGTCAGTCGCGCCGACGGTCTGGAGCACGTACTCCGACGATCTCATCGATGCGTTTGTGATGCAGAGCTACTACTTGTTCGCCATGGTCATCCTGCCGATCCCCGTGTTGGTGCTGATCGCTCATCGCCTTTGGGATCATTTCAACGGCACCATTGGTCATTCGGGTTTCGAGTTCTATGCCTCGCCCTTGTCCCGGATGCCTTCACCGATGGTTTGTGTGACCTTTCACGACCAGCACCATTCCCGCTTCCGCTATAACTATGCCAACTTCTTTTCGTTCTGGGACCGGGTCTGCGGCACCATCGATCCGAAATACGATAAGCAGGTCAAAGAGTTTGAGGAGATGGGGCAGGAAGGCGAGAAGCCGGCGGCGGCCGAATAGGCTGACGTCTGCCGGATCTGAAACCTAGTGCAACGACCGGAGGCTGAAGCGATAGCATGACCCACTTCATTTTGGTCGCTATCGGCGGTGGTCTTGGAGCAGGGCTGCGCCACCTTGTTGGACTGTGTACGCTGCGGGCCTTTGGTAGCGGGTTTCCCTACGGGACGTTGACGGTCAATGTGGTCGGGTCGCTCGTCATGGGGCTCTTCATCGGCTGGCTGGTGCGTCATGAGGCGGCCGGTCTGCAAGGTGTCCGCTACTTCGTCGCCACAGGTCTCCTGGGCGGCTTCACGACCTTTTCGGCATTTTCTCTGGACGTTGCTGTCATGTGGGAGCGCGGAGACACCACATCTGCGCTGGTTTACGTCGCTCTTTCGGTGGTCATCTCGCTCGCCGCGGTTTTTGCGGGCCTTTATCTGATGCGTCAACTGGGCTCTTGAGGCTCGAGGCCGGGTCCTGAAAGGGACAGGGGGTTTCAAAATCCCGCATTTGCGCCTATACGCGTGGCAAGTGATTGTCGGCGTTGGGCCGGCCTTGAGAAAGACGCGGGCGGCAAGCACGCGCAAAGAGATCCGAATGTCCGCTATCGAACAGAAACAAGTGACCGCTGATGAGGCGGGCATGCGCCTCGACCGTTGGTTCAAGGTTCACTACCCGGGACTGGGCTTTGGCCGGCTGCAGAAGCTTCTGCGCACGGGGCAGGTGCGCCTCGACGGCAAACGTGCGGAGAGCTCCACCCGCATCGCCAAGGGACAGACCGTTCGCATCCCGCCGCTGGGGGTTGAGCTTCCGGCCGATGACAAGAAGAACGCCCGGCCTAAATCGACCAAGCTGATCGAAGATGATCGCAAGGCCGTCGAGGACATGATGCTGTTCGAGGACAGCCACGTGATGGTTCTGAACAAGCCCGCAGGGCTGGCGGTGCAGGGCGGTTCCGGCCTCAAGCGCCATCTGGACGGGATGCTGGAGGCATTCGCTGACAAGAAGGGCGACAAGCCGCGGCTTGTGCACCGGCTGGACCGCGAAACCTCAGGCATCATTCTGGTCGCCAAGACCCGCAAGGCCGCTCAGGAGCTTACCAAGGCCTTTCGCCATCGCAACACGCAGAAGGTCTATTGGGCGATGCTGGCCGGCGTTCCCAAGCCCAAGCAGGGGCGCATCTCGACGTTCCTCGCGCGTGATGAGGAAGAAGAGCGGATGCAGGTCGTCCGTCAGGGGAAGGACGATGCCCAGCATGCCGTGTCGCTCTACTCGGTCTTCGAGCAGTCCGCGCAGAAACTGTCCTGGGTGACCATGAAGCCGATCACGGGGCGGACACACCAGCTGCGTGCCCATGCGGCTCACATCGGCAATCCGATTATCGGCGACGACAAGTATTTCAATATCGAGAACTGGGAATTGCCAGGAGGCATCCAGAACCGGCTGCATCTTCTGGCGCGCCGGATCCGGATCCCGCATCCGTCCGGCCACGGCGTTATCGATGTGTCTGCTCCGCTGCCACCGCATATGCAGCAGACGTGGAACCTCCTCGGCTTCGATGCAACCGAATATGATCCAGACGTGGATGATCCAAATGAGGAAGAACTAAACAAGAAGCGCTGAAGTGAGAGTTTTATTAAGGGCTTGACGTGATTTTTTGAGAGTTTGAGTCATGCGCTTTTGAGGCGTGGCAGACGTAAAAAGAGCAGGCAAATGCCTGCTCTTTTTGTTTTGAAGGTGCGCCAGTCACTGTCAGGCGAAATCGCCAGACTGAATGCGGGCAATGCCGGCTTTTTTCATATCGGCCCATGCGGTTGCGACTGAGCCGTTCAGGTCGATGCCGCGACTTGCATCTTCGATGACCGAGACATTGAATTCGGAAATCGTCCCGTCGATCGCTGACCAGGCAACACAGAAGTCCGTTGCCAGGCCGCAGACGTAGACGTCGGAAATACCGCGCTCCTCGAGATAGCCTGTGAGGCCCGTCATGGTTTTCTTGTCGGCTTCGCGGAAGGCGGAATAGCTGTCGACGGCGCTGTTCCATCCCTTGCGGATGATCAGCTGTGCGTGGGGTATGTCCAGCCCCGGCGCAAGTTCGGCGTCTTTCGTGCCCTGAATGCAATGATCTGGCCACAGAACCTGTGTTCCGTAGTCCATCTCAACCGTTTCGAATGGGGCCTTTCCGTCATGGCTTGACGCAAAAGATGAATGACCTGCCGGATGCCAGTCCTGCGTCATCACGACATTCTGGAACTTCTTGCTGAGCTCATTGATCACCGGAACCACCTGGTCACCATCCTTGACCGGCAGAGTTCCCGTCGGCAGGAAGCAGTTTTGAACGTCGATGACGAGCAGAACGGATTGCTTGCCTGGCTTGATCGCGCCAGCGGCCAATGCGCTCGACAGAGGGGTCACGGATGCAACGGCAGCGGCGCTGCCCAATGTCTTGAGAAGGGATCGGCGGGATAGGGTCAATGGTAGCTCCTCACTGGCTTTCCGTTTGTATGCTAACGAAAAACCTAGAAGCTGATCATAAAGCGGGCAAGCGCTTTTATTGGGCGGTTTGTGGCCAATCCCTATGCAAGGGTTGAACGACCCCGGAGTTGCACCCTGTCATTCGAAAAGCGCGATCAGACCGATCGCTGCAGCGAGGAAAATCAGCCCCCCGGCTGCAAGTTTCCAGGCATCGGACCGTTTCTTGAGACCTGGCCATCCCAGTGGCTTGATCACCTGGATCACCGCGAGGACGGTAAGAAAGACCATGAGGATTTTGGTCACAAGCGCTCCAAGGACATTGGTTCGGGACAACGGCATCCTGCATAGAACGGCGTGGCCGGGAAGTCGAGCGGGTAGCGCGCGCACATGATGTGTCGGGGCGCCGGCTCTTGACCGGCTGACAAAAACCCGCCACATGCGGGTCTCAAGAAACAGGGACTTGGTTCGCGCATGTATCTGGTCATTTTCGACTGCGACGGCACGCTGATAGACAGTCAGGACACAATTCTTCACGGGCTTTCCGTTGGCTATGAGGCGGTCGGACTGCCGATGCCGGATCGGCGAACGGCGCTCTCTATCGTCGGCTTGTCGCTGGAGACTGCCTTCTTGCAGCTTGTCGGTGCGGAAAATGCCCACCTCGTGCCAGAGATGGCGAAAGCCTATCGCACATCGAAAATCTCCCGTCGCAAGTTGGGGCTCGATCTCGATCCGCTTTACCCGGGAACGCGCGACGTGCTCGATCGGTTGGGAGCGCGCGACGATATCCTTCTTGGGGTTGCGACCGGTAAGGCGCGGCGCGGGGTTGATCATATGGTTGAAGTGCATGATCTCGATGGGCGCTTCGTGACGGTTCAGACCGCTGACACATCACCGTCCAAGCCGCATCCGGACATGGTGCTGCGGGCGATGTCAGAGACCGGCGCTGAACCGCTGCGCACGGCGATGATTGGCGACACCAGTTTCGATATGGAAATGGCGCGTGCGGCAGGCGCCCATGCGGTTGGAGTGACCTGGGGCTATCATGACCGGGACAGGCTGGCGGCAGGCGGCGCCCATGTGGTCATCGACCATTTCGATGAACTTTATGACGCGCTTGATGCGCGTCTCGCTTTTGACGGGGAACCTGCGTGATGCGTGATTATCTTGAAACGCTGGAAGAAGATGCCGCCAAGGATCCCGAGCAACGCGCGCGCGAACTCTCCAAGCGCGAATTGCCCAAACGCTTCTACAAGGAAGCCACCCACGCTCATGTGGAAGGCGGATTTGCGATCCATCTCGACGGTCGGCCGGTCAAGACACCTGGAAAGGCGACGCTGACGCTGCCGGGAGAAACACTCGCCAAGGCCGTTGCGACTGAATGGGACGCCCAGGAAAAGGTCATCAATCCAGGTGCCATGCCGCTGACACGGATTGCAAACTCCGCGCAGGACGCCGTGTCCGTGCGCTTTGCGGAAGTGGCCGATGAGATCACCCGTTTCTGCGGAACCGATGCTCTATGTTACCGGGCCAATGACCCCGAAGTTCTGGTCGACCAGCAGACTAGGCTCTGGGATCCGGTTCTGGGCTGGGCGGAAAGCCTGCTTGGTGGACGCTTCGTTCTGGTCGCCGGGCTGATCCATCAGGAGCAGCCGAAGGCTCTGCTGGCAGCCTACCGGGCCAGGCTAGAAGGCTGGACGCCTCTGCGCCTGGCCGCGCTCCACACGGCGACGTCGCTCTCTGGGTCTGCTGTTCTCGCGCTGGCGCTGGCCGAGGGACATCTGTCTGCTGACGATGCCTGGACTGCGGCCCATGTCGAAGAGGACTTCAACATTGAACGCTGGGGCGAAGATGCCCAGGCCGCCCAGATCCGCGCATACAAGCGGACCGAGTTTGATGCTGCGGCGCTGATCCTGGCGAACTAGCTTGCAAGGCAGTTCGGTTGGGTCTCAGCCCAGATAGAACGCCGTTGCCATCAGGAAGAAGACAAGAACGCCAAGGACATCGTTCGACGATGTGATGAAGACACCGGTCGCCATTGCCGGATCGATGCCGAGCTTGTCGAGAACGATCGGTATCGTGGCACCGACCATGGCCGCAATTGTAGTGACGCACAGGAGCGACAGGGATGTCGCCAGTGCAAGGTGGGCCGGATCGGCAATCGGAATGATCAGAGACGCCAGCATCGTCAGGCCGGCGAGGATGCAGCCGGCCACGGCGCCATTGAAGAGGGCTGCGAGAAATTCCTTGAACAGCCGGTAGCCGATTTCTCCGGACCAGAGGGTGCCTGTAGCGAGGCCTTGAACGGCAACGGCGGACGCCTGAAGCCCGGCGTTCCCGGCCATGGACATGGTGACCGGGATGAAAGCGGCCAGGATCGCCGCCTTGGCGAGTTGATCCTCAAAAGACCCAACGACCGAAGCCGCGATGCTTGCGCCAATCAGACCTGCCAGCAACCAAGGCAGGCGGCCGCGAACGATCCGCAAGACCGTGTCGTCTGCCTTGGCTTCTGAGGAAACGCCGCTCATCAGCAGCATGTCTTCGGTGGCCTCTTCAGAGGCAATGCGCGTGAGCTGTTTGGGTGTGACGCGGCCGATCAAGTGGCCGTCGCCGTCGATCACGGGAACGGTGCGCATGTCCCGCTTGCGCGCGAGCCGCAGAACCTCCTCCTGATCCGTATCTGCGGAGACGGCGATGAAATCCCGGTTCATGATATCGCCGAGCGTCGCGCCTTCGCGTGCCAGCAACAGCTTGCCCAGTTCCACCGTGCCGACAAGCCGACCGCTTTCATCCAGAACATAGACGGTGAAAACCTTGCGGATCCGGTCCGCATCGGCGCGGATCTGGCTGACCGCCTCATCGATTGTCAGGGCCGCGGGCAGGGCGACGAACTTGCGCGCCATGATGCGTCCGGCGCTGTCGTCAGCATAGGATTGGCGCGAAGCGATGTCCTCGACGTCCGGCAACCTTTGGGCAAGAGCCTCTGCCATATCGTCGGGAAAGTCGTTGAGCATCTCTGTGGCATCTTCAGGATCAAGGCCGGCAAGGATGTCTCGAAATTGCTCAAGCGTGGATTCTTCCATCAGGACGGCACGAAACTCAGGCCGGAGTTCGGCGATGACCTTGATGGAGGGGTTCGCGGGCAACCACTGGAAGAGCTTTCGGGCCTGCTTGAGCCGCAGACGCACCAGCATCTGCATGACGTCAACCGGATCCCAGCGCTTCAACAGATCGACGAGCGGTCCCCGTTCGCCCGATCGGATCATCTGGCGTACAAGCCGCAGGGTCTCATCGTTGTCGTCAAGAGGTTCGCTGGCTGGCTCGCGTTGCCAGGTCAGGCTCTCTGCCTCATCGATGCTGTTCGCACTCATTCACTGCAACTCCTAAATCCCCAAACGTTTTTACGGCAAAGGGATGACGAACAGCTAACAGCCGGGAGCGGCCGAGATACGCCGAATACGGGTTCGGGTGGCCTAGACGTCCAGCTCGTCCATGTCGGCAAAGGCGTCGCGCAGTGCGTCGGACCAGCCTAGGGACAGCTTCTGGAAATATGGATTGTTCTTCTCGATCCGGAGCTGACGATCAGCCGAGAAACTGTCCTTGTTGTAGAGCAGGAGATCGATCGGCATGCCGACGGAAAGATTTGATCGCAAGGTGCTGTCGAAGGACAGGAGGACCATCTTCGCCGCTTCGCCCAGGCGCATGTCGGAGCGTGTGACGCGGTCGAGTATGGGTTTGCCGTACTTGTGCTCGCCGATTTGCAGGAAGGGCGTGTCTTCGCAGACCTCGATGAAGTTTCCTGCCGAGTAGATTTGAAACAGCCGTGGCTCTTCGCCCTTGATCTGCCCACCGAGAATGAAGGTGACCTGGAAGCTGTCCGCGTTGGAGCCAAGGGCTTCGCCGTCGATCGCACGCACTTCGCGGATGGCGCTGCCGAGCAGACGCGCTGCCTGGAACATGGTCTCGACGGTCATCAGCGTTGGACGGCCTTCGCCGGCAGAATGAATGTGTTCGCTCAGGAGGGAGATGACGGCTTGCGTCACGGCCAGATTGCCGGCGGACAACAGCGTGAAGACGCGATCTCCTTCTTTCTCCCAGATGTGGAGCTTCTTGTAGGTGGAGATATCGTCCAAGCCTGCATTGGTCCTGGTGTCAGCCGCAAAAACCAGTCCGCGGTCAAGCTTCAATGCAACGCAATAAGTCATTTCGTTCCGTGTCCCGGGTCAGGCGCATTCGTTCGGCAGAGCCAAAGTCAAACATCTATATCAGACTTGTTATCGGTATCACCCGCGAGAAATGAGATCGTGCATGTGAATTGCAAGATCCTATTGCTGCTGCTGAACCGCCGCCTGTGCGACCTCGACTTCAACATCCATGTTTTCATCGTTGCCGCCGAAACGGATGCCTCTTATGGGCGCAGCGGAGCGTGAGTCCAGTCCCGTGGTCAAGCGTATATAGTAGTCGGTGGGGCAGATACCGTTGGATATGTCGAAAGCCAGCCAACCCAGACCATCGATGCAGACCTCGGCCCAGGCATGATGGGCTTCGGATTCCATTTCGTCTTCAAGGAGCAGGTAGCCGGACACATAGCGAGCCGGCACACCGATGGAACGGGCGGCGGCTATAAAGATATGGGCATGGTCCTGGCAGACACCTTCGCCCGCCGCCAGCGCTGAAACGGCCGTTGCATGTGTTTCAGTAACGCCGACCTGATAGGCGACCTTGTCGCGCACGGCGTGCATCAGATCATGAAACCCTGCGATCTTGTCGTCCTTGTCAGCGATGGCACCCAGACGCCGAATGGCCTGATTGGCTTGGGTTACGGGCGTGAAGCGTGTGTAAATCCTGCTTGGGGCGTCGTTGCGTTCCTCGCCGACGACACCGGACTTGTCCTCTGTCTCGACGGTGCCGGTCGCGGTGATTGTCACGCCTTCGGTGACCTCTTGGGATGAGATCATATGCACGATGTTGCCGAAGGCATCGGTGTAGTTGGTGGCGCGTGACATGCCTGGCGCGTCGATGGCCCAGTCGATCACGCGCTGGCCGCTGCAATCTGGCGGTGTCAGCCGTAGTTGTTGCATGGCATTGGCCACGGGCGTGTCATATCGGTAGCTGGTCTTGTGTCGAACGGTCAGTCGCATTGGTACACCGGGCGTGTCTGAGGATCAGGCGAAATTATAGTCCAGTGAGAGTTGATGGGCGAAAGCGTTGTTCTTGCGGATGAAGTCCAGCAGGAAATCATGAAGTCCGCTTTGATAGATGTCGCGCATCTCCGCCTCGTGAAGTTCTTTTGACAAGGCTGCCGCCATATCGATGCTTGGCTTCCGCTCAACGTAAAACTGCTGGAGGTCTTCTGCAGTGTCATCGATCCAGTCGTAGCAGTGAGCCAGAGAACGTGGCATTTCTTTTCTCAAAATGAGAAACTCCGCGATGTTGAAGGCCTTCAACTTGGCCTCCGGATAGGCAAATCGATAACTCCGCAGACCGGAGAGTGTCCGCAGGATGCCGGTCCACTGGCTGCGTTCCATGGAACCGTCACCAATGACGTCATTGTCCGGCAGAAGCACCCAATATTGAGCGTTGAGAACCCGTGCCGTGTTGTCGGCACGCTCGACAAAATTGCCAAGCTGGCTGAAGTAATAGCCATCATCGCGCAGCATTGTGTTCAGCAGGGCGCCCCGGAAGAGATGGGACCGCTGACTGATCCAGGCCAGGAAGTCAGGCAGCCGCTCCTGGGTGATCGACTGCGGATTGACCTCTGCAAACTCGATCCAGGTGGTGTTAAGGGCTTCCCAAAGCTCGCTGGTGATGCCGGTGCGGACGGCACGGGCATTGTTGCGGGCCGTTTCGAGGCAGAAGCGTACGCTGGAGGGATTGTCCTTGTCGAAGATCATGTAGTTGATCACGCCGCGCGCAGTGATATCGCCCACTTTCTCGGTGTAGGCGTAGTCGACGCCGGCGGTTGCCAGCGCGAAGCGCCATTCATCGCGCTCGCTCTGGCCCGAGTTGGGCACCATGGCCGAGCGGTAGGCGACTTCCAGAAGCCTGGCGGTGTTCTGCGCGCGTTCCTGATAGCGGGACATCCAGAACAGGGAGGAGGCGGTTCTTCCAAGCATGGCTTAGTCCTCCAGTACCCAGGTGTCTTTAGTGCCGCCGCCCTGGCTTGAGTTGACCACGAGCGATCCCTTTTTCAGAGCCACACGGGTCAAGCCTCCGGGCGTGATGCGAACCTGATCGCCAATCAGCACGAAGGGGCGCAAATCGACGTGCCGCGGAGCGACGCCGGACGCGACATGGGTGGGGCAGGCTGAGAGCGCAAGTGTCGGCTGGGCGATGTAGTTCGTCGGGTTTGCCATTAGGACCTTTCGGAAGTCGGCGATTTGGCGTTTGGAAGCCGTCGGGCCGATCAACATGCCGTAACCGCCAGAGCCATGAACCTCCTTGACGACGATGTCCTCGAGATTGTCGAGTACATAGGCCAGGTCGTCCTCATTGGAGCAGTTCCATGTCGGAACGTTGTTCAGGATCGGCTTTTGCCCGGTGTAGAATTCGATGATGTCAGGAACATAGGCATAGATCGCCTTGTCGTCGGCAATCCCGGTTCCCGGTGCATTACAGATGGTGACGTTTCCGGCGCGATAGGCATCGAAAAGGCCCGGCACGCCGAGCATCGATCCTGCGTTGAACGTCAATGGATCGAGGAAGGCGTCATCGATCCTGCGGTAGATCACGTCGACCTGCTTGGGATCGCGGGTCGTGCGCATGAAGACCTTGCCTTCATCGACGAAGAGATCGCGGCCTTCGACCAGCTCGATCCCCATGGAATCGGCCAGAAAGGCGTGTTCGAAATAGGCGGAATTGTAGATCCCGGGTGTCAGAAGAACCACGGTCTGGTCAGACTTGGCCTGGTTGGGGCTCACACTTTCAAGGGTCTGGCGCAACAGTTCCGGATATCGATCCACCGGAGCGACGCGATGGGTCTGAAACAGCTCCGGGAACAGACGCATCATCGTCTCACGGTTCTCCATCATGTAGGAGACACCTGACGGCGTGCGCGTGTTGTCTTCCAGAACGTAGAATTCGTTCTCAGACACCCGGACAAGGTCCGTTCCGATGATGTGGGCGTAGACCTTACGGGCAGGGTCGTGGCCGACCATCTCGGGCAAGAAGGCCTCATTCTGCAGGATCAGGTCAGCGGGAATGCGACCGGCGCGAATGATTTCCTGCCGGTGGTAGATGTCGTGGAGGAAGGCGTTGAGGGCGCGCACACGCTGATCGATGCCAGCGGACAGACGCCGCCATTCGCCCGGGGAGATGACCCTAGGGATCGGATCGAAGGGAATCAGACGCTCTGTTGCTTCCTCCGCACCATAGACGGCAAAGGTGATTCCAAGCCGCCGGAAAATGGTTTCCGCCTCTCGGCTTTTGCGCTTCAGGAAGTTGGGTGGCTTGTCTTCGAGCCACTGAGCGAGCTTTGCGTAGGAGGAGCGTGGGTTCCCGGCGTCATCCAGCATTTCATTGAAAAAAGACCGCTCTTCTGTCATTGCCTCCCCATTCATCGTTGCTGACTTGTTGTGCAAGCTTTGCAAATTTCGACAACGGCTCCAAGCGTAATATGAAGGCGCGATTGCCCAGTCTTTATGCAACCTGCCGCAAGGTTTTCCTGAACTCTCCGTAAAATCGCCGAGGTTTTGGGCGTCTTCGCCCTTGTGCTGACTTTGCCTGTCCGATCCTGCATGCTACCAAGCCTTCGATTTAATGCGTTTCGGAGAAAGCCATGAAGGAAATCCTTGCCGAACTGGAAAGCCGCCGTGAAACGGCCCGCATGGGCGGTGGCGAACGGCGGATCGAGGCCCAGCACAAGAAGGGCAAGCTGACGGCCCGCGAGCGCATTGAACTGCTGCTGGACGAAGGCTCCTTCGAAGAGTTCGACATGTTCAAGCAGCACCGCTGCACTGATTTCGGTATGGATGAACAGCATATTCCAGGCGATGGCGTAGTGACCGGTTGGGGCACGGTCAACGGCCGGACGGTCTACGTCTTCTCCAAGGATTTCACAGTTTTTGGTGGCTCCCTGTCGGAGACCCATGCCCAGAAAATCATCAAGGTCCAGGACATGGCCTTGCAGAACCGTGCTCCGATCATCGGCCTCTTCGATGCCGGTGGCGCCCGCATCCAGGAAGGTGTTGCAGCGCTGGGCGGCTACGGCGAAGTTTTTCAGCGCAACGTGCTGGCCTCAGGGGTCATCCCGCAGATTTCGCTGATCATGGGGCCTTGTGCAGGCGGAGACGTCTATTCTCCCGCGATGACCGACTTCATCTTCATGGTGCGCGACACGTCCTACATGTTCGTCACCGGTCCGGATGTGGTGAAGACGGTCACCAACGAGACGGTTACGGCCGAAGAGCTTGGTGGGGCGTCGGTCCATACAACCAAATCCTCGATTGCTGACGGTGCGTTCGATAACGATGTCGAGGCACTTCAGGAAATGCGTCGGTTGATCGATTACCTGCCAGCCAACAACACGGCTGAACTTCCGGAAATCGGCTCTCATGACGATCCGAACAGGATTGACGAGAGTCTGGATACATTGATCCCGGACAATCCGAACAAGCCCTACGACATGAAGGAGTTGATCCTCAAAACCGTCGACGAGGGCGACTTCTTCGAGATTCAGGGGGCTTTCGCAGGCAACATCATCACTGGCCTTGGCCGGATGGAAGGGCGCACCGTCGGTATCGTCGCAAACCAGCCGATGGTTCTCGCCGGAGTTCTGGACAGCGACGCCAGCCGAAAAGCGGCTCGGTTCGTGCGCTTTTGCGACTGTTTCAACATTCCGATCGTGACCTTTGTCGATGTTCCGGGCTTCCTGCCTGGCACGGCGCAGGAGTACGGCGGGTTGATCAAGCATGGTGCGAAGCTTCTGTTCGCCTATGCGGAGGCAACGGTGCCGAAGATCACGGTAATCACCCGCAAGGCTTATGGCGGTGCCTATGACGTGATGAGCTCAAAGCACATTCGCGGCGACATCAACTATGCCTGGCCGACCGCTGAAATCGCGGTGATGGGTGCCAAGGGAGCTGTCGAAATCCTTTATCGCTCGGAACTTGGCGACAAGGACAAGATCGCGCAGCGCACCAAGGACTACGAAGACCGGTTTGCCAATCCCTTCGTCGCCGCAGAGCGTGGCTATATCGATGAGGTGATCATGCCACATTCGACCCGTCGCCGGGTGTCACGTGCCCTTGCGCTGCTGCGGTCCAAGGCCCAGCAGCTGCCATGGAAGAAGCACGACAACATCCCGCTGTAACGTAAGCGTTTAGTCCATCAAAAAATAAAGAACGGCCCCGTTTAGGGGCCGTTCTTTGAATTCAACTGCTTTTCGCTACCACCGTCTGAAGCCTCTGCGCTCGAACAAGGGCTCGCGGCATTCATAGGCGACCGGGCATTTCGGGTTGTCCCGTGTCGGGCCGAATTGCGTAAAGAGCTGTTCGCCGGGATC
Source organism: Labrenzia sp. CE80 (assembly GCF_009650605.1). Lineage (NCBI taxonomy): Bacteria > Pseudomonadati > Pseudomonadota > Alphaproteobacteria > Hyphomicrobiales > Stappiaceae > Labrenzia > Labrenzia sp. CE80. The sequence continues at coordinate 737,832 of NZ_WAJT01000001.1, forward strand.
GCAGTAGCTGTAGTTCGACACGAAGAGAGAGTAGGTGTGCGCACCGGTGGTGAAGACCACGCTGCCATTGCGCTTCACCATGGCTTGCGCCTGGCCGCAGGTCATCTTGCGCAGATCCGGACGAGCCTCAGCGGCAGTCCCAACGACCAACAGCGCCGCCATCGATAGGGCGGCAACGCCGGCACCTTGCACAGGTTTCTTGCGCGTGAGCATTTCGATTTCCCCCTTAGCTAGCCTCACCAGGAGTTAACGGGGCCAATGCGGCAGTATCTTGGCAAGACTTGCTGGTCTGCGGCAAAGCGTGTGGCCGGGAGCCAGTCAAAAGCTGGCTCATTTCTGCTCAGCTCAGAGTGGGTCGGTCGCGGGTGATTTCAACGCTGACCTTGCCGGTGGCAATAGGGAGAGGTGCGCTGGGCTTGTGAATGCGGACACGGGTCTTTTCAATCCGGGCGTCGGCCTCAAAGAGCGCCTCGGACACAGCTGCAGCCAGTCTTTCGATCAGCTTGAAGCGGGTTTGTGTGACGGCATTCTCGACAGCCTTGGTCAGGGATCCGTAGCAAACAGTTTGCGCATAGTCGTCGCTCTCACAGGCCTTGGTGAGGTCAAGCCAGCAGGTAAGGTCGACGTGGAAACGCTGGCCGAGCTGCGCCTCTTCATCGTAAACGCCATGATAGGCGAAGAACGAGAGGTCCTCGAGGTGGATGGCATCCATGAAATCTGGGTCCTTCTGGAGCACCCGGGCATGGGGTGCGTCATCGAGAGCCGGTTTAGTTGTTCAGGATCCCAAAATCCAGAGGCAGTTTCCGCGAGTTTGAAGCCGTCCGCGGTGGATACTCTTATTTGTAGAAGTCGGCGGGACAGACGCTGTCGGACAAGATCTCGCGCGCGCCATTTAGAGAGAAGGCGGCGTAGCGCTCGTCATCGAATTTGACGGCCAGAGAGGCTCCGCTTCGCAGCTTGTTCCAAAGCACTGTGTAGCCATCGGCGCAAGCTGCACAGTTTGTCTGCACATACCCCTTCGCGTCGGCGTCCATCTTCAGCATGCTCCGGTCGATCACGACGCGAATCTTCTTCTGGGCCGGGGCATTTCTGCCATCTATGTCGATATCGACTACAGTGCCGGACACACTGCGCGACCGGTTGCACCAGATCGTAAAGCGCGAGCCGTCGGCAGTCTCAGTCCAGTATTTCTCGAAACCCTGGACCTTATCGGTCTTCCAGGTTCCTGTTTTCGCTGCGAAAACGGGTCCGGCATAAAAGGCCAGTGGTAGTAAAAAAATTAGTGTCTTTTTAAGCATTGCAACAACTCCCAAATTCCCAGATAGCAAAAGGACATAAAACTGTTAAAAATGACTATATTTTATTGGGGGTTGGGACAGTCGCCTCGCTATTTGTTTTTGCCAGTTTCTGCAGGCGCGCCATTCTGGCGCCGGAGTGCGACGGGCAGATTGCACTTTCGGTCAGTCATCCTTTGGACATATTGCGCCGCGCTATCGGTGCGCCTAAAACATTCGCACGAAAAAATAATCTGGGCGGAGCGCGCATGTTCTCGAAGATACTGATTGCCAACAGGGGCGAGATTGCTTGCCGTGTCATCAAGACCGCAAGGCGCATGGGCATTAAGACCGTCGCAGTCTACTCGGATGCGGATCGGGATGCCGTTCATGTCGAGATGGCGGATGAAGCCGTTCATATCGGCCCGGCAGCTGCGGCCGAATCCTACCTGATTCCGGAAAAGATCATTGCGGCCTGCAAGGAGACCGGCGCCGAAGCGGTTCATCCAGGCTACGGCTTTCTGTCCGAGCGCGCCAGCTTTCCCGAAATGCTTGCGAAGGAAGGCATTGTCTTCATCGGCCCGAACAAGCGCGCCATCGAGGCGATGGGCGACAAGATCGAATCCAAGAAATTCGCCAATGATGCCAATGTAAGCACCGTTCCCGGATATCTGGGCGAAATCCATTCTGCCGAGCAGGCCGTCGAGATTGCCAAAGACATCGGTTTTCCGGTGATGATCAAGGCGTCCGCCGGTGGTGGCGGCAAGGGCATGCGTATCGCCTGGAATGCCGATGAGGTCAACGACGGCTACGTTCGCTCCAAGTCGGAAGCGGCCTCGTCCTTCGGGGATGACCGCGTCTTCATCGAGAAGTTCATCGAAAACCCGCGACACATCGAAATTCAGGTGCTGGGCGATAAGCACGGCAACGCCATCTATCTGGGCGAGCGGGAGTGTTCGATCCAGCGCCGGAACCAAAAGGTCATCGAGGAAGCGCCGTCGCCGCTCCTGGATGAAGAGACCCGCCGGAAAATGGGCGAGCAGGCCGTCGCCCTTGCCAAGGCTGTGGACTATGACAGCGCCGGTACGGTCGAGTTCGTGGCCGGACAGGACAAGAGCTTCTTCTTCCTGGAAATGAACACCCGCCTGCAGGTGGAGCATCCGGTCACCGAACTGATCACGGGCGTCGATCTTGTCGAGCAGATGATCCGCGTTGCCGCCGGCGAGAAGCTGGCGCTCAGTCAGGACGACGTCAAGCTGAACGGCTGGTCGGTCGAAAGCCGTATTTACGCCGAAGATCCTTACCGCAACTTCCTGCCGTCGATTGGCCGCCTCGTGCGCTATACGCCGCCGGAAGAGGGCACCGAAGATGGTGTGACGATCCGCAATGACACCGGTGTTGTCGAAGGATCAGAGATCTCCATGTTCTACGATCCGATGATTGCCAAGCTCATCACCCATGCACCGACGCGCGCCGAAGCGATCGAGACCATGAGCGATGCGCTTGACGCGTTCTATGTCGATGGCATCCAGCACAATGTGCCGTTCCTGACTGCCCTGATGAACCATCCGCGCTGGCGTTCGGGCGATCTTTCCACCAGCTTCATCGCCGACGAATATCCGGAGGGCTTCGAGCCTGCGCAACCGGATGCGGCGGCACTGGAGCTGTTGAGCGCTGTTGCCCTGTCCATGGGCGCGCTTGGCCGCGAGCGGCTCGACCATCTGCCTGATCGCCTTCGGCCGCATTCGGGCGAAATTCGCGAAGACTGGGTGGTCAAGCTCGACAAGACCTACATGCCGGTTCGTCTGGCTGCAGGCTATCCGGGAAGCCCGGTCGAGATTGACGTGGCTGTCGGGGAGGGACCAGTGGTCACGGTGCTTTCCGACTGGGCTCCTGGCGGCAATCTGTGGGAAGGTTCCGCTGGCGGGCGCAAGGTGACCGTTCAGGTGCGTCCGGTGCTCGGCGGCTACCGTCTCGACTGGCAGGGCTATTCGGTCATCGCCAAGGTCATGACACCGCGAATTGCCGAGCTCGATGGCCTGATGCCGGAAAAGCTTCCGCCGGACACGTCGAAGATGCTGCTGTGCCCGATGCCGGGCCTGGTGGTTTCGATCGCAGTTGAAGAAGGTCAGGAGATCAAGGCCGGCGAACAATTGGCGGTTGTCGAAGCGATGAAAATGGAGAATGTTCTGCGGGCCGAGCGTGACTGCACGGTGACCGCGATCAAGGCTGCAGCTGGCGACAGCCTAGCCGTCGATGCGGTGATCATGGAATTCTCCTGACGCCGAAAGGCTCGCATGACCTACAAAACTGTTCTCTTTGACCTCGACGGGACCCTGACGGACCCGTTCGAGGGCATCACGCGTTCAATCCAATATGCGCTCGAGCGCATGGGGGCTGAGGTCCCGGCGGAGGAAGATCTGCGCTGGTGCATCGGACCGCCGCTGTGGGACAGTTTTTCGGTCCTTCTCGACACTCAGGACCGTGCCATCCAGGATGAAGCGGTCGTTTTTTACCGCGAACGCTTCACCGTGACCGGGCTCTACGAGAACACCTTGATCGAGGGAATCGACGGGCTGGTGTCCGATCTGGTTGCGGACGGTCGCAAGCTCTTTGTCGCCACCTCCAAGCCGCATGCATATGCCGGCAAGATCGTCGAGCATTTCGGCCTCATGCCGTATTTCGGCAAGGTCTATGGTTCCGAGCTGGACGGCACACGGTCGGCCAAGGCCGAGCTGATCGAGCATATCCTTAGTGAAGAAGGCCTGTCGGCATCGGACTGCGCCATGATCGGCGACCGCAAACACGATCTGATTGGCGCCAATGCCAACAACGTTGACGGTTTCGGTGTCATGTGGGGCTACGGCAGTCGCGATGAGCTGGAAGGTGAACAGCCCGTGGCGGTCGTCGAGACAACCCTTGCGCTTGGTGCAGCGCTGGGCCTTCGTTCGGCCTAGGGCGTCTGCTTACGAGCGATCGATAGCAGAGACTGCTTGTCGACAATCCCTCTGCTGCTCATTGATCCTCGGTTTCGGCAGGCCACGTGGAAGAGGTGGCCATAGAAAGTGTCTGTGCGGATCGCATGCTTCGCGCTCCGGGGCTGTCCTGCCTTTACAAAGCAATCTTTGGAATGCGATTAACTCACACTGCTCAGCAGAGTCCGGTTTCAAGCCTCACAGTACCGTTCCAAGGATCTATGCGATGACCTTTTTTCAAATGGTTGCCAGCGCGGAAGAACGGAACAATTCGCATTTGTGTATCGGGCTTGACCCAAAACTGTCGCAAGTCCCGCAACACATTCAATACAACCAAAACGCGCTTTTCGACTTTTGCACTGCGATCGTGGATGCGACGAAGGATTTGGCCAGCTGCTATAAACCTCAAATCGCCTATTTCGCGGCTGAAGATGCGTGCGACGTGCTGAAATCACTTATCGGCTATATTCACGAAACAACGGAGATACCTGTTGTTTTGGATGCCAAGCGCGGTGATATCGACTCAACCACCGAGCGCTACGCCGCAGAGGCCTTCGAGGTTTACAAGGCGGATGCTGTCACCGCCAATCCCTACCTTGGGATCGATGGCATTGCACCCTTTACCCAGTATGAAAACAAAGGCGTCTTTGTTCTTTGCAAAACCTCAAACGCCTCTGCGCCGCAGTTGCAGGATTGCGTATTGCAGAATGGGCGAAGGCTCTATGAACATGTCGCGGAATTGGCGGCCACGGAGTGGAACGGCGCTGGCAATGTCGGGCTGGTTGTTGGTGCAACAATGCCTGAAGAGGCGTTGGCAGTGCGTGAGATCGTTGGCCAAATGCCGCTTCTCATCCCGGGAGTCGGCGCGCAAGGTGGCTCATTGGAGCGGATCATTGCCGCCGCTGCCGGCGGCGGTATTTTGATCAACTCTGCCAGAGCGATCAATTACGCTGGCTCGGGAGAGGATTTCGCGCATCGGGCAAGAAGCTCTGCCAAGGCACTTCGTGATGACATAAACGAAATGGCACGGCAGAAGAACAAGCAGGTATTTGTCTCCTACTCATAGTGACGTTTCGGCAGCGCGAGGGCTTTCGTGTGCTGTAGTCACCCGTCCTTTGATACAGGTTGCGGAGTCAGAATGCTGCATCCGGCGCTCGGCCCGCCTCACGCTTGAGCCTATTTCTTCAGCTTGCACCTTCGCACGTCAGTCGTTAAATCTGCTTTCAGTGAGAGTGAAATGTTCTCGGGGCGGGGTGCGATTCCCCACCGGCGGTATCAGGGAAACCTGGAGCCCGCGAGCGCCTTGGAAAGTTGTTCAAGGGTCAGCAGATTCGGTGAGAAGCCGAAGCCGACGGTCATAGTCCGGATGAAAGAGAACGCACGGTGGGCAGCCCGTTTGATGCAAGGGGCGGCCTCCGTTCGTCTGCCCTGTGCCATTTGCCAGGCGAGGTTGACGAGATGACGGGACTGAACGGACTGAGAACGCCCTTGATGGCTGCCGGATTGATGGTGGCGGCGGGAGCGTCCTTTGCAGCGGTCAATGTGGCAATTCAGACAGCGACAATGAAACTGGGCATGCCGTCCTCTTCCGTGGTGTTCTGGCAGTACGCTGCAGCGCTCGCCTGTGCGCTGCCCTGGCTTGTCAGGCGCGGGCTGTCAGGTCTCGCGACCAAGCAGCCGGGGTTGCACCTGCTGCGGGTAGCCCTTGCGGTTGCCGGTGTTCAGCTGTGGGGCGCAGGTCTTGCTTCCGTTCCGATCTGGCAGGCCATCGCACTAGTGATGACATCGCCCTTTTTCGTCATCATTGGCGCCTGGCTCTTGTTGGGTGAGAGGATCGGTTTTGCGCGCTGGGCGGCGACTTTGCTCGGCTTTGCAGGTGCCATGATCATCCTTGAGCCCTGGTCCGACCGGTTTCAGCTGGCGGCACTTCTGCCGCTGGGTGCTGCGGCTTTCTGGGCGGGGGCCTCTCTCCTGACCAAGAAGCTGACCGCCTTTGAGCCTGCGGACACCGTGACCATCTATCTGCTTTTGCTGCTGACGCCTGTCAATTTCGGCCTTGCCCTGGCTGAAGGGTTTGTCATTCCGCAGGGGATCGGCATCGTCGCGATCGCGGCGGCTGGCGTCCTCACGGTGGCGGCAAACTATTGTCTCACGCTGGCCTATTCACGGTCAGATGCTGCCTTCATTCAGCCATTTGATCATCTGAAACTGCCGCTCAATGTTTTCTTCGGCTGGCTGGCATTTCAATATGCGCCCAGCGGACCCTTTTGGCTCGGAGCCCTGACGATCGTTGGTGCATCGCTCTATGTCATGCACGATGAAAAAGGTCGGGCGCCGAAGCGGCAAACCGACACTGAGGAGGCGCGCGCGTGAGCGAGTCCGACTTCGTTTCCTACTATGTGACCGTGAAAGGCCGCGTGCAGGGCGTGGGCTACCGCGCCTGGTGTGCGGCCGAGGCTGAAAGCCGGGGTTTGAGCGGCTGGATCCGCAACCGGCGCGATGGCTTCGTCGAGGCGATCTATTACGGCCGCGCTGACCGGGTGAAAGAGATGGTTGCCTTGTCCGAAGAAGGTCCCGAGCTCGCCCGCATCGATAGGATCTTGGCACACCCATGCGACCCGCCCGATGTGGCCGGTTTCGTAACACGCCCGACCTACTGAGTGCGGCCTGCCGAATTATCCGGCTGTCGGGCCGAAGATCTTTTCGAATTCGGTGCGCAGGACGATGTCATTTTCCGGCATGCTGACCGGAATGCCCAGGTCGACCAGGCTGGTGACGCCGTGTTCCTGCACGCCGCAGGGCACGATGCCGGAGAAATGTTCCAGATCCGGCTCGACGTTGAAGCTGATGCCGTGGAAGGTCACCCATTTGCGCAGGCGAATGCCGATGGCGGCGATCTTGTCTTCAACGGTCGCGCCGCGCTCGGGGCGGCGAACCCAGACGCCAACACGGTCCTCCCGGCGCTCTCCGCGGATATGGTAGTGCCACAAGGCGCTGATGACCCAGGCTTCGAGCGCCGCCACAAAGGCCCGCACATCCTGGCGCCGGCGCTTGAGATCAAGCATGACATAGGCGACCCGCTGGCCGGGGCCGTGATAGGTGTGCTGCCCGCCGCGTCCGGTCTGGTAGACGGGGAAGCGGTTCGGCGCGATCAGGTCAGCGTCATCGGCGCTGGTGCCTGCGGTGTAAAGGGGAGGGTGTTCCAGCAGCCAGACGCGCTCATTTGCCTCGCCGGAGGCGATTCGCGCCACATGGGCCTCCATCTCCGCCAGCGCCGTCTCATAGTCCACAAGGGCGTCCGAGACGACCCATTCCACCGGTGGGGCGTCCAAAATGGGGCGAAAATCGGCGCTGAGGGTGTCTCTTTGTGGAGCAGGCATTGGCTTGAGGCTTTTGCTGATTTTTTCAAACGGGAAGGCGTGTTAAGCATGAACGCATGCGGTGCCATGAGCACCTCACACATATAGGCGGAACCTTCCGATGGCCACCTTCGATGAAATCAATGTCGATATTTCCGTTGTCCTGGGCGCATCCGAGATGCCGGTCCACCAGCTTTTGCGCATGGGACGGGGCGCGGTGATCGACCTGGACGTCAACGAAGACGACGATGTGGAGATCTACGCCAACAGCACTCTGGTCGCGCGCGGACAGGTGGTTCTGCTGGGCGAAAGGATCGGAATCTCGGTTACGGAAGTGCTTTTGAGAGGTCCGGAAATCCGCGCCCCGCGCCTCGATGGACCGCTTTAGGACATTCTTTGCCGGCATCGTAAAATCAGGCCCGGATCTTTTTCCACGAGCTTGTGAAATAAACTGAAAAGCGCCCTTGCACAGCAGAATCCCTTTTGCTACATGGGGCTCCTCGTCGCCGAAAGGTGGCGGGTGCTACCAGAGAATGCGGTCGTGGCGGAATTGGTAGACGCGCAGCGTTGAGGTCGCTGTGGGCTAACCCCCGTGGAAGTTCGAGTCTTCTCGACCGCACCATCAATCACACTACCAAGTGATTGATAACTAAAGAGAACCGGCCTCTGGCCGGTTTTTTTATTGGCTAAGTCGCGAATTTTACCCCACAATTTACCCCAATTCTTACCCCACATGCGTGTGAGGGAGGGGTATGCGTGATCGTGATCGGTTCCTGAAGGGCCACATTTCCGGCACCTGGTATTACCGGCGACGGGTTCCGTCGCAGGTTCAATCTTTGGACACACGGTCATCCATTGAAACCTCCCTGAAAACAAAGTCTCTCGACATGGCCCGGATGCGCCGAGATGCCCTGGAAGAAGCGGACACGTTGTATTGGGCGTCGCTTCTGGGGGCGGTGAACGTGCCGTCGATCCGGCCAGCGCGCGTTACCGGGCCGCGCAACAGCGGGCACTGGGCTTTGTCTGGAAGTCTGCAAGCGACCTTCTGGACCATGCGCCGGTGGATGAGCTGCTGGAGCGGCTGGAGGCGCTCAAAAGCCGTCCGGAGGCCGAGGTCTGAAGCCAGATGCAGAAGCGCTGCTTGGAACCGTGCCCAAGCCGTCCGTGACCGTCTCCAAGGCGCTGGAAATTTTCCTGAGCGAAATTGCGCCAGATGAACTGACAGGCAAGAGCCGCGCGCAAAAAGCTTCATATGAGAAGGTCAAGCGGCGGCGGTGACGAATTTCATTCAGGTGGTCGGGGACAAGGACCTTTGCGACATCACCCGGCAGGATGCGCTCGCCTTTTATGACTGGTGGCAAAAGCGGGTGACAGGCGAACGGGGCCTGAAGCGATTGTCCGGCAATTCGGCCAATCGGGATGTGGGCAACATGCGCCGGATCTATGGCGACTATTTCCGCCGCCTTGGGGAAGAGGCGCGGGACAATCCGTTCCGGAACCTGTCTTTCCGCGATCCCAAGGCCTTGAAACAGTATGTGCCGCCGTTTCCGGTAACCTGGCTTAGGGACCGGTTCTTGGCGCCGGGGGCCTTTGCCGATCTGAACCGCGAAGCGGCGCTGTTGCTCTTGGCCTTGATTGAAACGGGCTGCCGACCATCTGAACTCTGCAACATTCTGCCTGACCAGATCCACCTGGAGGCGGACGTACCGTTTATCGAGATCCGGTTTCGGGAAGACCGGGCGATCAAGACGGAATCGAGCGTCCGGCAAATCCCGCTGGTGGGCGTGTCCCTGGAAGCGATGAAACGCGCGCCGGACGGGTTTCCGCGTTACCGGGACAAGGAAACAAATTTCTCCGCTGCGGCGATGAAGCACTTGCGCAGGGCGGGTATTTTGCCGTCAGATAACCACAGGGTGTATTCGCTTCGCCATTCGTTTGAGAGCCGGATGAAGGAAGCGCATCTGGATTATGAGCTCAGATGTCTTTTGATGGGCCACGCGATCACGAGGCCAGATTATGGCGATGGGGGATCGCTCAGGTACCGGCAACAGGAGCTTTTAAAGATCCAGTTGCCGTTTTCGCTGGAGGTGTTCGACCGGTTGCAGCGGCCGGAGGTGAAGCGCAAGAAAGAGCGATAGGGGAGGGAAGGTCATGCAGAAAGAGAATGTCGGTTTGCAAGCGTTTGCGGCAGTGGATTTGACCGGAATCGAAACTGTACTTTCGCCACAAACAAGTTAAAGCATCAAGATGCGGACGAAGCGGTCGTTTAACCTGTCGGCAGTCTTATGTCTTTGATCTGTTATGTTCATTCAATGACATCCAAAAACAAACCTTCATCGCTTCAAGTTTCATCCGGTCCGCTACGTACCTTTTCCAAAACAGCACCAAGATATGCGATCACGTTCTCGATCTGCAAAATTCGATCTTTGAGTTCGGCAATTTTTGCGACAATGACATTCTCCGCCTCAGACGGATCACAACTGTCAAAAAATGCATTCATGAGTTCGCGTAGGTCGGAAATTGATATGCCTGCCTCTCGTCCCGCGCTTACGAATTTCAGCTGTAACAAGACGTCGTCGCCGTAATCACGGTAGTTATTGGTTTCGCTCTGGCTGACGGAAGACGAGATCAAGCCGTTCTTTTCATACAGCCGGATCGTGTCACGGCTTAGGCCTGATCTTTCTGACAATTCACCTATTTTCAACACACCCACCCCAAACCATGGACCATGGTCTATTGTTTTGTGATACAGATTCACTTATGTAATGTCGTGAAACGAAATGCAACCATAAAGACCAGACAGGACATCACGATGTCACAACGAATTGCGATTATTGGCGGGGGATATGTTGGCGTAGAACTTGCCAGATCTTTGGACAACATAGCTGAGGTCACTCTTATTGAGAAAAATAGCCACTTTGTGCATGCGCCTGCGATGGTGCGGGCTGTTGTTGATCCTTCGATCCTAGAACGTGCGCTTATCCCATATGATGGGCTCCTGAAACGCGGCCGTGTCGTTCAGGCTGTTGCCCAGTCTATCTCTGAAACCGAGGTGACTCTCGCATCGGGAGAAAAGATTACCGCCGACTACATTGTTGTCGCGACAGGGTCTAGTAATGCGATCCCGTTCAAATCAAATGGACAGGACATTGGCGGGTTTCGAACAGCAAATGCACAGGTACATGCAAAACTCGTCGCGGCAGAAACTATCGCCATTGTTGGTGCAGGGGCCGTTGGGACAGAGCTTGCGGGCGAAATTGCCCATGCCTTTCCTGAAAAGTCCGTTCATTTGATCTCAAGCGAAGCTACTCTGTTCCCGCATCATCCACCCAAGCTGGGGCGTGAGTTGACCGCGAAGCTGAAGGCGTCCGGCGTATCGCTGACATTTGGCGCGCGCGCTGAAAATCTGCAGAGTCTGACGGAACCCTATGTCGGCACCTTGTCCCTGTCCAATGGCACCGAGGTTGCGGCGGACCTGGTTTTCCCAGTCATCGGGAGTAAGGCGACATCTACATTGCTGCAATCCTTGCCGGGTGCACAGGTTGGCCATGCAGAACGCGTCAAAACGGACGCATGGATGCGCCCATCGCAGTTTGGCAATGTCTTTGCAGCGGGGGACGCAGCTAAGATGGGCGATGCAATGACCGTCGTGGGCGCACGCCGTCAGGTTGCTTGGCTCAAGACGGCGCTGAAGGCTTTGGTTGAGGGCAAAAGGGTCGAAGATCTGAAACCCTACAAGCCATGGGGTCCAAAGGCGCCATTTCTTGTACCGCTAGGGCCAAAAATCGGGAACTCGTTTCTCGGGGTCTTTACGGCAGGCAACTTCATCACCCGCAAACTGAAAGGCGAAGACCTGTTCCTCTCCAAGTACAACAAACTCATGGGCCGCGATAGCTAATCACGCGCATCCTTCGGCGTATAAGATAAAAGGTATCGACATCACTGACTTCAACAAACATGACGCAATGCATTTGCCATTCCCGATGGAAAACCGGGCGACGGATTTCGAATGGTGGTATTTCGATGCAGAGTTGGACACCGGCGATCATGTCGTGGTGATGTGGTCCTCCAATGATACCCGAGTGTCGCCGCGCCAGCCGACTGTCCGTCTGAATATTTACGCCGCTGACGGTCGCGAAATAAGTGAGTTTGTCCGTTATTCTGACGATCAAGTCAGCTTGTCCTATGACAAATGCGACGTCCACTTCGGTGATGATTTTTGCGTCGATCAAGGGGACCACTTTGAGATGAAGGCGCTTTGCAATGGCCACGGGGTTCATCTGAAACTCGACAAAGAGTTTCCAGCCTGGGTGGTTGGCAAAACGCCCGAAGAAATGGCGGCTGTCGCCATGGGTTGGACCATCGCTGTGCCGCAAGGGCGCGTCGAGGGAACACTTATCAAAGATGGAGTCGCGACTGCCGTCACAGGAAGCGGTTACCGCGATCACAACTGGGGCAAAGTCCCGGTGTCAGCTGGGAAACGCAATTGGTATTGGGGCAAGCTGCACACACCTGAGTATTCCGTCGATTACTCCATGACTATTCCCCGCGATGGCAGCGATCCACAACCTATGTGTCTGGTCTTTTCGAAAGATGGCGTTGTTATTGATCCGGTTTTTAATCGCGAGGGTCTGACAATGACCGGTTCGGTTGAAGATTTGGTCCCCGCGAGCGAGAGCAAGCTGGGATTGCCCTATGGAAAGACCCTCAAGATGAAAGCGTCTCAGGGCGATTTCGAGATCGAGTTCCAGATAGACCAAGACCACCTTGTTATGGTCGAGCGGCCATTGAAAGAATGTGCGCCCCTTGGGGAACCCGCTTACCGTTACATTGGGAATGAGACCATTCGGATTACCAAAGCAGGCGAAGCGCAGGAGTTCAAGACACATGCGTTGCATGAGATTGTCTTCACCATACGCGAAGATGACCAATATGAAGGGTGCGAAGGTTAAACTAGCTGCTTAAGAGCAGAAGCATATTCTCCTGCTGAAGTGTCTACGGCGAAAGCGGTCGCAACCAATTGGTCTTGCGCCCTGACCTGAATGACTTCCGCCTGAAGGTCGGGGAAGACTACGCAAGCCGCGAACACCTGAAGGAAGTTGAAACCCTGCTGGTGATGGCAATCAACAGACTCGCTGAAGAACTGGACAGCTTGCCCGAACGCCTTGCGGCGGTGCTAAGCGCTTCCAAATCCAAGTAAGTCAATCAACCCCGCCTCTTACGGGGCGCGGTTTTTTGCGTCTGGGTGGGAAGTGGACCTTCGCTGCAATAACGACCGATGTCTGCTGAGCGGACAAAGTGTGAATTCGCTCCAAAGAAACGAACAGCTGCTTTCAAGCCTTACGCGTCGAACTGACTGACAAGCCAAGCCTCTACCATCTCGACCGCATGTGTCGATGCCATGCCTGCAGGGTGAACAAACCAATATGCGTGGCTGGCATCCAACGTGACAGGGAACGGGGCTACGAGTCGTCCCGTTGCGATGTCATCCGCAACAAGCAGCGATCGTCCCAGGGCAACCCCTTGACCCTCGACTGCAGCCTGCAAGATCGCGCCATCATCCCCCAGGCGGGGTCCGGACGCCGAGCTGAAGGGACACCCGGCGGCGTCGAACCATGCGGGCCAGTCTTCTGGAATGTCCCCGCACAGAAGCGTTGCGCGGCACATATCGGCAGGTGTGTGCAGCGCGTGATCTTTGGCGTAGGTCGCGGAGCACACGGGTGTCACTGTTTCGGTGCCGAGCTTGATCGCTGCCAAATCGCGTGAGGGCACAGGGCTATAGCGGATGGCCGCGTCAACGCCTTCCGATGCAAAATCCACGAGATGGCGAGAGGCTGTAATGCGAAGATCGATGTCCGGGTTTGCCGCCATGAAATTAGCCAATCGCGGCGCAAACCAGCGTGTTGCCACCGAGGGCAGCATCGAGAGTGTGACAACCTGATCGGATCGCCGTGCGTCCGCCACTGCGGACCATGTGTGGGCGAAGGCTTCCGCCAGCTCGCGTGCCAGACGTTCGCCCGCCGGGGTCACGCTCAGCCGTGCGCCCTTCCGTAGAAACAGCGCAACTCCAAGCGTCGCCTCTAAATCCGAGACCTGACGCGACACGCCGCTTTGGGTAATCCCTAGCTCTTCTCCGGCGGCCGTAAAACTGCCGTACCGCGCGGCCGTTTCGAAGACCTGAAGAGATCGAAGCGGCGGTTTTACATGAGCCTGACGCATGCTGAGCCTCATATTTTCTCATTTATGCAATTATCAATCCCCGTTTAACATGACTTGGGCTCAGCTAACAGATCGGACTCGCCATGACAGACGCTTCCTCGACACCGCTCTCATCCTCCAGTTTGAGAAGCCATATGCCGGATTTGCCGCTCATTATCTGGATGGTACTTTTGACATTGGTGCTGGGATTATCCGCCGGTATGGGCGCGGACGAGATTGTAAGCACGTACAATACGGGGTTCGGACGTGCCTTGGGCGAGTTCGCCTTGATCCTGCTGCCGTCGTTTACCCTGGCTGCTGCACTGTCGAGGCAGAACATCGCGTCCAATGCGGCGGGCCGAACGGCCGCGCTCGCCGCGCCTGTTGCGGGCGCAGGCATGATCTGTCCAGATACCGCCTATGCCGCACTTTCTACGGCGGCAGGGCGCTACAAGTTAGATACGGCATTCGGGGCCTATGCAGGGTTTAAGCTTCTGTATCCCGCTGGCCCCTTGATCGTCGCGGCGGGGCTTGGCGCGACGGGCGCTGGTGGGATTGAACCCGCCATCCTGCTGTTGTGCGGAGCGCTCTTGACTTTGCCAGTCTGGGCGGCTGGCGTGATGTGGGGGCGCGTCACAAACAAAGGTGATTGGGCGCAAACTGAGCTGGAAAGAGCGCCAGACAGCGGACACCTTCTGCGCGCCTTTGTGCCCTTTCTGGTGATGGCGGCATTGTTGGTCGCGGGCGGGATTGTTGGCACGACCGGTATGGGCACTTTGGATTTCCTCTTGTTGCCCAAGGGCGCGCTGATCATTGCCGCGATCCTCGCCCTGTTGCAAACGTCACCGGACGCTCGGCGCGACTGTCTGGACAGCGCGGTTCGGCGAACCGGCTCGCTTCTTCTGGTCATCGGGGCGGCAAGCGCCTTCGGGGCGGTGCTGACGGGCATGTTGGCGCTGGACAGCCTGTTCCCGCAGGGCGATGGGATGCTCACCCTGATCGCGCTGTTTGCCTTGACGGTGCTGTTCAAGCTGGCGCAGGGATCGTCCATGGCAACCTTCGCCGCCATCGCGCCCGTAGCGGCCCCGATCGTGATGACCAGCAGCGTCAACGAAGTTGCGGCCGTCTTCGCGATTTGCCTTGGTTCTTTCATCGCGATCCTGCCCAACGACAGCTATTATTGGCTTGTCCGGCGGGACGCTCTGACCGATCAGGATAGCGAAGGGCGCGCCATTGGAATCCTGTCAGGCGGGACAGTCGTGCAGGCGTTGGTCGGCATGGCCCTTCTTCTCGCGGTGGTGGCCCTATGGACCTGACGAAGACAACAACGCGAAAACCGGAACGGCCGGACACCGCCGCAATTGCCGTGATCGACGCAGAAGGTCTGGCAACAGGTCATGCCAGCTTCCGGGATACGCCGCATGATTGGAACAGCTTCAGTGCGAGCTTTTTGACCGGACGCGGACTTTCGCTGATTGCGGAAACCGAACGCGCTGTCGCTGCCTGGGCCGGTATAAGCCTGACCTCGCCTTGCCCAGTCTACCACGGTGTGGGCGAGGTCTCGATCTATGTCTCTGCGACGCGGCAAGGAAGTGGACTCGGCCGCCGCCTGCTTGGGGATTTGGTGTTGGCGTCCGAGAGCGCTGGACGCTGGTTGCCCAGATATTTCCGGAAAACGAAGCCAGCCTTGCATTGCATGCTGCTTTGGGATTCGAGCCCGTTGGCACCAGAAGGAATTTGGGCAGGATGACCTACGGCCCGTTGGAAGACCGTTGGCGTGATGTCGTCATGCAGGAAAGGCGAAGCAAGGTTATTGGTTGAAAGCGCCGAAGCAGTCGTTCGTCTCCCCCGCAGCATTGGTCACTATGGGCTCTGAGCTGCCCTTCGATGCGTAAGTGACAAAGGTCAGCTATGGGCCGATAGCTGAAGTTTAGTCCGTCCAGGTGCCATCGGATAAACGAACCGTGCCGAGTTTATGACTTCTCAGGTTGAGCGGGCAACCAACCTGCACTGCTCCCGATGACGAACCTAGTTGTTGTCTAGATTGAAAATCCGACGACATGCAGTCATGAAGAGTGCCCTACATAACGCCCTACACTTTCCGGGTCTTGAAATCTAAGTAGTTGAAAATATTATGTTAAATATCTGAGGTGGCGCGTCTCGATCGTACCATTTGCTGAATTGGCAAGTGGTTGAAAAAAGCGTCCTTCGGGGCGCTTTTTTGTTTCTACGGTTTTACCCAAATTTTTGCCTCACATAGGCGTATGGATGATGCTGATCGCTTTCTGATCTGCCTTTTCCGTTGGAGCGGTTTGCTGTGCCTTTGAGGAATCTTGCCATGTCCAGCCATCTGAAAGCCTCAGCCCTGTCTCTCGTGCTTGGTCTCGCGTTTTGCCTGATGGGGACAGTGCCGGCTGCTGAGGCTGAGACGAGGGGGCTGACGCCTGCGCTGGTGGAGGCGATGAAGGTCCCACAGCAGACCCTGGCCAGCCTGTCCTGCAGGCGGCTCTGGTATCTTGAGCACAAGGTTCTGGCGGCCGGGCGTGTCTGTCTGAGCACGGACCGTGCCCGCCGAGCATTCGGCAAGGCGCAGCCCTGTATCTCCGATGAGGAGCGTATTCTGCCGGAACGGGCCAGGGACTATCTCGCCGAGGTCCGCCGCGCCGAACGGGCAAAATCCTGCCCTGTTGATTGACGCCGGCAGGCTTTGACGTCGGCGCTATCTTTCTGCGTGCGGCGCCCTCAAGATTGTGGATGGCACATCAGATCCTTGTGGCAAATGATTTCGCGCAGCGTTACTTGTGAGGGCAGGGCTGACGCGCCCTCTTTGTGTGAGTTTCATCCGCGAAATCGCGGAGAAAGAGGGGCTTCATGGCGAACATCGACCTGCAGGACGATCTGACCGCAGATGCCCCTGTCCTTTCCGTTCGCGACGAAGAGGGCCACCTCAATCAGGCCTTTATCCAGGCGGTTGAGGCTGCCATCGAGGCTGAGGATGCGATCGGGCTCTTAAAGCTTGCCGGCAAACTCCATGAGGCCGACACAGGGGATCTGATCGAGAGCCTCGGGGAGGCTGATCGGGCCCGGTTCGTGCGCCTGCTTGGCGATGATTTCGACTACACCGCCCTGACCGAAACCGACGAGGCAGTCCGCCTCAAGCTGCTGGAAACGCTGCCGAACGAGGATATCGCCGAAGGTCTCGGCGACCTCGATTCCGATGACGCCGTCTACATCCTTGAGGACATGGACGCGGAGGATCAGGCAGAGATCCTCGGCGAACTGCCCTATGCAGACCGGGCGCAGCTTCAGCGGGCTCTGGATTATCCCGAATCCAGTGCCGGCCGGCGCATGCAGACGGAGTTTATTGCTGTCGCGCCGTTCTGGACCGTCGGGCAAACGATCGACTACATGCGCGAAGCGCGCGATCTGCCTGACAGTTTCTACGAGATTTACGTTGTTGACCCGACCTTCCGGCTTCTGGGTGCAGTCGCATTGGACAAGGTCCTGCGCACCACCCGGGATGAGAATGTCACCTCGATCATGACGGAGACCCGTCATGCGGTTCTGGCGACCGAGGATCAGGAGGAAGTCGCCCGTCGGTTCGAGCGCTACAACCTTGTCTCCTCGGCTGTCGTCGATGAGAATGAGCGGCTGGTCGGGATCCTGACCGTCGATGACATCGTCGACGTGATCCAGGAAGAGGCGGAAGAAGATCTGCGCGCCCTGGCTGGGGTGGGCGATGAAGAGATTTCCGACAGCGTTCTGACCATTGCGCGCTCGCGGCTGACATGGCTGGTTGTCAATCTCGGCACCGCGGTTCTGGCGTCCATCATCATCGCGTTGTTCGAAGACACCATCGAGGCGATGGTGGCATTGGCCGTGTTGATGCCCATCGTGGCCTCCATGGGCGGAAACGCCGGCACGCAGACCATGACCGTCGCCGTGCGCGGTATCGCGACCCAGGAGCTGGGCGCGCGCAACATGTTGCGGGTTCTGCGGCGCGAGGTTCTCGTCGGCTTCCTCAATGGGCTGGCGCTGGCAGTACTGATCGGCCTGACCGCCTGGGCGTGGTTTCAAAGCCCGGGTCTTGGCATCGTGATTGCCGGTTCGATCATCATTAACATGCTGTTTGCCGGCCTGTCGGGCCTGCTGATTCCGATCGCCCTCGACAAGGTCAATGTTGATCCGGCGATCGCCTCAAGCGTTTTTGTGACCACTGTCACCGACGTTGTCGGCTTTTTCGCCTTTCTGGGGATTGCCGCCCTCTGGTTCGGCCTGCCGTTCTAGACGGCTTTCGACAACCGGCCAGTTCGGCATGTCTTATTGATCTGTTTCGGCCGCTTTCAGCAGGTTGTCGCGCAAAAGCATGATCTTGCCCTGCAGGTCGATGACCTCCTCGACCGACATGCCGGTGGCGGCGAGAATGCAGGCTGAAAGGCTGCCGGTCTTCTTTTTCAAGGCCCGGCCCTTGCGGGTCAGAGCGATGCGCACCTGGCGCTCGTCTTTTTTGTCACGTGTGCGGGTCAGGAGCTCTATCGCCTCCAGGCGCTTTAGCAGCGGCGTCATCGTGTTGGATTCCAGCTGCAGCCGGTCGCCCAACTCGCCGACAAGAATCTTGTCCTTCTGCCAGAGGATGACCATGGCCAAATACTGCGGGTAGGTGAGGCCAAGCTCCTGAAGGTAGGGCTTGTAGACCCGCGTCATGGCGTGATTGGCGGAATAAAGCGAAAAGCACAGAAATTGCTCGAGGAGCAGATCGCCCGGTTCCGTGACCGTTGCTGTCTCACTGAAGTTTGCCCGCGCCCCTACCTCTGCGGCTTTTTCTTTTGCCACGCTCGTGTCTGCTGATTGGTTTTCTGGAACGGCTGTGCCCTCCGGCGCGTGGGTTTCTGCCGGTTTGGCCTTGGCTTTTTTCTTGGTTTTCTTGGGCTCGGGTACCGGCTCCAGGTCAAACGGGAACATCGTTTGTGTCATGGCAGTCTTGCTTTCAGTTACGCAACTCAACAGGCGAGCGAAGATAATTCGTGCACGATCTTATCGCAAGGTGTTGAAATTAAATCGTGTGCGATATATATGCTCAGATATTAGATCGTGCACGATTTAATTTGATGAATTCATAGGAACCGCGGATGGATCAGTCTCCGTCCAGGCAGTCAGACGAAGGAAAACGAAAATGGGTGTTCAAGTCGCTTACACAACAAAAGCCAAGGCAACCGGTGGCCGTGACGGTGTCGCGGAAACCCTCGACGGCGCGTTGAAGCTGAAGCTCGCCACGCCGAAGGAGCTTGGCGGCGCGGGCGGTGAGGGCAACAACCCGGAGCAGCTGTTTGCTGCGGGCTATGCCGCCTGTTTCATCGGTGCAATGAAATTTGTTGCAGCCCAGGACAAGAAGACCATTCCCGCCGAAACGACCATCACATCGGAAGTCGGCATTGGTCCGCGGTCCGAAGGCGGGTTTGGCCTGGAGGTTGCCCTCGAAGTGTCTCTCCCGGGACTGGAGGCGCATGAAGCTGAGGCTCTCGTTGCCAAGGCCCACGAGGTCTGCCCCTATTCCAACGCCACACGCAACAACATCGACGTGAAGCTCACGATCGCCTGATTAGGGTCTTTGCAGCGCCCACGGCGGCTTCATCCGCCGTGGGATATTTCGGCTGAACAAAGCAGTGGTGACATCCATGAAGAGCCTGTTTGTCCTCGATCTTGAATATGCAGTTGAGTTTGATGCGGTCGATGCCCAGCTGGCGGCGCATCGCGTGTTCCTGGAACAGAACTATGAGCGCGGTGTGTTCCTTGCCTCCGGGCCCAAGGTTCCACGAATCGGCGGGGTCATTCTTGCCACGGCGTCCAGCAGGGATCAGATAGAGGCGATTGTCAGGGATGATCCGTTCCACAAGAACGGACTTGCGATCTATCACATCACAGAGTTCGAACCACGCATGACGGCGCCTGGACTGGCGCTTGGCTAGGAGACGCCGTCTGAATGTGTTTTGTGCGTTTGCCTTGGTCCTGTCGGCCAGCTAAATTTTGTGCCGGTACGCTTCGGATCAATGGTTTGCAATGACAGCTCCCTCGCTTGACGGCATTTTGGAAACAGCGGTCTATGTCGACGACATGGAGGCAGCTCATGGCTTCTATGAAGGCGTTCTCGGCTTGACGCGCATGGTCGCGGGAGACCGGCTTTTTGCCTATGACGTTGGTCCGGCGCAGACGCTCCTTGTTTTTTATCGCGGGCATACCGGTGAGGATGTGGTCACGCCCGGTGGCGTTGTCCCCGGTCACGACAGCGTCGGTCATTCCCACTTCGCCTTTCGGGTAAATGCCGGCATACTTCAGGCGTGGCGCGATCATTTTGCGCGTTGTGATGTTGAGATTATCAGCGAGGTCGTCTGGCCGGCGGGTGGCACCAGCCTCTATTTCAATGATCCGGACGGGAATGTTCTGGAACTCGCCTCGGCTCCGCTCTGGCCGAACTTCACCTGACAGCAATAGCCTTGCGGTGGAGTTTGGGATTTATAGCTTCCTTAGTTTGTTTTGTTTTTTGCGAGTTGCAAGCCGTCCCGTCGCCGCCCTGCCAATTGCCAAAGACTGACACGCCGTTTTTCAAGAGGGGAACGGACTGGTTTGGAACCTTTGAGCGACGCTAGAAGCGGATTCCTGGCCGAAGGCACCTAGCCGTGCTGGTGGCAAAAAGTGTATGCCGTTTGCAGGTGCGATGTTCGCGCCGGTTTGAGTGGTCGCAAGAGGCTGGGGTCGAATGCGTTTTTTGCAGGGATTGCTGAAGGTCCTTTTCTATGTGGCCATCGGCGGAGTGTTGTCGATTGCGGGGGCTGCTGTCTTCTTCATGACATGGGAACCGGACAGGGAGCTCTACCCGGTGAGGGGCATTGATGTGTCCCACCATCAGGGCGCGATTGACTGGCATCAGGTCGCAGCAGACGATGTTGCTTTCGTATACATGAAGGCAAGCGAAGGCGGCGACTTCAAGGACAATGCCTTTGCCGCCAACTGGAAGAACGCAGGCGAGGCCGGTCTCGTCCGAGGCGCCTATCATTTCTTCTCGCTGTGCAAGCCGGGGGCGGAGCAGGCTGCCAACTTCCTTCAGCAACTGCCGGTTCAGGAGGCCATGTTGCCGCCGGTACTGGACATCGAGTTTGAGGGCAATTGCGCGCGGCGTCCGCCGCGGGACGAGCTGCTGCGTGAGGTCTCCGATTTTGTGGCGCAGGTGGAGCAGGCAAGCGGCCGGGAGGTCATGCTCTATGCGCCGGAAGAGGTGTATTTTGCCTATCTGACCGGGCAGGGCCTTAGCCGTCCGCTCTGGGCGAGGTCGATCTGGCGCTCTCCGGGCTATGCCAATGAATGGGCAATGTGGCAGTATCATCAGCGCGGCGATATTGCGGGCATCGAAGGGGAGGTGGATCTGAACGTTCTCGCAGGCGGGTTGACGCTGGATTCACTGGTGCGATGATTTTCCAAATATCTGCATTTTATATGAAAATACGCCTCTGTTGACTTTAAGGTCAAAAAGCGAAAAGGTCGGTTCTCCACGGAGGATCCATGCAGCGGCTCTACACCATCACGCAATTGACCCAGGAATTCGCGATCACGACGCGAACGCTGCGCTTTTATGAAGCGCAAGGGCTCTTGTCTCCCCAGCGCCGTGGCCGTCAGCGGCTTTATACGCCCGCCGACCGAACACGCCTCAAGTTGATCCTGCGCGGCAAGCGACTTGGCTTTTCCCTGGCCGAAATCAGCGAGATCATCGAGATGTACGGCAAGGCGCCTGGTGAGCCCGGTCAGTTGCGTTTGCTGATGCAGAAAATCTCCGATCGCCGCGCCGAGCTTCTGGAAAAGCGGCGGGACCTCGAACACGCGCTCAACGATCTCGATGAGGTCGAAGCCGGATGCCGCGTGCGCATGAAGGAACTCGGGCTTGAGTTCGAGGACTTTGCGGCTGCACGGGACGCCCTGGAGGAAACGGTCTGATGCTGCTGGAGCCTCGGGATCCGAACTGGGAACGGCGCGTGCGGCAAAGTTTCGCCAGGCAACCCTTCATGGCGCACCTGGGAGCAAGTCTGGCCCATCTTGCGCCCGGTGCTGTCGATATCCAACTGCAGCTCAGGCCCGAACTCACCCAGCAGCATGGCTTTTTTCACGCCGGAGCCACGTCTTCGGTGGCAGATTCTGCGGCCGGATATGCGGCGCTCACGCTGTTCCCGGCAGGAACCGGAATCCTGACGAGCGAGTTCAAGGTCAATCTTCTCAATCCGGCGAAGGCATCGCGGATCGTGGCTCGCGGACGGGTCATCAAGCCCGGCCGGACGCTGACCGTTTGCCGTGCCGATGTCTTTGGTCTGGACGATGATGATCAATCGCATATCTCCACCTGCCTTTTCACCCTGATGTGCCTTGAAGGCATGGAGGACTGAACTCAATGAGCGACGCAACGATCCGGCCTTTGTCAGCATCCGATAGGGCCGAATGGGGCCGTCTCTGGCAAGATTACCTGACATTCTACAAGCAGGATCTGGCTCCGGCGGTGACCGACGGCCTGTTCGAGAGGCTTCTGGGCGAGGGTGGGCATTTTGGTATTGTGGCCGAGCTTGACGGCAGGCTTGTGGGCCTTGTGCACTCCCTGCCGCACGCAAGTACCTGGTCGCTCGAGCCTACTTGCTATCTGGAAGACCTCTACGTCGACGAGACCCTGCGCGGCGGCGGTGTCGGGCGCAAGCTGATCGAGGCTGTCTCCGCGGAGGCGGAACGGCTCGGTTGCTACAAGATCTATTGGCACACCGAAGAAGGAAATGCCCGGGCGCGCCAGCTTTACGACCGGATCGGGACTTTGAGCGATTTCGTCAAATACGACCGGCCTTAGGCCGCTCAACAGCAAGCAGACTGTCTCTGGGAGGAGATACACCATGATCCGCAACGACTTTCCGTCCTTCAATTTCAACCTGGGCGAAACGGCTGACATGCTGCGCGACAGCGTGCGTGCGTTTTCGCAGGACCGGATCGCGCCGCTGGCAGAGAGGATCGATCGGGAGGACTGGTTCCCGCGCGAACTCTGGCCTGAAATGGGCGAGATGGGTCTTCACGGCATCACCGTGGAAGAGGACTGGGGCGGTTCCGGTCTCGGCTATCTTGAGCATTGCATCGCCATGGAGGAGGTCAGCCGGGCCTCCGCTTCCATCGGCCTGAGCTATGGCGCGCATTCCAATCTTTGCGTTAATCAGCTGCGCCGCTGGGGCACCGATGAGCAGAAGACGCGCTATCTGTCCAAGCTGATTTCCGGTGAACATGTGGGTGCTCTGGCCATGTCGGAGCCAGGCGCCGGGTCCGACGTCGTTTCCATGAAGCTCCGCGCCGAAAAGAAGGGCGACAAATACATTCTCAACGGCACCAAGATGTGGATCACCAATGGTCCCTGCGCGGACACGCTGATCATCTATGCCAAGACCGATCCGGACGCAGGGCCCAAGGGCATGACCGCGTTCCTGGTCGAGAAGGATTTTCCGGGCTTTTCCGTCGCTCAGAAGCTCGACAAACTCGGCATGCGTGGGTCTGAAACCGGCGAACTGGTGTTTCAGGACTGCGAGGTTCCGGAAGAAAACGTGCTTGCCGAAGTCGGCAAGGGCGTCAATGTGCTGATGTCGGGTCTCGACTATGAGCGCGCCGTCCTGTCGGCAGGCGCGGTCGGCATCATGCAGGCGGCCATGGATGTGGTGATCCCCTACATTCACGAGCGCGAGCAGTTCGGACAGCCCATCGGCACCTTCCAGCTGGTGCAGGGCAAGGTCGCGGACATGTATGTCGCCATGAATGCCACCAAGTCCTATGTCTATGCGGTGGCCCAGGCCTGTGACCGGGGCGAGACCACCCGCGAAGATGCGGCCGGGGCGATCCTTTTTGCTGCGGAGAACGCCACCAAGCTTGCCCTCGATGCGATTCAGCTTCTGGGCGGCAACGGCTACATCAATGATTATCCGACCGGTCGCTTGTTGCGCGATGCCAAGCTATATGAAATCGGCGCAGGGACCTCGGAAATCCGCCGCATGCTGATTGGCCGGGAGCTGTTCAACAAGACCAAATAGGCCCTGGACCTTTCCAGCTCGGCTGATCGCGAAAATGACCTGCGCAGTCCTGTCAAAAATGCTAGGAGATATCTTTCCCTGTAACCTAGGCACGCTCGGCCCAAGGGCTGCTTTTGCGCATAACGATCAATTGGAACCCGGATGGATCTGACGCTTTTTCTCGCTTTTCTTGCCGCGACAACGGTGATCATCGCGACGCCGGGGCCGGCCGTGGCTCTGGCGTCCAGCCTTGCGGTGCGGCATGGGCCCAAGGCGGCCATGGCAAGCGTTGCCGGCGACGCGCTTGGTTCGGTTGTGCATATCGTCGTTGCCGTTCTCAGTCTGTCGGCTCTCTTGAGTGTCGCCAGCCAGATCCTGCCGGCGCTGCAAATCATAGGCGGGCTGTATATCCTCTATCTTGCCTATTCGGCCTTCACGGCAAAACCCCATGCGCCTGAGGAAAACGCCGTTCACCGGGGATATCGCTCGGCCTTTATCAGCGGGTTCTTCTCCTGCGTGAGTAACCCGAAGGCCATTGTCTTTTTCGCGGCGCTGTTTCCGAGTTTCATATCACCGGAGCACGATGTCCTGTCGCAGTCCTTCATCTACGGATTGATCTTTGTCGTCCTGGATGGCGCGTCGATCATGGCCTATGCGATGCTGGCACTCGCAGCGCTCAGATCGCCGCTTGGCAGCCGCATCAATGTGGACAAATTGAGCGGCGCGGGCCTTTTCGGGATTGGTGTGTTCCTGATTTTCAAAGGCTATCGGGACCTGCGGGCCGTCTAAAGCGAAGGCAGGGTGTTTTCGTCAGGCCGGCCAGGGACAGTGAGGTCAACACCAGGTCCGCCGCAGGATGTCTCCCCGGCGTTTTGGCTTTTGTGGTCTCCCGCCAAAAACGAGATGGCAGGCGCTCCGCACTTGCCGGGCGTTGGTTGGGAATGTGGGATGTGACAAGGCCGTTGCGCCTGCCCGGATTTCGTGTCCCAAATGACTGAACGTGCGTCTTTCTCTTTTCTGCGCTCCGGAAGTAGAGCGTCCTCCGGTTTGCCAGATACGAAACGCGCCTGAGACGTGCAGCGTCACTCCCCGCTGCAAACCCAAGCTGCCAGTCACCGGCGCCGTCTGCCGTCCGTTACACGGCAGAAAGCCCCTCGAAACCCGGTCCCTGCCACCGCGAACGGACGGTCCGAACTCGGCCCCGTGATGACAGGAACGGGATCAATGATACGGCAGGTTCTGAGGGCGAGGATAAGTTTCGGCTATTCACGGGCAGAGATCGTGTTTTCAATGCCTTGGGAAGTGCCTATCCCTGCCGAAATGAGGGATAAGCCTTGAGTAGCCCCTCCGCCGTCATCCACGCGTTATGCGTCTTCGGAGAGAGCCGCGCGGAGGGTGGCAAGGCGGGCGTGAACGGCGTCGCGTTTGGCGTCGAGATCTGCCCTGAGCCGCTCGATCTGCTCAAGCTTGCCGAGCAGCTGCGCGATGCCGCCCTCGCAAGGGCCGTCGCCCTCGTCGGACAGGCAGGCCGCCATAGCTCGGATCTCGCGGGTCGAAAACCCGGTGGCAATCAGGTCGCGGATGCGGGTCGCGCGGCGCAAGTCTGCGGCGTCATAGCTGCGATAGCCATTGTCCGCGCGGCCCGTCTCCATAAGTCCGGATTGTTCGTAGTGGCGTAGCATGCGTTCCGTGATGCCAAGCCGATCGGCTGCTTCCTTGATCTGCATTTGGGCTCCTTTCGGGAGGCGTCTAGCACCTTAACACTAGTGTCAAGGTCAAGCCTCCCTTTCAAGAAAGCAAGCGCAAAGCACCCTAGCTCCGCTGCGACCAGCCGCCGTCAACCGTGAGCACCTGGCCGGTGAGCCATTCGTTTTCGGCGCTCCCCAGGCGCAAGATCCATGGCACCAGATCGGACGCTTCGCCCCGCCGGCCGAGGGGAATTTGGGCCGCCTCTGTCTCCTCGACCGAGCGTGCAATGTCTACCGGCAGTCCCATCATGCCGGTTAGCGCGCCGCTTTTGACCGGGCCGGGGGAGACCGCGTTGACCCTTATGCCGTGCGCGGCCAGTTCGAGTGCCCAGGACCGGGTCAGATGCTCAAGCGCGGCCTTGGTGGCCGCATAGTGAGCAAGGCCCGGCGAGGCGTTTTGAGACAGGGCGGTTCCGATGTTGACGACGGTGCCCTTGGTGGCAGTGAGGGCGGCCTGGGCGTCCTTCAACAGGAGAGACGGGCCAACGATGTTCACCGCGCAAATGTTGGACAAGACCTCCCCGTCATAGGCTTCGATCGGAAGCGGTTTGCCCGCGCCCGCATTGTTGACGAGGAGGTCCAGTCGGCCCCATAGGTGCGTTGCCGCCTCGACAATGCGCTTACCGGCGGCCGGATCGGCGCTGTCGGCCTGAACCGCTTCGATCGCTGGGTTCTTGTCCGCGACGTCGGCTAGCCTTGCGCCGTCACGGCCTGTGATGACCACATTGGCGCCCCGTTCAGTCAACGCCAGTGCCGTCGCCCGCCCGATGCCCGAGCTTCCGCCGGTCACGATGGCGACCTTGCCTTGCCAGTTTGTCTGTTCACTCATCTCGGTCTGTTTCCCTGATTTGACTGCGCATATGCGCGATGAGCCGGTGCTAACCGATTGACGTTAGTGTCAGGGTCAAGCCTGAATTTCACGAGCTGATTTCCGCGGTTCTGACTGTTGCTGCAGAATTTTTCATTCTTTTTTCAAGTCATGTCGAAATCGCAAAGGGCCGAACGTCATGGGGGTGTCGAAACCCAAGTGAGGTGCTTTGAGAATGAGTTTTTATGTCACCACCCTGGTCGCGCTTGCGCTGACGCCCATCTGGCTCGTGCTCTGGATGGGCGTTACATCCGCGCGGTCGGGATTTGAAACCTCCATCGGCGATGGCGGTCATTCAGCGCTTTTGCTCAAAATCCGCCGTCATGGCAATTTCATCGAATGGGTGCCTTTTACGCTCATCCTGATGTTGCTTGCCGAGGCCCAGGGAGCCGGCAGCTTCTGGCTTCTTGCAGCGGGTGGTCTGCTGGTTCTTGGCCGGCTTGCGCATCCCTTTGGGCTCAAGGAAACTGAAGTCCATCACCCGTTGCGGTATGTGGGCAATGGAACAAATTTTCTGGCGGTTGTTCTTCTGTTTGGAACACTGGCGCGGCTCCACTTTGGTTTTTGATAGTGTTCAACCGACTTTGAAATGAGGATGACGTGATGAAATATCTGATGTTGATCTACGCCGACCCTGCAAACGAGCCCGTTTATGGCACGCCGGAATTCGAGAAGATGATGGCCGGTTACATGTCCTTGAGCGAGAAGATGGCAGCCGATGGTGTGATGCTCGCAGGCGAGGGGCTGAAGGAGGCCGAGACAAGCACAACCTTGCGCGTGCGCGGTGAAAAGGTCGAGACCATGGATGGCCCCTTCGCGGAGACCAAGGAACATCTCGGCGGTTTTTATCTCATCGATGTTCCCGATCTCGATGCGGCTTTGAAATATGCAGCTCTGATCCCAAGCGCTGAATACGGCACTGTCGAAGTGCGTCCGGTGATGGACTATCCTGACGCCGGCTAGCACAGGATCTGGCACTCAACTGGACTGAACCATGACCGCCCCTGCCTCCAACGCCATTGCTGTTACGAAGATCCTCGGCAAGCTGGCGCGCGAAGAGCAGGGGCGGTTGCTGTCGATCCTCATCGGCAAGCTGCGCGACTTTCAGCTCGCCGAAGATGTTCTGCAGGATGCCATGGTGTCCGCCGTCTCCCATTGGGGGCGCAATGGCTTGCCGAAGTCGCCTCAGGCCTGGCTGCTTCAGGTGGCGCACCGCAAGGCGATCGACCGGATCCGGCGCACAAAAACGGCAGAGCTGGCCGGGGCTGATCTTGCCCTGTTGATGGAAGAGGCTGCCGGGCAGGACGACAATCCGTACATTCCCGACGAACGATTGCGGCTGATCTTCACCTGCTGCCATCCGGCGCTGGAGCGCAAGTCACAGGTCGCGCTGACGCTCCGGACCCTGGGCGGACTGACGACGGAAGAGATCGCGCGGGCCTTTCTGGACCGGGACACAACCATGGGCCAGCGCCTGTCGCGGGCCAAGACCAAGGTGGCGGCAGCAGGCATTCCCTATGAAGTGCCAGGCCCCGAGCAATGGCCGGCGCGGCTGGATGCGGTGTTGGGGGTTGTCTATCTGATCTTCACCACGGGCCATGCGGGAGCGGCTGACGATGGCCGGGACCTGGCGCAGGAAGCACTTTTTCTCTGCCGTCTGCTGAACAACCTTCGGCCGGATGATCCTGAAATCGAGGGCTGCCTTGCGCTGTTGACCATCAATCATGCGCGCCGGGCGGCCAGGCTTGATGATGCGGGCGTGCGAATTGCCCTTCTCGATCAGGATCGTTCGCTTTGGGAGGCGTCTGAACTCAAGGAGGGGATTGCCCTCGTTGAGGTTGCCTTGAGCCGCGGGCAGCTGGGGCCCTATCAGATCAAGGCAGCGATTGCGGCCTGTCACTGCGAAGGCGACACGCCTGACTGGGCGCAGATCCTGTTGCTCTATGACGAGTTGCTGGCTTTTGAACCGACCGACGTCGTTCGGCTCAACCGCGCTGTGGCCCTGGCAGAGGCCGGAGGTCTCGAGGCTGCGATCCGCATCGTGGACGGTCTTGAGCCGAGCCTTTCGGATTACCAGCCGTTCCATGCAGCCCGGGCGGAGCTTTTTGCGCGGGCCGGAAACCTCGAATCGGCGAGGGTCGCCTACGAACAAGCGATCACCTTGGCACCGAACGCAGCTGACAGCCTGTTTTTACAGGGCCGTCTGTTTCTTCTATGAGCTGGAGCAATTGCACCCCGACTGTTTGCTCACCTTATCGGGTTCGATCCACTTGGGAATGAGCGTACTGCGAGTATTTGAGGGACATCGGTGTGCAAGCAATGCAGCTATTCAAAATTGAACGTTGAATGTCCTCTATATGGATGAAAAGAGCGCTTTCGTTGCCCTTGCAGAAATGGTCGGCTCTGTTCATCAGATATCAGTGCGACCTTGCGAGAACAGGGTAGGGCTTCTTCCTTTGAGCCATACCCTGTTTTCAAGCTTCAGCCGGTCAAACCAAATTGCGCTCAATCAAGCTTTGTGCTGTAGCAATGTAGCCGTCGGTTATGGGTATTGGTGGGCGTCCCAACAACGCGCGACCTGGGGCTTCGTCCAGGCTCGGATTGTAGCCCAGCTCCCTCACATTTGCCCGGACATCCGCATCAACCAAAGCGTAAAGCCGGATAAGCCAGTCTGGGGCTTGAAACTTTGGCATTTTTTCGCGGTAGGCCGGGAATGCCTTTTTTAGACACTCTGCCATATCCATGATCGAATAAGCACCGAAGCTCGCTATCGTACGCGTACCACTTGCGGCAGGCGCTGTAAGCGCGGCGACATGCATGTTCGCCAAATCCCGCACATCGACGGAGTGAAGATACAACTGCGGAGCCATCGGGACTTCGCCGCGAAAAAACCTTTGGAACAACGCTCCTGATGTTCCCGGATCAGAATCGAGCAATGGCCCCACAATAAAACCGGGGTTGATCACAGCCAGTTCGGTTGTGGTCGTTCCTGGTTGAAGGATGTCCCATGCCCGCTTTTCAGCGCGTATTTTGCTTTCCACATACGCATTGACATGCCCGTCGGGATCAGACCAATCCGATGCATCCAGATGGGGTGGCCCAGCCTTTCCGCGCCCCGGCACGATCGCCGCAATCGAAGATGTTAGGACGACCCGCGTCACGCCTGCATTGCGGGCTGTGGACAATGCACGCTGTGTACCCTCAACTGCCGGGTTGATCAGCGTGGCTTTGTCCTTCGGCATGGATGTGACAAAGGGGGATGCGGCGTGCATTAGGTAGTCCACACCTGTGCAGGCTTCGTTCCAGCCCGCGTCCTTTGTCAGATCGAGCTCGACAAACTCCAGGTTGCTGATGTTGCCGCCGGCGGCTTCGATGGCTTGCGCAGTTGCGTCACGGCGTGAGGGCGTCCTCAAACTGCCGCGGACTTTATACCCCGCACGCAGCAAGGCCACGGCCAGATGACCACCCAAAAAACCAGTTATGCCAGTGAGTAAAACCATTTTCATTGCGCTCTCCAAAATATTACCTATTTTACGATAATGGTTCAAATCGTAAAATCAAGGAGCCGGAATTTATTTTCTATAATTGACCTTCGCGAACTGAAAACCGATGCTGGCGCCATGGAAGAAGATCAACGACAAAGACAGATACTCAGTGCTGCCAGGACGCTGTTCTTTGAACGCGGAATCCGTGCGACGACGATAGCTGCAATCTCTGAGGCGGCAGGCATTGCCAAACCAACTCTGTACAGCCGCTATAAGGATAAAGACGCCATCTTTCATGCCGTCGTGGCATCTATACTTGATGAATTCCGCGAGCTGATGGACGCTGAGTTCTCGAAGCCAGGTAGCGCCGAGGAACGGCTTACGGCCGCTTTGGTGGTCAAATACAGTGCCTTATTTGACATGATGCAATCGCCACATGTTGTTCAATTTATGGAAGACAAGGTGATCTATGCAGGCCAAGCGTTTGCAAAGTTGGCCAACGATGTTGCCAAACGGATCGAGGAAATAGTTTCTCAAGAAGGTTACAACAACCCAAGCGCACTCACGCACCTCATCCTGTCTTGCGTTTCCGGCATTCACAAGAACGCGCGCACCCGCGATGAGGTTGCGTATGAAATTAAAACGGTGGTGCATGCGCTTTTAACCGCGTCGAAGTAACAGATGCATTTCGATGCAAAGGCTGCCCGATCGGTAGCGTCTCTCTGTTCGTCAAAGTACAATCAGGCTCGTTTCCCCCAGAGCATACTCATCGTCGGTGCCCATCCGAACGCTGCCATTAGGCGGATGCGCAGCAGTCAGAATGCTGACGCGTTCCGGGTTTCACCACCCGTCCAATGGATGTCGGTTTTATCAGTGAACCAAATCCATTGCGTGTCTTTGCTTGACAGTGAAAATCCGATTGTAGAAGGGTCGCGGTTCACTACTTTGATGCCTGATGGGGAGATTGCCTTGGCTGGCGAATTGGATCTGCAACGACTGCTTTCGACCATGCGGCCGGAGATGGATCCTGACCCATACGTGTTCTGCAGCTTTTCCGACATGTCCTTCGCACAACTTGTGAGCCATGATCCGGTCGCTCTGATTGCGGAGGCAGAAGGGGTTACAGCCATTTTGCCGCTCGCGTCAGCGACGGCGCTCGGCCATGACGCGTCGGCCAGGTTCCAGAGGATCACGCTGACCATCCATTCGAGCCTCGAGGCTGTCGGTCTGACGGCAGCTTTCTCGGCGGCTTTGACCAAGCATGGCATCTCGGCCAATGTCGTGGCGGGTTATTATCATGACCATATCTTTGTGCCCGAAGCCCAAGCCGTTGAAGCGATGTCGGTTTTGCAGCGGTTGTCTGCGGAGGCGCGATAGCGCTGCGGACAGTTTTGGACATTTCAGACACGTCCGCTGTTGCAATTTTCGCGCTGCGATCCCATTCCTTAAAAGGTGGAACAACGGGAACTCGGCATGGAACGGGCAAGGCGGCGTCTGGCTGCCGTAATGTGTGCCGATGTGGCGCATTATTCGCGGCTGATGGAACGGGATGAAGACGGGACACTGGACCGGCTGAAATCCTATCGCAGTATTATGAGCGGGCTGACCGAGCGCCATCATGGCCGGATCGTCAACACCTGGGGCGATGCGGTCATCATCGAGTTTTCCAGTGTCGTCGAAGCCGTGCAATGTGCGGTCGACATTCAAAATGAACTCTCCCTTCGCAATGCCGATTTGCCGCAAGCCGCCCGTATGGATTTTCGCATCGGGATCAATCTCGGCGATATCATGGTCGAGGGCGATGACATTTACGGCGACGGCGTGAATGTTGCTGCAAGACTGCAGGAGCTGGCGCCGAAAGGAGGCGTGATGCTAAGTCAGTCGGTTTATGATCAGGTCCGCAGCAAGCTCGCGATCGGGTTCGAAAACGCCGGACCGCAGACGATCAAAAACGTCAGCGAGCCGGTCGAAGCATTTTTCGTCCGATTGGGCGGACGCAACGAGCCCTCACTTAACGAGATGCCTTCGCAAGACGAGGAGCCGGCGGCCCAGGCAGAGCAGCCTCAGCTTGGGGCAAACCCCCAGGCGTTTGCAAATGGCTTCGAACAGGCGCGCAGCTGGTTGCGGCGCCAACCGAAACGGATCCGGGGCTGCGTCTTCATGATCGGCTTCTTTTTCGTGCTTAATCTTCTGACCAGTGGCCTGTCAGCGCCGTGGTTCGTGTGGCCATCGCTGCCATTCGCCCTGGCACTGGTCTGGCATTTGTTTGTTGGCAACGAGCGCAAGTTGATGTCTGACCGACCGAGGTCGGGAGACTGAACTGCAAGATCGCAATCTCGTGTTGCGGATCTGATAACTCTTTTTCGCGTATGAAGAGCCATGGGATTTGCGACAAGCGTCTGCTTCGCATAAACAAGGGTAAGAACCTGCTGGTGGCAACGCCGGCAAACAGTCAACGGAGCCTATCCTGCGCATGAAAAACTATTCAACAACGGTGCCAGCCCGCCTCGATGACGAGGAAGAGGACAAAGCAAAGAGCCAGCAGTCGATTCAGGTCGACAAGCACCTCTTCGATGCCCGCACCGTCCTGATCACCGGTGGTGTGACCCAGGAGATGGCCAAAGATGTGTGCGCGCGTCTTCTGGCCTTGGCCCAGGTGTCCAATGATCCGATCACTGTGATCGTGTCTTCTCCGGGCGGTCACGTGGAATCAGGTGACATGATTCACGACACGATCAAGTTCATCGCGCCGGATGTTCGCATCCTCGGCATGGGCTGGGTCGCAAGTGCCGGTGCACTGATCTATGTGTCGGTGCCCAAGGAAATGCGCTTTTGCACACCGAACACCCGCTTCCTGCTTCATCAACCGTCCGGTGGTGCCGGTGGTATGGCGACCGACATCGAGATCCAGGCCAAGGAGATCATCAAGATGCGTGATCGCCTGAACCAGATTTTTGCCGATGCGACGGGTCAGCCGATCGAGCGGATCGAGAAAGACACCGATCGTGACTACTGGATGAGCCCGCAAGAGGGCATCGAGTACGGTCTTGTCGGCAAGGTTGTGACCAACGTCAGCGAACTCGGCTGATTCTGAGGGCTACAACAGACCTGAAATTTACAAAACGCCGGTGCCTCAAACACCGGCGTTTTTCGTTGGAAAGACAGTCAAGATATCGGCGAGCGGGGGTCAGGCGACGGCGTTCGATGCCTGGGAAAGTGTTGCACCAGTGGCATCTTCTGTGGAGCCGTCCGATACAGCATAGGGCCGTACGTGCTCCATCATCAGCCGCATTTCCGCTTCCAGCCTGACAGACCGGGTTCTGCCGATGAGAACAGCCGCCAGATGGTCGACAAGAACATCGAAGGCTTCATCGGTTGGGCACAGCGGTGAGAGCAATGTGCTGATTGGGCTGCTGTCGTAAAAGGGCGCGCCCCCAGACAGGAAAATCAGAAATTCTGCGAAGTCTTCCTGCCAGATTTCGGGGAGCTGCTTCGTAGCGTCGCTGAAGCTGGCGTCGTGGTTCAGTCGGCTGGAGAGGCGTTCTACCGCATCTACGATGGCCGGACGCCCCCCGAGCCTCATGTATAAAGTCATTTCATTGCCCCGAATTCATGTTGAACGAACAAGCTCAGCATGGGGCAAAGCCGAATTGTGAATTGTGATACTGGTCACGGTTCAAGGCTTTAGCGACAAAAAGGTCTCAGTCGCTGCCTAGGCAAGAGACGTTCAGGTTTGAGAAGATCCTGCCGCCTCGACCCATTTCCTGCAGCGGTCCTCGGGGTCTGCGTCCGCAAGAACGTCCGTGATCACACAGATGCTGTCGGCACCGGCTGCGAAGATCTCGTCAGCGTGCTCCAGTCTTATGCCGCCAATCGCGATGAGAGGGCAGGAGAGGCGTGCTTTCCAGCTGCCAAGACGGTCAATGCCCTGTGGCGCATAGTCGACCTGCTTGCCTCGGGCGGGAAAAATGGGTCCGAGCGCGACATAGTCCGGGTCGTATGTCAGGGCGCGGTCCAATTCCTTTTCCGTATGTGTGGATAGTCCGAGTTTGAGCCCTGCTTTGCGGACAGCCTTGATGTCGACCGTGTCCAGATCCTCCTGGCCAAGGTGCAGCCACTCCGCGCCCGTATCGATAGCGGTCTGCCAGTGATCATTGACCACCAGCGTACAGCCTTGCGCCCGAGCGACCTCGAGGGAGCGAGAGACCTCGTCCGTCAACTCCAAAGGCGTTTTATTCTTGATCCGCAGCTGAGCTAGCCGCAAACCTTGCGGGCAAAGACGCTCAAGCCAATGATAGCTGTCAACAATGAGATAAAAGCGGCCCAGCACGACGTTCTCCCTTAAAGAGGCTTCTGTCTCTCTTCTTCGGTCCAAAATGGCAAGTGACATGTTTTTTGTTCTTTCGAAAATCGGCTTCTTTTTCATTCAGCCGTCGAATGCGCTGGTTTTCTTCGGCGGTCTCGGGGCGGCTCTTCTGTGGAGCCGATGGGCGCGCGTCGGGCGATGGCTGTGCGGCCTGTCTTTCCTCGGACTGGCGATCTGCGGCCTGTCACCTGCAGCCAACGTGCTGATCTTGCCGCTTGAAGAGCGGTTCGCACGACCTGAAGGGCAGCTTGATATCGATGGAATTATCGTGCTGGGGGGATCGCTCGACACGATTGTCATGGGGGAGCGAAAAGCTCCGGCGCTGACGTCGGCAGCAGAACGGCTGACGATCGTGCCGCGGCTGGCACGGCAGTTTCCCGATGTCCCAATCATCCACACAGGCGGGCATGGCCTTTTAACGCCGGCCAAGGCGAGTGAGGCAGACGGTGCATCAGCGCTTTTCGAGGACTTCGGCCTGCCGTCAGACAGAGTGATCCTTGAGGACAAGTCGCGCAATACCTACCAAAATGCATTGTTCACCAAAAGGTTGGTCAGTCCGGAACCGGGCCAGAAATGGTTGCTGGTGACCTCTGCCTATCACATGCCAAGATCGATCGGGGTCTTTCGCAAAGTCGGATGGACGGGGCTTGTCGCCTATCCGGTCGACTGGCGCACGAGGGGCTGGGAAGACGCGAAACTTGGTTTTTCCGGGGTGTCTAACGGCCTCAAGCGGTTCGACATTGCTGCGCGGGAGTGGATTGGCCTTACTGTTTATTGGATGAGCGGCCGAACGTCGGCGCTCTTTCCAGCGCCTGAGCCTGATTGAGCATAGGGATCCGTTTTTGGTGCGAGACTGGCAAAAGCAACCTCTTTTCTTGAACGCCTGCAATCCCCATATTGGGAATATATGAGAAAATGAGGAAGCGGGTCCATGGTACTCGAAGCACCGCTCGTTGCAGCGGATATCGTTCAATGGCTCTACAGCGATGCCGTTGGACGAGAAGACAGTCTTGAGTTGGTAGAAGAGCTGGCGCAGCGTTTGCGCGCCGGTGGCATTCCGGTGGACCGGATCACGACGGGCATAATGCTGCTTCATCCAAATGTGCGGGCGGAGGCGGCTGTGTGGGACGTAGACGGTACCCGCGAACTCCGGCGCTATCTCGCGAGCGACGAACTCGACGAAAGATATACGAACAGTCCTCTGAAGATCGTCTATGAGGAGAAAAGGTCGGTCCACGTTCCGATAACGCCCGAGACTCAGCCGGGTGAGTTCGGGATCGTTCCGGACCTGCGCGAAGAGGGCTATACAGACTATATCGCCATGCCGATGCCGTTTTCCGACGGCTCCGTCAAAGCCCTGAGCTTTGCCACCAAGGATGACGGCGGTTTCACGGCCGCTCATGTGGGCGTTTTCGATTCCATCATTCGTCCGCTTGCCATCGTCTGCGAGTTGAGCACCCTGCGCCGGACTGCGGAAACGCTGCTGGATACCTATGTGGGTCCGCGCGCGGGCGGGCGTGTCCTCAACGGCACCGTCGCGCGTGGGGATGGGGAGTGGATTTCAGCCGTGGTCAGCTTTGCTGATCTGCGCGGGTTTTCCCGAATCTCCAACACCTTGCCCGCCGACAAGCTGATCGTCTTTCTGAACAAATACTTCGGTGCCATGACCTCGGCGGTGGAAGCGCATGGCGGTGAGGTGCTCAAGTTCATCGGCGATGAAGTGATGGCGATCTTTCCCTACGAAACGCCTGCGGAAGCTGCGGATGCCGCGCGGCGTGCCCTGATGGCTGCGCGTGAAACCACGGAAAAGATCAATGAGATCAATGCGCTCAAGACTTGCGGTGAGACGCCGCAAATGAGTGTCGGCATTGCCCTTCACGCAGGGGATGTCTTCTTTGGCAATGTCGGCGGCGAAAACCGCCTCGATTTCACGGTCATCGGTCCGGTGGTTAACCTGGCCTCCCGGATTGCCGAACTTGCCAAGGACCTCAATGTCGAGGTGTTGGTTTCAGATGCGATCGCCGAGATCATGGGGTGCCGCTCAGGCCTTTATGGCCAGTATCAGGTGAAGGGGTTCGACGATCCGGTTTCAGTGTATTCGCCGTCCTTG
The DNA here is from genome assembly GCF_009650605.1 of Labrenzia sp. CE80. Taxonomy (NCBI): domain Bacteria; kingdom Pseudomonadati; phylum Pseudomonadota; class Alphaproteobacteria; order Hyphomicrobiales; family Stappiaceae; genus Labrenzia; species Labrenzia sp. CE80. The sequence goes on from NZ_WAJT01000001.1 coordinate 774,282, forward strand.
TCCGTCGTGGGCACCGACAAATGGTGTCCTGAAAGCACCGTGCTGCGTGACCTGGAAGCGAACTGACGGCGCAGCAGGACGATCAGGACGGCGAGGGTTGTCACGCCGAAGAGGAACGGTCCTGCAAACCATCCAAGGAAGGCAATCGCGAAGAAGAAGGCACGCTGTCCGCGGTTGAAATGTCCGCCGGCCAGGACATTCAGGTCTGCTGCCTGTCTGGCAATGCGGCGAATGTCCTCGGGGCCGGCGTGACTGGCTTCGGGCACGCTTCCCATGATGATCGATGAATAGTTGAACAGGCGATAGGCCCATCCAAACTTGAAGAAGGCATAGGCCAGGATCAACATCAGGCCGAGCACCTTGATCTCCCAAAGAGCGCGGCTTTGATCGATCGGTATGGAGAGGTCACCTGCGACCTTCAAGATCGTGTCTGTTGCGTCCAGAAGCGTGAAACACCCCCCGATCGCCAGAAGGGCCGTGGAGGCAAAGAATGCCGTTCCCTGCTGCAGGCCGGACATGATCGCCGTGTCCATGATCCTGACCTGCCGGGTGGTCATTGTCTCCATCCAGGCGCGGCGATAGCTCTCCATGGCAGCTGACAGTGTGTGCTTGCGCAAGGGGCTCAGGTCAATCAGGAGATTGAAACCGAACCAAGCGAGGAGAAACCAGCCGGCCGCCAGAAAATCTTGGAGCGAAAGGATGTGCATTGGCGTCCTGTTCATGGTCGTTCGTGACAAGCAGATGACATGCCTGCGGAGGTTTTACCCTGTTTAGCGCAGCTGTCTGGATCATGCCAGCATCACCTAATTCATTGCAAAATATAGGATCTTTTGTGCGCTGCGAAAAATGCAGGTCTGCTGGCGATTTTTTATCCTTGTGGTTTGCTTAGGGATCCATTAACTGCTTGCCTCAATGAGGTCACATTCTCTCTCCCGAGAATGTCCTATGTTCAGTCAAAGGGTTTTCATGGACGAAAACGTACAGAAGTCCTGCTGGGGCGTAACCGTTTGGACGGTGCTTGCTCTTGGAGGCGCACTTGCGATGCTGGTGTTGTTCAACGATGTGGAAAGCGCCCAACAGGCGGTCGCTACTGCAAACTGAACCCGGCAGACAGGTTTTGGATGAGGGGCGCGGGATGACCGCGTCCCTTTTTGTTTGCGCTGTTGAGCGGCTCGTTACCGGCGGTGTTCGGGCCGGGTGTTGTTGAAGAGATTGTCTGCGCGATGCCGTGGGCCATGGAGTTGGTGAAATTCCATCTGTCTGACAACGGTTTTCTCCGGCGGGTTGCTGACCAGAAATCCGCCATAGGAGCCCGCGTCGTAGTTGAAGAGCACTAGTGTGACCTTGCCGATACCCGGCCAATCGATCCGCGCTGCCCAGGCAATGACGTCTTCAAGTGAGCTCTTGGAGGCAAGATCTAGAATGTCTTTGTCATGAAGGAGATTCGTGTCAGTCGGGTCCCAGACAAAGTTGGCCAACCCCTTTTCCATGGAAAACAGTTCGGTGCGTGAGCCGCCGATTTCCAGCAGAATGTCACTGGTCCCTGGAGCACGTGACAACTTGACCGTTCCCATCGCCGTGTCGATTGCCAAAGGATTCCGGATTCCGTTTTTTTCGACAAAACCGCCGGTGTTGACGATCTTGAAATTACCCATGGAGGCAGCGAGCCAAGGAGCCTCACTCCAAGCAGGTGAAAGACCTGTGGTCATGGCAAGAAGAACAAGGGCAAGGAGCGCCGAAAGGGGTCGGAACATGGGCGACTATCTCTATCTTTCAAACAGATGGAGCCGATAGTATCATCGCTGTCCTGACGAATTGTTATCGCAATGGATCTAAATTGCCGGTTCTGTTTCAGCCAGCAGATGGTCGACCAAGGTTTCGATTGTATCGAGTTGCGGCGCCCAGTTCAGGAGGCGGGTGGCCTTGTCTGCATTGACTGCCTGCGAGCGGGCAAGTCCTGCGTCCAGATCATGACGTGGGTCGACACCCTCGGGAGCGGCTATTGTTTTCAGCTTGAGGGTGTCGCCAAGCCGCGCCTCGACCCAGGAGGCAATCTCCTGAACCGTTATGGCCGGCAAGGCCGTTGCCAGCAGGCTCAGCCGGAAGTTCCGCCCCTCCAGAACATCGGCATAGAGGCGGGCGAGATCTTCGTCGGAAATCAGCGACCAGACCGTGTCCGGTCTCGCTCGTGTTCTGAAAGGCTTTCCCGAGCGCAGTGCTTGCGCCATTTCGGCGATTGGTCCGGACCTGGCCGAACAGACAAAAGAAGGATGGATGATCGAAACGCTTAGATTGAGCGCGGTCTGAAGGGAACGTATCTGGCCTGTCATCCAGCTCAGGGCAGGCAGTGGGTCGAAGGACGTCGTTTCGCTGAGCTGTGTCTGGGGCGAGGCAGGGTAGAGCCAGATGTTACCGGTGTAGATCAACCGCAGCTGTTTCTTGCGGAACGTGGCTGCCCTCAGGACCGCCTGCATGGCCTTGCGGTCAATCTCCGCCATTTTGTCCGAAAAGGAGGCGCCTGCATGAATGAAGGCGTCGCAGGACATGGCCCGGTCGGTCCAGCCGGCCGGGTCTCTGAGGTCGCCGGGAAAGGGGCTCGCGCCGGCGTCCCGGATCCGGGCACTGGCTTCTTCGGATCGGGCGAGGGCCACAATGTGGTGTCCGCGGTCCCGGAGCTCCCGGACCACCGCGCTGCCTATTGTTCCCGTACCGCCTGTCACGAACACATCCATGGTCAAATGAGAACGCGCTTCGCCCTCTTCTTTCAAGTCTGTCTTGCTTCAAACTGTGAATAACGAGGCCATCCCGTTGACCTTGCCCCGCAGCTTGCTACGTCAGAAGGATGACCTTGCATCTGTTGAAGCTGTGTGTGGGCGCCGATAGCGTCGAAAGTCTTCAGGCCTGGGTGGATTTCCGCCTGGATCAAAAACGGATGGCCGGTGAGCCCCTGGAGCAGCTCCACACCACACGAATGGTACCGACCCGGAAGGACGAGCTGCTGGACGGCGGGTCGCTCTACTGGGTGATCAAGGGGCGCATCCAGGTGCGCCAGCACCTGATCGACATCCGTCCGTTCAAGGACGAGGCGGGGATCAAACGCTGCGACCTTGTTCTGGAACCGCGTCTGATCCTGACCCAGTATCAGCCAAAACGGCCGTTTCAGGGCTGGCGTTATCTGAAGGCGGAGGATGCGCCTGCCGACATTCGCGGTGTCGCCGCGTCTGCGGAGATGCCCGATGGCATGCGCCAGGAACTCTCCGAGCTCTGCCTGATCTAGGCTCGGCTTAGGCAGTCACGTCCGGCTGCGGAAGTCCAGATGTTTGACGAGGTCCGGCAAAAGGGGCAGGGCTGTGCCGACGCGTTTCGGCCGTTTCTTGTTGACCATCGCCAGATGGGTGTAGCCGTGCACCAGAGACCAGACGAGAAGTTCGATCTCTTCCGGATCGGTTCCTGCCTCCACGAACGGAGCGCAGGTCTCGCTCAGGATCCGATAGGCCCTTGAGGAAACCGTGTCGAAATCCTGGTTCTGCGGGTCCATGTCCTGACCGGAAAACATGAACAGGAACAGCTCGCGGTGTCCGACGGCAAAGTCCAGGTAGCCTTCGCAGATCGCCAGTAACTGGTCTCGCGGGCCCTTTCCCGCTTCCTGTCGCTTCGCGTCCATAGACTCTGAAAAGAGCTCAAAACCGCGCGCCGAGATGGCGGTGTAGAGACCGGTCAAGTTCTTGAAATGATAGGCGGGAGCGGCGTGTGAAACACCGGCCTTTGCCGCGCATTCGCGCAGGCTCAACCCCTCGATACCCTTGTCTCGCAGAATGGAAATACCGGCTTCAACGAGGTCTTTGCGCAGCGAGCCGTCCCTGCGCCTGGGAGATGTCGTGCCGGAAGGTGTCTTGGAATCAGTCATGGATGAGAGTCTACAATCCAACTTGACAGTGTCAAACACTGCATTATCTTGACACTGTCAAGTTAAGGAGAGTGACGCATGTCCAAAGGTTCTCGGTCTTTCATGGTTCTTGCCTGGATTGCGGCAGTTCTCTGCGTTCTTGTGGCCTTGGCCTCCTACCGGTTTGTGCCCCTTGGTGTAGAGGCCTCGATGAATTTTCTCGCCCATCACTTGCGTGACAATCGATGGTTTCTCTATGCGCATATCGCCGTTGCTCCGCTGACGCTGGCGCTGTTGCCAGTCCAGCTGAATGGCTGGTTGCGGAAGTGCTATCCAAAGCTGCACCGATGGGCAGGGCGCTTCTATGTGTTTCTCATCTTGCTCTCCGGCGTTGCGGCCCTCCAACTGGCGGCCACGACGCAAGCAGGGCCGGTCGCGGCTGCGGGATTTGCGCTTCTGGGCGTTGTCTGGCTGATGGTCACCGGACTTGGATTCTTGACCGGCTGGAAACGCGATTTCGTTCAGCACCGGCGTTGGATGATCCGCTCCGCTGCGCTGACCTTTGCCGCGGTGACCTTGCGGATCTATCTGCCGTTGTCGATGGTTTTGGGTCTTCCGTTCGATCCCTCCTATACGGCGATTGCCTGGCTATGCTGGGTTCCCAATCTGATTGCAGCTGAGATCTATCTGCGCGGTGGCCGCTGGATGAACCAGCGTGTTACACCGATCGCCTGACGCCCGACCCGGAATGCGGCTTGCCAAGCAGCACCTTTGGACCCAAGTTTGGGTGACTACAGGACGCTTAGGCAGGAGAGCTATATGGCAGGGCGAACGCCCACGACAGACCGCAGGAAACAAGGATCTCAACTTGAGACGCCCCGCACAGATGCGGCGGTGAAGCCGGTTTCGGGGGCTTCTGAGGTTGCGGCCTTTCTGGAACAGGCAAAGTCCCTGGAGTCTGTTGCGAAGCGCACTCAAACCAGCGGTCGGCTGATCTTTGCGCTCGATGCGACGATGAGCCGTCAGCCGACCTGGGATCAGGCCTGTCACATCCAGGCGGAAATGTTCCGCGAGGCTGACAAGATCGCCGGACTTGAAATCAAGCTCGTCTATTTTCGCGGCTTTGGCGAATGCAAATCCTCGAGATGGTTCAGCCATGGAGACGAAATGGCTAAGGCGATGTCGCGGATCGTCTGCCAGGGCGGGCGGACACAGATCCGCAAAGTGCTGGCCTCGGGGCTGAAGGAGGCCCGTGCTGAGAAGGTCTCGGCGATCGTCTACGTCGGCGACTGCATGGAAGAGGATGTGGACCAGCTCTGTGCACGGGCTGGTGAACTCGGGCTACTCGGCGTACCAATGTTCCTGTTTCAGGAAGGACGCGATCCCGTGGCCGAACGGGCCTTTCGCGAGATCGCGCGGCTGACCAACGGTGCCTATGGGTCATTCGACGCGGGGGCAGCGCGACAGCTTGCAGAGCTTTTGAAGGCTGTTGCGGTCTATGCATCGGGTGGTCGAGACGCACTGGTGGCGCTGGAAAAACGCGGCGACGCAGGTGCGCGGCTGCTGATCGAACAAATGAAGTAGGTGGATGATTTATCTGATTTTGGGCCTGGCCGTGCTCGCGTTTCTTCTTCTGGCCGGCAACGGGTTCGTACGGGCCAACCCCGCCGATCTTGCGCGACAGCTGAAGACGGCGGGTGGAGTTGGCCTTCTTCTCCTGGCGGCACTTTTGGCGGTGACGGGCCGTTTCGGCTTTGCCATCGGCGCTGCCGGTTTCGGTCTCACGTTGCTGGGAATGCGAAATTCACCTGGAGGACGGGGCGGTGGCCGGCCAAGCGGCGGCCAGATCTCCAAGGTGAGGGCCGCCATGGTCGAAATGGAACTTGACCATGACAGCGGCGCCATGCGCGGGATCGTTCTTGCCGGTCAATTTGACGGGCACAGTCTTGATGATCTTGGCGACGAAGATCTCAAGACCTTCTGGCAGGAAACGGCGGCCGATGGCCAGAGCCGCTCCCTAGTCGAAGCTTACCTCGACCGCAGGCTTTCCAGCTGGCGAGAAGACTTCCAGGCGGATGGAGCAGAGCGGCAGGGACGCGCGGCGAGCTCGGGCGCCATGACAGATCAGGAGGCCTACGAGGTCCTGGGGCTTTCGCCCGATGCCGGGGACGCGGAAATTAGAGCCGCGCACCGCAGGCTCATGAAGCGCTTGCACCCCGATCATGGGGGAACCGCTTTCCTGGCTGCTAAACTCAACGAGGCTAAGGACAGGCTTCTCGGAAGACATTGAGGATATCCGTTACGCTTTACTGGTAAATGGCATAGCAGGCGAACTTCGCCTTCTTCAGGGTCTTGCAGGCGCCCAAGGCAGCGGTCTTGGTTTCGAAACCGACGAACCTTGCGCGATAAAGGGTCTGGCCATTCGCCTCGACCGGTTCTGTGTAAGGCACACGCTTGCGTAGAGCCTTTCCGGTGCGGGACTTTGCCTTTTTAAGCATCTCGATCGCACCGGTCTCACTTTCGGCCGCGGCGATCTGCACTTGCCAGCCGGGTGCCCGGTCAGGTGTGTCGCTGGTCGCGACCGTCACCGTGTCTGCAACCTTTTCTGGCATTTGCTGAGGCACAGGGGCCACATTCACCATGGTCACGACCGGTTCGGCAGTTGCAGGCGCGCGGACCAGGTCGGCCGCTGGGGCTTGCTTGGGCGCTGGAGCCAGACCTGCCACCGCGAAGGTGCTCGCCATCCGGTTCTTCACCATTTTCGGCGGGACAGGAATGGTTCCTGTTACGAGATGTGTCGGATCATTCTTGGGCTCGTTCGGCTTGGCGAGCGCCAGAACCACAGGAGCGCCGGTCGCTGCAGGAGCCTGGCTGCCAGGCTTGAGCGCGGGAAGGGGTGCAACCTTGAGATCTGCAGCGCGGAAGGCAGGTATAACGCGACGAGAAACCAGCGCAGGAGCTGTCTTTGGACCACGGCTAGCCTTCTTGAGATAGCGGTTGATCAGCTTGATCATCTGGGCGTTTCGGGAATTGCCGGTCTTGCCGCCCATGACGACGGCAACGATATGGCGCCCATCGCGCTTGACGGAGGCGGTCAAGTTGAAGCCGGATGCGCGGGTGTAGCCGGTCTTGATGCCGTCAACGCCTTTGATTTTACCGAGCAGTTTGTTGTGGTTGCCGTAACGGCGGCCCTTGTAGGTGAAGGACCGTGTCTCGAAATATTTGTAGTATTTCGGAAAGCGTTCCTCGATGGCCCGTCCCAGCGTCGCCATGTCACGTGCTGTGGTACGCTGTTTGGAATTCGGAAGCCCGTGGGGGTTGCGGAACGTGGTCTTGGACATGCCGAGCTGGCGTGCCGTCCAGGTCATGCGCGCTGCGAATTTGCTTTCAGAGCCGCTTATGTTTTCAGCGATCGCAGTGGAGGCGTCATTGGCCGATTTGGTCACGAGTCCCAAGATCGCGTCCTTGACCTTGATCGTCGAGCCGGCTTTCAGACCCAGTTTCGTCGGAGGCCGACCCGCGGCGTATTTTGAAACCTTGAGCTTCGAGTTCAGCGTGTACCGACCTGCTTCCATCTCTTCGAAGAGCACATAGAGTGTCATGATCTTGGTGAGAGAGGCCGGGTAGCGGTAGGCATCAGCAGACGAGGAATAAAGCGTCTTACCGGTTTTGGCGTCGACGACGATGCCAGCGTATTTCGAATTCGCAGCTGCCGGCACTGCCATGGCTGCCACTAGTCCGGCGGTTGCCACAGCCCTGAACCAGGGAGTTCGACTTCGTACGGCACGGAGGAGACGCATACCAAACACAGTTACTAATCCCATTTTGGGTCACGCTAGATGCGGCAACCAATCTGGAGGTTAGCCTGATTGCCAGAGCGAAACCCGTCCGATTGCCGATGATTTGATGATCAATCTGATGGAAACGCGGTTACGAATGAGTAAATGAAAACGCTTCAAAGTTCAAAAAAGATTAGGTCAAAATTAGTATTAATGGATGGTAAATACCACAAATATTGCAATATTGCATATGTTTACGTATAATTTTTGTATTAATTAGTCCATTTTGGTTGTTTAATGTTATTTTTTTATTAACGTGCACGTAGTGTAAAGACCTTTGTCGTAATATTATTGGTGTTTGTTTTTCCTTAATTTGACCTAATACATGATTTTTACATAAAGATATTTTTCTCATGGGTATGCGATGCTGTTGTCTGATCTCTTAGTGTGCTCGGTTGCGCCCAGGAGAAGGCGCTTACCTGGCAACTGCAGAACAGCAAAAACGCATCCGGGCAGAACGCCGTACAAGAGCCGCCTCGTATGAGGTTGCCCTCTCAGGGCAATCAAATGGCACCTGTAGGCCGAATCTCGCGATCGCGAGGGTTTTTAATAATAACACCTTTGATGAGCCGCACTCTTTGCAGCAGCTGTCACTGCGCGGTCATGTGACCTTCACAAGCCGGTTAAGGAGGCTCTCTAGCTTACCTCGCGTGAAGAGTTAGGGCTGGGTGTCGGCTTTTGAGGAGGGCGGTTTCGTCTTTTTTGTAAGTGCGATTGCTGTCCAGCGCCTTCGACATTTCTGCAGGAGAAACAACTTATGTCGATGACAGCTACCGAACATGAGACCAGATCGGCCTCGTCGAATTGGCTGCAATGGTTACTGATCGTTGGATTGGTGTATTTGCTGCTGATCGCGGTTTCGATGATCGGCACAGGCTTCAAGGCGGCGGCCGGCGATCAGGCCAAGGAACTGTTCGCCTTTGCCAGCAATCCTCTAACCGGCGTGATCATTGGCACGGTTGCCACAGCGCTAATTCAATCCTCGAGCACCGTCACGTCGATCATCGTTGGACTTGTGGCCGGCGGTTTGCCGGTCGCAGTCGCCATTCCGATGGTTATGGGCGCCAACATGGGGACGACGATCACCAACACGATCGTGAGTCTAGGCCATGTGCGACAGGGTGAGGAATTCCGTCGCGCCTTTTCCGCCGCCACAGTGCACGACTTCTTCAATCTGTTCAGCATCATGATCTTCCTTCCGTTGGAAATTATGTTCGGCTTCCTGCAGAAGGCTGGCGAATATCTCTCGAGCTTCATGGTCGGTGGCGATTCCATGTCCGTGAACGGGTTCAACTTCATCAAGCCCCTTGTGAAGCCTCCAGTTGGTCTTCTGAAAGATATGTTCCATGGCGTCGGCGCGAGCGATCTCGTCATGGGTATCGCTTTCATAGTTCTCGGGATCACGCTGATTTTCGTGGTCATCACCTATATTGGGAAGCTGCTGAAAGTCCTGATGGTTGGCCGGGCCAAGGCAATTTTGCACACGGCGGTTGGGCGCGGCCCGATCTCCGGCATTTTCTCCGGCACGGTGATCACGGTCCTTGTTCAGTCCTCGTCGACAACGACGAGCTTGGTCGTGCCGCTCGCTGGCAGCGGCGTGTTCAGCCTGAGGCAGATCTATCCCTTCACACTTGGCGCAAATATCGGCACTTGCATCACGGCCTTGCTCGCTGCAACGGCGGTGTCTGGGGCTAACTCGGTCTTCGCATTGCAAGTTGCACTCGTGCATTTGACCTACAACGTGCTTGGCGTGGTCGTCATCTACGGCCTGCCATTCTTGAGAAACATTCCCATCATTGGAGCGGAATGGCTGGCGAACCTGGCCATGAAGAACAAGCTTTATGTCGCGGCCTATATCGGGCTCGTGTTCTTCATCATCCCGGTTCTTTTGATTGGTGTCAGTCAGATCATGGGCTGGTAAGCGAGATCGAGGGTAAGAAAATGAGCGAATTCACGAACCGCAGACAGGTCCTTGAAGAGAAAATCGGCGATCTCGAAGAGACGCTGGCCGTACTGAAAGGCCAACTCAAGGCTGAGACCGAACGCGAACAGCACGAGGCAATCGACAAACTGGAAGAGTATCTCGGTGATCTCGATAACAAGCATGCCAACTTGCAGGAGTTCTGGAAGGTGTTGCGCGAGGAAATCGGCGATCTGTTCGGCAAGAACTCCTCGAAAAGTGGGACCAAAACATGATGATGTTGCTCAAGAACCCGGTCCTTGCCCTTGGGGTGATCGTTGCGTTCAATGGGACCGCTTTTGCTGGCGTCGAGAAATCAATCGAACTCAGTGCCGTTCCTGCCGGTGTCATGGACGTTGCGAAGGAGGCTTTGACGGATTTGAAACTGGTCGACGCGACAAAAACGGGCGACGTGAATGATGGCCTGCTGGTCGACGATGACAGTATTGTGGTTGTTTATGAGCTCTTGGGGGAAGTGACAATCGCAAGCGCCAACACCGAAACCGAGGAAGATGGCAGCTTCGTCTATGAGATCCAGGGCACATTTGTGGACGGGCGCAAGGTTGAGGTCGACATCGATCCAAATGGCAAGGTTCATGAGATCGAGATCGAGTTTGAGATCGAAGACGTCCCCGGCGCTGTGCGCAATGCCATCGAGAAACAACTACCTGGCTTTAAACCGAGTTTCATCGAGGCAAGCCACTCGCAGAGTATGAAGGTCGTCAACTACGAGTTTGTCGGCATGATGGGTGACGCGAAAATGGACATCGAGGCCTCGGCCGACGGTCGACGCATCGTCGTCGCAGATCAGTAGGGCTTCTTTTCTGCATTTCTTCTCGGTCCAAATGACAGGAGATATGCGCTAGAGCCTACACATCTAGACTAGTACGGTTGTAGGTCCAGTCCCAAGGCATGATTCAAGATCACGACAGCTTGAATCATGCCTTGCAGCAGATCAATCTTGATTAAATAACTTCTATATTCCCGTCAAAATTGTATCGAATACGTAGTCTGACTAAGATATTGCGATGCAAAAAAATATTGACATTGATTGTGCGGTGCGAGATATTCCTCCCGTTAGGTCAACTCTTGATGCGATCGACCACGGTGGCCTGATGCGGCGCATATATGTGGGCACTGCAAGGTCGACAGAATGAGGGCAGGAAAATGATGAACAATTTCGAAGACATGCAGAAGCTCGGCAAGGAAAACATGGATCTGGCCATGGAGAGCCTCGGCTCCGTTTCCAAGAGCATGCAGGCGATTGCGGCTGAAGTTGCCGATTATCAGAAGAAGTCTTTCGAAGAAGGCTCTGCAGCTGTGGAAAAAGTTGCAGCTTCCAAGTCTCTGGACAAGGCGTTCGAGGCCCAGTCAGAGTACTTCAAGACGGCCTATGAAGGCTTCGTCGGTGAAATGACAAAGCTTGGTGAGATGTACACCGACATGTCCAAGGACGTTTACAAGCCTTTTGAAGGCGTCATGGGCAAAATGTCCAAGTAAGCGACCTTACGTGTTTGCCAAATAACTCCGGCGACACCGATTTTTAAGAAACCCGGCTTGAGAGAGCCGGGTTTTCTTTTTGATTCTCAGGTTTTAGCGGACATCACCGCCGCTGGATCGGCGCTCTTTAAATTCCGTTTTTGAGACCTACATCCTTAATCGAAGGCGGGCCGCCCTGGCTGCGCTCACTTTTGTGTCTGTTTGTGTCTTGGTTCGCGCAAGGTCGCAGATGTATGTTTCAGGTGTACTTTCGCAACTGCCGTTAAGGTCCGATTTGGCTTTGAGTCAAAAATCGGATCTGCCGTTGGTTGAGGCTTTTACTCGGCCGCTGCGATTGGTAAGCTGGAGTTGACTGACTGATTTGAGGACAATGAGCTTGAAAATGGCTAGCGGGGCTGACTTTGACGATGGCGATGGCGACACGGGAACGGTCGTTGTCACCAGGACCAAGACGGTTACCAAGCGCCCGAGTCTATATCGGGTGCTTATCCTCAATGACGACTACACGCCAATGGAGTTCGTTATTCATGTCGTGGAAAGTTTCTTCCAGAAGAATAGGGAAGAGGCGACCCGGATCATGCTCCATGTTCACCATCACGGCGTTGGGGAATGCGGGATTTATTCCTACGAAGTCGCTGAGACAAAAGTGACGCAAGTCATGGATTTCGCCCGTAAGCACCAGCATCCGCTGCAGTGCGTTATGGAGAAGAAGTGAAGGATATCACACGTGCCGTCATTTTCTCGTAGTCTCGAAAAAGCACTCCACCAGGCGCTGGCTTTTGCCAATGAGCGCCAGCAGGAGTATGCGACCCTCGAACATTTGCTGCTGGCCCTTCTGGATGACCAGGATGCAGCGGCGGTTATGCGAGCGTGCAACGTGGACATGGATACGATCCGGCGTAGTCTGGTCGAGTATCTGGAAACCGAGCTCGACAACCTGGTGACCGAAGGCGATGAGGATTCGAAGCCAACCGCTGGGTTCCAGAGGGTGATTCAACGCGCCGTTATTCACGTGCAATCCTCAGGTCGCGAAGAAGTGACCGGTGCCAATGTGCTCGTCGCGATCTTTGCGGAGCGCGAAAGCCACGCGGCCTACTTCCTGCAAGACCAGGACATGACCCGTTACGACGCGGTCAATTACATTTCCCACGGAATTGCAAAGCGCCCGGGACTGTCGGAGACCCGGCCGATGGACGCCTCCGAAGAGGAGGAAGAAACCATCCAGGGCGGTGAAGGCTCAGAAGGCAAGTCCAAGGCCAAGTCGGATGCGCTGGAAGCCTATTGCATCAACCTGAATGACAAGGCGGACAAGGGTAAGATTGACCCGTTGATTGGTCGTGACAGCGAAATTTCGCGGACGATCCAGATCCTGTGCCGCCGCTCAAAGAACAATCCGCTGTTCGTAGGCGATCCAGGCGTTGGCAAGACCGCCATCGCCGAGGGCCTGGCCTATCGGATCGTCAATGGCGACGTTCCCGAGGTTCTGAAAGAGGCGACCATCTTTTCTCTCGACATGGGGGCGCTTCTCGCTGGGACCCGCTACCGTGGTGACTTTGAAGAGCGCCTCAAGCAGGTGATGAAGGAAATCGAGGAATTTCCCGGCGCGGTGATGTTCATCGACGAGATTCACACGATCATCGGTGCCGGCGCGACGTCGGGTGGTGCGATGGATGCTTCGAACCTCCTGAAGCCTGCTCTGGCGTCCGGAGCGATCCGCTGCATCGGCTCGACCACCTACAAGGAATACCGGCAGTTCTTCGAGAAGGACCGCGCGCTCGTCCGTCGCTTCCAGAAGATCGATGTGAACGAGCCGTCGATCCCGGATGCAATCGATATCCTCAAAGGCTTGAAGCCGTATTTCGAAGACTTCCACAAGGTGCGCTTCACGCACGACGCGATCCGAACCGCGGTGGAACTGTCGGCGAAATACATTGCTGATCGGAAGCTGCCGGACAAGGCGATCGATGTGCTTGATGAGACGGGTGCCTCGCAGATGCTGTTGCCGGAAACCCGCCGCCGCAAGACCATCGGCGTCAAGGAAATCGAGAACACCATCGCGACGATGGCCCGGATTCCGCCGAAAACCGTATCGAAGGACGATGCCGAAGTGCTTTCTGGCCTTGGCACCGATCTGAAACGGGTGGTCTATGGCCAGGATAGTGCCATCGAGACGCTTGCATCGGCGATCAAGTTGGCCCGTGCGGGTCTGCGCGAACCGGACAAGCCTATCGGCAGCTATCTGTTCTCCGGTCCGACCGGTGTGGGCAAGACCGAGGTTGCGCGCCAGCTGGCGTCGTCGCTCGGCGTGGAGCTTATTCGTTTCGACATGTCCGAGTACATGGAGCGGCACACCGTGTCGCGTCTGATTGGCGCGCCTCCAGGTTATGTCGGTTTCGACCAGGGTGGTTTGCTGACGGATGGTGTCGACCAGCATCCTCATTGTGTGCTGCTTCTGGATGAGATCGAGAAGGCGCATCCGGATCTGTTCAATATCCTCCTGCAGGTGATGGACCACGGCAAGCTGACCGACCACAACGGCAAGCAGGTCGATTTCCGCAATGTGATCCTGATCATGACCACCAACGCGGGCGCGGCGGATATGGCCAAGTCGCCGGTCGGCTTCAACCGCCTGAAGCGCGAAGGCGACGACGCAGAGGCGATCAACAAGCTGTTCACGCCGGAGTTCCGCAATCGTCTGGATGCGATCATTCCTTTTGGAAACCTGCCGAAGGAAGTCGTCTACAAGGTCGTCGAAAAGTTCGTCATGCAGCTTGAGGTCCAGCTGGCCGACCGCGGCGTGACCTTCGAATTGACCGAAGGCGCGACCGAATGGCTGGCAGAGAAGGGCTACGACGACGCTATGGGCGCAAGGCCGCTTGGCCGGGTGATCCAGGAGCACATCAAGCGGCCGTTGGCCGACGAGGTGCTGTTCGGCAAGCTCAAGAAGGGCGGCATGGTCAAGGTCTCCGTCTCTGAGGACAAGGCCGGCCTTCTGCTTGAATCCATCGAGGAGCGGGCTCCAACGCCGCCAAAGGCGAAAGCCAAGCCTGCTGCCAAGCCAAAGCGCCGCCGCAAGCCGGTCGCGTCCAAGGCCAAGGCGGCGGAGACCAAGTCCGGACCGAAATCCTCTGGTGGCAAGTCCGGGCCAAAGAAGAGCCTGGTTCCTAAGGTGCCGCTGGCCGACTAAGTGCGACAAGACATATGAGATGCGAAAGGGGCGCCAATTGGCGCCCCTTTTTCTGTGCGACCCGTTATCGGGCGTCGGGAACGCTGTCCTGAAACTGGCTTACGATCCAGTCGATCACCGCCTGGCGGGCCGGTGCATGTCGCTGGGCCACCTGAGGGAAAACGAGGTGGTAGCTCTTGTCGCTGGCGGGCAGTGCTTGTGTCATCGGCACGACCACGAGCCGCTTTCTGCCGATTTCTTCGGTCACGAGAACCTCGGGCACCAGGGCAATGCCCTGGCCATCCAGGGCCGCGTCGATCGCAAGTCCCGAGTGGTTGAATTTCAAGATCCTGACGCCGTTTGCAATCCGGTTTTCGCCAAGTGCCGTTTCCCACGTGTCATGGCCATCTTGCAGAAGCCGGGCATTTTTCAAATCCGATAGGTTTTCTATCGGGTCTATTGTTGCGCCATAATCGGGAGAACACACAGCGCACAGGCGCATGGCGCTCAGTTGCCGGTGCTGAAGGGACTTGAAGGGCGGGGTGCCGATGCGGATGGCCAGGTCGATGTCATCAGTCTTGAAATTCGCCAGCCGTTCGGTTGCCACAGTTGCGATCTCGATATCTGGATGGAGATCCTGAAATCGGGGCAGGCGAGGAACCAGCCATTTCGACGCGAGAGAGGGCGGCAGGCTGATGGTGATCCGCGGGACGCCCGGTTTCAGGTTTTCTGTGGCTCTATCAATGATCTCAAGTGCTTGCGCGACAGCTGCATGATAGTGCGCGCCGGCATCCGTCAGGCGAAGTCCGCGCGGCAGTCTATCAAACAGCGTGAGATCAAGTTCCTCTTCAAGGGCGCGCACTTGCTGGGCTACAGCGCCCTGGGTCAGGTTGAGTGCCTCGGCCGCGAGACGAAAGTTCAAATGCTCTCCCGCGGCGTCAAAGGCTCGCAACTTGTTGAGACTTGGCTTGCTCATGGTTGGCTTTTCATCCGTATGAAAACGTCTACCCAGTAGATTTTCTACAGTCTCGCTGCATGAGGGATGATTGGTCAACGCTTTCCGGCAGTTCTAGGCTGCGATCAATTCCAACAGGAGAGAAATCATGAGCATTGCAAAGGTTGCACTGATCACGGCCGGTGGCAGTGGCATGGGGGCGGACGCCGCGCGGCAGCTTGCGGAGGAGGGGTTTGCAGTTGGCATCTTGTCGTCCTCGGGCAAGGGGGAGGCGCTTGGCAAAGAGCTCGGCGGCTTCGGGGTTACGGGCTCCAATCTTGATCCGGACGCGCTGCAAAAGCTGGTCGATGGTGCCATGGAGCGCTGGGGCCGGATCGACGTTCTGGTGAACTCTGCCGGTCACGGACCAAAGGGGCCGGTGATGGAGATCTCCGACGAGGACTGGCACATGGGGCTTGAGGTCTATCTGATGAATGTCGTTCGTCCGTCGCGGCTTGTTGCGCCGATCATGGCAAAGCAGGGGGGAGGGACGATCCTCAATATTTCCACCTTCGCTGCCTTCGAGCCGGATCCCCTGTTTCCGACCTCCGGTGTTTTTCGTGCAGGGCTTGCCAGTTTCACCAAGCTCTTTGCCGACAAGCATGCGGCCGAGAACGTCCGGATGAACAATATTCTTCCCGGTTTCATCGACAGTCTTCCCGAGACCGCGGACCGCAAGGCGCGGATCCCTATGGAGCGCTATGGCAAGGCAGCGGAAGTGTCGTCGCTGATTGCCTATCTGGCCAGTGAAGGGGCGGGCTATATCACCGGCCAGAACATCCGTGTTGACGGTGGTCTGACCCATTCGGTCTAGGTGCCCGGTGGTCGCAAATCCGAGGCTGGCGAAGCTTGCCTCGGGGAGGCTGGCCATTTGACAGGTCGGGGGTTCCGGGATTAGTAAGGGTTCCTTCCTAATTGCTGACCGCCGAGTCCGCCAGACATGCCAGACCATCAAGAAATCAGCACGCCAGAGGATCACAATGCACCTGTGTCCGGCCGGATCTGGATGGCGCGGGGCGCTCGGGCTGCGATCTCCATTCCCGCTTTGATTCTGACGGCAGCCTTTGTCGGCTATGCCGGATTGGCGCGTGGAAGCGGTCTGTCCCTGCCTGAAACCCTGATGATGACCGGCCTGGTCTGGGCCTTGCCATCCATCGTGGTCCTGACCGGCGCCATTTCATCGGGCGTTGGTCTGGTGCCTGCAGCGATCGCTGTCGCGCTGGCCTCGGTGCGTTTGATGCCCATGACCATGGCCCTGGTTCCCATGGTCAAGGTCGAGGGAAAGACCAAACGCTGGCAGCTGCTTTACATCTCGCATTTCGTCGCCGTGACCGCCTGGGTCTATGGCATGCGCAATCTGCCGGATCTGCCGAGGGAAGGGCGTCTGCCGTTTTTTGCCGGTTTCGGCACTGCGCTCACCAGTTTTGTTTTCTGCATGACCGGCGTGGCTTATCTGATGGTGGAGCGCATGCCGCCGGTGCTGTCCGGTGCGCTGTTTCTTCTGACGCCGATCTATTTCGTCTGCTCGCTCTGGAGCGCGTCGAAGCTTTCAGCAGACAAGGCGGCGATGATCATCGGCCTGATCCTGGGGCCGTTCTTTTTCCTCTATGCGCCCGGCCTCGACCTTTTGTGGACCGGGCTTGTCGGGGGCACCATTGCCTATCTCATCACGCGCTACATGCGCAGGGGGCTGCTGTGAGCGATCCCTGGTGGTGGACCTATGTGATGATCATCGTTGCGGGCTGGATCGCAACGGACATCTGGCGTTGGATTGGTGTTTTCGCGGGCGGCAAGCTGCGCGAAGACAGCGAGCTGCTGATCTGGGTGCGCGCCGTCGCAACTGCCCTGGTCGCCGGCGTGATCGCAAAACTGATCCTGTTTCCCACGGGCGCACTGGAGGTGACGCCTGTCTGGTTGCGGGTTTTGGCGGCGCTCGGCGGCTTTGCAGCGTTTTTCGCCAGCCGACAAAAAGTTGTCGTCGGTGTGGTGTCAGGAGAGATCATTCTGATCGCCGGTTGGCTCTTGCTGGAAGCTGTCTGACAGAGCACTGTCGCGGCAACCAGGAGATCGCCCTTGTCAGACACGCTCACATTCTACCATGCGCCTTTCACCCGCTCGACCGTGATCCGGACGCTGCTTGAAGAACTCAACGCGCCCTATGAGCTTCACGCGATCGACCATGATGGCGGGGAGACCCAGAGCGCGGCCTATTTGGACATCAATCCGCTTGGCAAGGTGCCTGCGATTGTCCACCGGGGGCAGCTGATCACCGAACAGGTCGCGCTTTGCATCTATCTAGGTGACCTTTTTCCGCAAGCAGGCCTGACACCGGGGCTCGAAGATCCGCTTCGCGGACCCTACCTGCGATGGCTTGCCTTTGCCGGATCGAGCTTCGAACCAGCTCTGGTCGACAAGGCGATGAAACGCGAGCCCGCGCCGAGGTCGATGTCGCCCTATGGTCTGCATGAGGACATGGTCGAGACCCTGCGCGGTCAACTCGCCAAGGGCCCCTATATTCTGGGTGAGCGCATGACTGTCGCCGATGTGCTTTGGGGCAAGGCAGTCGGCTGGGCCCTTCAGTTCGAATTGGTGCCAGCGCTTTCCGAGTTCGCAGACTATTCGGCCAAGATGAGTTCGCGGCCTGCCTTCACGAAGGTGATGGAGCTGGATGGTGAGCTTCAGGCCAAACAAAAGGCGGAGGCCGACACGGCCTCCTGATCTCAAGGGCAGGCTTTCTGGGTCTTAAGCCAGTGCCGCGCGGATCTTTTCCGCGTTGGCCGCCAGGACGTCATTGTCGGCCATTTCGCCTGTATGGGGGCGAAGCGCGACGCCTTCAAAGCGCGGGATCACATGGACATGGGTGTGAAAGACTACCTGACCGCCGGCTGGCTCTGAGAACTGCTGGATGGTGGTTCCATCCGCATCAAAGGCCTTGATCACGGCACGGGCCATCTTCTGCGCGGTTGCCATCACCGCATTGAGATCCTCTGTCGCAATGTCGAGGATGTTGCGGGACGGGGCCTTCGGGATCACCAGGACATGCCCGTCGCCGCGGGGCATGATGTCCATGATCACCAGTGTCTTGTCGTCCTCGTAGATCTTGTGGCTGGGAATCTCGCCGCGCATGATCTTGGCGAAAACATTCTGGTCGTCATAGGCGGGCGCGGACATCGGCTTTTCCTCATCTGGGGGCGGCGAGCTTATGCTCGTCGAATTTGCGGCGAGATTATCCAGTCGCGCGGCTGCGGCGCAAGCAGGTTTTGACGCTTCCAGATGGTTTGTGTCCGCGCGCCGCGGGGTCTGCGCCGGGCGTGAGGTCATCAAAATACCCGGCATTTGCATACTTAATAAAATGATTCAACGCATGCATTAAAGTTAGATGGCACAATAGTTTACAGCCATTTTCTGAGGAAATGATTCTAGTTTTCGGACTTCCTGAAAGGGGCGTGCTCGGCCAGCTCTTCATTTTCCATGCTGATCGCGCGGCGCTCGCGTTCAAGGTAGTCAGCGACAGCCTCACTGAGGCCTTCATGGGCAATCCAGTGCGCCGAGTAGGTCGTCGTTGGAAGATAGCCGCGGGCCAGTTTGTGTGCGCCCTGGGCGCCAGCCTCGACGCGGGCGAGCTTGCGTTCGATGGCAAAATCAATGGCCTGATAATAGCAGAGCTCGAAGTGCAGGAAAGGATGGTGCTCGGTGCAGCCCCAGTTGCGCCCGAAGAGCGTGTCCGAGCCGATGAAGTTGAGCGCACCGGCGATGTAGCGTCCCTCCCGCTTGGCCATGACCAGAAGAATCTGGTCTGCCATGCGTTCGCCGATCAGCGAGAAGAACTGCCGATTGAGATAGGGTCGTCCCCACTTGCGGCTGCCTGTGTCCATATAGAAGGTGTAAAAGGCGTCCCAGTGGGCTTCGGTCAGATCCTTGCCTGTGACCTGTTCGATTTCGAGCCCCGAGCTGACGGCGTCGCGGCGTTCTTTCTTGATGGCCTTGCGCTTGCGCGAGGCGAGGGCGCCGAGGAAGTCATCGAAGCTCGCGTAGCCGGGGTTTTCGAAATGAAACTGCTGATCGGTGCGCTGCAGGTACCCGAGCTCGCCAAGTGCATCCCACTCTGATTTCGTTACGAAAGTGGCGTGGGTCGATGAGGCACCACTGCGTTTGCAGACTTCAACCAGCCCGGTGGCCAAGGCGCTCATGCCGCTTTCGCGATGGATGGTTGGAGACAGGAGAAAGCGTCTCCCGGTGGCAGGGGTAAAGGGCACCGAAATTTGCAGCTTTGGATAATAGTCCCCGCCGGCACGCAGGAAAGCATCAGCCCAGCCGTGATCGAAGACATATTCGCCCTGGCTGTGGCTTTTGAGATAGGCCGGGACAGCGCCCCAGACTTCACCATCGCCGCCCTCCAAAAGCAGATGTCGCGGCATCCAGCCGGTCTGTGCCGTCGCACAGCCCGATTCTTCGAGCGCTTGCAGAAAGGCATGCGAGAGGAACGGATTGTAGGACGGCGGTTCCGGAAGGCTCTCGGTGCCTTCGGACACGGTTTCCAGCAATTGCCGCTGTGTCTCATAGGCTTCGTCACGCCGGACGCTTCCATCCGGGCCTGTCGTCCAACCCGGGTTGGCAACGCTGTCCCAGACGGCAGCGGGAACATCGGCAAGGGACGATAGAATGCGAAGCGTGGCGGCTTGGTCGTCCGGGGTCTGGGGTGCGGACATCAGGCGGGCCTTCGGGTAACGAACGTCATGTTCCTTACTGTAGTGCGTCGATGCTGCGCTGCAAGGGCGGCGGCGCGATTGCCGCTGCCGCAAATCCGGTTCAGGCGTCGGGATCGAAGCCTTCAAAGACGATCTGATCGGCATATTTGGCGGCGCGCAGCCGCTGATTTTCGGTCCGAACCGTCCAGGTCATGATCGGCAGGCCGAAGAACCTGCGCCAAAAGCCTGGTGCCAGGCTGGGCAGATCGCGGATGCCGTAGGAAATGAAGTGCGGACGCGTGCGCGGAATATGAAGCATGTGACGCATGATGAAGCGGTCTATCCGGGAAAAGCGGAGGAGCTCGCCTTCGGGCAGGGTCGCGTCGGCAACAATGCCGCGCAGAACGTCGGGCCGGTGTGCCCTTGCAATTGGCAGCATGTCGGGGTCGAAGGTCTTGATGCAGGCGGGGCCATCATAGGCTTCGACCTGCTCGACGACGTGCCGGACGAAGTCGGCCTGGGCGCCGGGAACCAACCGCGACTTGATCTCGATGACAAGCGGGACCTTGCCAGCGACCAGATCAAACAGATCCTGCAGCAGCCAGAGATTGTCCGTGCCCGTCTGCATCCGCAGTTGGACCAGTTCGGCCGAGGTTTTTTCGATCACGGGGCCTTTGGCCTGAACGAGCCGGTCCAGGGTGTAGTCGTGATAGACCAGCGCTTCACCGTCGGCGGTTTCCTGAACATCGACCTCGATGGCGAAATTGCGCTCGACAGCTGCACGGATCGCGGAAGGCGTGTTTTCGATGCAGCTATTGTCGGCATCATGAAGTCCGCGATGGGCGATTGGCCGCGCCAGCAGCTCGGAAACCTTGGTCATGGATCTAGGGCCTCGGAGAGAATAATGCGGACGGCCTGTTTAGTCGCCCGTCATGTCGATCGTGTTGCAGACGATGCCCTGGTCAGGCGATTTCGAAGATCGCTTCGATCTCCACCCCAGCGCCAAAGGGCAGGGAGGCGGCGCTGACGGCTGAGCGGGCATGGCGGCCCTTGTCGCCCATCGCCTCGACCAGAAAGTCGGACGCGCCGTTGATCACCTGAGGCTGCTGGGCGAAATCGCCGTCAGAGTTGACGAAGCCGACGATCTTCACGAGCCGGGCGATCTTTTCCAGGTCACCGGTGGCTGCCTTGGCCTGAGCCAGAAGATTGATGGCGCACAGGCGCGCAGCGGACTTGCCGTCCTTCACCGAAAGATCGCCGCCGACCTTGCCGACATATTCAAGGCCCTCTGGCCCCATCGGCAGCTGCCCGGAAATGAACAGCTGATTGCCGGTCAGGACGTAGGGCACGTAGTTGGCAGCCGGTGCCGACGGTGAGGGCAGGGTGACACCCAGGTCTGCAAGGCGGCTTTCGATGGTCTGGCTCATGGCGTGAAGGCTCCGGAAGGATCAAATCTGACAAGTTCTTGGCGTAAATGAGGGGCGGCTGCAAGGGTAAAACCGGCACCGAGAGGCGGCCTCGCGCTGCATGATGTGCGCTATTTTATCCAGATCAGCGGATTGTTGCGCTGCAGGTCTGGCGGTGCGCGGGGGAAGTGCCTAAAGTCGTGATCACCTTATGTGCCTGCACCGGCAGGCCTGAATTACGCGCGGATGGGAGACGTTGATGCAGCTCAGGGCCGGAAACATGATTTATGCTGCCTCTCTACAGGCCGCCCTTGTTTTGACGGGAAGTTTTGCTGCTGCCGCCGCGCCGGGCCTCGGGCTTGCGCCGCATCGTGCCATCTATGACATGGAGTTGGGAGAAGCGGAGGACCGCTCCGGCATTGCCTCCCTGTCCGGGCTGATGGTCTATGATTTTTCCGGCAGCGCCTGCGAAGGCTACAGCATCAGTTTTCGTTTCGTCACACGCTTTCAGAGCGTTGAGGGCGGTTCCCAGGTGACGGATCTGCGCACGTCGTCCCACGAAAGCGGCGATGGTGACAGCTACCAGTTTTTATCCAAGACCTATGTGGATCAGAAGCTGGTGGAGGCCACGCGCGGGACGGCAAGAGATCTTGATGGTGCCAAGAGCGTCGACTTGAAAGAGCCGGAAGAGCGCGCGTTCGAGATCGACAAGTCGACGCTGTTTCCGACTGTGCACTTGAGAAAGATCATCGAGGCGGCGAAAGACGGTGAGAGCTTTCTTGTGTCCGAGGTCTATGACGGCTCTGAAACCGGCGACAAGATTTACGAGACCACGACAGTGATCGGCGAGCCTCGGCTGGAGCGGATCCCGGTGAAGGGATCTGCGGACGCGTCTGTCGTCAATGTGCCGCAAGTCACCCATTGGCCAGTGACCATCGCGTATTTCGATTCCTCGGTGACCGATGGCGGTGAACAGCTTCCTGTCTATCAGCTTTCCTTCCTGCTTTATGAAAACGGTATCAGCCGCCGCATGTCGCTCGACTACGGTGATTTCGTCATCAAGGGATCTTTGCGGGATCTGGAACTTTATGAAGAGGCGTCCTGCACCAACTGATGCAGGCCTGTCGGTGATCGGGCTCTCGGCCTAGGAACCCGGTTTTGCCGGCTTGTTGCGCCGGGCTTCGTGGAGCAAACCGCGTTCGACTGCGTCCTTGCCGAACTTGTCGCGCAGCGTGTCCATCGCCAGTTCGGCCTGTTTTCGCCGGCCAGCACCTTCATCCAGAAGGTCCTGAGGATCGGCTTGTTCTGATTTACCCAGGTCACTGACGCCGATGCCGATCAGGCGGAAACGCCGACCATCGGTTTCCTTTTCGAGCAAATCAACCCCGGCGCGGAAAATGCGATCGGCAAGCTGGGTCGGATCCGGCAGCTGCCGTGCGCGGGTGATGCTCTTGAACTCATTGGTCTTGAGTTTCAAGGTCACGGTGCGCCCGGAAATCTCTTCTTTCTTCAGTCGGCGTGAGACCTTTTCTGACAAGTCCAGGAGGATTGGCCGCAGCTTGTCGAAACTGGAAATGTCGGTGTTGAAGGTGGTTTCGCTGCTGACACTCTTTGCGCCTCGCGACGGGGTGACGGTCCGGTCGTCTTCGCCTTGGCAGAGCTTGGCCATGCGCAGACCCATGGCGCCATAGCGCCGAGCGAGATCGGTGCCGTCCATGGTCTGAAGTTGACCGATGGTTTCGATGCCGTCCGCTGCCAGTGTCTTTTGAAACACCTTGCCGACACCCCAGATCATGCCGACGGGCTTGTCTGCGAGAAATGTCTTCGCCTCTGCCTGACCGATCACCGAAAAGCCGCGCGGTTTTTCCAGATCCGATGCCAGCTTTGCCAGAAACTTGTTGGGTGCCAGCCCGACAGATGCGCTGATGCCGATGTCCCGCTCGAGATCACGAATGAAAGCGGCAAGCGTTTCGGCCGCTGTTGCGTGATGTAATCGCTCTGTGCCGGTCAGATCCAGAAAGGCTTCATCGATGGAAATGGGTTCGACGAGCGGCGTCAGAGCGCGCATGCGCTCGCGGATCTCGCGTCCGACCTTGGCGTATTTGTCCATATTCGGCTTGACGACGACCGCATCCGGGCAGGCCTCCATGGCCTTGAACATCGGCATGGCGGAGCGAACGCCATAGATCCTTGCGATGTAGCAACATGTCGAGACAACGCCGCGCTGGCCGCCGCCGACGATCACGGGCAGGTCCCGCAATTCCGGATTGTCGCGCTTTTCGACCGAAGCATAGAAGGCATCGCAGTCAATGTGGGCAATGGTGAGTTGGTCAAGCTCGGAATGCTTCAAGAGCCTTGGGCTGCCGCAGGACGGACAGCGAGCACGCGTGATGGCCGGGCGCGCGCCGCAGTCCCGGCACAGGGCTTTTTTCATGGCTTGCGCGGCATCTGGCGTTTGAGCGTCCTGGGTCATCGGGCTGTCGGTCCAAGAAGCGGGAGGCTGATGCGGTAAAGCTCCGCGTTCAGGCCTCCTGCAGCGTAGCGGCAATGAAGCTTGCTGTCTCGTCCCAGTTCCCGGTCAGCAGGTCGATGTGCGGTTCCGGCGTGACATTGGCGCGAAAGCGGTCATCGGCAATGAACTGAATGAGCGTCGCCGACGGCAGGCTGGCATGGACGGAGGTGTGATTGGTCGGACTGTCGTCAATAAAGATCACCGGAGCTGGCCGTCCCGCGGAAAGCGCCGCCACCGCGCCACCCTTGGGCCCCGAGTTTGTCAGCACCGGATAGGTGATCCCGAAACCGGCCAGCAGTGTTTCCCGGATTGGCTTGTTGTGGGCGCCAGGAAGGTTCGTCAGCAGCAGTACCTCATGACTCTCCGAAATCCGGGCAAGAGCGGTGTCTGCCCCCTCGACCATCTCCTGGCGGTGACTTTCCTCATCGAAGAAACGGACAAGATGCCGGCGCACATCGTCATTGGAAAGTGGGGTCTCGTCTCCCATTCGCGCGATGTTGCCATGGAACCTGTAACTGTGACGCAGAAAGATCAGGTCGTTGGCCGTCAGGTAGCGTTCGAGATGGCTGATCAGGTGGAGGATGACCTCATCTACATCGCAGATCACCAATGGCCGGTCCGAGGCGCGCAGGGCGGCGATCTGGTCGAGGACGTGACGGGAGGCAGTCTGTGGTTCAGGCATAGTCGGCAGGGTCTCCGGCCAGGGCGAAGCGGGCGGCGGCTATCATGGTCGGCCGGACGCCGGAATTCTCGCAGTAGCTTAGAAGCAGGGCTTCATCCATCATGTAGAACTCCAGGACGCCGGCGAGAAAGCCGGGTTCTTCCGCCGCTTCACGAATCAATTCCGGTCCGATTCCGGAGACGGCCAGAAAGCGCCCGACCTGCTCGGGCTCGCGTGTCAGGTGCAAAAGCGCTTCCGTCGCGATTTCCTGAGCCTTGTCAAAGGTCATCGAGGATGGTGAACGTCCATTCATTGCGAATTTTTGCCTTTCCGAAACGATTCCACGCTAAAAGGGAAGCTACTGTGGTGTGGGGGCGTGTTCCACTGCCGAATGGCGGTGGTGTGCATTCAAGTGACAAATTACCGGCTCGATGCCGGATCTGAAGGGCCGAGCAATGGCGAAAACCGTGCTGATCGTGGAAGACAACGAGCTGAACATGAAGCTGTTTCATGACCTGCTCGAAGCGCACGGCTATGATACGCTGCAAACCAGAACGGGGATAGAGGCGCTTGAGCTGGCCCGTACCCATCGTCCGGACTTGATCCTGATGGACATCCAGCTGCCGGAGGTTTCGGGGCTGGAGGTCACCAAATGGATCAAGGAAGACGATGACCTTCGCACGATCCCGGTAATTGCCGTGACGGCCTTTGCGATGAAGGGTGACGAGGAGCGGATCCGCCAGGGTGGCTGTGAGGCCTATATTTCCAAGCCGATTTCTGTTGCACGTTTCCTGGAGACGGTTCGCTCTTACCTCGGTGATGCGTGAAGGGAAGCTGCGCGCCTGAGTGATAGCCGCGGGCTTGCCTGACTTCCTCTAGGTTCGTTGGCAAAAGCAAGATATTTGCGACTTTCCTGTTTTGCGGTCTTGAGGTTTTCCTTCCGCCGCAAGTGCGAATGAATTTCAGATTCACATTAAGGTTACGAATTTACTAAGTTACGACCCTGTTTGTGCAAAATCGTCTGCGCTAGTTGATTTCCCGCACCACTCTTGTAGGTTGACCTCGCGTTGGTATGGATCAATTGCATCCATCTGATGCCAAATCGCTTCTAGCGATTGGTTTCCCTACGGGGCGCTCAGGTCCGCCGCATCTCCTGGGTCCGTGGGGCAGGCCGGTGCGGAACGAGTCGAAGAGTGGCCTCCTCGTTGCTTGCTTCCCACCGGCCACCTTCTGCGCAATAGCCGTTTTGCTCCTCTAGGTGGTTGAAATAACTGGTTACACCTCGAATTTTTTACGAGGGTCGATAATGTGTTATTTTTTGTCTTTTCCTGATTTATTTCCCTTATTTATGTGATTTCTGTGCGAAAACTGATTTTTCGACATTTTTTGGGCTTGCGTGAAACTTGAGATAAAATATGAATGTTTACCTCATATATAGTAGATTTACTTGGTATTAATGCTCCCGGGTGATGTCTAACGTAGTAATAACTCTACGGTTGGAGCCCAAATGACCCGGCTTTTGTCTTCTATGAAAATGTCGACCGCGATGGCTGTGGCCAGTGGTGGTTTTCTCGCCCTTGCAATGATTGTTGTAGGCTTCATTGTTTACTCAGTCGCCGACAATCAGGCCGTTAGCGGCGCCATGGCGAAACAGGACGTAAACCTTCGCGTGGCTGCGACAATGCTCAGCGAGGAGGTTGAGGGCGTAAAGGTCAACTGGACCGGCGCTGGCGATGTCAGCCGGATCGAGATAGCAGCTCTTCCGGAGTTCACCTCTCACGAACTGATCGATTCAATTGGCCGCATGACCGGCGAGACCGCGACAGTTTTTGCGTGGGATCCCGAGACGCGAGACTTCTGGCGCAAGACCACGAACATCATCAAGCCTGATGGCAAGCGTGCAGTCGGTACGCCGCTTGGTAAAAATGGCGCCGTCTATCCGGTGGTGACCAAAGGGCAGACCTTCCATGGTCAGGCAACAATCCTCGGCAAGGACTATTACACCATCTATCAGCCGATCTTCACGCCTTCGAATGAGATCATCGGTATCTTGTATGCTGGTGTCGAGAAGGCTGCGATCGTCGCCAATATCTCCGAACTTATGACGAAGTTCACGATGTTCGTTCTGCCGGTGGTTCTTGTTGCCGTGATCCTGACTGTTTTCATGGTCAAGATCCTGCTTCGTCCTGTCACGCGGCTCGCCGAGATCACCAGCCGTATCGCGAATGATGAGCTTGATATCGATGTGCCTCATGCCGAACGGACGGATCAGATCGGCCAGATGGCGCAGGCGATCGAGACTTTGAAGGAAAAATCTCTCGAGCGTGTTGAATATGCAGACCAGCAGGTTGCCAACGATGCAGCTTCTGCAGAGCGTCAGAGCCGCATCGAGCAGCTGATCGGTGGCTTCCGCTCAACGGTCGAAACGCTTCTGGCTTCCGTCGGCGAGACCGCCGTTGGCCTCGACAGTACCGCGCAGTCTCTGACAGAGATTGCGAGGGAAAGCTCCGGCTATGCGGATGAAACCCAGGGTTCTTCTGCCGAAGCAACCCAGAACGTTCAGACGGTTGCCAGCGCTGCCGAAGAACTGGCTGCCTCCATCGGCGAAATCTCCCGCCAGGTTGCGCAGACCACGGAAGTTGTCGGCCGAGCCACGGAAGGGACACGTGTCACCAACGAGAAGGTCGAAGGGCTTGCGGCTTCCGCGACCAAGATCGGTGAAGTCGTGACCCTTATTCAGGCCATTGCCGAGCAGACCAACCTTCTGGCCCTGAACGCGACGATCGAAGCTGCTCGTGCCGGGGAAGCTGGCAAGGGCTTTGCGGTTGTTGCATCGGAAGTGAAGGAACTGGCGACCCAGACCTCCAAGGCAACCGAGGAAATCGGCGCACAGATCGCCGCGATCCAGAACGCCACGAAAGAGTCTGTCCAGGCGATTGCCGAGATCACCGAGATCATGGAAGAGGTGAACAACTACACCACGACCATCTCTTCGGCTGTGGAAGAGCAGGGCAGTGCCACCACCGAGATCTCCCAGAACGTTCAGCGGGCAGCCATGGGAACCACCTCGGTCTCCTCCAGCATGTCGAAGCTGTCGGAAGCGGTCACGCAGACCTCGACATCTGCAGAGATGGTTCTGGCGGCGTCCGGCGAGCTGGGCTCCAAGACAGAGTCTCTCAAGGGCGAAGTCGAGCAGTTCCTCAATGAGGTTGCTGCTGCCTGATCCAGACGGACCTCCAAACACGAAAAAGCCCGCCGAAATTCGGCGGGCTTTTTTTGTATTCAGAGCTAGATCAAGAATTACTTGATCTTGGCTTCCTTGAATTCCACGTGCTTCTTGGCAACCGGATCGTACTTCCGAACGACCATTTTCTCGGTCATTGTGCGGGAGTTTTTCTTGGTCACGTAGAAAAAGCCGGTGTCGGCCGTGGAGAGAAGCTTGATCTTGATTGTTGTCGCCTTGGCCATGGCCTTAGATCCTGTTTTGTATGATTGGGCAAACGGTTCTTATGGCCAGGGTCGCTGGCGATCATTCTGCCCCAGATTTCCGAAATCAGCGCGCAAAGTACTCATCAATGGGGCAAAGTCAAGCTTTGCCGTGGGGTGGCCGCGAAAACTCCCGTTTAGTGCAGTTTTGACTCGCGGAAGGCCCTCTTGCTGCCCTGTCAGAGAAGGGTTCTCTGAAAATCGCCCCTTTGGAAGAAGTAGAAGGGCACAGGTGATTCCGGTGCAAGGTCTGGGTCAGACTGAAGCCGCTCTCCCAGATCCGACAGAACCCGCTTGGTGATCATCGGCAGGTCATCCATGGCGCCTGCCTCCTCCAGGGTGAGCCAGACGATGTCCTCAAGCTCTCCGGAGGGGCCTGTGCCGCTTTCGAGGCGGTCGGCGATGGCATCTGCCGAAACTGCCAGAAAGCGTGTGTCGAAGCGTCTGGAGCGGTTTGGCGGCGTGATGGCTCTTGCAATCATCCTCAAGGGCCCGAGATCGGGTTCGATGCCCCGCTGGGCAAAGTCCTCGAAGCCCTTGCCGAGGCGGAGATTCTCGATAGTTTCAGCGCGGCGGCCGATGAAGAGGCCCGCTTCCTCGAAGGTCTCGCGGATCGCAGCCAGTGCGAATGCGCGCACGCGCGAACGGGTTCTTGGCCGTTTCAACTGTTCGGACAGTTTTGCCTCGACGACCGGATGATAGCCAAGCGCGACCGGAATACGGGAATCGGCCGGATCGACGCGGCCGCCTGGAAAGACGAACTTGCCGGGCATGAAGGTATGGCGCATATGGCGGCGCCCCATCAGGACACGTGTGTCCTTGCCCTTGCCATCCAGAATGAGCAGGGTGGCAGCGTCCTTTGGCCGGATGTAGGGGTGTTTGCCACCCTGTTCGTCCTTGGCCAACTGGGCCGCCATGCCCGTCGTCATCTGTCCAGAGCTCATCAAAACCTCACGAGTGATAGTGCGCGGTTTCTGCCGGATCAGGTTCCGGGAGGTCTTCGGATGCGTGCGGATCGAAGCCGTGCATGTAAAGCGCCCACTGAAGGCCGACGAGGGTCCCCTTGATCGGCTGCAGCATGCCGAGCGACAGGATGATCGTCAGCGGCAACCAGAGCGCCATATGGACCCACAGTTCCGGTCGGTACATGACCTCGACGACCAGCAGCGCAGGGATGATGATATGGCCGACGATTGTGATGGTGAAATAGGGCGGAGCGTCATCGGCGCGATGATGATGGATCTCTTCGCCGCAGGCCTCACAGGCGTGGACCGTCTTCAGATAGCCCTTGAACAGCTTTCCCTTGCCGCAGGACGGGCATCGGCACATGAGGCCGCGCATCATCGCGGGAAGAATGCGGCGGGCCGGTTTTTCATCGGTGGCCGGTTCTTCGCTCTGCGCCGATCGGTAGGATACGTTCATCGTTTCTTGGTCCCGGGTTTCGACTTTGCCGAAGTCCTGGACCGGCGTGTGGGCTTGCGCTTGCTCGCGGTTGCGGGTTTTTTCGACCCGGATCCTCGAATGCGTTTGCCGACAATACGTCCTGGGCTCAGCATTTCGAACCTCAGGGCGCCTGCAAAGGGCGCAGCTTCGACCAGTTTGACTTCAACTCTGTCCCCAAGCTGGTAGGTTTCACCCGACTTGTCACCAACGAGCGAATGCGACCCTTCGTCATACCGGTAGTAGTCCAGGCCGATGGTTGAGGCGGGAATGAAGCCGTCCGCACCGCTTTCATCGAGCCGAATGAACATGCCGGATTTGACCACGCCGGCAATACGGCCCTGAAAAGTAGCGCCGATCCGGTCCGACATCCACAGAGCAATCAGCCGGTCGATGGTGTCGCGTTCTGCCAGCATTGCGCGCCGTTCGGCCGCAGAGATTTCCCCGCCGACGGCCTCGAGCTTTGCTTCTATGCCATCTGGAAGGCCGTCATCTCCGAAGCCAAGCGCCTTGATCAGGCCGCGGTGGACGATGAGGTCGGCGTAGCGGCGGATTGGTGAAGTGAAATGGGCGTAGCGGCGCAGGTTCAGGCCGAAATGGCCAATGTTCTGCGGTGCGTATTCCGCCTGGGCCTGGCTTCTGAGCACGACCTCATTGACCAGATGGGCCTGAGGCGTGTCCTTGACCTTCGCCAGCAGTCCGTTGAACACGGAGGGGCGCAGTCCGCCGCTCGAGGGCAGCTTCATGTCCAAGGTCGAGAGGAACTCCTTGAGGCTCTCAAGCTTTTCCGGGGTTGAGGCATCATGAATGCGGTAGAGCAGGGGAGACTTTTTCTTCTCCAGCGTTTCCGCCGCGGCCACATTGGCCTGGATCATGAACTCTTCGATCAGTTTGTGCGCATCGAGCCGCTCGGGAATGAAGACATAGTCCACGGTTCCATCGGGCTTAAGCTTAATCTTGCGCTCGGGCAGATCCAGTTCCAGCGGCTCGCGGGCGTCGCGGCCTGCCTTCAGGACCCCATAGGCGGTCCAGAGCGGCTTCAGCACACCTTCGACCAGGGTTTCCGTCTTCTCGTCGGTGACGCCGTCCACGGCCTTCTGGGCCTGGATGTAGGACAGTTTCGCCGCCGAGCGCATCAAAACGCGGTGGAATGTGTGGTTGATCTTGCGGCCGGTCTTGTCGAAGACCATACGCACGGCCATGGCCGGCCGGTCTTCCTTTTCGCGCAGGGAGCACAGATCGTTGGAGATCCGCTCCGGCAGCATGGGAATGACCCGGTCGGGGAAGTAGACCGAATTGCCGCGCAGATGTGCCTCGCGGTCAAGGGCAGTGCCTGGCCGGACGTAGTGGGCGACATCGGCGATGGCGACATAGACAATATGACCGCCTTCGTTGTCCGGGTCTTCGTCGGGCTCGGCAAAGACGGCGTCATCGTGGTCCTTGGCATCGGGCGGATCGATGGTGACGAGGGGGACCTTGCGCCAGTCCTCGCGCTTGCCAAGTTTTACAGGCTCGGCCTTTTCCGCCTCGACCTCCACGGCGTTGGGAAAGACATGCGGAATCGCATGAGCCTGGAGCGCGATTTCGGAAACGGCCTTTTCAGACTTCATCGATCCGAAGCGTTCGGCGATCGCAGCACGCGGGGCGCCGTAGCGGCCGGTGCGCACAACCTGAACGCTGACCAGATCACCGTCTTGCGCGTCCTTCAGATCCGTCGG
The DNA here is from genome assembly GCF_009650605.1 of Labrenzia sp. CE80. Classification (NCBI taxonomy): domain Bacteria; kingdom Pseudomonadati; phylum Pseudomonadota; class Alphaproteobacteria; order Hyphomicrobiales; family Stappiaceae; genus Labrenzia; species Labrenzia sp. CE80. The sequence continues at coordinate 805,538 of NZ_WAJT01000001.1, forward strand.
GTCGACGTCCAGCTCACGCTGTTTGCGGTCGATCGGCTCCAGAAACGGCGGCCGGTTGCCTTCGCGGTTGCGCAGGATGCCAAGCACCGCTCCCTGCTGCTTTTCCAGGACCTTGATGACACGCGCGGCGTGTTTGGCCTCCGGGCCGCTGTCGATGTCTGCCAGCCGAACGAGCGCGCGATCGCCAATACCGGGCTGAGGCGCCTTGCCTTTGCTCGTAAGTACGAGAACCTTCGGCGCCGGCCCTGCTTCGTCGTCCCAGTCGACAGGCTCGCCCAGCAGTTCGCCGTCGCCGTCGCGCGCGATCAAGCTGACGACGAAGACCGGCGGCAGGTCACCAGGACGGATCAGGCGTTTCTGACGACGCTCTACGACACCTTCTTCGGCAAGGTCCTTGAGGATTTTCTTCAGCTGGATCCGCGCTGCGCCAATGATGCCAAAGTGTTTGGCGATCTCGCGCTTGCCCGCCTTGCCGGGGTTCTCGGCAATGAAGGTCATGATGTCTTCGCGGGAAGGAAACTGGCCGGGGGTTTTTGCGCGGCCACCGGCCTTGCGGCCGGCGGGCTTTTTCGGTCCTATCCGCCTGGCGCTCAAGAGCCGTCTTCCACAGTCGCGTCTTCAGCGGGCTTCTTGGCCTTGGCGGCTGTCTTCTTTGCGGCGGGCTTTTTTGCTGCTGTCTTTTTGGCCGCTGGCTTCTTTGCAGCGGTTTTCTTGGCTGCCGGCTTCTTCGCCGCCGCTTTTTTCTTTGTGCCGCCCTTGGCTGCCTTGTCGGCAATCAGCTGCACGGCCTGTTCCATGGTCACGGTTTGCGGATCAGTGTCCTTGGGCAGGGTCGCATTGATCTTGCCGTGTTTGACATAAGGTCCGTAGCGGCCGTCATAGACATTGATCGGGCCGCCTTCCTCCGGATGCTCGCCGAGCTCCTTCAGCGGCGTTGCCGCCGCACGGCCGCGTCCACCCTTGGCGCGCTTTTCCGCGAGCGCATCGACGGCACGGTTGATGCCGACGGTGAAGACTTCTTCAGGTGCTGACAGGTTGGCATAGGTGCCCTCATGCAGCACGAAAGGCCCGTAGCGGCCGATGCCGGCGGTGATCATCTTGCCGTCTTCGGGATGCGGACCGACTTCGCGCGGAAGCGACAGCAGTTCGAGGGCTTTCTCCAGGTCGAGATCCGCAGCTGACCAGCCCTTGGGTAGGGAGGAGCGTTTCGGCTTGGCTTCTTCGCCGAGCTGGACATAGGGGCCGAAGCGGCCGGTGCGCAGAGACACGTCGAGGCCGGTTTCCGGATCCTGACCGAGCACCTTCGGGCCTTCTGACGCCTCACCATCGCCATCGCTTTTCGCAAGCTGACGGGTGTAGTTGCACTCGGGGTAGTTGGAGCAGCCGATGAAGGCGCCGAAGCGGCTGACCTTCAAGGACAGCTGACCGTCGGAACAGGACGGGCAGGCGCGGGGCGCTGTTCCGTCTTCCTTTTCGGGAAAAATATGTGGTGCGAGCAGATCGTTCAGGGCGTCGAGAACTTCGGAGACGCGAAGATCCTTGATCTCGTCGACCGCACCGGAAAAATCCTTCCAGAAGGCTTTCAGAACATCCTGCCAGGACAATTCGCCCGCCGAGATTTTGTCGAGCTGTTCTTCCAGGCTGGCCGTGAAGTCGAACTCCACGTAGCGGTTGAAGAAGCTCTCCAGGAAGGCGATGACGATGCGGCCCTTGTCCTGCGGGACAAGCTGCTTTTTCTCAAGCTCCACATAGTCGCGGTCCTGAAGCGTCTGGATGGTCGAGGCATAGGTCGACGGGCGGCCGATGCTCAGCTCTTCCATCTTCTTGACGAGACTTGCTTCCGTATAGCGCGGCGGCGGGGTCGTGAAGTGCTGCGACGCCTCGACCGGATCGGCCTTGGCTTCAGCCGCGCCAAGGGCAAGGTTTGCGCCCTGGTCGACGGCTGGCAGACGGCGGGAGGCTTCGTCCTCCTCGTCGTCGCGGCTTTCCTGGTAGAGGGCGAAGAAGCCGTCGAACCGCACGACAGAACCTGTCACGCGCAGGGCGGCCTTCTTGCCGGATCCGCTGGCGTCGATTTCAATCGTGGTGCGCTCGAGGACGGCCGATTCCATCTGGCTGGCCATGGTGCGCTTCCAGATCAGGTCGTAAAGCCGAGCCTGGTCCGGATCAAGGAAACGGGCGACGTCTTTCGGTCGCCGGGTCAGGTCGGTCGGCCGAACCGCTTCGTGTGCCTCTTGCGCGTTCTTTGCCTTGGTGGCGTAGAAACGCTGTTTTTCGGGCACGTATTTGTCGCCGAAGTCCTGGCCGATCACCGATCTTGCGGAGGAGATGGCTTCCTGGGCGATCTGTACGCCGTCGGTACGCATATAGGTGATGAGACCAGTGGTCTCGCCGCCGATTGAGATGCCTTCGTAGAGCTTCTGGGCCACCTGCATAGCGCGGGATGCGGAGAAGCCGAGCTTGCGGGAGGCTTCCTGTTGCAGAGTCGAAGTGGTGAAGGGCGGCTGCGGATTGCGCTTGGTCGGCTTAGAGCTGACACTGGCGACCGAAAAGTTTGCAGACTGCAGCATTGTCTTGATGGCAGTGGCTTCACCTTCGCTGGTGATGTCCAGACGGCCGATCTTCTTGCCGTCATAGCCAACGAGTGATGCGGGCAGGGCCTCACCGCCAGGTGTCTTCAGATGCGCCAGGATCGACCAGTATTCCTGCGGCTTGAAGACCTCGATCTCCATCTCCCGGTCGCACAGCAGGCGCAGGGCGACCGATTGCACGCGGCCGGCGGACCGCGCTCCCGGCAGTTTGCGCCAGAGAACCGGCGACAAGGTAAAGCCGACAAGATAGTCCAGCGCACGGCGGGCCAGATAGGCGTCAACCAGCGGCGTGTCCAGCTGGCGCGGGTTTTCCATGGCCTCGAGAATGGACTTCTTGGTGATCGCGTTGAACACCACGCGCTCGACCGGCTTGTCCTTGAGCACTTTCTTCTTCTGCAGAACTTCCAGAACGTGCCATGAAATCGCTTCCCCCTCTCTATCGGGGTCAGTTGCGAGAATGAGGCTGTCGGCCTCCTTCATCGCGTTGGCGATCTCTGTGAGGCGCTTTTGGGATTTGCTGTCGACCTGCCAGCTCATGGCAAAATCTTCGTCGGGTTTGACCGAACCGTCTTTCGGAGGCAGATCGCGCACGTGACCATAGGAAGCGAGCACGTTGTAATCCGAGCCGAGATATTTGTTGATCGTCTTGGCCTTGGCCGGCGATTCCACAATGACGAGTTTCATCAGTACCCAAACGCTGCTTGCCGGGATCGCTGCCTGTCGGGCGCGCTCCTGTGGCGGAAATGGAAGTCTTGAACTGGCGACGATCATGGATCGAAGGCCGACTGTCAAATGGACCTTTCGAACCCTGCGGTCAAGTCGAGGCTCGTTCAGGCGGGTTATCCACGGTCAATGACAGTCAGATTACAGACATGGCCCGATCTGTTTTCCACGCGGGTCTACAAGAGCAGCGACACCCGCTGTCCCCTGTGCCGTTCCAGACGTCCCGCCAGCTCAAGTTCAAGCAGCAGGACATGGATGGTTCTAGCCGTTTCTCCGGTAAATCGAATGAGTTCGTCGATCTCAACCGGTGTCGGACCAAGGGCAGAGACAAGCTTTTCGCGTGCACGCTGGCCAGGATCACCACCATAAGGCGTTTGATCGTCTGCCGTCTCGTCGATCTCCTGTGTAAACGGCAGGACCGGTTCCAGCCGGCCGGCGAGGGCGTCCATGACATCCCTTGCCGATGTAACAAGAGTTGCTCCCTGTCGAATCAAGCCATTTGCGCCTTCTGAGCGAGGATCCAGCGGGGAACCGGGAACGGCGAAGATGTCGCGGTTTTGTTCCAGCGCAAAACGCGCAGTGTGCAGGGAGCCGGAACCCTTGGCAGCTTCGATGACGATCACGCCGAGCGCGATGCCCGAGATCAGCCGGTTGCGGCGAGGGAAGTCACGTCCACGCGGTTTCCAGCCGAGAGGCATTTCGGAAATGGCATTGCCGCCGCTGTCGATGATGGCCGCCAGCAGGCGGTCGTGTTCCGGTGGATAGAGAATGTCGATGCCGCCGGCAAAAACGGCGGTTGTGCCGGAACCCAGGGCGGCTTCATGCGCGGCTGCATCAATCCCCCGTGCAAGTCCTGATGCGATGAGATGACCGTCTTGCCCAAGGTCGCGGGAAAATTGTGCCGCCAGCTTACGGCCCGAGAGTGACGCATTGCGTGCGCCGACAATCGCCACCGTCTTGGGTTCTGACAGCGCTGAACCTCCCCGCACAGAAAGGAGCGGCGGCGGGCCGTCAATATGGCGCAGATGCGGCGGATAGTCTGCTTCTCCCAGAGCAACCAGGCGAGCGTTAATCCGGCCATGCGCATCCAGCTCGGCTTCGGCCTCGTGCAGGGGGCAGATGCGGATGGCGGATTTGCCGCCGCGTTTCGACAGGCCGGGAAGGGCGTCCAGGGCAGACACGGCGGAGCCGAAATGATTGATCAGATCCCGGAAGGTCGCCGGCCCGACGTTTTCCGATCGGATCAACCGGAGCCACGCGAGGCGCTGGGCCTCGTTTAATATCAGGGCGTTTTTTCTTGCCGCCCTCATATTCATCAGGTCGGGCTGCCCGGAGGTGCTTCGACTGGCTTGGACTTGTTGCCGATCTTGGTCTCCTCGCCATTCAGCAAGCGCGTGATGTTTTCATGGTGCTTCAAGAGCAGAATGAGCGTGAGTATGGCGAACATTGCCGTCATTTGCACGTAACTGGCCGCAAAAAGCGCAAGAGGTGTCAAGATGCTGGCCACAAAGGCTGAGAGTGAGGAATAGCGGAACAGGAATGCACAGGCGAGCCAGATTGCGCAGAACAACAGAGCGAAGGGCCAGTTGAGGCCAAGCAGGATGCCGATATAGGTCGCAACGCCCTTGCCGCCCTTGAACTTCAGCCAGACCGGGAAAAGGTGTCCCATAAAGGCACCGAAACCTGCGATCAGCGCCATCTCGACTCCGACGAAATGTCTGACGACGAGGACGGCAATTGTGCCCTTCAGGGCGTCGCAGACAAGGGTTGCGGCGGCAAGCTTCTTGTTGCCGGTGCGCAGAACATTGGTCGCGCCGATGTTACCCGAACCGATTTCGCGCACATCGCCCATGCCGCCAAGGCGGGTAATGATCAGGCCGAACGGGATTGAGCCCAGCAGGTAGCCGAACGCCAAAACGGCGAGAACGAGAGGCCAGGCAAGGTCCCAGCTGTTTGGATCAGGCATTTTTTTGATGTCTCTTCAAAATTCAAGCGGACCTTTCGGGTCTTCACCTTCGTGTGCGGATCTCGGCTTGTCAGGTCAAACATGCCGTCTGCTTGTTCGAACTTCAATCGAGTTTGCGGTACTTAGTTGCCTTCTTCTTCAGACCGCTCTTGTTTTGCAGGCGGATCAGTTTTGAGAAGCTTTGCTGTCAGCGGACCACAGAGGTCCGCTTTGTGTCTTAGTCCGAGTATGGCGGTCATGATGGCAAAGAGCAGTGCGAACAGCGGATGCGCGGTGAAGCTAAAAAGGATTGTCGTGACAAGGCACGCAATGAGTGTGGCCAGCACTGTGCTTTGAAAGAGTGCGGTTACGGCGAGCCAGATGGCGGCAGATATCAACCCGATGGGCCATGCAAGACACGTCGCCATGCCAAAAAGAACAGCTGCTCCCTGGCCGCCTTTAAACAACAGCCAAATGGGAAAGAGATGTCCAAGGAATGCGCTGACGCCAAAGACAACGATTGGCAAATCGCTAGGCTGTTCACCAAGGGAAATATAGACTGCAAAAGCGCCCTTTGAGGCATCTAATAGAAAGGTAAGCGCCGCGAGCGGTTTGCTGCCGGTGACAAGAAGAACGTTGGTTGCTCCGGTGTGCCCTGAGCCGATCTGTCTGATGTCGCCATGACCTGCAAGTCTTGCGAAAATATATCCAAAAGGGATCGACCCTATGAGATAGCCAAAGACGGTCATCGCTGAAATGAGCGTGACAAAGATCGCGACGCCAACACCGTCCATATGTTGTTTGCCCCAGTTAAAAGCGATGCCGCAAACGGCGTGCCGTTAAATTGACCTTTGACGTCAATCGTAAGAGTAGACGGTCCGGCCTGCAACGATTGTGCGCAAGGTTCGGCCGGAGAAGCGCGCATCCTCGAAGGGTGAGTTTTTGGAGCGGGACTTGATTGAGCTTTTTTCCAGTACCCAGGGACGGTCGGGGTCGAACACGACCACATCGGCCGGCGCTCCGGCGGACAGGCGTCCTGCGTCAAGGCCAAGCCGGTCGGCCGGGTTGCAAGTCATGGTCGCGAGCAGGGGCATCAGGTCCATCTGCTCCGCGTGATAGAGCCGGAGTGCCGCGGCCAGCAGGGTCTCGAGACCAAGTGCGCCGTCCTCTGCTTCGGCCCAGGGATGGCGCTTGGTTTCCACGTCCTGCGGATCATGGTTGGAGACGATGATGTCGATGGTGCCGTCCGCCACGGCTGCGATCATTGCCTGCCGATCGTCCTCGTCGCGCAGGGGCGGGGACATCTTGAAGAACGTCCGGTAGGGGCCGATGTCATTTTCGTTTTGGGTTAGATGGTTGATCGACACACCGGCCGTGATGTCGAGTCCGCGCTTCTTGCCTGCGCGGATGACATCGGCGCTGTCCGATGTGGAGATCAAATTGGCGTGGTAACGGCTCTTGGCCATACCAACGAGCCGCAGATCCCGTTCCAGCATGATGATTTCGGCTTCGCGGGGGACGCCAGACAGGCCCTTCCAGCTGGCGTTCAGACCTGCGTTCATGGTGCCGCCTGCCAGGTCCGGATCTTCGGTGTGATGGACCACCAGGGCATTGAAATCACGGGCGTAGGTCATGATCCGGCGCATGATCTGCGCGTTCTTGACGGACCTGTGGCCGTTGATGAAGGCAACGGCGCCAGCTTCCTGCAGCAGGCCGATCTCGGTCATGTCACGGCCTTCGAGGCCCTTGGTCAGGGCGGCCATGGGCTTGACGTTGACGATGGCCGTGTCGCGGGCGCGGCGCAGGATGAAGTCCACAAGCGCCGGATCATCGATGATCGGCTCGGTTTCCGGCATGGTGACGATGGTCGTGATGCCGCCGCTCGCAGCAGCCTTGGATGCGGAGGCAAAGGTCTCGCGGTGTTCCGCGCCGGGTTCGCCAACGCTGACACACATGTCGATCAGGCCGGGCCCGGCGACCGCTCCGGCGCAGTCGATGATCTCTGCTCCATAGGGTGCGCCCTGGTTGGCCGCTTCCGGACCGGCTGCGAGAATGGTGCCGTCGGCGATGATCACAGATCCGGAGGCATCGAGGCCGCGCGCAGGATCGATCACCCTTGCGTTGGAAAGAACCAGGGGTTTGGGCGTGTCTATGGCCACTGGATTTGTCCTTAGCTGTTCGGCAGATGCGCGGCGAGCGCTTCAAGCACTGCCATGCGCACGGCAACGCCCATTTCAACCTGTTCGCGAATGAGGCTCTGCGGCCCGTCGGCCACTTCCGGATCGATTTCCACACCACGGTTCATGGGGCCGGGATGCATCACCAAGGCGTCTTCTCGGGCATAGCTCAGCTTGTCCCGGTCAAGACCGTAGTAGCGGTAGTATTCGCGTACCGAGGGAATGAAGGCGCCGCTCATGCGTTCGCGCTGCAGGCGCAGCATCATGACGATATCCGCACCCTTGAGGCCTTCGCGCATGTCGCGGAAGACTTCCACGCCCATCTTCTCGATGCCGCTGGGCAGGAGAGTGGAGGGTGCGATCACCCGGACGCGAGCGCCCAGTGCATTAAGCAGTATGATGTTGGAGCGGGCAACGCGGGAATGGGTGATGTCTCCGCAAATGGCAACGGTCAGCCTTGCGATCTTGCCCTTGTGCCGGCGGATCGTCAGCGCGTCGAGCAGAGCCTGGGTCGGGTGCTCGTGCGGACCGTCGCCGGCGTTGACCACGGAGCAGCCGATCTTGCGCGCTAGCAGATGCACCGCACCGGCGGCATGGTGGCGGACCACCAGAAGGTCAGGATGCATGGCGTTCAGCGTCGCGGCGGTGTCGATCAGGGTCTCGCCCTTTTTCACCGACGACTGGGACACGGCCATGTTCATCACATCGGCGCCGAGCCGTTTTCCGGCCAGCTCAAAGGAAGACTGGGTTCTGGTGGAAGCCTCGAAAAACAGGTTGATCTGTGTCCGGCCACGAAGCACGGGCTTGATCTTTTCGACCTGGCGGCTGACCTCAACGGCTTCATCCGCACGGTCCAGCAGGCCGAGAATTTCGTGGGGTTGAAGTCCTTCAATGCCCAGCAAATGGCGATGGGGGAAAGAACTCAATCGATGGGGATCAGGTGCGCTCATCGAGATCATGGCTATAGGCGCCAATGAGCGATTCCACAAGCTTTAATGGCCGTCGGCGCGATTGATCCACCTGTTATTTCACATCAACCAAGCAACGCGAGCGCGAGCGGAATGGTGACCATGGCGGCAAGCGTTTGCAGGGTGATGATCTCTGCCATCAGTTTCGCGTCGCCGCCCATCTGTCTGGCAAGCAAATAGGAATTGCTCGCAGCGGGAACGGCAGAGGCGATGATGACGATGGTTTGGGCCGTGCCGGTGATACCGAAAAGATGCACAAAGCCGAAGGCGATGAGGGGCATGAAGACCGGACGCAGGAATGCGCCGAGTGTTAGCGCTGGACCGGGACGGCGCAGCGAAGAAAGATCAAGACCGGCGCCCACACAGATGATTCCAATCGGCAAGGACGCCCGTCCCAGTATTTCGAGTGTATCGTCGACCGCACTGGGCAGAGACACGCCCAGGATATTTATGATCACGCCAGCGCCAATCGAGAGGATGAAGGGGTTGGAAAAGAGATCGCGGGCGATCTTGCGCAGGCTTGGTTTGGTGCCTTTGGCATAATGCGACAGCACCAAAATGCTCGCGATATTCAGGACCGGGATCATAAACACCATGGCAATCGCCAATATGGCCAGTCCTTCCTCGCCGACCACATTGTTGGCAATGGCGAGGGCGATCATCGCGTTCCAACGTGCGGTGCCCTGAAAGATTGAAGTAAAGCGTGGGCCCTCAATTCCAAAGACACGTTCCAGGACAGGGCGCAACAACAGCAATGCGATGACCATCGTGAAGATGCTTGACAGCAATGCTGCTCCCATGTCGACGGTCGGAACGCGGGAAAAGTCCACACCGGCAATTGTGCGAAACAGAACGGCGGGAAAGAGCAAATAATAGGCGAGGCGCTCGACCCCACGCCACTGCTCGTCAGTGATCAAGCCCGTCCGAGCCATAAGATAACCCGATGCGATCACGAGAATGACGGGTAAAATAGCGGCAAGGGTCATGAACATGGCGGGACCAAGGGTAAGTGAGCTGACAGCTAAAGGCCGTAAAGCAGGCAAACTAGTCGTCAGCTGCAGGCGGGTCAAAGAAGGCGGGATCGGCGGCAAATTGGCGGAGGGTGAAGACGTCCTAGTCTTCTCCAAACAGCCCTGATGAACTCATGTGACCAAGGCGGTCGAGAAAGCCTTGAAGGATGTAGGCTGCTGCCATCTTGTCGACGACTTCTGCGCGCCGGGCGCGGCTTGAATCTGCCTCCAGTAGTGTGCGGGTCACAGCGGCGGTCGATAGCCGCTCATCCCAATAGGTGATCGGCAGTTCTGTCTTGGGCGCAAGATTGCGGGTAAATGCACGCGTAGCCTGAACCCTGGGTCCCTCGGTGCCGTCCATGTTGAGTGGCAGGCCAAGAACGATGCCGCCCACATCCTGCTGCGCGCAGATCTTGAGAAGTTGCTCTGCGTCGAGGGTGAATTTCTTGCGCCTGATTGTTTCCATCGGCGAGGCGATGCCGCGGCCGACATCGGACAGGGCAAGGCCGATGGTCTTGGTGCCGAGATCAAGCCCAATCAACCGTTTGGTCGCGGGTGTCGCCTGAACGAAGTCTTCAAGCGAAAGGGAAGGGTCATTTGCCATAGTCGGGCTTTATCAGGCGCGCGGTCTGAAGGCCAGAGAAAGGCTGCTGATGGTCGTTGAAAGCCTTTCCGCAGGTTCCGGCAGGAGCTTCACCTGAAAGAGTCTGCCAGTTGAGCACACTGCCTGATTTCTATGCGTTTTTGGTATGCAATTGATGTTAAATTCACAATATTGTATACAAAGTTTTGAATTTGTTTTTCGTATAACATTGAAAAATAACATTTTTCTGAAACTGGCATTGTTCTTGTATTCGTTTTTACGACGCTTCTCAGCGCTCCAATCCCTCCCGATTGCACAAGGACGATTTGACATGCAACGCAGGAAATTTCTGAAAGGCGGTCTGATGGCTGCCGCGGCTGCGCCTCTTGCGGCTCCCTCGATCGCTCGCGCCCAGGAGAGTTTCTCCTGGAAAATGACCAATGCCTATGGCCCGGGCTCGCCCTTCTACGTCGAAGGACCTGGAAGCCCCACCGACTTCTGCAAGAAGGTGGAGGCCATGTCTGGTGGCCGTCTGAAGATCCAGCACTTTGCCGCTGGTGAGCTGATACCGGCGCTGGAGGGCTTTGACGCCGTGCGCAGCGGCACCGTTGAGATGAATGCGGCCAACGCGTACTTCTGGGCGGGCAAGATGCCTGCTGCCCAGTATTTCACCACGGTTCCCTTCGGGCTCAACTTCCAGGGTATGAATGCCTGGCTCTACCACGGCGGCGGCCAGCAGCTCTGGGACGAGCTTTATGAACCGCTTGGCCTCAAAGCCATGCCGATGGGCAACACCGGTGTGCAGATGACCGGCTGGTTCCGCGAGCCAATCACCAAGATCGAAGACTTCCAGGATCTCAAGATGCGGATTCCCGGTCTTGCAGGCAAGGTCTACGCGCAGCTGGGCGTAGACGTGAAGTTGCTTCCAGGCGGCGAGATCTTCCCGGCGCTCGAGCGCGGTGTAATCGATGCTGCCGAATTCGTTGGTCCCTATCAGGACCGTCGTCTCGGTCTGCAGAATGCGGCCAAATACTACTATACAACTGGCTGGCATGAACCGTCCAACGCGACGGAACTGCTGGTTAATAAGGCGGCCTGGGACAGCCTTCCAGCCGATCTTCAGGCGATCGTCCAGAGCGCTGCCATGGCCTGCAACCTGGAAAGCCACACTTGGTGTGAGGCCAACAATGCGGCGGCCCTCGTTGATCTGGTCGAGAACTACGGCGTGACCGCCGACGTTCTGCCGGCTGACGTGGTGACAAAGCTGAAGGAAGTCACTCTGGAGACGCTTGCGGCCGGTGCTGCGGCAGATCCGGCGACCAAGAAGGTTCACGATGCCTTCATGGCCTTCAAGAAGGAACACGACATGTGGTCCCAGATCTCCGAAAAGCCCTACCACATGATGGCAGGCTAACGGCTCCATGCTGAAGATCCTTGATCTTGTTTCGGGCGGCGCGTCTTGCGCCGTTCGTTTCATTGGTTCCATCGCGGCGTGGAGCGGACTGGCGCTTGTGCTGCTCGTCGCGTTTAACGTTCTGGCGCGATACCTGTTTTCCTACTCGACGGTGGGATTGCAGGAGGCCGAGTGGCACCTGATGGCTGTGGCCGCCCTGTTCGGCATGTCCTATGGGCTCAATCAGGGGGGCGAGGTGCGCGTGGACATCTTTTATGCCCGCTATTCCCCCCGTGCGAAGGCCATCATTGATGTGATCGGCAATGCCGCCTTGTGCGTCGTCGCGGTCTATGTGGTCAGCCTTTCAATCAATTATGTCACCAGCAGCTACGCCATCATGGAAGGTTCGCCCGATCCGGGCGGGTTGCCGATGCGCTTCCTGCTGAAGGCGGCCATTCCGACGGCTTTCGTGCTTCTCGCCCTTCAGGCCTTCGCCATGACGCTGAGAGCGATCGGCGAGCTGACTGACGCAGGTTCCAGACACTCAGGCAGCGCATAAGACGCCTGCTCACAACACAAAGACATTCGTCATGCCCCTTACTGACATGCTGCCGTTGTTGATGGTTGGTGCGTTCTTCGTGCTGCTTCTTGGAGGTATTCCGGTTGCCATCTGTCTGGCCGTGACCGGTTTTGTTTTCGGCTACATCGGATTCGGGCCGGTCCTGTTCAATCTGATTCCAGCGCGTATCTTCGGCGTCGTGACCAATTACACGCTGCTGGCCCTTCCGCTTTTCATCTTCATGGGCATCATGCTCGAGAAGTCTAAGATTGCAGAGGAGCTGCTCGATGTGATCGGGCTGGCCATGGGTGGCCTTCGTGGCGGCATGGCTCTGGCCATTGTCCTCGTCGGTGTCCTGATGGGGGCCGCTTCGGGCGTTGTCGGGGCGACGGTGGTTACTATGGGGCTGATTGCCCTCGGGCCGCTTTTGAACCGGGGCTACAATCGCGCTGTGTCGGCAGGGGTCATATGCGCCTCTGGAACGCTTGGACAGATCATCCCGCCCAGCCTCGTGCTCATTCTGCTTGCGGACATTATGGGCGAGAGCGTTGGAACCCTTTTTGCCGCAGCGCTGATCCCCGGACTTGTGCTTTCCGGTCTCTTCGTTGCGTTCATTCTTCTTCTTGGGGTCTTCAAGCCTCAGATGGTTCCGGCCTTTCCGCCCGATGAAAGAGCGCAATATTCGACTACAGACATCGCGCTTAAGCTGTTGAAGGTCGTCGTGCCGCCGCTGGCGCTGATTTTCCTGGTGCTCGGTTCGATCATTGGCGGGGTTGCCGCACCGACCGAGGCAGCCTCCATGGGAGCCTTCGGCTCAATCGTGCTGGCGATCCTTTATGGCCGGATGAGCTTTTCGGTCATGAAGGAGACGGTTCAATCGGCCTTTGTCACCAGTGCCATGGTGTTTTTCATCCTCGTCATGGCCCAGCCGTTTGGTCTGGCCTTCCGCGGGCTTGGCGGCGAACATCTGGTCCAGGACGCCTTTGCTCTGGTGCCGGGTGGGCTGGACGGTCAGATCCTGTTCCTGATGCTGATCCTCTTCGTGCTGGGCTTTTTCCTGGAGTGGATCGAAATCTCCTACATTGCCCTGCCGCTGTTTCTGCCGATTTTCATGCAGGCAGGCGTGGACATGGCCTGGATTGCAATCCTCGTTGCGGTCAACCTTCAGACGTCCTTTTTGACGCCGCCATTCGGTTGGGCGTTGTTCTTTCTGAAAGGTGTGGCTCCGCCAGAGCTGAAGACCGGTGACATCTACAAGGGGGTGATCCCCTTCATTGGCCTGCAGTTGATTGGCCTTGCGCTGGTGTTCTTCTTTCCAGCGCTCGCCACCTGGCTGCCGGACGCAATCGGCTGGTAAGGTCCGGCTGATTGTACGCAGCATCGCGTGACGGCGGCCGGGAGATCGGCCGCCGTCTGCGTTGTCGCCTAGCCCATGCGGGAGAGGGCGGCCTTGGCGGCGCTCAGGAGGTGCCGGCGTAGGGATTTTTCTGCTTCCCGGGCATTGCTGTCGAGGATCGCGGTGACAATCGCCGTGTGCTCTTCGTTGGATTTCTTCATCCGGGCGGCAATGCGAAGCTGTGACTTGCGGAAAGGCGCGAGTTTTAGCCGAAGTCCATTGGCGACCTCGATCAGCTCCTCATTGTGCGTGCCGGTAAAGATGGCGGTGTGAAAATCCGTATTGGCCCGCTCATATTCGTCATAGCGACCATTTTCAGCCATCTCCGCCATGGAGAGATGAAGCTCTTCCAGGGCTGCGCGCTCGCTCATTGTCATGCGCTGGGCGGCAAGGCGGCCACAGGTGGCTTCGATCTCGCTCATGGTCTCGAACAGGTTGTCGATCCGCTCACGGGTAATGTTGGCGACGATGACACCACGATAGGGCACCCGCTCAGCAAGCGATCTCGAGGCCAGGACGTGGAGCGCCTCGCGCACCGGCGTGCGGGACACGCCGAAGCGTTCGGTCAGTGCCAACTCGTCCAGCTTGCTGCCACCTGCCAGCGTGCCTGCAATGATCTCTGCCTCGAGTTGATCTGCGATGATCGCACTGTGGAGACGCTTGGGGGCATCTTCGGCTTCGCTCTCAAGAGAAGTCATCTGATCAGGGGTGCCGTGGGAGGGGGCGTCTTGCGATGTCATTGTAGTTGAGTTGGTCCGCTTAAGTTTCGAGATGATCGAAGCAATTTCCGACGGATCGGGCAAGGGGCAAAGGATGTTTCCGACAAGAATGGTCGAGCTCGGACCTGCTTGGCACCCGAAACTTCTTCGGCTTGAATTCAAACGGCCTGCTTAAGCCGCTCATGATAGGCATGCACCGAATTTCGGGATTGATTGCTCAGCCAATCTGTCAGCTCATCAAGCGGCATGCTCTTTGCGAAATAATAGCCCTGGAGGCAACTGGCACCGAGACGGGTGGCAAATTCGGCGTGTTGCAGTGTCTCGACGCCCTCTGCCACTGTCTTGCAGTCTAGCTTGCGTGCCATGTCGAAGGTCGATTCAAGAATGGCTCTTATGCGATCATCTTCGAACGCACCGACAATGATCGATCGGTCGATCTTGAGGAAGTCGACCGGAAGTCTGGCCAGCCGCGCGATGTTGGAATAGCCCTTGCCGAAATCATCGATAGAAACCTTGTAGCCACTCTTGTTCAATCTGTTGAAAGCCTCCACGGCTTGGTCTTCAGAGACAAACAGAGCGTCTTCCGTGACTTCAATCTCGAGTCTCTCCGCGTCGAAGCCGAGTTCGTTGCGAATGGCGTCGACACTTTGAACGAAACCCGGTGTCACAAAGTGGCCAGGACCGATGTTGACGGACATAAAGATGTCTTGGCCGGCTTTCGTCAGGGCCATCTGATCTTTCATTGCGCGTTTGATAACCCATTCTCCAAGGGCGGAGATCGCGGGAGAATTGGCGATGGCGGGCAGCCAATAGTCGGGCATGAAGCGGCCATATTCGGGATGGTTCCACCGCACCAACGCCTCGACGCCACATACCTTCTTGCGGTGGGCACAGATTTTCGGCTGGTACTCGAGAAAAAAGCCGCCCGTATCGATTGCGTCGAGAACGTCGCGGCGTATTTCTGCCGTCGATCGGGCGCCGATTTCAGGCGCATAGAGCTCAGACCGGTTCTTGCCACTGTTCTTGGCATGATACATCGCGATGTCAGCGCGCTTGATCAGCTCCTCGACGTCTTGCGCGTCTTGCGGGAAACGTGAGCAGCCGATGCTGGCGCTCTTGTTCAGAGTGAATGGCAATTCGTGAACTGGGCTGGCCAATTCAGCGCGCAGAACATCCAGGAACGCCTGGATTTCATCCTCATCGACCAGGCCCGGGACCATGATGATGAATTCGTCGCCGCCAATGCGGGACACGACCGGGCTTGCGAGAGGTTCAGAGCCGGCTTTGCTCTCGCAGGCCTGAAGGCTGCCGGTGACCTTGAGGATCTGGCTGGCGCATACTCTAAGCAATTGGTCACCTGCATCATGACCGTGAAGGTCGTTGACCTCCTTGAAGTTGTCCAGATCGATCAGAACCATGATACCACCTGGCGTGCCATGCTTGCTTCCGGCGAGGATCGGGGCGGCGACCGCCTGGAGATGGGCCCGGTTCGGCAGGCCGGTAATCGTATCGCTGAAGGCCAGCGCCTCGATCTTTCGGCCGGATTCCGTGACGCGGTGGACCATGGTGTTGTAGCTGTCACGGAAATCCTTGATTTCCTCGAAGGGAAACAGGTCACTCTTGCTTTCGACCGCATGGAGTTGCCGTTCGCGCGCATTGGTCTTCATGACTGTGGCAAGTCTTTCCAGCGGCGCCGACAGGGACCGTGCAAACACCAAGCCGATGCCCAATGTACCTGCCAGGGCGATGGCAAGTATGAGGAAAACCGACGACCGGTTGGTATAGACCTTGTCGTAGATCTCCGAGATCGGCTGTGGAACCATGACACCCCAGCCGGGTCCCGGCACTGAGGTCAGGCCGGCGATCATGTTGCCCCTGAGTGCTGGCGAGTAGAACTCCTCGATCCCGGTTTCACCGTTCATCATGCGTGCCACGGATGACACCTGGGAGATGTTCTTTCGGCTTGCTACCCAGTCCTCCCGAGGATGGGCAAGAACATTGCCGAACTGATCCACGATGGCAGCGTGGCCCCTGATGCCGAAACTGATACTCTTGCCGAGCCTTACAAAATACCGCGTGCTGATTTCACCAATTGCGTAGTGGGTTCCGAAGTCGCGTATCACGTAGAGCACGTTCTCGCCCGTCTTGTTCTCCATGACATTGGAAAACACAGTTTCCGTTGGCGTGGCGAATTTTGAAAGCGCGGACAAAAGTGCGGCGTCGATCATCTTGATCGGCGCGTGCCCGAAGGTTGCCATCTGCTGCCGCACCTCACCGGTAGTTTTGTCGATGTTGAGAATGCACAGCATGTTCAGCTGCCGGAGCAGGCGCTCCATGGCTTCGGTCGAGGCTCCCTGCGTCAAGGTCGCGCTGACGGATTCAAATGCCGCAACGACATCTTGCTGGTATCGTTCCAGCGCGAAGCTCAGGTTTCGGGCGATCAGCAGGTGGCGATCTTCGACTTCGGTGAATTCTCGTTTGATGCCAATATGGTATGACCAGCCGCTGAAAATGAGCGTCGGGATCAGCGTCGCGATTGTAAAAAGTACGATTAAAAAACTCCGGATTTTCATTCGGGGTTTTCCTTATGGTGTCGAAAAAATCAATGCAATTTTGCCGATTGTGGGTATTGATAATATTAGCGAATGCCGCGTTTCTTCGAATTCGTTTCCTTTAAAGTGTATTTTTGTTGATTTAATACTGAGAGTTACATGTAAAAATTACCTAAAAGTAGCGATAATATATGTAGGTTTTTTATTTCGTGTTATTTTTCATTTAGTTATAGGATTTCCTTGGGATCCCTTTCTAAGGCGTAGGGCAATTTTTTTATTTTATGTTTTGTGAAGGTATTGGGAGAATATTCGCTTTGCCATGTGGTGCGCAGATCCTGCCTCACGGCAGAACAGGGCTGAAACGTGGACGAGCAGCGGTCAACATTAGCTTCTTAAGTACTCGGGTGTGACGTATTTTAATCCAAAAATTCTCGCCTTTTGAGTGCGTGAATTGACGGTTACACTTTTCTTACTTTGGCTTGATGGAACCGAGTGACTTGTCGCCGAAGTGTCATTCAAGGCTCGTATTCGAAGCTGGTCTTTTTGCGATAGCCAGCCACGAGGGAGAGCAAGCTATGACCGACAATGACACTTCTGATCTGTCCTGGGATGAGTGGGACGAACTGGTTCGTCCGACCGAGGAAGAAACCGAATTCGACCAGGTGGTCGCTTCCGGTCTGTCCCGCCGAGGTCTTCTGAGCGGCCTGGTGGCCTTTGGCTCCGGCGCTGCCGTCATGGGCCTTGGCACAGGCGCAAGCCTGCTGAATTCCACAGCGGTTCAAGCTGCCGGCCGCTTCGGCTTTTCTCCAGTTGGCATTGCAACCGATGCAACAGTTCATGTTCCCGAGGGCTACACCTGGGACATTCTGGTCAGATGGGGCGACAAGCTCTTCTCCGATGCTGCTGATTTTGACCACGCGACGGGCGGCGACGTTGCCTCTTCGGACCGCGTCTTCGGCGAAAACACCGACGGCATGGAACTCTTCGCGATCGGCGACAAGCAGATCATCGCTGTGAACAGCGAATACGTGAACCCGAAGCTGAACCTGCCGCAAAATCAAGACGGCAAGCCGACCTCAGCTGACGATGTTCTGAAGCTCCAGAACCTGCAGGGCGTGACGGTCATGGAAGTGGCGGAAGAGGGCGGCGACTGGCACGTTGTTGTCGACAGCCCGTTCAACCGTCGCATCACCCACAACACGCGAATGAAGATCTCGGGCCCGGCTGCAGGTCATGACCTGTTGAAGACCGAGGCAGATCCTTCGGGAACCGAGTCGCTCGGCACATACAACAACTGCGGCGCCGGCAAGACGCCCTGGGGCACGTATCTGACCTGCGAAGAAAACTTCAACGGCTACTTCGGCTCCACGGACGCCGATCTCGAGCTGCCGGCTGACTTCAAGCGTTACGGTATCGGCGTTGAGAGCCGCTACGACTACGAAAAGTTCGATGGGCGTTTCGATATCTCCAAGAACATCAACGAACCGCGCCGTGCTGGTTACATCGTTGAGATCGATCCGGCCAACCCGGATGCCACGCCTGTCAAGCGCACTGCGCTTGGCCGCTTCAAGCATGAAAACGCAGCTTGCACCGTCGCGCGTGACGGACGGGTCATTGTTTACATGGGCGATGATGAACGCGGTGAGTTTCTCTACAAGTTCGTCTCTAAGGGTGTTTATGTTCCTGGCGCTTCCACAGACGGGCTTTTGGATGAGGGCACGCTTTACGTTGCCAAGTTCTCCGACGACGGCAATGGCGAATGGCTTGCGCTGACCGAAGAGACGACCGGCATGCCTCAGGCCGAGATCTGCATCTACAGCCGTCTCGCCGCTTCCAAGGTTGGTGCAACCACCATGGACCGCCCGGAGTGGGTGGCCGTGAACCCGGTTGCTGTCGAGGCTTACTGCGCTCTGACCAACAACAAGAACCGCGGCGTCAAGACCAATGCAGGCGGTGATGAAACACCGGTCGGTGGTCCGAACCCGCGTGAGAAGAACAACTACGGCCAGATCGTTCGCTGGTACCCGGAAAATGACGATCACGTCTCCAGCAGCTTCAAGTGGGACCTGTTTGTCATGGCCGGCAACCCGGACGTCCATGGCGACAGCCCGTACTCCGGTTCGTCCAACATCAATTCCGGCAACATGTTCAACTCGCCTGATGGCATGATGTTCGACACGTCCGGTCTGCTCTGGATCCAGACGGACGGCGACTACAAGAACGAGGGCGATTTCGCCGGCATGGGCAACAACCAGATGCTGGTTGGTGATCCAGCAACCGGCCAGATCGAGCGTTTCATGACTGTGCCCTACGGTGCCGAAGTGACCGGCATCACCTGGTCTGCAGACAAGCGCACCCTGTTCGTCGGCATTCAGCACCCAGCTGCACCGTTCCCGGACGGCGAAGGCAAGCTGGCACGCTCCTGCGTGGTGGCGGTCAAGCGTGCGGACAACGCCATGATCGGCTGATCAGCGAGATCATTGCTTCAATGCAAAACGCGCCGGGCAAGCCCGGCGCGTTTTGTCATCTCAGGGCAGGTTGCGCTGAAAATTACCGAACGATCGGTTCTTTCAGATCTTCCGGCTTCTTGTCCTTTATGATTTCCCAGTTCAGGGTCGCGTTGGTGATGTGACCTTCGATGTCACCCTCGAAACGCTTTTGAACACCGAGGCTGTTGTTCAGGTAGAGCTTGCCATCAACGATTTTCCAGGCTTCCGGAACAACCGGGACCTTGAAGCCCATGGCTGCACCGAATGCACAATAGCCGCCATATTGCGGGGCGTATTTGGCGGGATCAGCCTCGAACTTGTCTCGGTTCTCGGCGGAAGAGAACTTCCAGGTTACGTCGTCATAAACGGCCGTGAACTCGTCAGATCCGGCAACAGGCTTGCCCTCAGTGAAATAGGCAACAGGGTCAGTGCCGCCGATGGCTGCATCGTCGGTCACGAATGTCGTGATTTCGTCAGCAAGGACAGGGCCTGCGAAAAAGGTCGAAGTCAGAACAAGGCCGGTGAGGGCTGATTTGATGAAGGTCATCTGATTACGTCTCCCAAGGGTCATATCCGAACGGCAGTGCGGGCTGCCGGCTTGCCTCCAAGAAATGCGTCTGTCTGTTTCGCTTTGCCAATCACTCCTCATCACGGAAACGGCACAGGAGCGCGATCTGGGGCGTTTTCAGTTTCTGGACGTAGATTGACGGCAGGGGACTTGGGGGCGGTGAGGCCCAGAACCAGGTGGATGGCCGCTTCAATGTCTGTCGGGCTGACCGATTGATCGCGGACATGAAGCTTGAAATAGACAAGTCCCAGCAGCAAATCGATCCGCGTTTCCATATCGGTTTCAAAGGGGGTGGCAATAAATATCTGCCGCAAGGCAAGCCGCCGCGCGTCTTCTGCATCCTGCAGCACTGCCGCAAGCTGTGGCAGGTTTTTCAGCGCGCTCACCGACTTGACCGCACGGCCCAAAGGCGTGGCCTGAAGCGCCTGTACAAGGTCCGTCAGATAGAGGCGCAGGTCCTGGGCAACGCTGCCGCGCCGGGGCGCTGGCGGGCTGACCTTGTTCAGCGCGGAGTGCAGGCTTGCGGCGATGAGGGAGGCCTTGTCCGGCCATCGCCGGTAGACGGCCTGCTTGCTGGTGTGCGCCCGGGCCGCCAACTGTGCAACGGTGGTAGCCTCAAAACCTTCTTCAGCAAGGGTGAGGAGCGCTGCATCGAGCAATGCTGTCGTCACGCGTTCAGCTTGTGGCCGTCCGCTGGCAGTTGATGGGTAGCAGGGCGATGATCCGGTCATGGGCGCACAGTCCAAAATCGGTTATGATTGGTACCGTAATTGACTGATTTTCTCATTTCCAGCAAGGGCGGAGCTTGTTTCCCGGAACGTTTTGCGAAAAACAGGTCTCAGACAAGAGGCTCGAACCGGCCTGATTGCAATTCAAACGGAGAAAACCCCATGTCCGTCGATACAGACACGGTCAAACGCGTTGCCCATCTGGCGCGCATCAAGGTCACTGACGATGCGGCCGAGCGCATGACCGGTGAGCTCAACGCCATTCTCGGCTTCGTCGAGCAACTGGATGAAGTCAACATCGATGGCGTCGAGCCGATGACCTCTGTCGTCGAACAGACCATGAAGAAGCGCGTCGATGGCGTCACCGACGGTGGCTATGCAGCTGACGTCGTCGCCAATGCGCCCATGACGGAAGACAACTTCTTCATGGTGCCGAAAGTCGTCGAGTAAACCGGAGCCAGCCGTGACCGTTGCCATTTCCATCGAGACGCCCCTGCAGGACGACATCCGTGCGCTTGTCAGCGAGTTGAGCAATCTTTTGCTCAGCCTGACGCCAGCCGACGCCTGTCATCATCTCACTGCAGAGCAGATGGCGGGCACACAAACCACGGTGTTTGTCGCGCGCGTGGATGGAGAGGCCGCAGCTTGCGGCGCGCTTCACCGGCACGGCGACGGCATAGCGGAAGTCAAGCGCATGTACACGCGGCCCGGGTTTCAGGGGCAGGGGCTGGGCGCAAGGATCCTCGGACAGATCATCGATCTCGCCCGGAAAGAAGGCTTTCGCGAACTGGTGCTGGAAACCGGCTGGAACTACGAGGCTGCCAAGCATCTTTACGAGCGCAACGGCTTTACGCGCTGCGGCGCCATTCTCGACTATCCGGCACATGCCGAGTCCATTTTCTATTCCCGGCCGCTTTCGGCCGAAACCGAGACCTAGATCATGACCGACCTGACCAAATTGACCATTGCCGAAGCGCGCGAAAAGCTCGCCAACAAGGACTTTACTGCGCTGGAACTGACCGAGGCCTTTCTGGCCAACATCGAAGCCGGCAATGGTGCGATCAATGCCTATGTCGCGGTGACTGGCGACAAGGCGCGCGAGATGGCCAAGGCCTCCGACGAAAAGCTTGCCAAGGGGGAGGGCGGAGCGCTGGAAGGCATTCCTCTCGGCATCAAGGACCTGTTTGCGACCAAGGGCGTCCATACACAGGCGTGTTCGCATATTCTCGACGGCTTCAAGCCGGTCTACGAATCCACCGTCACCTCCAACCTGTGGGCCGATGGCGCGGTGATGCTGGGCAAGCTCAACATGGATGAGTTTGCCATGGGGTCGTCCAACGAGACTTCCTACTTCGGCAATGTGATCAATCCCTACCGCAAGAATGGCTCCAACCAGGATCTGGTTCCCGGTGGCTCTTCCGGTGGATCGGCGGCGTCTGTCGCTGCGCGCATGTGCATGGGCGCAACGGCAACGGATACGGGTGGATCCATCCGCCAGCCGGCTGCCTTCACCGGCACCGTCGGCATTAAGCCGACCTATGGCCGCTGCTCGCGCTGGGGTGTTGTCGCTTTTGCCTCCTCGCTGGATCAGGCCGGGCCGATCGCGCACACAGTTCGCGACAGCGCGATCCTTCTGAAATCCATGGCCTCTGTGGACGAAAAGGACACAACCTCGGTCGACATCGAAGTGCCGGACTATGAGGCGGCTATCGGCAAATCGGTAAAGGGATTGAAGATTGGCATTCCTGCGGAATATCGCATGGACGGAATGCCGGGTGAAATCGAAGAGCTCTGGCAGAAGGGCATCGAGTGGCTGAAGGCTGCGGGCGCGGAGATCGTCGACATTTCCCTGCCGCATACAAAATACGCGCTGCCAGCCTATTACATCGTTGCGCCGGCGGAGGCGTCTTCAAATCTTGCCCGTTACGACGGTGTTCGCTACGGCCTGCGCGTTCCAGGCACCGACATTGCGGACATGTATGAAAACACCCGTGCCGCGGGTTTCGGCGACGAGGTCAAGCGCCGGATCCTGATCGGCACCTATGTGCTTTCGGCCGGATATTACGATGCCTATTACCTCAAGGCACAGAAAGTCCGCAGCCTGATCAAGCGCGACTTCGACCTTGCCTGGGCCAATGGCGTCGATGCGATTCTGACACCTGCGACGCCGTCAGCCGCCTTCGGTGTTGCCGACCAGGACATGCATTCCGATCCGGTGAAGATGTACATGCAGGACGTGTTCACGGTAACGGTCAACATGGCCGGACTTCCGGGCATTTCTGTTCCGGCGGGCCTTAGCAATGAAGGACTGCCGCTGGGTCTGCAGTTGATCGGCAAGCCCTTTGACGAGAGCACGCTGTTCCAGCTCGGCTCTGTCATTGAAGACGCCGCAGGTTCCTTCGAACCTGGGAAATGGTGGGGCTGATTTTGCCACGACCGGGGCCGCGATGTATGTCGCGGCCTTTTTTCTGTTTGTCCTGATCTGCTCTGGCAGCATCGCCTGGGCAGATCGTCAGGTTTCGTTTTGAGCTCTTGAGACATCCGAATGCACGACATTGAAACAATGGTCATTGGCGCCGGTGTGGTCGGTCTGGCAGCGGCCCGTGCGCTGGCTCTGTCTGGCCGTGAGGTCATGGTTCTGGAGCGCCATGACCTGATCGGGTCAGAGACGAGTGCCCGCAATTCCGAAGTCATTCATGCAGGGATCTATTATCCCAAGGACAGTCTGAAGGCGCGGCTTTGCGTCGAAGGAAAGGCGCAGCTTTATGATTTCTGTGCCGCCAACGGTGTGCCTCATGAACGGATCGGCAAGCTGATTGTCGCCTGCACCGATGGGCAGGTCAGCGATCTTGAGGGCATTCGGGCGAAAGCCGAAGCCAATGGTGTGGGTGATCTGCGGTTCTTGACTGGCGCCGAGGCACAAGAGCTGGAACCGGCTCTTGCCTGCAAGGGGGCTTTGCTGTCGCCTTCAACAGGCATCATTGACAGCCACGGCTTTATGCTTGCGCTGCAAGGCGAGCTGGAAGCCAACGGCGGCCAGGTGGTTCTCAACACTGAGGTCACCAGCGTTTCGGCGTTGGCAGACGGTGGCTTCAGTCTCAACGTGAGGTCGGACGGTGAGGACGGTTATGCAATCACCTGCCGTGAGCTGATCATTTCGGCGGGCCACGGCGCTCCTGGTCTGTCTGCCATGTTGCCGGGAACGAACCCGCCGAAGGCCTATCTGGCCAAGGGCAACTACTTCAAGCTGACAGGGAAGGCGCCGTTTTCCCAGCTGATTTATCCAGTGCCGGAGCCTGGTGGTCTTGGCGTCCATCTAACGCTGGATTTGCAACATCAAGCCCGGTTCGGCCCGGATGTGGAATGGGTCGAGAGGTTTGACTATCGGGTCGATCCGGCAAGGGGCGACGCATTTTACGCGGCGATCCGGTCTTATTGGCCGGACCTTGAAGGCGCTACCCTGGTGGCGGATTACTCCGGCATTCGGCCCAAGATCTCTGCCCAGGGCGAGGCGGCCGCTGACTTCCGCATCGATGGCCGATCCGTGCATGGGCGTGAAGGCTTGGTTGCACTCTATGGCATCGAATCTCCCGGGCTGACGGCTTCTCTCGCGATTGCTGAAGATGTCGTGAGAAGAATGCAGTGAGACAGCCGCTAAGCGGCTGTCTCTTTGGTTTCAGCAGTTGTTCAGCTGGGCGCGGACGCGTTTCAGACCGAGGCGGGTGATCCGGTAGGGACCTCCGGCCTTGGAGGAAATGTATCGCCTGCGCTTTAGTTTCCTGAAAAGGGCGAGATCGCATCCGCCCCAGAACCAGCCGTCACGCGTGACGGTGCTGGTTTCGACGATATGTCCACGATCGTCCTTTTCTACGAGGATACGACCGCCTTGAGCCAACAGGTGCAATGCCCGTTGCTCCGCTTTGGAGATGTCCATTGGGTGTGAAGTCTTTTGAAATGCGCGTAAAAAACCGTTCGCTGCAGCAGGCGCATGCGGCGTGGTGTCTCACTTGACCCGATCAACATATGACCGGGCTTTATCGGGCCTCTCGGCGAAAGCGCATAAAAACTCCAAAAGATTACGATGCTAACTTAAGAACGTCTGAGGTTTTTGCAATCAGAAACGTGCTTGTCGTGCAGCTTAGCTGCTTTCCGCCGGCCAGTAGCCATTTTCGGAATTTCTGGTCACAGGGAAGGTCTCGACATCATCGGAGCAGCATCTGGCGCAATGCAGGGAGGCTGCGATCTCTTTCACGCAGGTTTCGGGCGGAAAGCGGTGTGTCGCCATATAACGGAATCGGCTGCAATAATTGCACTTCAGACCGAGGCGCTGATCTTTCTTACCAAGATCTGCGATGGTTAGGTCTTCGGAAGAGCTGGGTTTGATTTTCTGAAGCATGTTGTGTTTTTCTAATTTGATTAAATAATCATCAAAAATACTAATTTCTATGATATCACTAATCGATAACTTGTTCAATTTTTATTTGTATTAATTTTCTGAAATTCTAGATCTGCCATATCCACCCCTGTAATATTTCTGCGTATTTCTTATTCTTCTGACGCGAGGTCTGTTCATTCGAGATGAACGAGCAGGTTATACTGGATTTTCGCGTCTGATATCAGTCTTGCTCTCTGGCCGCAAATCGCCGCTCGCATTCGGCTTCCGCTCAAGCTAAACAGACCGCATGTTGACACTTTCTGACACATGGCTGGATCTGTTCGGCTTGGCTGGCTTTCTCAACCCGCTTGCGCTCATCATTGGCGCTGGTATGGGGTGGCGTGCAGATCAGGTTTCCAAGATCGCGATCGCAGGCTTTGCAGGAGCGATTCTTTCGCTTTTCATTGAAACGGCCTGGAACTTCACAGGGCTGCCGACACCGATCCCCCATGATGCTGGTGCGCTTGCCATGTTGCCCTTTAGGTTTATAGGGGCAGCCGCCGTCGCAGGGATTGCCTATTTCATTGCAAGTCAGCGCAAGCGGTAGCGATTTAACACTAGTTCTGCATCCAATCTTTGAACAAAGCAGCGTTGGGGCAGTCCTCGAATGGGGCGGTTGCACCAGCCGCGTTTTCCTGAAGCCACTTTGCGCACTGGCTGGTGTGTGAACAGCTCATGCAGCGGCTTGCAGCCGTTCGTAGCTCGCCTTCGAGGCATTTGCCGCGCGCCTCTGGATCCATTGCGCCGATGGTTTCCAGCATCTGGCCCATAAGGCTGGCCCGCTCGTTCATCTTGTTCATCCAGTTCATGGCGCGCCTCTCCCGTTGCGTCTTTTCAATCTGGGTGTTTCTGCCGTCCAGATGCCCAATATGCCGGACTATGGGATCCGACGGCC
The DNA here is from genome assembly GCF_009650605.1 of Labrenzia sp. CE80. Taxonomy (NCBI): domain Bacteria; kingdom Pseudomonadati; phylum Pseudomonadota; class Alphaproteobacteria; order Hyphomicrobiales; family Stappiaceae; genus Labrenzia; species Labrenzia sp. CE80. The sequence continues at coordinate 831,269 of NZ_WAJT01000001.1, forward strand.
AATTGGTCGTTGATCCCTGTCAAAGGGGAGTGGATGGCAGCCGGTCTTTTCCTGCTGTTAGGAATCTCTGGTAGGGTAGGGCTCTTGTTCGGCGGTCGTGCCGACATCACGGAAGAGTGAGCCATGGTCGGTCACATTGCAGCGCTGCAGACCTCCGGGACCGCCAGTTTGGGCGGGACAACCCTGAAGCTTGAGCCGGGAACCGAAGTTCAGGCGAAAGTCGTCGAGAGCCGTCCGGACAATGTCCTGCGCCTTGCGGTGGGCACGGAGACGATTGAGGTCAAGGCAAGTGCGACGCTGCCCAAAGGCACCGACGTGACGGTCAAGGTCTCCGGGGATGCGAAGCAGCCGCAAATTCAGATTACGCCATCAGGCCAATCCTTAGACAATGGCGCGGCACAGTCGGCGGGAGCACCGCGCACTACGCCATCATCCGTCGGCGTGCCTCCTGCAAACACGACAGCGCAAGTGCCTACGCAAGGCGTTCCGGCACCAAGTGCAAGACCAATCCAGGTGCCGTTGCTGAACGTCAATTTGCAGGGCGCGGCCAACGACGCATCCATCTCAAATCAGGTGTCGAAAGGTGCTGGAAATCCACCCGGTCAGGGCGCAGGAACGCCGGTTGCCGGTGGTCCAACAACGGGTGCTGCATCCACGCCTTCTTCACCCTCGGCTCCGAGCAGCCAGGCTTCGTCACCGGCGCAGACTCCGGCTCCCGGTGGCGCGACATCTGTAACGGGAGCGCCACCGCAGCCGTCGTCCAACGCGCCGGCTGCGACCCCATCTGCTGCCTCCCCGGTCCCGACAAATCAGCCCGCGGCGCAAAACCCTGTGGCTCGGGCACCTGTGACCGCGCCAGCAAATGGGGCCAGTGCATTGCCTTCGGTTAGCGGAAACACGTCACCATCTGCTCCTGCGACGAGTTCGGTTCCGACGCCTGCGGGCAGTGCGCAGCAGGGGCTGCCGATTGGTACTGCTGTCTCATCCGGGACGCCTCAGGTCAGCTCAACCCCTTCCCGCGCTCCTCAGACAGGTGCTTTGCCATCAAGCGCACAGGCTGCGCCGTCGAATCCCGGCGCCGGCGCCCAAGCTGTCTCGATAAGTCAGACAGGAACTGCCCCAGCTTCGGCTGCTGGCGGTGTGATCCCGGGGCAAGCACCAACGACTGCCAGTCCGACGGGCCAAACTCCCACAGTCAGTGGCGGCGCACCGGCAGCAAACCCAACCTCTGCGCAGGCGGGTCAGATTGCCTCTCAAATGCAAGTCGGATCAGCTGCGCTTCCGCTGGCAGGAAGCTCAGTTCCGCAAGGAGCGTCGCTGGCCACACCAAGTGCGGGTATTGGCGTACAGGCGGGCATGGCTTCGGCGTCAGGTCAGTCTGCTCCCATGCCTGGCAATGCCTCCGCCAGTTCTGGAACGCCAGCCGCTCCCACAGGAACGGTTGCCAGCGGCACTTCAACGGCAGGGCAGATCGCCGGAAAGATCGAAACGGCCTATCCGCAGAGCTTTTCAGGTGCGGTTTCGACCAGTGCCGCTGCTACCGGCCGACCTCCCGTTGCGCAGCCGCTTGCGGAGATTGCCGCCCAATTGACTCCGGCTCTGGAAAGCCAGCAGGCGTCGCTTTCAGGGGTCTTCGGCCAGGTTTCTTCTCTGTCGGCTGCCAGCAGCGTGGGCAAGGTATCCTTGCCCGAGCCGCTTCAACGGGTAATGCAACAAATTCTCGGGATGCGGCTTGGCAACGGCGGAGCTCCGGGCGGGACTGATGTCGCCAATGCTGTGCGAACGTCAGGGCTGCTCGCCGAAAACAGTCAGGCGGGTGGAGCCAAGACCGGAGTAGGGGACCTGAAGGTTCTGCTTGGACAGATGCGCGGCCTTCTCGAAGGCCTCGGTGTGAAAAGCCTGCCCGCAAAGCCGCTGACGCAGCCGCCTTTGCCGAGCGTTCGAAACATGCCGGCAGGCCAGGCCCAGATCGCGGCAGCTGCTTCGACTGATGCGCTGGAGGAGGGCGAGGATCCCAAGATCCTCCTGACCAGGCTCATGCGTGAAACGGACAGTGCCCTGTCGCGTATCCGGTTGACCCAGATGGTCAGCCGCGGGCTTGGCGGCGACGAGCCAACAACGCAACAGGCCTCGCAAGCGCGTCCCATGGATGTGGTCATGGACCTGCCGCTGGCAGTTGGTCAGGAAACCGCCGTGCTTCAGATGCAGATCGGCCGGGATCCGGAACACGACAGCGGCGAGGACGGCGAAGACAAGGCCTGGCGGCTTCGCTTCGGCCTGGACCTGACTGCAACGGGGCCTCTGGAAGCTGCGGTCAGCCTGCGCGGCGGCGGAACCTTTGTCAGCCTTTGGGTCGAGCGCGAGGATACGCATCGCAACCTGGGTGCCCAGCATGAGACCATCGAAGCTGCCTTCGCGGACGCAGGGCTTGATCTGCAGGAACTGCGACTGATCCGAGGGCTTCCAATCCGGGCCACGAGTGCCGCAGGCGCAAGGGTGGACCGCCAGTCATGAGCAAGAAAAAAGATCCGTCCAAGAAGATTGCAGTTGCCCTTTCCTATGAGGGCGACAGCGCTCCTATCGTCAGCGCCAAGGGCGTGGGGACGGCGGCTGAGCGAATCGAGGATATTGCCCGCGAGGCCGGTGTTCCCATCGAAAACAATCCGATGATGGCTGAAGCTCTCTCGCAGATCGAAATCGATCAGGAGATCCCGATGGAGCTCTATCAGGCCGTCGCAGTTCTGATCGGCTTTATCATGCGTACGGGCGAGGCGCAGCATCCGGCCGAGTGAGCGCGCATTTCCGTGTGTTCTGGGCTGGGCAGTGGCGAGTAAGCCCTTGCAGCATGGCAAATTCCCGATTAGGCATCGGGTCAACGGATTGTATTGCCCGCGCCCTGCTTTTATACGGAAGCAAAGGCCCGTCCGTGGCAAAGCACTAGCGAACAGGATTTAGAAGGCATGACGCTTGTCGAAGCACGCACCCCCGATCCGAAGAAATTCATCAAGGGAGCGACCGGCGACTGGGAAATCGTGATCGGTATGGAGGTCCATGCCCAGGTCACTTCGCAGTCGAAACTGTTTTCCGGAGCATCGACCGAATTCGGCAATGACCCGAATGACAACGTCAGCCTTGTGGATGCGGCGATGCCCGGCATGCTGCCCGTGATCAACGAGGAATGCGTACGGCAGGCGATCCGCACAGGCCTCGGCCTTAAGGCCGAGATTAACTTGAAGTCGGTGTTCGACCGGAAGAACTATTTCTATCCGGATCTGCCGCAGGGCTACCAGATCTCACAGTTCAAGCAGCCGATCGTGGGTGAGGGCATCATCTATCTGGATATGCCGGAAGAGCGCGTCGAGATCGGCGTCGAGCGTCTGCACCTTGAGCAGGATGCTGGCAAATCCCTGCATGACCAGCACCCGTCCATGTCCTTTGTCGACCTGAACCGATCTGGCGTGGCGCTAATGGAGATCGTCTCCAAGCCGGACATTCGCTCATCCGATGAGGCGAGAGCCTATCTCACGAAGCTGCGGACCATCTTGCGCTATCTGGGCACCTGCGATGGCAACATGGACCAGGGCTCCATGCGTGCAGACGTGAACGTTTCGGTGCGCCGTCCGGGCGAGGGCTTTGGAACGCGCTGTGAGATCAAGAACGTCAACTCGATACGTTTCGTCGGTCAGGCGATCGAATATGAAGCCCGTCGTCAGATGGCCATTCTGGAAGACGGCGGCACCATCGATCAGGAAACCCGCCTGTTTGATGCAGCCAAGGGCGAGACCCGGTCCATGCGCTCCAAAGAAGAAGCGCATGACTACCGCTACTTCCCGGACCCCGATCTGCTGCCGCTCGAGTTCACCCAGGCGTTTGTGGACGATCTTGCCAAGGATCTCCCGGAATTGCCGGATGAAAAGAAGGCCCGTTTCGTTCAGGACTGGAGCCTGACACCCTATGACGCAGATGTTCTCGTGTCTGAGAAGGTTTCAGCTGACTTCTTTGAGGAGGTTGCCAACGGACGGGACGCTAAACTAGCGGCCAACTGGGTGATCAACGAGCTCTTCGGGCGTTTGAACAAGGAAGGCCTTGAGCTCGGCACCAGCCCAGTTTCGGCAGCCCAACTTGGCGGCATTGTCGATCTGATCAAGGCCGGCACCATTTCCGGCAAGATCGCCAAGGATCTTTTCGAGATCGTCTGGACCGAGGGCGGTGACCCGGCCCAGATAGTGGAAGACCGCGGCATGAAGCAGGTCACGGACCTTGGCGCGATTGAAACCGTCGTTGACGAGATCATGGCCGCCAACCCGGACAAGGTCGAACAGGCCAAGGAAAAGCCGAACCTCGTCGGCTGGTTCGTTGGCCAGGTGATGAAGGCCTCGAAGGGTAAGGCCAACCCTCAGGCGGTCAGCGACATGCTGAAACAGAAGATCGGCGTGGAGTAAGCTCCCCAGCCGGTTCCGAACGACATGGCGCCCTGCAGGAAACTGCGGGGCGTTTTTTGTTTCAGCTGGATGTGACTGAGGGGCGGTGTTTGAGTGTTGCGCGGTTTTAGTGCAATTTTGCCTCAGATTGCATACAAAATTCTCACTGCACTGTATACGGTTTCCATCTCCCCGCGGAATGTCTGACTTCCAGGCGATTTTGGTTCTGGCATGGGCCTTGCTCATGAACCTGTCCTAAAGAGTAACGGCAGGGTGGAACATGATCGTTTTAATTCTTGGGCCGGAGACGGCCCTTGGCTGACCTCAGATTTTTCGAGATATACCGCAACCTCGACTACATCCTTCTTATTTTGAATGGGGCCGGCGTCAGCGCGCTTCTGACAATCGGCGGAGGGGTCGCCGGATTTGTGCTTGCGGGCGCCTTGGCGGCGGTGCGCCATCATCAAACCCGGGTGCTTTCTCCCATTGCAACGGGCTACGTGGAGTTCATTCGCAACACGCCGCTGATCGTTCAGATGTTTTTCGTGGCCTTCGGTCTGCCCATGTTACTGAACTACCAGTGGCCGTTCTGGGCGCATGCGCTGCTTGCGTTGACGCTGAATTTCTCCGCCTATTTTGCCGAGATCCTGCGCGCCGGACTGGCGTCGGTCGCCAAGGGGCAATCCGAGGCGGCCCTTGCTCTGGGCCTGCCGAAATGGCTTTGCTTTTTGAAGGTGACGTTTCCGCAAGCCGTCGCGGCAATGTTCCCTTCGCTCAACAGCCAGTTCATTTTCCTGTTTCTCACCACCGGCGTTGTGTCCGAGATCGGTGTGACCGATCTCACCTGGGCGGGGCTCTTCATCGACAGCCGCAGCTTCCGGTCTTTCGAGGTTTTCATCACGCTGACGGCCATCTACGTGCTGATGTCCCTGAGCTTCAAGGGGATCTTCAGCATTCTGCATGACCGCCTGTTCAAATGGAGGGTCGTGCGATGAAGGATCTGTTCGTGGATATCCTGGGCAAGCCCTTTGGCATTGTCCTGTTTCAGCTGCTCGATGCGACGCAGTTCACCATCTACCTTTCTCTGATCGCTTTTGTTGGGGGCGGGATCATCGGTCTCCTGGTGACGAGCGCAAGGATGGCGCGGGCCAAAAGCCTTCAACGAATTTCAACCGCCTACACCTGGCTGTTCCAGTCAGTGCCGCTGTTGATGCTGCTCTTTCTGCTGGGGCTCGGGATGCCGCGCCTGTTTGCGATCAATGTCGATCCCTGGGTCGCCGCAAGCCTGGCCTTGACGCTCTACACCAGTGCCTATCTCTCCGAGGTCTGGCGGGGCGCCCTGGTGGCAATCCCGCATGGTCAGGCGGAGGGCGGAAAGGCCTTGGGGCTGACCATGCCTCAGATCTTCTTGCTGATCATCGTGCCGCAGGCCTTTCGTCTTGCGATTGCGCCGACCGTCGGGTTCCTCGTCCAGATCATCAAAGGCACGTCGCTGGCCTATATCATAGGCTTCCATGACCTGATGAGCATTGGCAAGCGCTGGGCGAATTCTCCCGTTCCCGGTACCCAGCCCTTCGTCATCTTTCCGTTGATGGCGATGATCTATTTCGCCTTGTGTTTCCCGCTATCGGTTTGGTCGAGAAGGCTCGAGAAACGCCTTGGTTCTTCATCGGCCAAGGGCGGTGCCCATGCCGCCTGACTATCTTTCCAATATCAATCAACTGAGGAGATCTGCACTATGATGAAAAGACTTACCGGACTGATCGGGGCGGCTGTCGCGGCTTCCATGCTTGTCATGTCGCCGGCTGCTGCTGAACTTAAGGACATCCTGGAAGCGGGCAAGATCAAGATCGCCACGCCGGAAAACTTCACGCCCTTCGGCTCCCTCGGGGCGGACGGTGAATATGAAGGTTACGACATTGATGTCGCCAAGATGATCGCCGAAGATCTCGGCGTTGAGCTTGAGCTGGTGCCCGTAACCTCCAAGCAGCGTATCCCGTTCCTGGAAACGGACCGGGTGGATCTGGTGATTGCCACGCTTGGCGCAAATCCCGAGCGCGCGAAGTCGATCTGGTTCTCTCATGCCTATGCGCCGTTTTTCTCCGGCGCGTTTGGCAAGCCGGATGTGGCTGTCTCGTCCATTGACGACTTTGCCGGCAAGAAAATTGCGGTGACCGGTGGCACGCTGGAAGACCTGGCGATCACCGAAGACGCGCCAGAGGGTGCTGAGATCATTCGCTTCGGTGACAATGCGGCGACCATCGCCGCTTACGTTTCCGGTCAGGCGGACATCATTGTTACGGGCAACATGGTGGCTCTTGGGATCAGCAACACCAACCCGGAATTCGGCCTCGAGAACAAATTCATCATAGCCAACTCGCCTTCGTTCATCGGCGTGAAGACCGGCAACATTGATCTGTTGCAGTGGGTCAATGTGTTTGTTCTGCACAAGAAGCTGAACGGAAAGCTGGACGGCCTTTCCAAGAAGTGGCTGAACACGCCGCTGCCGCCGCTACCGGCTCTCTGATCAAACCGTCCGTTTCAGGACAAGGCGCGGCGGCTTTGGTCGTCGCGCTTTTTTATGCCCAGTCGCATAGCCGGTACCATTTCAGGTTAACAGGCGGAATGGAATCCTGTATTTCGCCCCTATGCCAGCTCGAGACAGCCAGCAAGGCGCCAACGCCCCATTCTACGCCACACCTCTTGGTGTCTGGCTGATTGTGGCACTTTGGGGCCTGTCGCACATGGTGCTGCGTGGACTGTCGACCCCGGTCCTCGGCACGGACGACATGTTCGAGAACATTCTGGTTCAGCAGCTCTCGGCCGGCTACATGCTGCGCCAACCGCCGTTTTACGAGTGGCTCTTGTGGAGCCTTCAACAGCTTGCCGGACCGACAATCTGGAGCTTTCTCGGCCTGAAGTACGGGCTGATCTCGCTTTCAGCGCTTTTCCTGTTCCTGATTGCACGCCGAGCAATCGCGGACCCGAGGCTAGCGGCGCTTTGTGTCTTTTCCTATTCACTGTTCTATCAGTTCGGCTGGAACCTTCATGAAGGCGTGACCCACACGGTCGTTCTGGTCACGGCCTGTTCGGCGAGCGCCTGGGCGTTTCTGCGGGCTCTGGAAACGCGTTCACTCATCCGCTACGCGATCTTTGGCCTGGCTGTCGGGGCAGGGCTTCTGGCCAAACACTCCTATCCCTTGTTTGTCCTGGCTCTTCTTCTTGCCTGCCTGAGCGATCGCGCCTGGCGGCCGAGATTGCGCCCTGCTGGGCTTTTGCTGGCGCTCGTGGTTGCTCTGCTTGTCTATAGCCCCTTCCTGACGTGGGTCCTGACGGAGGGACGAGCTCTTTTGGGCGATGCGGCCGTGACCATGGGACTGCGCTCCGAGACCAGCCATGTGATGCGTGCAGGCGAGGGGCTTGGAAAGCTTGGCTTTGCGCTGATCGGATTTTCTGTTCCTCTGGTGCCAGTGCTGGCGCTTTTGTTCTGGCAAAGGCTGTTCGGCAAGATGGTCCCGGTGGAGGCCCGCGTGAATGATGTCGCGCGCCTGTGTGGCCGCACAGTGCTGGTCATGATCGCTCTGACAGCGCTGCTGATCATCTGGACGGGGGCAACCTACGTCAAAGAGCGGCACATGCATCCGCTTTTGCTTCTGCTGCCGATCTGGCTGTTTGCCGATCTTGCCCGCTTTGAGGCGGGGCGCCGCTGGCGCTGGTTTGCGGTGATCGTGATGGCCTTCGCAGTTGTGGCTATTTTCGCAAGGGTTCCCGGGTTCGTCGCTCCGGACAGGATCATGTGCGGTGGCAAATGCCGGCACATGAAGCCCTATGCGGGCATCCGCTCAGAGCTTGCCCAAATGGGGGCAGCGAACGCGACACTTGCCGCCGCCGATGATTACACCGCTGGCAATCTGCGAGTTCTGTTCCCTGACGCACGTGTCCTCAGTGACACCTGGCCTGGACCCGACGATCGCCGCGATTTCTGCCTTTATGTCTGGGAAGCAGGTGAACAGGAACCGGAGCAGAGCGCGAGCGAGGCTTTTGCGGCCCATAGGAACCTTGCCAGCGTTCCAGATGCGCCGGGCCGGTACCTTTCGGCCAACTGGCCCCATCTGTGGAAGGAAGAAGGCTGGCGAACCACTTGGTGGGGCGTCCAGCCCCTGCCGTCGGATGATCCCTTGTGCCGCTGATATCTCAAGCCACGAAAGCGCCCATGACGATCGACATTTCCATCGAAAAGGCCCGTGCAGAGCATCTGCCGGAGATCCTGTCCCTCTTGATTGCGGGCGCTGCCGGTGCCCGTGTCGGGCAGGAAACCGATGATGTCGAGACCTACCGCGCTGCCTTTGACGCAATGCTGGCTGCTCCCGAAATGGATGTCTATGTCGCGCTGGATGCTGACGGCGTGGTGCTCGGTACCTATCAGATCCACTTCATGAAAGGGCTGGCCTTTCGCGGCCGCTCGCGGGTGGAGTTGGAGAGCGTTCACACACGGGCCGACATGCGGGGTCAGGGGATCGGCGCCGCGATGATGGCCCATGCGGAAGAGCTTGCCCGCAACGCCAGCGCAGGGCTGATGCAGCTGACCTCGAACGCTGTGCGCACCGACGCGCATCGGTTTTACGACCGGCTGGGATATGCCCAAAGCCATCTGGGTTTCAAGAAGATGTTATGAGGGCCGCGGTGCCGAGATCTTGATCTCGGTTGCAAGCGCGACCAATAGCGCTTCACGGCGTTGACCAGACCAGGGCGATCGAACTCAACTGCTTGCCGCCCAAGGCGTTCAGCCCTCCCAAAACAATTCCCGTTACGGAAAAGCTAGTCTGGTCATTCGAGAGAGGCTGCTAAGCCACATCGTGGCGTCAGCAGGTGCAGTTTCTTGTTTGGGCTGTTGTTTCAAGCCTCGCACAAGGTGCGACGGTCAAGCTTTGAGGGCTTCAGGAAAACCGCGGATAAAATCTGCAAATCACGGTCATGGTAAGCAAAAGGTTTCACCGGTCTCGCTGGTTTGAATCAATTGCTACTGAAAACGCGTTGTTATTCGGCCTGCCATGATTACTGTTTTGTGAATTTTATATTCGCTTAAGTCTTTGTTTGGTCTTCGTTAATTTAGAAATTTAACGACGCCTTTAACTGATCTTCGCAAGATGAAGCCATCAAACGCGGCGTCATTTGGCGCTTTTGATTTGGGGATGCCGAAACGGCAAACATATAACGGGGAGAGCATCATGGCTCGATTTGAAATCTACTCGGCCGACATGGCCATCATGGGCGAACAGCCTGCAAGCGCCGACATTCTGTTCCAGATGGGTCTGGACAGCGCCTGTGGCCGTCATGGTACCACGGACCTGGTTACCGCCCACAAGTGGTTCAACATTGCCGCGCTCAAGGGCAGCACGGACGCAGCGCGTTACCGCAAGGAAATCTCGTGCGAAATGACTTCTTCCGAAATCGCTGAAGCTCAGCGCTCTGCGCGTGAATGGCTGTCAATGCATTGAGTGCGGCGCGCCGGCTGACCGGCCACCGCTCGTCGGAACCACGCTAACCACGGCGCATATTGATCGCGCCGTGGTCCGTTCCGGCAAACATTGCTGCATTGATTGAACTCTGTTTTTACCTTCTGGCCTCGTTACGGGACAGACAGCTCTTACCGCCGATTTGCCGCGGACTTCATTATTACCCTCGGTGTTCTCAGGTATCTCTCAAATGATCCCGACATCTGCTGGTCTGGTATAAGTGAACCGTCTGTTTGGCTGAACGCGCATCTGCATGTTTATGCGAGCTGACAAATGGTGAGCAAAACCGGACCAGGAAGGCGAGGGGAGGCAAATGTTCTCCTCTTTTGGGTGGGTGATGTCTTGGTGCTCGTGTTCCGAATAGACCGCCCCGATAGCCACTGTACCACTGTATGTCAGCTCTAAACTCGGGCCAATGTTGCCTTTGAAGTCACTAGCGTCAAAAGTCACAAAACGGGAAAGTTCTTCGTGATGATTGTGCCATGGGCTTTGTATCGCTTCTTAAACTGAGTCATCGAAGCTGACTTCGGAGAAGCCGGCTATCGTCAGGACATGCATTACATTTTGACCCACGCTCATAATATTCCTCCATCAAAACAGTTCGCTCTAGATTTGAACGATTTAAATTAGAAGTAAAAAATCAGATTTCTGCAACTTATAATAGTTTTCTGCCGCAGCGTCTCTATGGTGTAAGTCATGCCGAATTCTACCTTCAGGGCGCTCTGTGCCAGGAGGTTTCGGTTTGATATTGGCAGTTTCTAATCAGTCTGCCTTCGGTTGAAATGTTGTCCGCGGGTAACAAAAGAGACGGCACCTGGCAGGACGGTATAAGGTCGAGCAAAGCCTCATAAGGAAACGCCATAAAATGACAGACTTGAAACGACCTGGAATTCACCTTGCCGCGGCGATTTTATTCGCCTTGTCTGGCACAGTTCACGCCGAGGGCTGCGCCAATGGACCCGATGCTTATCAGGTGAGCGGGGTCGCAGAGAACGATGTGCTGAATGCCCGTTCTGGGCCTGGGCTAAAGTTTGGTATTGTTGGAACGCTCCCACCGACGGCAACCGACCTGGAAATGCTGGATCAGGTTTCCATCGTTTGTGATGACACGTCGCACTTGAATGCGTTTGAACGCAACAACTTCTGGACCAAAATCTACTGGAGTGAAAACGGGAAGACTGTCCTCGGCTGGGTGAAAACGAGCTTTCTGGTTGAAAATTGAATGTCGCTGCAGCGACTGGGTCATCGTTGTTCGATCGATTTTCTTGTTGTCGAAAATCTAAACCGAAGACCGAAAGGACGATGCTCAAGGGGAGGGTGGCCAACGGCTGTGCGCAGGTCATCGCACCGTGCTAAAGCATGGAAGATAAAGATCCACAGGCTAGTGGGATCAAAGCTCTTGCAATCCATGCCATATCAGGTATCAGAGGCGAACCGGAGAGGTGGCCGAGTGGTCGAAGGCGCTCCCCTGCTAAGGGAGTAAACCAGCGATGGTTTCGAGGGTTCGAATCCCTTCCTCTCCTCCAGCCCCCTTTTTAACTGACGTTTTCTGGTTCTACTTGCTTTGTGCTAGTGTTGTGACCCAAAGTATGGCCTGAAAACGGGTTGAATTTGAGGGTTTCGGTTTGGCGAAGAATTGCGCAACCAAGTGCGGCGGGTTCTGGATCTACAGCTGCTGCATGCCGACCGAATTTGGTGCCATCGATCAGCGTTCGTTTGTCAAGGCGACGACCAAGGTACGGGTTGCAGATGATCCGCTGTGCCAGGTCGCCGGTCGCCCCTTTTTACAGACTCCTATCGAGGAATCCTCATGCCGGACCGGTTTGGCCCAAGGGGTGTAATCGCCCTCTTCATTCCCTTGCAAAACGCTAATATGCAGCCCGAGTATGAAGCGATGCGACCCGAGGGCGTCAACAATCAGATTTACCGGATTACGCTGGCCCAGGCCGACCGTGTTCCGGAGGCCACGCTCAGTGCGATTGACGGGGCATTGGGCTGCTACCCGGACCTCATTGTCATTGGAAATTCAGTGGAAATGCGCGGCATAACTCCGCCTCAATTCGATGAATACCGTGCAAAACTGCAGCAGAAAATCGGCGATGTGAAACTCGTTACCGCCACGGATGCCACGGTTGTCGCCCTACGAGCAATGGGAGCAAAACGCATAGCGGCGATCTCTCCGATGTCCGACGAATATTCACAAAACGTCGCCAATTATTATGATTCACTCGGCTTTGACGTTCCTTATAACGCCGGACTGCAAGTCGCTCGTCCACAAGACATCATCAACATCGGATACGAGGAAGCTCTCGCAGCCTTCCGCAAGATTGATCATGATGACGTCGACACCTTTTTGCACGTAGGCGCAGCGTTAGGAATTATCGATCACATTGAAGCGCTCGAAAAAGAGCTCGGTCGTCCGGTAATTACAGTCAACATATCAACCTATTGGCATGCTCTGCGAACACTCGGCATCAAGGATCCGCTGCGCGGTTACGGACAATTAGCCCAAAAAACCTAGCCTATGTTACGGATTGCCGGCCAACTTGAGAACGAGACTAGTGTGTCCTCTCTCGGTAACTCAGTATGAGCAGGCTGCATTAATAACGCTTGTACGTAGGTCTATTCGAGAAAGTGCGCTTATCTTAAATTTTGCGAAAAATGGCGTGCCGGGGAGCGGTGAGCTGTGGTGAATAAACTTGTCATTACGGGGACTGAGATACGCACGGTGGTGCATGTGTATACTTGCTCGCGAAGAGGCTTTTGGGTGGCTCAGTAGGCTGAGCGCGTATAAGGCCGGGCCGTTTCCTGAAATCAGGCACTAAGCGAAGGAGCTGGTGATGAACCCGTGTACCGTTTTGTCGCTGGTACTTCTCGCTGCACTGTTGTGGTCAGGGCACAAACTCGCTGAGGTCCAGAGACAAAGGTAAGCGATGTTCACTGGACCTTGCCAATTCGACGCCGCCAAGGTTGAGTTTGCGCAATGCGTTACACAGTGTCAGGCGTGAACTTTTTAAAATCGATTTGAAATCAGTTATTTAGATTAGTTTTGAGTTTTGTCGATCTGACATTTGGCGGACCTACGCTATCTACGCCTTTGTGAACGGCGTTGGCTTGTCGTGGATATTCATATGTCGGCAAACTGCGCTGTAAAGTTCGTGGTCCAGTCGGTAGGTTTCTGCGATTCTACTCTCCAATTCCGTACCAGAGATTTCCTTTCTGGTGAGAGCTTTGGAAGACTTGTTGGCCTGCCCGACCGCCTTCAAAAGGTTTGTGAAATTCGGAACAGGTTGCTCAAGAAGGTCGGGAAGAACAATGGACATCTTCTCGATTGGAATGAGGATTGCTCTTAGATTTCGGTAAATATGGGCTTTTGAAATCTGAAAAGCCCAATGGGGATCGACCTTCTCGCGCGAGCGCCCAACAAACGTATCGATGGCATGATCAAGAGCTTTGCCACAGTCAATGGTGTGGTTCCCGGTTAGGCCGAAATCGCGATCTAGAACGTCGAGCAGCCATTGCTGCTTATGCTGGCCTGCAACCTTGTCATTGTAGAAGGAAAGGAATCTATCGATCGGATCTCGAACTATTCCGAAGACCAAATCATCTTTTGTGATGTTTTTATTGTCAACATTTACACCGATCGCATCAATTTCTTCGTGTACTTTGTTTTCATCTATCGGGAGTTTTCCTGTTTTGTGCAGGTATACTACGCTCCTCAATGTTGTGCATGCGCATTTTGTTTGGGGTACATAGTAGACGTTAGTTCCTGCGAAGTTTATAGCCATGAATTTCCCTTGAGATGAGCAGGATGCTGGGTGGCAACGCAAATAACTTGCCTGAAGATTGTCCAAAATGGCTTGGAACCTGTCTATGTCAAGCCTGAAGATCTCATGCGCCTAGCGCTTTAGAGGTTTGAATGCCTTCAGTCTAAATCGAGGGGTAGTTTCGTGTTGACTCACAGATGGTATCGAGGTCCCCGAAACGATATTTCCTGACGGGTGTGGAGCGAAACTTGAATACACTCGCTCTTGCGACTGTAGTGTTTGCGCGGCTGTTTGAAACGGGTTCGGCTGAAGGCGACGGCCACACTATTCCTGGTTCAGAAAGTCCAATAGCGTGTTCTGATCCGGCGACGTTCCTCTCCGCGCATTTCCTACTATGTCGTCTCTAGAAATACAGCCGCACATACCTTGGCACCTTAGCGCCGCACCTCCTGGACGGCCCTTCCTGTGAACGCAGGATGCGGCGAAAAAGGGGCTTGGCTGACGCTGGTGGTAAATGCTCGCGCGCGCATCCGCACAGTTGTCGCAAATTACCTGCTTAATTCCCGTTTCACCAGTTCGATGAAATCGACGGCGATGCGGGGCAGGGACGAGCCGCGCCGGACGGCGGCACTGGCGACGATTTTGGTCTCGGGGACAAACGGACGTGTGATGATGTTGAGACTGCTGGCAAATAGCGCCGAATAAGGATCGACAACCGATGCGCCTATGCCCGAGCTGGCGAGAATGCAAGCCGTGTGGCAGTAGCGGACGATAACCTTGGCATGAAACGGCACGCCGGAGTCTTCGAAGGCATTGTGGATTGTCGTGCCGATCTGGCTTTCCAGACCAATGAGCGTGTGACCGTGCAGGTCTTTCGGGCTGATGGCATCCAGCTCCGCAAGGGGATGTCCCACCGGAAGCACACAGACCATGTTCCGCTCCGCCAGGGGGATGATATCCAGCTCCATATGCGTCTTCAGACCGAGAACGAAGCCGATATCAGCGACGCCCATCTGCACGTTCTGCATCACCGTCTCGAGCCGGCGAACCGAGTATTGAACGGTCGCATTCGGCCTTTCCTGCAAAAAGGGTGACAGAACCGCGGGCAGGGCGCCATGACCGAGCGGTGGTGTGGTTGAAAGGCGCAGACGGCCCGACTTTGCAGCGCGAAGATCACGGGCTTCCGTCTCGATGTTGCGCAGGATCGAAAACAGCGGTTCGACTTCTCCCAGAAACAGCCGGGCATCTTCGGTCGGACGCAGTTTTCGGCCGGTACGTTCGAACAGGGCGAAACCGAGTTGTTTTTCAAGCGAGATGATGCCGTTCGAAACCGCTGGCTGGGAAATGCCGAGGTCTTCGGCAGCACCTGTGGTCGTCTGGCAGCGCATCAGGGCTTCGAAAATCTCCAGCAGGCGGAGGCTGAGATCATTCTTCCGGTTGAGCTTCAAGTCGTTCTCCAGAGGTTGTGCGAAACCTCTCAGGCTAACAGGATCGTGCCAAGGGCCTGGCTGACGGCCGCTTGCGTCGGGTCGGTGACCGGTAAACCTATCGCGTTCTCAAGCTTTTGGCGATGGCGCGCCATGCCGGCGCAGCCGAGAACCAGCGTGTCGGCAATGTCCTTTTCTGCCAGTTCCCGGGCAACTTCCAGAACACGCGGGAACGCGTTTTCACTTTCGCTCTCTTCAACCGAGAGGTTCAAGGGACGCTCCGCGGCGAGCCTGCTTTCAATGCCAAGCCGCTGAATGTAGGGCAGGTGCCGTTCGATGGACTTTGGTCCGAGCGCGATTACACCGAAGCGTTGACCGCGCTGAAGGGCGGCAAACACGCCGCTTTCCTGAATACCGAAAACGGGCTTGGGAACAGCCCTCCGGCAGATTTCGATTCCTGGATCTGAATAGCAGGCGATGACAAAGGCATCTGCGTCGGTTCGCGCCATCATCAGATCCCTGAGTGGCAGGACCACACTGTCGGCGTCCTCCTGGCTCTCAATGCCCCAGGGCCCTTCTTCCAGCGTGATGCAGTCGATCAAGGGGCCGCCGGCCAGACGCAACGGCGCAACGGCATCGGAAAAACCTTCAGTGACCGCCGGGTTCGAGTTTGGGTTGATCACCAGAATTTTCTTCGTCATCGTCCGTATCCCTGTCGCCGAGATTAAAACAGTTTTGCGCCAAAGTTGGTTGCAGGTGTCATTTCAGGTGCTCGGGTTGGCAGGAAGCCTGTTGCATCAAACGGCTGGCGCTTGATGAAGTCACCTGCGCCGCGTTCGGCCTTCAGTTCACCGCCATCAACAATGATGTTGCCGCGGTTGAGGACCGTGACGGGCCAGCCGGACAGCTCCATTCCCTCGAAGGGCGTGTAGTCCATGTTGTCATGCATCCCGGATGCCGTGACCTGGGTTTTCTTGTCTGGGTCCCAGATGGCGATGTCGGCATCCATGCCGATGGCGATGGAGCCCTTGCGCTCGTTCATGCCGAACAGGCGCGCTGCATTGGTCGCGGTCAGCGCAACAAAAGTGTTCAGGGAGATACGGCCCTTTGCAACGCCTTCGGAGAACAGAAGCGGCGCGCGCAGTTCAATGCCCGGCATGCCGTTGGCGACCTTGTTGAATGGCGGGTTTGGGCCGTTGGACAGTTTTCCGGTTTCGTCGAAACGGTAGGGGGCATGATCAGAGGAATAAAGCTGCAAGGCTCCCGCGTTCAGGTGTCGCCACAGGACGTCCTGTGTTGCCGTGTCGCGCAGCGGCGGCGAACAGCAGAACTTGGTGCCCTCAGCCCCGGGCAAATCCAGGTTGTCGGCCGTCAGAAACATGTACTGCGGACATGTCTCGCCAAAGATCATCTGCCCGCTCATGCGTGCTTCGGCAATTGCGCGGGCACCTGCGTCCGTGGAAACATGAACGAACAGGAGCGGAGCTTCCACGAATGAGGCGAGCGTGATGCCACGCTGGATCGCCTCGACCTCTGCAGCCGCCGGATGACTGACCGCATGGTATTTGGGCGCGCTGTATCCGCGAGCGATCAACCGGCTGACCATCCATTTGATGAGCGCGTTGTTTTCCGCATGAACCATCGTGAGGGCGCCGTTTTCCCTGGCGGTGACCAGAATATCCAGCATGTGTTCATCGGAGACGATCATCTTGTCGTAGGTCATGAAGACCTTGAAGGAGGTGATCCCGCGCTCGAACGCCATCGGAAGTTCTTCTCGCAGCACCTCTTCTGTCGGATCTGAAACAATCAGGTGGTAGGAGTAATCCAGGACCGAGTTCGGTGCGGCGCGGTCATCATAGGTCCGGATCACATCCTTGATGGTCTGGCCACGGTGTTGGGCTGCAAAGGGAACGATCGTGGAATTTCCGCCGAAAGCCGCCGAAACGCTGCCCGTATAATAATCGTCAGCGGTCATCGCGCCAGTGGCCGACTCCTGTGCGATGTGGCAATGCGTTTCGATGCCGCCGGGCAAGACGAATTTACCTGTCGCATCAATGGTCTTGTGTCCGCCGTCCAGACCCAGCCCTAGGGCGGCGATGCGGCCATCGCAAATGCCAATGTCGGATTTGAAGGTATCCGTCGCTGTTGCGACTGTGCCGCCACGGATGACAAGGTCGAATTCTGCCATAAGGATCTCCTGCGGGCTCTAATTCAGACGGATTTGATCAGACCACCGTCACAGCGGACAACGCTGCCGGTTACGTAGCTGGCACGTGCCGAGACGAGGAACGTCGCCACATCCGCGAACTCTTCAACGGCGCCATAGCGTCCTGCCGGGATTGTGGCGCGGGACGCCTTGCGCACCTCGTCGAGATCCTTGCCCTGCCGCTCGGCCGCTTTTCCGTCCAGCTCATCAACGCGGGCTGTATGAATGCGACCGGGAACCAGAATGTTCGACGTTACGCCGGAGCCCGAGACTTCGCCGGCGAGAGACTTGGACCAGCCGACAAGCGCTGACCTCAGCGTGTTCGACATGGCAAGGTTTGGGATCGGCTGAATGACGCCCGATGATGTGATGGTGAGGATACGGCCCCAGCCATTTTCCTTCATCGACGGCAGGCAGAGGTTCGCAACCTCGATCACACGGGCCACCATGGTGTCGAACTGGCTGCGCCAGAGGTCCGCTGCATGGGCTGTGGTTGCACCGGGAGGCGGGCCGCCAGTGTTATTTATGAGAATATCAACGCCGCCCATCTTCTCAATCGCGGCTTTGTAGAGGTTTTCAGCTGCTGTTGAGGCAGACAGGTCGCTGACGATGTAGTTGGCCTTGCCCGGGCCTGCGTTGGACAGCTGCTCCGCACTCGCCTTCAACTTGTCTTCTGACCTGCCACTGAGACAGACATGTGCGCCTTCCTTGACGAGGCTGGTGGCAATGCCGAGGCCCAATCCCTGACTTGAGGCGAGGACAAGAGCGCGTTTCCCGTTGAGTTCAAGATCCATGACCAAGCTCCTTCAGACGTGTGTCGAGACGGGCGAGAAGACGGTCCAGATCCTTATGGTCTTCTGCCGAAAGTTTTGGTCCAGGCGCCCGCGTTGTGGCATTGGATAGGGCACCCCGTCGGCGAAGCACTTCCTTGCGGATGGCCAGTCCGGCACCGGGTTGCTGTTCAAGTCGCACCAGAGGCAAATAGGCATCGAAGATGTCGCATGCTCGGGCGCTGTCGCCTGCATTCGACAGGCGTACCACCTCCACCAGCATTTCGGGAAAGGCAAAGCCTGTCATCGCGCCGTCGGCATCGCGGGTCATTTCCTCGGGCAGGAAGATGCCGCCATTGCCGCAGAGGACCGACACCCGTCGCGCGCCTCGTTCCAGACCCGATTTGCGCACGGCAGACAATTTGTTGAGCCCGGGCCAGTCCTCATGCTTGAGCATGACGAGTTGCTCGAAATCAAGCACCAGCCGCGTGAAAAGGTCCACGGAGATGGAGACCCCTGTGCTCAAGGGGAAATCCTGGAAACAGACAGGAACATCCGGGCCCAGGGCTTCAAACACCTGCGCGAAATAGCTGTAGATGCGCTCTTCCGTCGCAAGGCCGCGCATGGGGGCGACCATGACACCGGCTGCGCCTTTGTCCATGGCTGCATGGGAGAGGCTTGCCAGCTTTGTCATGCCGGGATTGGAAACGCCAACCACAACCGGCACTCGCCCGCCAACGCGCTCGATCATGTGACCCATGAAAGCCAGGGATTCCACATCGGACAGTTTTGGCGCTTCCCCCATCATGCCGAGTATGGTCATCCCGGAAACGCCGCGCTCGAGATAGAATTCCACCAGGCTGTCGGCGCTGGCGTAATCTATCTCGCCGGTGTCGGTGAAAGGTGTCGCCGAAATGATGAAGACGCCTTTGGCGTCAATACCCAGTTTCATGAGCCTGTTTCCTCCTGAGTGGATTTTGGTGTCCCGGCAATGCTCTGCGGCAGGTCAGGGATGGGAATTTTAAAGCTGTCTTGGACGGTCACATACTGCTCGCCATGGAGCCGTCCGATAGGCGTATAGGCAGACACGTCGACGTGCATGTTTTCGGGATCTATCAATCCCTCCCTTGAATGAAGCGCGAGGATCTCGGCAATGCATAGATGCCGTGTCGATGTGATCTGGCGCATTTCAAACAAGCGGCATTCCAGGCGAATGGGAGCCTCTGCAACCCCCGGAGGGGCAACGCGCCTTGAGGGCGCTTCGGTCAAACCTGCGAAGGGCAGTTCACTTGTGTGCTTGGGCAAGTCCATTGCGCAGGCCGCCATGGCGCCGCCGATTTGCTGGTCAACCAGATTGATGATGAGCTCGCCTGTGTCGATGATGTTGCGGGTGGTGTCCTTCAGGCCGTTGTCGTCGCGGCGTGACTCCAGACCCAGGATGGCAAGGGCCGGATCTTCGGAGAATATGTTGAAGAAGCTGAAGGGGGCTGCGTTGACAACGCCTTCTGCCGACATCGTGCTGACCAGCGCAATGGGCCGCGGCACCACGGTCGCGGTCAACAACTTGTAGCGGGACCTTCCGTCCAGATCATCGAAATCGAGGAACATATCGGTTACTCAGGCGGCACTTCTGCGCCGGTGCGCTCGGTGATCAGGCCGTAATGCTCAATGCGCCGATGGCGGGCGAAATCGAAGATTGTTTCCTTGCCGAAGGTGCAGAGATCCAGATCGCATGAATGGACGAGGATTTCGTCTCCAAGGGTCTTGCTCTCTGCCATGATCTTTCCGTTCGGATCGACGATCAAGCTGCCCCCAATCAAGGGGAAGCCGTCCTCGTCACCCGCCTTCGCGACGGCGATGACCCAGGTTGCGTTCTGATAGGCGCCTGATTGCACGCTGAGCCGGTGGTGAAAGAGGCGGTCCTCAGGGCCTTCCGACGACATCTGCGAATTCACTGCCGGGGTATTATAGCCGAGCATGACCATTTCCACGCCCTGCAGCCCCATGACCCGGTAGGTTTCTGGCCAGCGTCTGTCATTGCAGATGCACATGCCCATGACACCGCCCTGGCTGTGCCAAACCGGAAAGCCGAGGTCTCCTGGTTCGAAGTAGCGCTTTTCAAGATGCTGAAAGGCACGTTCCGTGTCGAATTCGGAGTGCCCGGGCAGGTGGACCTTCCGGTACTTGCCTATGATTTCTCCGGTTGGAGCGGTCAGGATCGACGTGTTGAAGTGGTGCCTGTCCTGCGTTTTTTCTGCGTAGCCGACATACATTCCGATGCCGTGCTCTATTGCCCGGTCAAACAGAGGCTTTGTTTCTGCAGATGGGATTTCCGCCTCGAACCACGTATCGACTTCAGCCGGGTTTTCCATGTACCAGCGCGGGAAGAATGTGGTGAACGCCAGCTCGGGGAAAACTGCCAGAGTTGCACCGGCCGCTTTTGCCTGATCAAGGAGGGTGATCATCCGATCGACCACATCCTTGCGGCTCTCAGCTTTCTGGATTGGTCCCATCTGAAGAGCGGCAGTTACGATTTCACGCATGAAGTGATCTCCTGATCATGTCGAGAGCTTGCGCTCCAGGCGGCTTGCCAGGCGGACTGCAGGCCAGAGGAGCACGAGATAGAAGCCTGCCGCCATGACGATCGGCGAGGCGTTGTATGTGATTGAGCGGGCCATGTCGGCTGAGTACAGAAGCTCGGCAAAGGCAACGACGCTGGCCAGAGACGTCAGTTTGACGACCTCGATGGTGTTGCTGACTAGATCTGGCAGTACATTGCGCACCGCCTGGGGCAGGACAACGTAGGCCATCGCCTGAAGGCTGTTGAGCCCGGTTGAGCGTGCCGCCTCTGTCTGCCCTGTTCCGATGGAATCGATGCCGGCACGGTAAATCTCGCCGTAGTAGGCGGAGTTGTTCAGCAAGAACGACAGGCAAACCGCTGTAAACGGGCTGAGGCGTATGCCTGCAAAGGGAAGTCCTGCGGAGATAAAGATCAGGAGTGCCAATGGCGGCACCGCTCGGAACAGGTCAACCAGTACCGCCGTCGGCCAGCGGATCCACCGTTGTGGTGCCGTGCTGGCGATCGCGACCAGGAGACCGCCTGCCAGGCCCATCGGGATCACGACCGCGCAGAGCAGGAGTGTCATGCCGAAACCGCGCAGCATGATCGGCCAAGCCTGAAACATGATGTCGAGATTGAAAAACTGGAAGAGGAACTGTTCCATCAACGTTTCCTCCAGGCGTATGCCTGTTCAATGCGCCGGCCGGCATAGACCACGGGGATGAAAAGGAGGAGGTAGGCGATCGTTGCCATCATCAGCGGCGAGGCATTGCCTGCGAACGACTGCGCCGTTGTGGCCTGATTGAGAAGTTCGCCAACTCCGATGACCATGCCGAGCGCCGTGTTCTTCGTGATCGCGATTGTCCGGTTGGTGAGGGGCGCAATGGTCATGCGGATGGCCTGGGGCAGCACCACATAGATCAGCGTCTTGAAATAGCTCATCCCGGTCGAGCGAGCTGCCTGCCACTGGCCCTGAGGAACCGACAGAATGCCGGCCCAGAAGATCTCCTCGGCGAAGGCTGCGAGCACAAGGGTGAGCACAAGCCAGAGGACCACATAGCCGGACAGGCTGACGCCGATGTTCGGCAGGCCGAAATACAAGATCAGGATCAGAACCAGCGGGGGCAAAGCGCGCAACAGATCGATGAAGACGATGATGCAAAAATTCACCAGTCGAAACCGGTAGCTGCGCAAGATTGCGAGGCAAAGACCGAGCGCAAGGCCGCAGACCACCACAAGCACGGCGATCTGACAGGTGACGAACAGGCCGCTCAGAATGTCCGGCCAATATTGCTGCATCACATCGTATTTGAAGAACGTATCGATAAAGCGTTCGGAGCGCGTCATCTGAGCAGCTTCCTAGTGGTGTGCTTCTTGAAGGAAGGCACGTGTGCGCTCGGCGCAGGGGGCGTCGAAGATTTGTGCCGGAGGGCCCGCTTCCACGATCTTTCCCTCAGCCATGAAGACGACGTGATCTGCGGCCGATTTGGCAAAACGCATTTCGTGGCTAACCACGACCATGGTCATGCCATCTTCTTTCAACTGCCGCATGACCTTGAGGACCTCGCCCACGAGTTCTGGGTCAAGGGCGCTGGTCGGCTCATCAAACAGCATGATTTTTGGTTCCAGCGCCAGGGCGCGCGCGATGGCAACACGCTGTTGCTGTCCGCCTGAAAGCTGGTTCGGATAGTGATCTGCCCGGTCAAGCAGGCCGACGCGCTCAAGCTGTGCCAGGCCGATCTCCTCGGCTTCTTTTCGGCTTTTACCGAGAACCTTGCGCAAAGCCAGGGTCACGTTCCCTTTGGCGGTCATATGGGGGTAAAGGTTGAAGGATTGAAACACCATGCCAATGCCCCGGCGGATCCGGTTCAGATTGATGTTGCGCTGGGTGATGTCTTCGCCGTCAACCAGAATGCGACCGGAGCTTGGGTCTTCCAGCCGGTTGCAGCAGCGCAGAAGGCTGCTCTTGCCGGAGCCGGATGGGCCAATCAGAAAGGTGAGTTCGCCGGTTTTAGCTTCGAGAGTAATGCCGTCGAGGGCTTTCATGTCGCCATAGTGGAGATGAAGGTCTTCGACGTTCAGAATGGGAAGAGGCTGCACAGGGAACACTTTCGCACGTCGTTGCGGTTGGGCCGCCGATGAGAATGGCAGGCCCGTTAAAGGCCTGCCATCGTGATCAAAATGCTGATCTACGAGCAGGAAAGCTCATGGGTTTCAGCGACATAACCTTCAAGGCCCGGAATGCCGTAGCCCGGATAGATTGTTGCCGCAGCAGACCCTTCAGCCGGGATTACGCCAAACCATTTCTCGGACAGTGCCGCAAGCGTACCCTTTTGCTTCAAGCACTCCAGCGCGCCTTCAATCTTGGCGCGCAGCTCCGGCTTGTCCTTCGGGAACGGAAGCGCGAAGACCTTGCCCGTGGAGTGAAGGTAGGAGAGCTTGAGCGCGGGGTTCTTTTTGGCGGCCCATGCGCTCACCGTGTTGCCTGCAACATTTGCAAAGGCCCGGCCTGACATTACCGCTTGAACAGCATCTGAGTTGGTGCCGTAGGACTCGACTTCCCAGCCAACGGTATCGGTCAGTTCGCGGGCCCACTTGTCATAGGCAGAGCCCTTGTTGACGGCAATCACCTTGCCCTTGAAGCCTTCAAGCGACTCGACTTCTTCCGCATCGGCCTTGACCAAGAACTGAAAGTCCGTGTTCAGGTAACCTTCGCTGAACAGAATGCTCTTTGTGCGCTCTTCGGTTACAGTTGTGGGCGCGACCAGGAAGTCATAGGTGCCGGCCTGCATTCCTGGCAAAAGGCCCGACCATTGAGCGGCAGTCACGTTGAGAGTTGCGCCGAGTTCTTTGCCAAGAGCCTCGGCAAGATCCACATTGAAACCCTCGACGCCGCCATCGAGCTTTGGCATCGCGTGGGGTGCAAAGGTGCCGTCGAGCGCGACGTTGTAGACGTCTTCTGCCAGAGCCGGGGAGAGTGACAGCGATGCTGCCAAGGCAAGTGCCATACTAAAACTGCTGATTTTCATCGAAACCTCCATGCAAGTCTGCGTTCCCGCGAAGCTGGGAAGGGGCAAGGCTTGTTAGAATAAAATCTCAAAGGCGCGGGAGGGCGCTGTGGGTCAGCTTGGGAGAAATTGACCTGAAAAACATCATGCAAATTAATCGAGCACTATCAATAAATCAGCTTATTAAAATTAGCATATGCATATAATGCAGAGTTATATTATCTGCCTTTGACGGCGTCCATTTTAAGAACTTACGCCTGCGAGCAAGGGCATGAAGCAGGAAAACAGCTCCGCCTGGGAGGAGATGTTGCACTTGCGATAGAGCTGTTTGCGGATGACTTTCACCGTTTGAAAGCTGATGCCCAGTTTCAAACCAATCGAAGCCGATGAATGCCCGCGCATGATCAGCAGGGCCACCTCCGCCTGCCGGGGGCTGAGCTTGACGCCAAGCTCCGCTTCACCAGACCGGATCAGGCTGCTTGTGAGGTCTGCTTCGGAGTAAACGCCGCCGCTCTGCAGCTCGGACCATTGCTGTTGCACCAGAGAACAGACAATCGGGGACAGCCGGCCTGCAAGAAGCAGATCGCGGCTCGAGTATCTGCGCCCGGACGATGAATCCCTGCCCAGGCAGATGTGCACGGACACACCGTCTGACGGGTAGGCGACATAGGCGATTTCATCAATCAGTGTCGTTCGCTGATAGTAGGAGGCAAAATACTCGTTCCGCTGAAACTGATCCGGGGCAATATCCTTGAGCCGATAGAGGCCGGGCGGAGCCTGGTCCACATGCAGAGCATGGAACGGGTCAAGCAGATAGACGCCCGATACATAGTCGGTGTCGAGTTTCTCATGAACCCGCTTCACGACCGTCTGCGCAAACAGGACTTCTGGCTGCCGGTCCTGAAAGTAGGCGAGCATGGTCGTATTGTCGATTTGAAAGCAGCGGTTAAGCCATTGAAAAAGTGAACTTTGGAACTGATTGGTGCCGAGCGCAGAAATCGTTTCGCCGAGCAGTTTTTCGGCGGAATTGGGAAGATGCACCGCATACCTCTTTGGGGGTATATACCCCCTCAAACTATGAAACTACCATTCGAATAGAAGTTTAAGGGGTATCACCAAGAGGTGCGTATGGCTAGTCAGGATATCGCCGTCTCCGTCGACCAGGTGGTCAAGCACTACGGCAACTTTACGGCCTTGCACGGCGTCTCGCTTGATATTCGCGAGAGCGAGTTCTTCACCCTGCTTGGTCCGTCCGGTTGTGGCAAAACCACCCTCTTGCGCGCGATCGCAGGTTTCGAAAGTGTCAGCGAAGGCCATATCCTGCTGAAAGGTGAGGATCTCACGGGCTTGCCGCCGCACCAGAGGCCAGTCAACACGGTCTTCCAGCAATATGCCCTTTTTCCTCACATGACGGTGCTTGAAAACGTCATGTTTGGCCTGTTGCGGAAAGGCTGGAACAAGATTGAAGCCGTGCGTCGTGGTCAGGATGTTCTGGACCTCGTTCAGCTGGCCGAGTTCGCGAAACGAAAGCCGACCCAGCTGTCTGGTGGTCAGCAGCAGCGCGTCGCTCTGGCACGG
Organism: Labrenzia sp. CE80; assembly: GCF_009650605.1. NCBI lineage: Bacteria > Pseudomonadati > Pseudomonadota > Alphaproteobacteria > Hyphomicrobiales > Stappiaceae > Labrenzia > Labrenzia sp. CE80. The sequence continues at coordinate 856,522 of NZ_WAJT01000001.1, forward strand.
GCGCTTGCGCCCCGCCCGGAGGTTCTCTTGCTTGACGAACCGCTCTCGGCTCTTGATCTGAAACTGCGCCAGTCCGTGCGTTCGGAATTGAAGGCATTGCAGCGGGAAACGGGTATCGCCTTCATCTTTGTGACGCATGACCAGGAAGAAGCGCTGACCATGTCGGATCGCATTGCGGTCATGTCCAACGGACGTGTTCAGCAAATCGGTTCGCCAAAAGAGATTTATGAGGCTCCAGTCAATCGGTTTGTCGCTGACTTTGTTGGTGAAACCAATTTGCTCGATGTTGAGATTGCATCGATTGATGGCGGAACTGCTTCGGTGGTTCTTCCAGGCGGTACGCCCTTCACGTGTCCGGCAGCCACGGTTCTGGATCCGGGGAGGGGGCATCTCTCTGCGCGCCCGGAACGCATTCGGATAACAGCCCCCGGAGGCGCCCACATTGATGCGGCCGTGACCGGACACACTTACCTTGGAACCGACATTCAGCTTCAGGTGCGTTTGAGTGATGGCGAAGTCATGTCAGTCCGCCTGCAAAATTCGGAAACCACGTCCGTTCCGGAAGTGGGACAAACGATCGGTCTTCAGCTTGAGGCAGGCGCTGCGCGCCTGTTGGCCGACTGATGGCGGCGGGCGCGCCAATGGGCGCTGGGACCAGTTCCCACATCTATGAGGGGAATGCGCCACGCTTGATGGCTCCCTCCTGGATTTTTATCGGGTTTTTCCTGCTGGCGCCGGTCATCATGATGGCGGTCTATTCCTTTCTGACGAAGGAATTCCGCGGCGGTGTGATCTGTGAATTTTCCCTGGCGGCCTATGATCAATTCTTCTTCGACCGCGGACTGTTCGGAGATGAACCGCCGTCGATTGAATGGACCTATATCGGCATTTTCTGGCGCTCGATCTGGCAAGCCGGACTGGCAACCTTCGTCTGTCTGCTGATCGGATTTCCAACCGCCTGGTTCATTGCGACACGCGACCGGCAATCGCGGTCCATCTGGCTGTTTCTGGTGACCATTCCCTATTGGGTCAATCTTCTGATCCGGACGGTCTCCATGAAGTTTCTGATCCGTGACACGGGGCCGCTCAACGAGTTCCTGCTGCAGGTTGGAGTGATTAGTGAACCGCTCGGCTTGATCAATACGAATTTTGCCGTCCAGCTCGGTCTCTTCTACTCCTATCTGCCCTTCATGGTGCTGCCGATTTACGCGGCGGTCGAGCGCTATGACTTTGCCCTCTCGGAAGCTGCGGCCGATCTTTATTCCGGCGCCTGGACCACGCTTCGCCTCATTATCCTGCCTGTGGTGAAACCCGGCATTATTGCCGGCTGCATCCTCGTCTTCGTGCCTTCCCTTGGCGCCTTTCTGGCTCCCGACCTGTTGGGCGGTGCGAAGACCTTCATGATCGGTTCCTTGATTGAAGAACAGTTCAAGGGCAATGCCGGCAACTGGCCCTTCGGCGCTGCGGCCTCGATGATCTTGCTGACCATCGTTCTCTGCATCCTGCTTGTTTATGCACGCAATCAAAACAAGAGGGAGATCCGATGATGGCATCAACGACCGATCTTCGCCGCTTTCCAGGCTTTCTCGCGATTACCCTGACCTGCCTTGTGGTTCTTTATGCGCCCTTGATCGTCGTTGCGGTCTATTCGTTTAACGCTTCGACCTCGATCACCAACTGGGGCGGCTTTTCGCTTACCTGGTATGTCGATGTCTTCACCGGCCCGGACGCGCCCAAATTTCAACGGGCCGCGATCAATTCGCTGATTATTGCGGTGTGTGCAGCCGTGGCGGCAACAAGCATCGCAACTGCCGCGGCGGTTGCGATGACGCGCGCTGGTCGCTTCAAGGGCAAGACGCTGAGCTTTGCGCTGATCAATCTGCCGTTGATGGTGCCTGAAGTGGTTACAGCTGTCGCTAGCCTGGTCTTTTTCTCCGCGATTGGGTTCACAACCGGCCTGCTGACCATTTTGCTGGCTCATATCGTGTTCTGCATTCCATTTGCGTATCTGCCAATCTCGGCGCGCATGCAAAGCATCCCGGACACGTATGAACAGGCGGCGATGGATCTTTATGCCACCCCGCGCCAGGCTTTTACGATGGTGCTTCTGCCGCTGATGACGCCGGGCATCCTTTCCGGGTTTCTGCTGGCGTTCATCATTTCCCTGGACGATTTCCTCATCACCAATTTCGTCAAGGGCGCAGGGGTCGAAACGCTCCCGACCGCCATTTTCGGATCGGTGAAACAGGGGATCAAGCCAAACATCATGGCGATTTCGACCCTCATGCTTGGGGTTTCGGTCGTCTTCGTTTCCCTGTCCTGGCTGATCGGCCGGACAGGGCAAAATAAAAAATAACAAAAACCATCAAACAGAGTGGAGCATGAGATGAAGAAATTACTTGCTACAACTGCATTGGCCCTTATCAGCCTTACCGCGGGCGCACAGGCCGAAGGCAAATTGTCGATTTACCACTGGTTCGAGTACATCCCACAGGAGCTGCTCGACAAGTTTTCGGAAGAATACGACGTCGAAGTGACCATGGACACATTCGACAGCAACGAAGCCCTGCTTGCCTCTCTCAAGGCTGGCAAGCTTGGCAGCTACGATGTTGCCGTGCCCGGCGATTACATGGTCGAGATCATGAATGGCGAAGGCATGCTCGACACCTTTGAGCCTTCTGAGCTTTCCAACTTCGGCAATATTGAAGACAAGTGGCTAGACGTCTCCTTTGACCAGGGCAGAAAGAGTTCCATTCCCTATCAGTGGGGATCGACTTCCTTCTCGGTCAACAAGGATGTCTATGGCGGTGAGCTGGACAGTCTGGCACTGATCTTTGATCCGCCTGCAGAACTCAAGGGCAAGATCAATGTTCTCGACACAGCTGGCGAAACCCTGACCCTTGCCTCGCTTTATCTTGGCATTCCCCAGTGCTCCAGCGACCGCGAGCAACTGAAAGAGCTGAACGCTCTGGTTCAAAACGCCAAGGCGGACTGGGCTTCCTTCGGCTCTGACGTTGCCAAGGACGTCCTGGTGTCGGGAGATGCTGCAGCAGGCATGATCTGGTCGGGCTTCTCGGCAAAGGCGCGCGGTGAAGGGGCCAACATCGAATATGTCTTCCCCAAGGAAGGCATGATCGTCTGGATGGACAACGTCGTTCTGCTCAAGGATGCCCCGAACCGGGACAACGCATTGAAGTTCATGAACTTCCTCCTGGAGCCGGAAAACGCGGCGGCCGTGACCAACTACGCCCAGTACACCGCCGGTGTGAAAGGTGTTGGAGAATTCCTGCTTCCGGAAGTTGCGAATTCTCCGGAATCCAATCCGCCAGCGGACCAGAAGGGTGAGTTCGTTCAGGCCTGTCCGGAAGAGGTACAGGTTCTTTACGACGCGATCTGGACCAATCTCAAAAAGTAAGTTCAAGGGGTAGCACGGTCATGAAACTGGCGATTTACCAAGGTCCACCGATCGGCGGGGATATCGAGGCGGGTTTTGCCCGTCTCGAGACCCAGCTTTGCGCGGCGGCCATGGCAGGAGCCAAAATGGCCGTGTTCCCGGAACTTTTTCTTCCAGGCTACAACCGCCCGGATCTTCACCAAAGTCTGGCCCAGCCATTCAAGGGGGAGTGGACGCAACGGTTTTTCGAGCTTGCCCGGAAAACCGGATGCGGACTGACCCTTGGCTGGGCCGAGCGGGATGGTGACCAAGTCTATAACAGTGCCACCGCGGTTGATGGCGCCGGGGCGCTGCTTGGGCACTATCGCAAAATCCAGCTCTTTGGAGCAATGGAACGCGCCAGCTTCGAGGCTGGGAACAGCTACACGGTCTTCCAATTCGCAGGCCGAAAAACGGCTCTGCTGATTTGCTATGACATTGAGTTTCCGCAGCACTGCCGGGCCTTGGCTGATCAAGGCGTGTCCCTGGTTTTGGTGCCGACGGCCAACCCTTCGAATTTTGAGCATGTTTCGGCAACTTTTGTCCCGGCCCGGGCGGCTGAAACCGGCATGACAATCGCGTACGCGAACTACTGCGGCGCAGAAAACAACCTGAGCTTTGCGGGAAAATCGGTCATTGCGGGCCCTGATGCGCAGGCGCTGGCGGCGGCCGGATTGGGCGAGACACTTCTTGTGGCCGATCTGGCTGTGGCTGATGCAGTCGCGCCAGGCATTCTGTCCACGCAACGGAACGATTTTCGGGAGGTAACAACCTGATGAATATTAAAACCAATCTCACGACGGATGAGGTCCTCACCGCCGATACCCACCTGATCCAGTCGTTTGCTGACCTCGATCTTCTGAAACAGAATGACGCCCGCACCGTGATCGTCGGCGCTGAAGGGGCCATGGTCCGCGACAGCGAAGGCAACGAGCTTATCGATGGTATCGGGGGTCTGTGGTGTGTGAACGTGGGCCACGGGCGCAAAGAGATCATCGATGCGATCACTGATCAGCTGACGCAACTCGACTTCTATTCAACGTTCTACAATTTCACGCATCCAGCTGCCGCCGCTCTTGCAGAAAAGATAGCAGCGCTCGCTCCAGGGCACCTCAACTCTGTTTATTTCAGCAACTCAGGATCCGTTGCCAATGACAGTGCTGTGCGGATCCTGCACCACTACAACAACCGCCTGGGGCGGCCGAAAAAGAAGAAGATACTCAGCCGGATTGGCGCGTATCACGGCTCCACCCACCTCGCCATGGCAATGACTACGCCGGGATACTCCGAGGGCTGGGACACCGCCGACAGCTTGGTTCATCACCTCAAGAGTCCGCACTATTGGCGTGAAGGCGATGGCATGAGTGAAGCAGAATTCTGCGATACGCTCATTGACGACCTCAAGCAGACGGTTGAGCGCCTGGGCGCCGAGAATATCGCTGCCTTCATCGCAGAACCGATCCAGGGCGCCGGCGGTGTTGTGACTGCGCCGGATGGCTATCATGCCCGGATGGCTGCGGTTTGCGCCGACTACGACATCAAGTATATCGCCGATGAGGTCGTAACGGCCTTCGGCCGACTCGGACACTTCTTTGCCTCTCAGGATGTGTTCGGCCACACGCCCGATATCATCACCACGGCAAAGGGACTGACGTCTGGGTATCAGCCTTTGTCCGCCACCATCGTTTCCGATGACATTCACGAAGTGATCTCGCGTCCTGGCGGCATGTTCCTCCACGGCATGACCTACTCTGGCCATCCGGCGGCAGCGGCTGCGGGCCTTGCAAACATCGCGCTCCTGGAACAGGAAAAGATCCCCGAGCATGTCCGCACGACAGGCAAACTTTTCGAAAAGACGCTCAAAGATCTGGGTGACAACGAGATCGTTGGTGAAGTGCGCGGCAGCCACTTCATGATGGGTCTTGAGTTCGTAAAGGACAAATCCAGCAAACTCGCATTTACTCCTGAAGATGCCATTGGTCTCAAGCTCGCGCGGGCGACTCAAAAGCGTGGTCTGATTGCCCGTCCACTTGGCAATATTCTGATCCTGTCGCCGACACTCATCATGAGCGAAGCGCAAATCGGAAAGATTGGCGACATTCTTCAGGAAAGCATCGAGGAAGTCGCAGCCAGCCTGTAACCTTCAAACGGCTAGAGTAAGAGATTTCCTTCAGACGTTTGCAGTTTCGGAGCACAGAAACCGAATGGCGAATGCCTTCGACATCCTTGAGCGATTGATTTCGTTCCCGTCTGTCAGCCGCGACGGCAATCGCGCGCTGATCGACTGGGTGTTTGCCTTGCTCAAGGAGCATGGCATCGACGCGAAACTGTTTCCGAATGAAAGCGGAGACCGCGCCAGTCTATTTGCCTCGATCGGTGCAGACGGCCCCGGTGGGGTTGTTCTGTCGGCCCATACGGATGTCGTCCCGGTTGATGGACAGGCCTGGAGTTCGGACCCCTTCAAACTTCGCGAGCGGGACGGACTGCTTTTCGGGAGGGGCACCGCCGACATGAAAGGGTTTGTGGCCTGCGTCCTGGAAGCCTTCATCAATGCCAAGGCGCACCGCACCGACCCCATTCACCTCGCGCTCTCATATGACGAGGAAATCGGCTGCGTCGGCGTTCGCCCCATGTTGTGTGAACTGAAGGACGCTGGCTTGAAACCGAGTTGGGTGCTCGTCGGAGAGCCAACGTCGATGGCGGTGGCAACCGGCCACAAGGGCAAGACTGCTGCACGCGTGACCTTTAGCGGCGTCGCGACCCATTCCGCGATGGCACCCCAGGGGCTCAACGCCATTCACATGGCAGCTGACTTCCTGCAGGAACTTCGAAACCTGCAGCATGAGCTGGCGGGAAGCGGGCATCGCGATGAGGGATACGACATTCCGCATTCGACCGTTCATGCCGGGCTGATCCAGGGTGGTACGGCGCTCAATATCGTTCCTGATAGCTGTGTCCTGGATTTCGAAATCAGAACCGTCGCTGGTGACAGCCCGGATGAGCTACTGGGTCGCCTGACCGAGGCCGCTCTACGGCAAGAGAAAGACCTTCAGCAGCACTTTCCGCAGGCCGCGATCAAGGTCGACGTCATCAACGCCTATCCTGGACTTGCAACACCTCCGGAGTCTCCGGAACTGAGCAAGTTGAAAGCGCTTTCTGCAGGAACCGGGTGCAAAAAAGTGGGCTTTGGAACGGAAGGCGGCCTTTTCCGGGAGACGTTCGGTGTCCCGGTCGCCGTTTGCGGGCCTGGAAACATGGATCAGGGGCACAAACCCGACGAGTTCGTGGCCCGATCCCAGATCGAAACCTGCCGCGCAGTTCTCGCCCAATTGCTTCATCCGGCATGAGCCGTCGGACTGCACAACTGCCCAGCCCTGAACACCATAAGTCTGCCCATGGGGAAATACCGAGATGACTATCGAGAAAGTGGACGCATTAGTGGTTGGTGCCGGTCAGGCAGGGGTCGCCATGAGCGAACATCTAAGCGCGAATGGCTTGTCTCACGTTGTTTTGGAAAAGGACAGGATCGCTGAGCGTTGGCGCTCGGAGCGTTGGGATTCCCTGGTGGCGAATGGGCCTGCGTGGCATGATCGCTTCCCCGGCCTGACCTTCAAGGGCGACCCGGACGCCTTTGTGCCGAAAGAACAGGTCGCCGATTATTTCGTGGACTATGTCGAAAAGATCAAGGCTCCGGTCAAGAGCGGTGTTGAAGTGACATCTGCCACCCGGCTGCATGGCAAGCCCGGCTTTCTGGTCGAAACCACGGAGGGCACCTATGAAGCGGGCAATGTGATCGCAGCGACCGGCGCCTTCCAGACACCTGTTTTCCCTGATCTCATCCCCGCGGCGGTCGACGTCCATCAGATCCATTCCGCAAGCTACAAGAACCCGGAGCAGTTGCCGCAGGGCGCGGTGCTTGTGGTTGGGGCAGGTTCTTCCGGCACCCAGATCGCCGAAGAACTCCTGACCTCTGGCCGCAAGGTGTTTTTGTCGGTCGGCCCGCATGATCGGCCGCCGCGCAGCTATCGCGGACGCGACTTCGTCTGGTGGCTCGGCGTTCTCAACAAGTGGGACGCGGAAGCAACGCCTGAGGCAGACCACGTCACGATCGCCGTCAGCGGAGCCAATGGCGGCCACACGATTGATTTCCGCAAGCTCGCTGAACGGGGCATGCTCCTTCTGGGCCGAACGGAAGGATATGAAGGCGGCAAGTTGAAAATTGCCCCGGACCTGACACGCAACCTTTCCGCCGGCGATGCCAATTACCTTGCCGTCCTTGATGAAGCCGATGCCTTTGCCGAACGCAACGGGCTCGATCTGCCCGAGGAACCCGAGGCGCGCATTCTCGGCAAGGACACCGATTGCATTTCAAATCCCATGCTTGAGTTGGACCTGCAGGACGCCGGCATCACGTCAGTGATTTGGGCAACAGGGTTCAAGCGCGATTACGGGTGGTTGAAGGTCGATACTTTCGACGCTTCGGGCGCGCCGCTGCACAAGCGCGGCGTCTCAAACGAACCCGGCGTCTATTTCCTGGGGCTGCCCTGGCAGACCCGTCGCGGGTCCTCGTTCATTTGGGGCGTGTGGTACGACGCTAAATACCTCGCCGACCACATGACCAAACAAAAAAATTATCTGGCCTATTCCAACGCGCGCTGACACCTGCCGAAGTCCCGCCAAAGGAGGACCCAATGGCACATACACGTATCCGCAAGTTCAACACCAAGGACACCTATCCGGAGCAGAACATCGACAATGATCTGTGCCAGGTGGTGGCGGCAAAAGGGACAATGATTTTTGTCCGCGGCCAGATCGGTCAGGATCTCGAAACATCGGAAAATGTCGCTGTCGGAGATGTCGCGGGCCAGACTGAACAGGCAATGACGAACATCAAGATGCTGGTCGAAGAAGCGGGCGGAAAATTGGAGCACATCACCAAGATCACGATCTACCTGGTCGACCCTCGCTACCGCGAAGATGTCTACAGGGTGGTCGGCAAATGGCTCAAGGGTGTCTTTCCCGTTTCGACCGGGATCGTGGTCTCGGCGCTGGCCCGTCCAGAGTGGCTCGTCGAAGTGGACGCAATCGCCGTCATTCCTGACGATGAATAAGCCGGTTTTGAGCAGAAAGAACGTGACATGACCTTCTCCATTTCAGCTCGCTGTTCGGCTACCGGCACCATGGGTATTGCCATTTCCTCGTCTTCGCCCGCGGTCGCAGCCCGCTGTGCCTTCGCCCGCTCCAGTGCCGGCGTGGTGGCGACCCAGAACATCACGGATCCTTCCCTCGGGCCCAAGGGTCTTGAACTGCTGCAGCAGGGGCTCGGTGCCGAAGACGCTTTGAGCCGCTTGCTGCAGGACTATCCAACGGCCGAGTGGAGGCAGCTTGTCCTGCTGGACATGTCCGGAGGGTCCGCGACTTTCTCCGGGTCTGAGACCCTGGGTGTTAACGCGACCTCCAAGGGGAAAGACTGCGCTGCGGCTGGAAACCTCCTGGCCAACGACAAAGTTCCTGGTGCGATGGTCGCTGCATTTGAGGCAGCCTCCGGCGACCTGGGCGACCGTCTGCTTGCTGCCATGCGCGCCGGACAAGCCAGCGGAGGTGAAGCCGGACCAGTGCATTCCGCAGGTCTTTATTTAGTCCGGGACGTGAGCTGGCCGATTGCGGATCTGCGCATCGACTGGACTGAGGAGGATCCAATTGTGGAACTTCACAAACTCTGGGCGCTCTACAAGCCTCAGCTGGAAGACTACGTCACCAGAGCGAAAGACCCTACGGCTGCGCCAAGCTACGGCGTTCCGGGCGACCTATAAAACAGGAAAGGCAAACAGAGATGGAACTCACGCATCAGGAATGGGTCGAGCGGGCGAAGGCCCTTGAATTCCCCAGACATGCACTGATCGATGGCCAGAACGTCGATGCCGTGTCCGGAAAGACCTTCGACACGATCAATCCTGCAACCGGTGAGGTTCTGACGCGTTTGCCCGCCTGCGATGCTGCCGATGTTGACAAAGCCGTGCAAGCAGCCCGCCGGGCTTTCGAAGACCGGCGCTGGTCGGGCAAGTCTCCCGCCGAACGCAAGGCTATCTTGCTGCGTCTTTCCGCGCTGATACTGGAAAATCAGGCAGAACTTGCGCTCCTGGACAGCTTGGACATGGGCAAACTGGTTCGCGATGCGGCGACAATTGATGTGCCGGGCGCTGCAGCGATTTTCCAGTGGTATGGCGAAGCCATCGACAAGATCTACGATGAGATCGCTCCAACAGCCTCCAGTGATCTGGCAATGGTCCGCCGCGAGGCTCTGGGCGTCGTTGCTGCGGTTGTGCCGTGGAATTTCCCTCTTGATATGGCCACCTGGAAATGCGCTCCCGCCCTTGCCATGGGCAACAGCGTCATTTTGAAACCGGCAGAGCAGTCGCCGCTGTCCGCCCTGCGTCTTGCAGAACTGGCGCGCGAGGCAGGCCTGCCCGATGGCGTCTTGAACGTTGTGACTGGTTATGGCGAAACCGCGGGGAAGGCCATCGGCCTGCATCCGGACATCGATTGCATTGCCTTCACCGGATCGACCGAAGTCGGCAAGTACTTCCTGGAGTATTCCGGCCAATCCAACATGAAGCAGGTTTGGCTTGAATGCGGAGGCAAAAGCCCGAACCTTGTTTTTGCAGACTGCGATGATCTGGACAAAGCTGCCGAAATGGCCGCCTTTGGAATTTTCTTCAATCAAGGGGAAGTCTGCACGGCCAATTCGCGTCTGCTTTTGGAAAAGTCGATCTCTGATGAATTCCTTGAGCGCCTTGTCGAAAAGGCAAAGGGGTTCAGTCCTGGCAATCCCCTGGATCCGGCATCGGCCATGGGAGCGATTGTCGACGAAGGCCAGACAATGAGGATCATGTCCTACATCGACCACGGGCGCGCCACCTGCACACTCCTGCATGGCGGCAACCGCCAGACCGTATCGGGAAAGGGTTGCTTTGTTGAGCCGACGATCTTCCGCGACGTTGCTCCCGACAACAGGCTTGCGGTCGAAGAGATCTTCGGTCCTGTGCTGGCGGTGACGACCTTTGAAAGCGAAGATGAAGCGATTACGATCGCCAATGACACGATTTACGGCCTGGCGGCGTCCGTCTGGACGTCAAGCCTATCACGTGCGCACCGTGTCTCGTCGAAGCTGCGCGCTGGCACGGTGTCGGTGAACACTGTGGATGCGCTCTCGCCCATGACACCGTTTGGTGGCTTCAAGCAATCGGGAATCGGCCGGGACCTGTCTCTCCATGCCTTCGACAAGTTCAGCGCGCTAAAAACGACCTGGATAAAACTGGAGGGCTAGTCGTCGATTGGGTCAGTCGAAGCCATTGTTCGATCAACCCTTTTGTCCGTGAGATGCGATGAGCCAGTCTGCAAAAACCTCGGCGGGGCGGGCGCCGCGCTTGGCGCGGGAGACGAGAAAAAAGGCGTCCGAAGGGCGAACCTTCGGATGTCCTGCAGAGACAAGCTGGCCTGAATTGACCAGCGCGCCTGTGATCGAATGCCAGCCCAACATCACGCCATGGCCTTCGAGGGCTGCCTGGGTCGCCTGAACGTAGTTGGTGAACGTCTGGCCTCGGCCACTAGCTGCCGTCTGAGGTGGTGGACCACCGGACTTGCTCGCTGCCCGGCGGAGATAATCGCCCCAACCCATCCAGGAAACTTCGGGGGTTCTGACATGAAGGAGCGAGACGTCATCCAGCGGCACGGGACCTTCAAAGCGCGCACGCAGGGCAGGGGCACATTGGGGTTCCACTTCCTCCTCAAAGAGCTTGGTGACGACTCCATCGCTCCAGCGGCCGTGGCCATAGCGCACGGCCAGGTCGATTCCTTCCGAGAGCTCCGGCGCACCCTGCTGTGTGGTGATGACATTGACCGTCAGATCCGGGTTGGCCTGATAAAAGGCGGCGAGGCGGGACATCAGCCAATAGGTGGCGACACCAACCGAGCAGGCGACCGTGACCGCATGAGCGCCCTGGAGTTCTGCGCGGCGGACATAGTCAACGGCATCCTCGATGCGGCCGAGACCTTCGGAAATAGCGCTTGCCAGTGTCTGTCCGGCGGCGGTCGGCCTTGCCGGACGTCTGCTGCGATCGAGAAGGCGCACGCCGATGTGTTCCTCAAGCTGCTTCACCGCCTGGCTGATTGCGGGCTGGGTCACGTTCAGTTCCGCCGCAGCGACCTGGATCGAGCCGCTGCGGGCAATCGCGGCGAATGCGGAGAGCAATCGCAAAGGGGGAAGCGAGCCTTTCATAGAATAACCAATAGCTTATATTTTGTTGAGTGCAACCGTTCTTCCGCGAAGGCCTGTCGTTAGCATAAAGTCTCATCCAGAAACTTAAGACCCCTTGGAGAGTCAGATGGATAGCTTGCAGATCGACAGCGTCATGCTCGAAGACACTGGGCTCAGCCTGCAGTTGGCTGACGGCAGCCCGGCCTATTTTAACTACTACTGGCTGCGCGACAATTGCCCGAGTTCTTTCGACCGGCAAACGCGCGAGCGGACCTTCGATATCTTTCATTCCCAGACTGCGCCAAAGCCGAGCGCGGTGAAGGTGGAAGAGCAGTCCCTTGTCGTCGATTGGGAAGGCGAAGCCCATCAGTCGCGCTATCCGCTCGACATGCTCGCAACCTATGCCTATGGCGAGCGTCGGCCAGATCCGGCTGACCTGCCACGCAAACCCTGGTACTCCGATCACTATCCAGATGTCTGCCGTGTGTCCCATCCGCTGCTGTTGGAAAGCAACGAGGAACGCCGGCGCTGGATGGAAGCGCTTCTTGTTGAAGGTGTCGCCATTGTCACGGACATGCCGGACACGGATGAAGCGCTGACACAGACCGGGCTCCAGATCGGTCAGATCCGGCCGACCTTCTTCGGTCCCTATTTCGATGTGCGGACGCACATCAAGCCAACGAACCTGGCCTTCACCTCCAAGGCTCTGGAACTGCACACGGATGTGCCTGCCGAAGAATATGCGCCGGGCATCCAGTTCCTGCATTGCCGCGCCAATTCGGTGGCCGGCGGGCTGAACCTTTTTGCCGATGGTACGGCGGTCGCCAATGATCTGCGCGAGATCGATCCGGAGGCTTTCCGTCTGCTTACCGAGATCGAGGTACCCTTCTACAAGGAGCATGATGGCTATGACATGCGCTCCTACCAGAGGGTGATCGAACTGGACCAGCACGGCGAGGTCTCCGGTGTAACCATCAGTCAGCACATGGCCGACATCTTCGATTTGCCACAGCGCACGTTCGACACCTACTATCCTGCCTTTGTACGCTTCGGTAAAATGCTGCAGGAAGAGAAATACGTCATGCGCTTCAGCCTTCAGGCAACGGAATGCATTACCTTCGACAACCATCGCATCGTCCATGGCCGCGAGGCCTATTCTGCGACCAGCGGCGAGCGCTATCTTCGCGGCACATACACCGACCGTGGCGAGCTGCGCGGAACCTACCGTGGGCTGGTCTCTGAGGGACGTTTTAAATGATGGATGTGGTCCAGACTGTGGACATAGAGGCCTTGCGGGTCGACCTTGCTGCGGCCTTTCGGCTGACGGCCCGGTTCGGATGGCATGAGTCCGTCGGCAATCATTTCAGCGCTGCCGTGTCCGCGGACGGACGCCAGTTCCTGATGAACCCGAAGTGGCGGCATTTCGAATCGATCCGGGCGTCCGATCTCCTGTTACTGGATGCGGACGATACCTCGATCATGGAGACGGCGGAGGCACCCGATGCCTCTGCCTGGACCATCCACGGTACGCTTCACCGCAAGCGGCCGGATGTCCGTGTGGTGCTGCATTGCCATCCACCTCATGCCACGGCACTGGCGGCCCTGAAGGACCTGGGACTGCCGCCGATTGACATGAACACGGCGCGCTTCTTTGGCGATCTTGCCATCGACCCGGACTGCGGCGGTATTGCCGATGACGCAGGCGAGGGGGAACATATTGCAGCGGCGCTCGGGCAGTGTTCGACCCTTTTGATGGCCAACCACGGACTGACCTGCACTGGTGACACGGTGGCTCAGGCGTTCGAGCAGCTGTATTTCTTTGAAAAGGCGGCTCAAACCGTGCTTCTGGCCTACGCCAGCGGTAAGCCTCTGGCGGTGATGTCTGACGAGGTTGCCACCAACACAGCCGAGGGCTGGCGCGCCTATGCGGGCATGGCGGATGCACATTTTGCGCATCTGAAATCCGTGCTCGACAAGGAAGCGCCAGACTACCGGGACTAAGTTGACCTACCTAAGGTGAGTTGATCGCCAGCTATCCGGGCCTCGTATCAATCGAGGCCCGGACGCCGGGGAGACCGGCTCTTGCTGCTAGAGCCGGATTGGTGTGCCTGTTTCCAGGGACCGGGTTGCCGCATCAGCCAGCAACTGCGCGCGCAGCCCGTCGGTGATGTTCGGCTTGTGGGTCTTCCCTGCCTGGATTTGCTTAACGAAATAGGTCATTTCGGCGCGGTAAGCCGCCTCGTAGCGCTCCAGGAAAAAGTGCTGTGCAGGAGCTTTTCTGAAGCCGTTGTCCGTTGCCACCTCGACCGTGTTTTCGAGCATGTTCTCCGCTCGGAGCATGCCCTTCGATCCATGGACCTCTAGCCTTTGGTCATAGCCATAGGTGGCGCGGCGTGAGTTGGAGATCTGACAGATCTTGCCGCGTGCGGTCGTCAGCGTCACGGCCGCCGTGTCCACGTCGCCAGCCTCGCCGATTGCCGCATCCACAAGGGCAGACCCGACCGCATAGACGCTGACGGGCTCTTCGCCGAGCAGGAAGCGCGCCATGTCGAGATCGTGGATCATCATGTCGCGAAACAGACCTCCCGAGCTCTTGATGTAGCTGACGGGCGGTGGGGAGGGGTCGCGGGACTGGATGGTGACGATTTCCACCTCGCCGATTTCGCCCTGTTCGATACGGGCCTGTACATTGGCAAAGTTCGGATCAAAGCGGCGGTTGAACGCGGTCATGAAGGGCACGTCCGCCTTTTCGACAACCGCAATACAGTCTCGAATCCGGTCGGCGGACATGTCGACCGGTTTTTCGCAGAAGATGGCCTTGCCCGCCGCTGCTGCCAGGTGAATCAGGTCGTAGTGGGTGTCCGTTGGCGTCCCGATCACCACCGCATCCACGTCGGCGCTGGCAATCAGCTCTTCGCTGGTCATGACCGTGGCTTTTGTCCTGGCCGCCAGTGCTTCGGCGGGGGCGGCAAATGCGTCTGACACGGCGGTGACGACGGCGCCTTCGATCTGTCCGATCGATCTCGCGTGGACCTGTCCGATCCGGCCGCAGCCGAGCAATCCGATTTTCAACACGTCAGTTCTCTTCCTTGAAGGCCTGCAGCACCTTGCGCGTGGCTGCGATCACCGGGTCATGTGTGTCTTTCAGGATCGTCACCCGGTCGAAGCGGGACGGATCCTTGTTCACGGCCTCACGCAGCGCTGCGCCAAAGGCCATGCGCAGCTCTGTGCCTATGTTGAACTTGCAGATGCTGGAGCCGCGCGCCAAAGCTCGTCTTTGCGCAACCGGAACGCCGGATCCGCCGTGGATTACCAGGGGGACCTCGGTTACGGCCTCTATGGCGCGAATGCGGGGTTCGTCCAGCCCGCCTTCCTTGTCCTGCTGCAAATGAACGTTGCCGACGGAAATCGCCATGGCGTCGATGGAGGTTTCACGCGCGAATTTTGCAGCTTCATCCGGATCGGTTCCGGCCGAGCCTTCGCCGCCGGAATAGCCGACAAAGCCGATCTCGCCCTCACAGGAAACGCCAGCCGCGTGCGCCATCTCGGCGATGGCGGCAGTGTCATCGATGTTTTGCTGCAGCGGTGTGCGTGATCCGTCGAACATGACCGAGGTGAAGCCGCTGTCGATGGCGGTTCGGCATTCTTCTGGTGTGTAGCCATGATCAAGATGGGCGACGACCGGTACCGAGGCATTTTCGGCCAGATGGCGGAACATGGCGCCAAGCACCGGCAGAGGCGTGTGCTCCCGGCACGAAGGCCCTGCCTGCAGGATAACCGGCACATTCTCGGCTTCTGCAGCGGCCACATAGGCGCGCATGTCCTCCCAGCCCAGTGTGACCAGGCCGGCGACCGCATAGCCCTGCTTGAGGGCAGGCTGGAGAACCTCTGACAGGGTCGCAATGGTCATTTGAACTTCGCTATCATGTCCTTGATGCCGGGGATGGTTTCCAGCTGGGCCGCATGGGTTGGCTGGAAATACTGCACAAGCGAGCGCTGGCTGAGGCCGCCGAGGATGGTGAAATAATACATTTCATAGCCGGGCAGCACGGCGCAGGGGTGATAGCCCTTGTCGAGGCAGATCGTTGAGCCATCGACGATGTGATAGGCGTCGCCAGGCTTGTTGTCCTCACGCTGAAGCATCTGGACGCCGGAGCCGTAGTTGGGGCGGAAGCGGAAATTATAGGTTTCGTCGTGGCGGGTTTCGTCCGGCAGACGGTCGGTGTCATGCTTGTGCGACGGGAAGCCGGACCAGCCGCCCTGACCGACGGTATAGAGCTCGCTGACCAGAAGGCGCCCGACCTTGTCGTGCTGCTTTTGACCCAGAATATGCTTGATCTTGCGGTGGGTCTTGGTGTCGTCCGAGCCGTATTGCACCAGATCGATGCCGTCAGCGCGCACATCAAAGGGATCGAGCACCTTGTCGTATTTGGCTCCGGCGACAAATGTTTCTGTTTCGTCGCTGACGCAGACGATGGTCACCTTCGCGCCGACGGGGGTATAGACGCCTTCCGGCTCGCCGTCCCAGACATCAATGGTTCGATTGCCAAGCGCGGGATAGCTGACACCCTCGACATCCACGTCGATCGTGCCTGTGGCGGGCACGATGCAGGTCTCGTAGCCGGGAACCTGATAGGTGAAGGCCTCGCCTTTTTTCAACTTGATGATGTTGAAGTAGTTCAGGGGAACCAAGGCATTGTCCGGTTCCACGATGGGTTTATTCTGATTGTCGAACGGAGCGATGTGCATGGGGTGTTCCTTTCAGGAAGTCGTTGGGCCTGGGTGCGACGCCAGAAATGTCTCGAGCTCTTGCGGGGTCGGCATGGCAGGCGCACAGCCAGGACGTGCGACGACGATCGACGCGCAGGCCGAACCGCGCAGGACCGCCTCCTTGAGCGCATGTCCACCGGCCAGGGATGCGAGGAAACCGGCCATGAAACTGTCACCCGCGCCCGTGGGCTTGACCGCCTTTGCCGGATATATGCCGGTGCGGATTTCCTCTTCCGCCTGGAGCGTGACGGCGCCTTCCGGCCCCATCTTGTAGACGACGATGTCGGCGGTTGAGGAGGCCAGCGCGCGGGCCTTGTCGAGGCCTTTTGAAACGTCGCCGGCCATGAAGCCGAACTCTTCGTCATTGCCGACGATGACATCGGACAGATCACCGGCGCGGGAGAGAACCTCTTCGGCAATCTCTGGCGAGGGCCAGCTGTAAGGCCGGTAATCGACGTCAAAAATGATCGGAATGCCGGCGGCCTTGGCTAGTTCGAAGGCCCTGAAGGTGGCGCTTCGGGAGGGCTCTGCCGCGAAGACGGTGCCGGCCGTGATCAAGGCGCCATAGGCTGTGTAGTCGACCGCTTCGACGTCTTCGATCGACATCTGAAAATCGGCGGCGTTGTTGCGATAGATGACGCTTTGATGTTCCTCGACACGTGTCTCGTAGACTGCGAGCGAGGTGCGTTCTTCGCCCTTGATGCGCCTTACATGGCTGCGGTCGATGCCGTAGTGGTCGAGCTGACCCTCGCAATACCAGCCGATGGAATCGTCGGAGACGACGGTGACAAGAGCGGCCTTGCAGCCGAGCTTGACCAGGCCAGCAGCTGTGTTGGCGCTGCTTCCGCCCATGGCAACCATCATGCTGGTTGCCTCACGCGTGCGGGTGCCGGCCGGTTCCGGGCTCAGGTCCATTCCGACCCGGCCGATAATCAGGAAGTCGCGCTTTGCAATGCCGGAAAGAGCCATCACACGCCCTTTCGCTGCTTGTCGCGGCTGGCTTCCCAGTCGACGTGGGCCTTGCGGACTTTCTCGCTCGTGGTGACGTGGGGCGTTCCAACTTCCCACCATGCGTGACCTTCCGTGGTCCAGCCCTCGTAGGGATCAACCTTCATCACGATGACATGGCTTCGGTCGCTGGCCTTGGCGCGTTTGAATGCCTCCCCGAGTTCTGCAGGGTTCGAAACGGTTTCAGCTATCGCGCCCTGGGAGGCAGCATTGGCTTCGAAATCAACTGAAAATGGCTGCGGTATGGTCGGGCAGTCGGCCAGAAGATTGTTGAAGCTCTCGTTGCCGGTGTTGTTCTGCAGCTTGTTGATGACGGCAAAACCACCATTGTCCAGCACCAGAACGATCAGTTTCTTCCGGCTGAGAACGGACGAATAGAGATCTGAATTCATCATCATGTAGGAGCCGTCGCCGATGAAGACGATGGTGTCCTGATCCGGCTCGCGCTCGCATTGGGCAATGCGAGCACCCCAGGCACCTGAGATCTCGTAGCCCATGCAGGAAAAGCCGAATTCGACATCGACTGTGCCGATGTCGAGCGTGCGCCAGTTGGCGGTTACCTCGGCCGGCAGACCGCCGGCAGCGGCGACAACCCGGTCACGCTCGTCACACAGATCGTTCACGACGCCGATGGCTTGCGCATAGGAATTGGGGCGAATGCCGTGCGCAACATTGCTGGCGACATAGGCCTCCCAATTCTTGCGCTCCTCCTGTGCCTTTGCGGTCCACTCCTTGGGCGTCGAATACGCCAACGCTGCGCCAAGGGTTTGGAGCGACAGTTTGGCATCGCCGACAACCGGCAGCGACCTGTGCTTGCCTGCGTCATGACGGGCCGCGTTGATGGAGATGAAGCGGGCGTCTTTGGAAAAGGCGGTCCAGGATCCGGTCGTGAAATCCTGCAGTCTTGTTCCGACTGCTAGGATCACATCTGCGCTTTCTGCGATGGCATTGGCGCTGTCTGATCCGGTTACACCGATGGGGCCGATGTTGAGGGGATGGTTCGCAAGCATGTTGGCGCGGCCGGCGATGGTCTCGACCACGGGGATTTGATGTTTCTCTGCGAAGTCGGTGAGGTCGGCAACAGCTCTCGAGTATTGCACGCCGCCACCTGCGATGATCATTGGCCGCTCGGCTCTTTGCAGCAGCGCGGCCGCATCCTTGATTTCTTCAGCGTCGGGGCTGATCCGGCGAATGCGGTGGACCTTCTTCTCGAAGAAGACAGTTGGATAATCGTAAGTCCAGCCCTGGACATCCTGCGGCAAGCCAATGAAGGCCGGGCCGCAGTCAGCCGGATCGAGAAGTGTGGCGAGAGCAGCAGGCAGCGACTGGATGACTTGAGCCGGGTGGGTGATGCGGTCCCAGTAGCGCGACACAGGTTTGAAGGCGTCATTGATGCCGAAGGTTGGGTCGCCGAAGTTTTCCATCTGCTGCAGCACTGGATCGGGCAGGCGCGTTAGGAACGCATCGCCGCACAGCATCAGCATGGGTAGCCGGTTGGCATGGGCAAGACCGGCAGCTGTCAGAAGGTTTGCCGTGCCGGGACCTGCGCTCGCGGTGCAGAACATGAAGCGCTGACGCAGCCATTGCTTGGCATAGCCTGCTGCAGCAAATCCCATACCTTGCTCGTTCTGGCCGCGGTAAAGCGGCAGTACGTCCTGCACCCCGTAGAGAGCCTCGCCAAGGCAGGTCACATTGCCATGGCCGAAGATGCCAAAGCCGCCGCCGCAGACACGCATTTCCTGACCGTCGATCACGATGAACTGGTTGGAAAGCCAACGGATTATGGCTTGAGCCGTGGTGAGGCGGATGGTGTCAGCTGTTGTCGTCATATCAAATCCAACCCTGTGGGACTCTCGTCTGTTTTGCTGAATGCAGCTTGCGAGATTTCGATTCACACGATACAACGTTTGCAACCGGTTGCAAACCGTATTTCAAAAATTGGGACCGCGTATCAATGGCTCAGATCGGAATCGGCATTCTTGGTGGTGGCTATATGGGCAAGGCCCATGCTGTCGCCATGTCCGCAGTTGGCGCGATCTTCAACACGTCTTTGCGCCCGCGTCTGGAGATGGTTTGTGCTTCATCGCCTGCGAGCGCCGAACGCTATCGCGTGGCCTATGGCTTTGAGCGGGCGACAGACGACTGGCGTGTTCTCGTCCAGGATCCGAAGGTGGAAGCGATCGTTATCGCGTCGCCCCAGGAGACACATCGGGAGGTCGCCGAAGCTGCGTTTGCGCTCGGGAAGCCTGTTTTTTGTGAAAAGCCCTTGGGGGCATCACTTGCAGACAGCGCGGCGATGGTTGCGGCGGCAGAAGCCTCTGGCTGTGTGAACATGGTCGGCTTCAATTACATCCGGACCCCGGCGAGCCAGTTTGCCCGCAAGCTGATCGCCGATGGCGAAATAGGCGATGTTACCTGGTTTCGGGGTGAGCACGCCGAAGACTTTTATGCCGACCCTGAGGCCCCGGCGACCTGGCGTACGACCGGTGAAGCTAATGGCACCATGGGCGATCTCGCCCCGCATATGATCAATGCGGCGCTGGCCTTGCTTGGCCCTGTCGATCGGGTGATGGCGGAGGTGGAGACGGTTCACGCCAGTCGTCCCGGCGGTGACGTGACCAACGACGATCATGCCCAGATGATGTGCCGTTTCGAAAACGGTGCCATGGGGCACATGTATTTCAGCCGCGTCGCGACCGGCCGGAAAATGGGCTACGCATATGAAATTACAGGCACAAAAGGCGCCATTCGGTTCGATCAGGAAGACCAGAATGCGCTCTGGTTCTACCGTATGGACGAGCCTGAGGCGACGCGGGGTTTCCGCAAGATCCTGACGGGCCCTGCACACCCGGACTACCTGCCGTTCTGTCAGGGACCGGGACACGGAACGGGCTACCAGGATCAGATCATCATTGAAGCGCGCGATTTTCTGCGGGCAATCGAAACCGGAGAGGCCGTCTGGCCGACTTTCCGTGATGGCCACGACGTCAACCGCGTGATCGCGGCGGCCATGACATCATCAGGCAGCAAGACCTGGCAAGACATCAAAGCTTTTTGAGCATTAGTGAGGAAAACCATGTCAATCAGAATTGGCAACGCGCCCTGCTCGTGGGGCGTCGAATTCGCGCAGGATCCGCGCAATCCCTCCTGGCAGTCGGTTTTGAAGGACTGTGCGGATGCGGGGTACAAGGGGATCGAGCTGGGGCCGGTGGGTTTCATGCCCGAAGATCCGGCCGTTCTGGCGGACGCATTGGCCGAACACGATCTTGAGCTGATCGGCGGTGTGGTCTTCCGTGCATTCCATGATCCCGCCGCCTGGGAGGATGTGCAAGACGGCGCGGTGCGGACTTGCAAGGCGCTCAAGGCGCACGGTGCAAAACACCTCGTGCTGATTGATTCCATCTCTCCCCGGAGGGCGCCGACAGCCGGACGCGCCGGTGAGGCGGAACAAATGGACCCTGCCGAATGGACAGCCTATCGCGACCGGATTGCGACAATCGCAAAGATGGGCGCCGAGGATTATGGGCTAACCGTTGGCATTCACGCGCATGCGGCCGGTTTCATGGACTTCGAGCCCGAGCTTGAGCGGCTGCTCGATGAGGTAGATGAGAAGATCCTGAAAATCTGTTTTGATACAGGACATCATTCCTATGCCGGATTTGATCCCGTGGCCTTCATGAAGCGCCATATAGATCGTATTTCCTATATGCATTTCAAGGACATCGCGCCAGATGTGAAAGCAGATGTGATCGCCAAGCGGACCGGATTCTACGATGCCTGTGGCCAGGGGATATTTTGTAATCTCGGTGACGGCGACGTGGATTTCCCAGCGGTGCGGCAGTTGTTGGTGGACTCCGGTTTTGAAGGCTGGTGCACCGTCGAGCAGGACTGTGATCCGACGCTTGATCCCGATCCGGTAGGTGATGCGCGCAAGAACCGCGAATACCTTGAATCAATTGGCTTTAACTGAGGGCTGCGGCGATGGCTAAATTGAGATGGGGTATGATCGGTGGCGGCGAAGGCAGCCAGATCGGACCCGCCCACAGGTTGGGTGCGCAGGCTGATGGTCTGTTCGAATTGACCGCAGGTGCGCTGGATCACCGGGCTGATGTTGGCCGTGAATATGCGCAGCGCCTGGGCGTTGCTGCGGATCGGGCCTATGGCGATTGGCAGGAAATGCTGGCCGGTGAGAAAGATCGCGAGGACCGGGTGGATCTGGTCACGGTTGCAACGCCGAACTCGACGCATTTCGAGATCACCAAGGCGTTCCTGGAGGCCGGCTTCAACGTCTTGTGCGAAAAGCCGATGACCATGAATGTCGAGGAGGGCGAGGAGATCGTCCGGGTTGCGGAGGCGAGCGGGAAGATCTGTGCGGTGAACTACTGCTACTCGGCCTATCCGATGATCCGACAGGCGCGGGCCATGGTGCGCGCTGGAGAAATCGGCAAGGTACGGCTGGTGGTGACGAACTTTAGTCATGGGCACCACGGTGATGCAGGCGATGCAGACAACCCGCGGGTTCGCTGGCGCTACGACCCTGCAATGGCCGGTGTTTCAGGGCAGTTCGCCGATTGCGGCATTCATGCTCTGCACATGGCGAGCTTCATCTGCAACGACCAGGTTGAAACCCTTTCGGCGGACTTCGCCTCGACCATTTCCAGCCGGGAGCTGGAAGACGACGCCATGGTCAATTTCCGCTTGTCCGGCGGAGCCGTTGGCCGCCTCTGGACGTCATCGGTCGCCATCGGTCGTCAGCATGGCTTCGATATTCAGATTTTCGGTGAAACTGGTGGTTTGCGTTGGGCCTCCGAACAGCCGAACCAGCTGATCTACACACCTGTGGGCGGTCGCACCCAGATTATCGAAAAGGGCGAGGGTGGTTTGCACGAAGAAGCGCAGCGTCTGTCTCGGGTCGCGATTGCTCATCCGGAAGGTTTCCCGCTGGCGGTCGCCAACATCTATTGCGATTTGGCCGATGCCATTCGCGGAGAAATGAGGGACGGGCTGCCTAACGCGGCGGATGGTTTGCGTTCGATGGCAGCAGTGCACATGGCTGTTGCCTCGGCAAAGGATAATGGGGCTTGGGTTGACGCCCGCCCACCGATGTTCCGTACGTGAGCGAACAAGGAACCGGGCGTTGAGCCCGGTTCTCCCGGCATCCGCGTCTTATTTGGTGACTGGTTTCAGCGTGCCTCGTTCTACGACCGAACAGGGGAAAATCCGAGCTTCGGGATAGCGATCCGGTTCGTCGAGCATGGCGACCATCAGCTCGATGGAAGATGTGATGATTTGGCGGATCGGCTGGTGAATTGTGGTCAGGTTGATGTTTTCCCAGCCGGCCATTTCCATGTCATTCAGTCCGAGGATGCCGATGTCGTCCGGCACACTCAAGCCGCGCTCCTCGATCGCCGAAAGCGCGCCGATGGATAGAACGTCATCGCCGCAGAAATAGGCTTCTGCGTGGTTCGGTTGTTCCAGAAGACGGAGCATCTCATGGCGGCCTGCCTCAAACGAATAGGCATTTGCATAGGAGTAGGCCACCTTGATCTTGGGATGTTGAGCGACCTCTTGCATGAAGCCGGACAGGCGATCCTGCGTCGAGGTTGCTGTTTCCGGTCCACCCAGAAAGGCGATCTTTTTGTGTCCCCGGGCCGCCAGTTCCCGCACGGCCATACGGCCGCATTCCATGTTGTCGATCCCGACCACGTGAACCTGGGGTGCGCTGGAGTACCGGCCAAAGGAATGTACCACCGGAACCTGCGCGTCGCGAAAGGCCTTGGCAAAGCCGGGCGGCAGCGTGGAGGATGCGACCACGACACCATCGACAGAGTATTGGCGCAGCATCCGCACCGAGTTCTCCGGATCGGTTTCGTCGGTCAGGTTGACCAGCAGCGGGCGCAGGCCGCGATCCTGCAGGCCGCGTGTGAAGAGATCGAAGACTTCCAGGAAGATCGGGTTGTGAAAGTTGTTCGAGACCAGGCCGATCAGCTTGGTGCGCCCTGTGGTCAGGGACGAAGCGAGGGCGTTCGGGCTGTAGCCAAGTTCGCGGGCTGCCTTCTCCACCTTTCGGCGCATCTTGTCGGAGACGGAGGCGCCGTCGGTAAAGGCTCGGGACACGGCTGAGCGCGAAACGCCTGCCCGTTCTGCAACCTCTTTCAACGTCACTACCATAGCCATCCGATCCCCAGATCCGTCCTTCGGATCTTTTAGCCAGTTTCTCGCATCAGCGCAGCATCAAACGTTAATGGAAGATTTGCAACCGGTTGCAAAACTTCGGCAGGTGTGTTTTAGTCAGACTCGAAGTGACGGAGAGGAGCCGTTCTTCCGCCACATCCTGGCGAATTCTGGGAGGATTATAATGACTTCACTAATGAAGAAGATGGCGTTGGCGCTGACTGTTGCCGCTGCGCCGCTGATGGCCATTTCAGGGGCGTCAGCCGAGGGCGAGAAATATATTCTGGTCAGCCATGCACCCGACAGCGACAGCTGGTGGAACACGATCAAGAACGGCATCGCGCTTGCCGGCGAGCAGATGGATGTTGAGGTCGAATACCGCAATCCGCCAACCGGTGACCTTGCCGACATGGCTCGCATCATCGAACAGGCTGCTGCGAGCGGCCCTACCGGGATCATCACCACGCTCAGCGACTATGACGTTCTGTCCGGTCCGATCAAGGCTGCGGTGGACGCTGGTGTCGACGTGATTATCATGAACTCTGGTACGCCGGAGCAGGCCCGTGAAGTCGGCGCCCTGATGTATGTTGGCCAGCCGGAATATGATGCAGGTCATGCCGCCGGCCTTCGCGCCAAGGGAGACGGCGTTGAAAGCTTCCTGTGTGTGAACCACTACATCAGCTCGCCGTCGTCCACGGCACGCTGTCAGGGCTTTGCCGACGGTCTGGGTGTCGAACTGGGCAACCAGATGATCGATTCCGGTCAAGATCCCTCGGAAATCAAGAACAAGGTCCAGGCTTACCTTTCGGCCAATCCGGATACCGATGCCATCCTGACACTCGGCCCGACCAGTGCGGATCCGACCCTTTTGGCGCTCGATGAAACCGGCCTGGCTGGTGATATCTACTTCGGTACGTTTGATCTGGGCGAGGAAATCGTCAAGGGCATCAAGGCCGGCGTCATCAACTGGGGCATTGACCAGCAGCCGTTCCTGCAGGCGTATCTGCCGGTTGTCGTCATGACGAACTACCATCGCTACGGCGTTCTGCCGGGCAACAACATCAACTCCGGCCCGGGTTTCGTGACTGCGGACGGACTTGAGTTGGTCGAAAAGTTCGCGGGCGAATACCGCTAAAAACCTGCCAATTGGGGGCGGTCAGAGCATATCTGCCGCCCTTTTTCCATTTTGAACCGGACCAGCTAAGGCAATCATCATGTCTGAAGTTCAAGCCCCCACAACCGTCGAGGATGAGCGGGTTATCCAACGCTCACGCCTTCGCGAAAGTCTGATCCGCCCGGAGCTGGGCGGGATCGTGGGCACCGTCATCGTCTTTACCCTGTTTGCGCTGTTTGCTTTCGACAGTGGCATGTTCAACAGCCAGGGAATTATGAACTGGAGCCAGGTCTCGGCGCAGTTCATGATCATCGCCGTCGGGGCCTGCATGCTGATGATCGCCGGTGAGTTCGACCTCTCGGTCGGCTCCATGATCGGCTTCTCCGGCATGATGATCGCAATTTTCAGTGTCACCCTCGGCTGGCCGGTCTGGCTGGCCATCATCGTCACCTTTGTACTGGCGGTGTCTATCGGAGCGTTGAACGGGATCATCGTGGTGCGTACTGGACTGCCCAGCTTCATCGTGACCCTGGCGTTCCTGTTCATCTTGCGCGGCTTCACCATCTTCTTTCCGCAGACCATCGAGCGGAAAACCATCATTGGCGGCATCAAGGATGCGGCAGAGGGGGATTGGCTGGCGCCTGTGTTCGGCGGCAAGATCCTGACGGGCCTGTTCCAGTGGATGGGCGAGGCGGGTATCATCGCCGTGTTCGAACGTGGAACCCGTCAGGGAATGCCGGTGGTGGACGGCGTGCCGATGCTGATCGTCTGGGCGTTGGTTCTGGTCGTCTTTGGCCATGTGGTTCTGACCAAGACGCGGTTCGGCAACTGGATTTTCGCGGCGGGCGGAGACGCTCAGGCCGCACGCTATGCAGGCGTTCCGGTGAACCGGGTCAAGATCCTGATGTTCATGTTCACCGCATTCTGCGCCACTGTTTTCGCGACCTGCCAGGTCATGGAATTCGGATCAGCGGGTGCTGATCGCGGTCTGCTGAAGGAGTTCGAGGCCATTATCGCAGTGGTCATCGGCGGAGCGCTTCTGACGGGCGGTTACGGCTCGGTGATCGGTGCTGCGCTCGGGGCGTTGATCTTCGGTGTGGTCCAGCAGGGCCTGTTCTTTGCAGGCGTCGAGAGTTCTCTCTTCCGCGTGTTCCTGGGTGTGATTCTGCTCTTCGCAGTAATCCTCAACACCTATGTTCGCCGCATGATTACCGGGGAGAGATAAGATGACGACGGAACATGCGCCCATCGTTCAGATGAAGAATATCGAGAAACATTTCGGCTCGGTCATTGCGCTCGCCGGTGTCTCGGTTGAAGTCTTCCCCGGTGAATGTCATTGCCTGCTTGGCGACAATGGTGCGGGGAAATCGACCTTCATCAAGACCATGTCAGGTGTGCACAAACCGACCAATGGCGAAATCCATTTCGAAGGCAAACCCATGAGCTTCGACCGTCCGCGTGAGGCGATGACGGCCGGAATTGCGACAGTCTATCAGGATCTTGCGATGATCCCGCTGATGTCGGTCAGCCGCAATTTCTTCATGGGCAATGAGCCGTTGCGCAAGTTCGGGCCGCTGAGGTTCTTCGACCATGATCATGCCAATGAAGTCACCATGGCTGAGATGCGCAAGATGGGTATCAACCTGCGCGGTCCCGATCAGGCGGTCGGAACGCTCTCCGGCGGTGAACGCCAGACAGTGGCGATTGCCCGTGCGGTCTATTTCGGCGCCAAGGTGCTGATCCTGGACGAGCCAACCTCTGCACTTGGTGTGCGCCAGACAGCCAATGTTCTGGCCACCATCGACAAGGTGCGCAAGCAGGGGATCGCGGTCGTGTTCATCACCCACAACGTTCGCCATGCCATGGCGGTGGGGGACAGGTTCACGGTGCTGAACCGGGGCAAGACCCTCGGCACAGCGCAGCGCGGCCAGATCACGCCGGAAGAACTGCAGGATCTGATGGCCGGGGGGCAGGAAATGGTTGCCCTGGAAGGCAGTCTCGGCGGAACCGTCTAGATCTCTACAAGACTGAAAACAAAGCAATTACCGGAGTTGCCCTGATCGGCGGCTCCGGTTTTTCTTTTGCGGCGCTTCGGGAAAGAGGGATGGACATTTGCTGTTGTATCGACAGTGCTCAGTCCTTTTTCTTGCTCATGGATTTGATGAGCAGCGTGAGGATAGGCGTCAGCAGTCCGGCGAGAGCGCCGTCGAGCGGGTTTTTGGCGAAGGACGTCAGGCTGTTCTTGAGGCCGATCAATTCGTCTCTTGTCCGCTCGATTTCCTCCTGAAGATCCTCGGCTTTTGCCTCCAGCTCTTCAAGGCCCGCATCGCGCACTTCCTTTGCAAGCTCCAGCTCAGGGCCGGTCTTCAATCCGGAGGCCCATAGCAGAAGGAGGATGGCCACCAGGAAATCGACGCCGGCGACGGCAAGGGCTGCATAGCTTGGGGCCCAGATCTCTTCCAGCGCGAAGAAACCGGCGACATTCAACATGGCCAGCCCGAAGATGAGGACCAGGCCGGCAAAGGCCGTGGCGCCGATCTTTTTGGCGGCGACCTGAAGCTTCGCCTCAATGATCAAAAGTTCGGCGCGCCAGATGATGCGCAGGTTGCGAACGGTGCTTTCCATAGTGCGCTCCTATCGGCGTAATGCAGCCCCAACGATGATCCCGAGCGCAAAGGCGCCCAGAACCACACGGACGGGATGTTCCTGAATTTCGTGCTCCGCGCTTTCAACGAGGGAGCTGAGCTGTTCCGATAATTGCGTCAGATCCAGTTGAGCAGTGGATTTCTCTTCGGTTGAAGCTTCGACAGATGCTTCAGCGTGTGGTGTTTCAGAGGTCCGGGGTTCAGTTGGGACCGCATCTTCTGTTGCAGCTTCACCTTCGGGCTTTGCCGCTTTGGCGGCTGTCTTCGATGCTGGCTGGCGCTTTCGGCGGCGCTTGGGCGCGGTCGTTTCGGCCTTCAGGGCCCGGATTTCGTCTTGCAGGTCACGAGACGTTGCCATTCGAAACCTCCTTGATTGCACATGTTGATCGCTTGGGCGCATGAACGCACAAAAATGGCCCCGGCGCGAGGGGAATTGAGGAACGCCGGAGCCTGTTTGGTGGATACAAAGGGGCCGAGAGAATGGTCATCTCAAGACCTGTCTCTCGTGCGCCTGCGCTTTACGCGCCAAAGATGTCGGTCGTGATGCCCTTGTACCAGCCAACAGATTCTTCATAGGTTGCCTGCCGGATCGCGCTGTCTTCGCCAGTCTGGCTGATGAACTTTGATGTCGAGGCGATCTTCTCGTCCGTTGCCGCATATTGAGCGCCGACCTTCACGCCGTCATTGCTTTCGATCAAGCTCCAGCAGGTGTTTGAGTATTTGGCGGGAAAGACCTTGGAGCCGATGAGGTCGCCGCGCACAGCCATGGCCGCCACCTTGGCCTGGCTGTTGGCGGAGAAGCCGGACTTCGGCATGTCGCCGGCAATACAGGCGTCGCCAATCACGAAGACATTGTCGTCGACCTTGGACCGCATTGAATAGGGATCGATGGCGCAGAAGCCGCTTTCGTTGGCAAGACCGGCGCTGGCCGCGATCATACCGGCCTTTTGCGCCGGGATGACATTCACCAGGTCGCCCTGGAACGTGTCGAGATCCGTTTCGACTTGCCCGCTTGCCGGATCCACGCTGGCGATGCCGCCATGAACATCCGGTCCGTACCATTCGATCATGCCCGGATAATGCTTGTCCCATCCTTCCTGAAACAGGGCCTGTTTCGAGAATTTCGGCTTGGGATCGATGATGGTGATCTTGCTGTCGGTGAAACCCTTTTCCTTCAGCACATGGGCGAACATGGACACGCGCTCATAGGGGCCGGGAGGACAGCGATAGGGATTGGGCGGAGCGACCATGACGATCTGCTGACCGTTCTCGATCGCGTCCAGCTTTGCCTTGAGCAGCTTGGTCTGTGGTCCGGCCTTCCAGGAATGCGGCATGATTTCAGAGGCTTCTTCCGAATAGCCTGGGACGCTGTCCCAGATCAGGTCGATGCCGGGCGCGACGATAAGCCGGTCATAATCGACCTTGGAGCCATCAGCCATTGTTACGGATTTCGCCGCACGGTCGATGGCCTGGGCGTAGCCGTTCACGACTGTGATGCCGTAGTTGGACGCGAGCGTGTCGTAGCTGTGGGTGATGGATTCAAACGTGCGGTAGCCACCCAGGTAGAGGTTTGAGAAGAAGCAAGTGGTGTAGGTCGGGTTGGCCTCGATCAGGGTCACGTCAATGGCATCGCCTGCGTCCTTGGCGATGTAGCGGGCTGCGGTTGCTCCACCTGCGCCGCCGCCGATGATCACCACCTTGGGTTTGCCCTGGGCGCGCGCATAGAGGGGCAGGGCGAGGGATGCAGCTCCAGCGCCTGCAAACAATCCAAATGTACGTCGGGAAATTTGGGTCATCACGTTTCCTTCCTGTTTTCGATTATTGCGGATCTATGGAGCCGAAGTAGGCCGCAAGGGCCGCTATTTCCTCATTGCCGAGGTTCGCGGTCATGTTCTGCATGACCTGATGGCTGCGGACGTTGGTCTTGTAGTCGAAGAGGGCCCGAATGAACGCAGCCTTGGGCCAGCCGATGATGGAGGGAATGCCGTCTGCGCGTCCGGACAACTGGTGGCAGGTTACGCATTCGCTTGAGAGATATTCGCCGTAGTCGGGATCCCCGGTGAGCGCCATCGCCTCGGCGCCGATTTCAGGGTGGGCCGGCTTTGGAATTTCCGGATGTGCAGCCGGGTCGCGGTCAGAAGCCTTGCGCAGGTAGGCGATCAGGTCGTCGCGATCCTGCTGCTTTTTCATGCCGCGGTAGGACATGCGCGTGCCGCCGACAAAGGCGCGAGGCTTTTCCAGGTAGGCGTCTAGGGTTTCCTGGGTCCATTCAAGACCGGCGCCGCCGCGGATGCGCATGGCGGAGGAATACTTGAAGTTTTCGATGGAGCCGGCGGTGCGGCCGAACAGTCCATCCAGATGCGGTCCGACGCCGTTGCGGGCGTCTACGCCAATCTCATGACAGGCCTTGCAGGCCCTGTAGAGTTTCTGGCCGCGCTCGGCATCGGCAGGTTGTTCTGCTAGGGAGGGCGTCGTCAGCGTTGCCAGGGCGCATAGGAACGAGAGAACGAAAGTGGAGATCGGTCGACGGCAGGCTGGAGCACCCCGGTTCAGACGGTGGGGGACCGCCGTTCGCGGGTTCTTCGTACGAGTACCTGTCCCTGCCATCGTCCGACCTCCCTTCGGTCCGCCGCAAGTTTTTGCGCCGAAACCTAGTCCACGGCACCGGCTCCGACATCGTCATCGCCGCTTCCCGGCGTCACATCCAGGATGAGGGCATGCATGGTGATCTCGACAGGCTTGTCGGTGCAATTTTCCATGCAAGGCTCTCCCTTGGAGGCGAAATGCGGTTCGGTTTCGCGATCATCCGCAATGAAGTTTTCTTCATTTGGAAGGCGTACTTCGAGGAAATTCTTGTCAGATAACTCGAAGTTTTCATCATCCACCAGATCATTGAGATAGAGCAGGTAGGCGGTGATGGCATAAACGTCGTCGTCCGACAGGGAACGGGCGTTGCCATAAGGCATGGCGCGGCGCACGTAGTCATAGACCGTCGACAGATAGGGCCAGTAGGACCCGATGGTCTTTTCCGGGCGTTCTTCCGTCAGTGTGTCCTGGCCACCGGCAAGCACCGGCCAGCGCCCGACACCTTCACCAAAGTCTCCGTGACAGACCGCGCATTGGTCGGTGAAGAGCTCTTCGCCAACCGCGACAGTGCCGGAACCGACCGGAAGACCGGTCCCATCCGGACGGATGTCGATGTCCCAGGCTGTGACTTCCTCATTGGTCGCCACACGGCCGAGCCCAAAGACCTTGCCTGCACCTGTCGCGGAAGCTGCTGCTGCCGGCGCTGGTTTGGTAGCAGCGGCCGTTTCGGTCTTTTCGGGAGCCGGCGCTGCTGCGCTGTCGTCTGAGGATGCGCTGGCCGGAGCCTCGGCGGAGAATGTCGCCAGATAGGCAATGACGTTGTCGAGCTCCTTGTCCTTGCGCAGCCCGGCAAAGGCCATCTTGGTGCCTTTGATCATGGCTCTCGGTTTTTTGAGGTAGGTCGCCATGGTTTCATTGTCCCAGACGAGGCCTTCCTCACCGGCCTTGATCATGGCCTTGGAGTATTTGTAGCCGTCGAGACCGCCGGCCGTGCGGCCGAAGATGTCGTTGAGCTGCGGGCCGACCTTGTTTTTCGCGCCGTCGCCAACTGCGTGGCAGGCCGCGCACTTCTTGAACACCTTCTTGCCGGCGACTGCGTCACCTTCGGCCAGAGCCGATGTGGCAAGGACGGGCAGGGACAGAAGGGCTGCCGTCAGGGAGAGAGATTTAAGCAACTTCGACATTTTCAACCGTCCCGTCTCCTTTGACATGCCAAGTCTGGATGCCGTTGTTGTGGTAGATGGAGTTTTCGCCGCGGGCGATGCGCAGCTCGTCCTTTGTTGGCTGGAAGAAACCTTCCTCGTCCATGGCGCGGGACTGGAGCAGCAGCTCCGAGCCGTCCCAGTCGATGTCCAGGTAGAAGCGATGCATCGCCTTGGGCAGGCTTGGCCCGTCGAGCCGTGCGGTCTTCCAGTTCCGGCCGCCATCAATGGAAACATCGACGCGGGTGATCTTCCCGTTGCCGGACCAGGCGACGCCGGAAATGACCAGCGGGCCCTTGCCGTGGGTGATCGGCGCCTGCGGGCTCGGGTTGGTGACAACGGACTTGGCATCCATCACCCAGGTGAAGCGCCGGGCCTTGCCGCTGGCCAGAAGATCCGTGTATTTCGAGGTTTCTTCGCGCTGGTGCCAGGGCTGGTCGCCGACTTCGAGCCTGCGGAGCCACTTGACCCACATGTTGCCTTCCCAGCCAGGAACGACGAGGCGGAGCGGATAGCCTTGCTCGGGGCGCAGGGCCTCACCGTTCATCTTGAAGGCGACCAGACAGTCGTCCAGCGCCTTTTCCATCGGGATGGATCGGGTCATTGCGGAGGAATCAGCGCCCTCGGGCATCACCCATTTGCCGGTGGTTTTGACGCCAGCTTCCTCAAGCAGGTATTTCAGCGGCACGCCGGTGTACATGACGCAGTGGATCATGCCGTGGGTGTATTGGCAGCCGTTCAGCTGCGCGCCGCGCCATTCCATGCCGGAGTTGGCCGCGCATTCCAGGAAGTAGATCCGGTTTTCGCGTGGGAACCGCTTTAGGTCCTCCAGGGTGAAGACCAATGGCGTGTCGACCAGACCATTGATCATCAGCCGATGGTCCGCAGGGCTGATCTCTGCAACACCGCCGTGGTGGCGCTCGAAGCACAGGCCGTTCGGGGTCAGGATCCCGTCGAGCTCATGAAGCGGTGTGAAGTTAATCGAACTTTCGGTCGAGGCGGTCAGCCATTCAACATCGCGGCGGACCACATGAGACTCGAATTCCGACGGCATGCCATAGGGATTGGCCTGAACGCCATCGCCCAGGTAACGGTTCCAGTCCTGGATCTCGGCGATCAGGCGATCGCTGTCGGCCATGGCTGCGCCGGAGAGGGCGGCTGCGCTGGCGGCGGCACCGCCAGTGGCAAGACCTGCTTTCAGCAGCGTCCTGCGGTTCATGTCCGGACCGCTGTCCTTGGGAGGCTGTCCCGAAGCCTTTTTGTCACTCATCTCAATTCCTCGGGTTACTGGCAAATGTCATGCTGGTTCTTTGGTGGCCGCAGATAGGCCCTGGTTCAGCCGACCACTTTCACGGACTGATTGTCCGGGAGCTTGACGGTCGGGTGCTTGCTCAGGTGGTTTTCGACGACGTCCCAAATCGCGGGACCTTCGGTGTCTTCATTGACCGAGGCCCAACCGGCGACCGTGTAATCTTTCGCCGGATCAATGGCTTCGCCCGTCGCCAGCAAGGTCATGCCGGAGATGCGCTCGCCGATTTCCTTGTTGGGGTCGATCGTGTAGCCCATGCCGCCGACGCGCACCATGTCGCCGCCCTGCTGGTAGTAGGGGTCCTTGTTGAAGAGATTGTCGCCAACGTCTTCCAGGATGTCCTTGATGGTCTGACCGCTTATTTGCGAGCGGTAGGCCGCCGGATATGTCATGGCGCAGGCGTTGTGGAGATCCTCGACGGTGATGTCCTGGGCCGGCAGAAGGCTCGTGCCCCATCTGAAGCCGGGGGAGAGGGAGATCTGGGCGTCGCGCTCTTCCAGCAGTGCCTGGCAGATCAGATCATCGAAGGTGCCGTTGAAGTTGCCGCGGCGGTACAGAAGGCTCTCGGTCGTGCCAATCTTGCGCGAGAGTTCGTCCTCAAAGGGCGCACGCACTTCATCGATCAGCGCCGCCATGTCCGCATCAGGCGTAATGACATCGGAGAAAACCGGGATCAGGCGATAGCCATAGCCGACCACCTTGCCGTCTTTCACGTCGAGGTCGACACGGGAAACGAACTTTCCGTTTGAACCGGAGGCGATCACCAGCGTGCCATTGACGATCACCGGCTCGGGCAGGGCGTCGTGAGTGTGACCCGTGAGGACCACATCGATGCCATCGACGCGCGAGGCGAGCTTGCGATCCACATCGAACCCGTTGTGGGAGAGAAGCACGACGACTTCCGCCCCTTCGGAGCGGGCTTCCTCCACATGCTTGGCAATGTCTTCCTCGCGGATGCCGAAGGACCAGCCCGGGATCATCCAGCGCGGATTGGCAATCGGCGTATAGGGGAAGGCCTGACCGATCACGGCGATCTTGGACCCGCCGCGCTCGAACATCTTCCAGGCCTCAAAGGCCGGTTCGTCCCATTCGTTGTCGTAGATGTTGGACCCGAGGAAGGCAAAGGGCAGGGCGTCGATGACTTCCTGCACACGGTCCGTGCCGTAGGTGAATTCCCAGTGGCCGGTCATGGCATCCGGCTCCAGGGCATTCATGACGGTGATCATATCCTCGCCGAGGGTCTTGTTCGCCGTGTAGCTGCCCTGCCAGGTGTCGCCGCCGTCCAAAAGCAGGCAGTTGTCGGCCCCGCGCTCGGAGCGGATCCGCTTGATGATCGTTGCGACCCGGTCCATGCCGCCCATGCGGCCATAGGTCTTGGCAA
This sequence comes from Labrenzia sp. CE80, assembly GCF_009650605.1. Taxonomy (NCBI): domain Bacteria; kingdom Pseudomonadati; phylum Pseudomonadota; class Alphaproteobacteria; order Hyphomicrobiales; family Stappiaceae; genus Labrenzia; species Labrenzia sp. CE80. The sequence goes on from NZ_WAJT01000001.1 coordinate 890,401, forward strand.
GGGAAACAAAGTCTTCCGACGTCAGAGCATAGGCATCTCGCGAGCCCGGCTCGATGTCATAGAGCTTGAGGAAATCGGCGCCTGTCACGTGGGGAGGAAGGCCGTTGACGTCGCCGATGCCCAGATTGATCGAGGGCTCACGGAAATAGAGCGGCTTGAGCTGGGCATGGATGTCGGTGATGTGGACGAGGGTCACATTGCCCTTCGGCTCCATCGACAGAAGCGTGTCCTCGCTCAGGCCCTGTTGGGCCATGAGTCTCGACCAGCCGCCGGCCATGCCGGAGCCGAGCAGGGCGCTCGTGGCGGTTGCGGCCATCAGGAACTCGCGACGTGAAAACATGTCTACCTCCAGCTCATCGGCGGATGCGTATGCATCAGCTGCGATCAGGCAAGGTTGTCCCGTTGGCACACGATGAGCGTGCACCGGAGCCTGGCCTGCCGATGATATCAAAATCGTGGGACGTCTCACTGCGTCCCGGTCAAAAGGTGCGGCGATCACCCGCCGCATCTGGTCTCATGCGTCGCCGCTACTGGCGAACCGCAGGTGTCTCCACCGACAGGCCAGTGCCGCGCCAGGTCACATAGACCTCCAGAGCCATCAGCTCGTCGGAAAATGCTGCCGGGAACTCGGCGCGGGTGTCGCGAATGCAGCCACGGAAACGGTTGTGCAGGGACACCATGGCCGACTGTTTGAGTCGGTAGGTCGGGAAACCGTTGACGTTGCCCTGGCTGAGGTGATCAGCGCGGATATAGTTGCCGTTGTAGTCCTCATGGCAGGTCGCGCAGGCCAGGTTCAGCTGACCGGTGCGGGTGTAGTAGGTTTCCTCGCCCTTCTTCCACCACTCCTGCATCTCGCCCTGACTCAGATCGATCTCGACCGGCATGCCGATGGACTGATGCTTGATGAAGGTGACAAGGGCCTTCTGGTCTGCAGCGTCGAACTTGTAGGGCTTGGCCTGCATGTTCTCTTCGCGGCACTGATCGACCTGAAGTTCGAGGTTGAACGGCTTGTTCGCGTCCGCATTCCACTTGGGATAGTTCGCGCCGATCCCCTTGAGGAATTCCTCGCCATCGCCATGGCAGGACGCGCAGGATTTTCCGGCATCGCCTTCCACGGTGTTCCAGATTTCCTCTCCGCGTTCCACATAGAGCATGCCCGGATTCTGAAAGCTGTCGGCCTCCAGGGCCCGGGTTTCCTCGGTGCGATAGTGCCAGCCGGAGATCACTTCATCGAGCGGATGCCCCTCAGGGGCCGCCGTTCGAGTGATGATCTCAAGCTCGTCATCGATCACCAGCTTTTCGTCCACGGGTCCGCCGGCAAAGGCGGCGCTGCTCATGCCTGCGGTCAGCAGGCCAGCAACCAGTACGCCTGTCTTATATATCTTGGCCAAATCGTCTCCTCCCGATTTGCGCGATTGCGGATTGCTCCGGCTATCGCTTATTCGACCGCAAGCTTCTTTTCAGTGGTGTAGACGCTGCCGTCATCATCCACCCAGGTGAACTTGAACGTGCCGCTGTCTTCCACTTTGGCGGTGAACTCCAGGTAGGGGTTCGCCGAGACGGCCGGATCCATGTCACATGAAAAAACGACCTGTCCGTTGTATTCGCAGGTGAACTTGTTGATGATCTTGCGCGGGATCGGGTTGCCCTGCTTGTCCTTGCGCTGTCCGGATTCCATCGGATGGCTGATCAGTGTCTTCAGCGTGACCACTTCACCCTTGGAAGCCTTTTTGGGGACCTTAACGCGCGGTTTAGGTGCTGCCATTGTGTCTATCCTCCTGCCCGATCAGCCGCCGCAGCCGCCGATGGTGACCTTGACTTCTTTTTTGTCCATGAATGTCGTGCCGTCGCTCATCCTGGCGACCGCGATCACATTCTGCGTCTTTGCAAGACGGATGCGTGTCTTGGCAGCTGCTTCGCCGCTCATCGCGGTAAAGTGGAATGTGGCAACGGCCGGGCTCGGGTTGCCCTCGGCCAGAATGAGGACCGACTCAACATAGTTGTCTGCGGTCATGGGACTGTCGACTGAGACAGAAACGGGAACCGTATTGCCGTTTTCTGCAATTTCCGGCGCATCCAGGCTGATCTTGCCGCTATCGGGCATGGCTCCGCCGGAAAAGGCCTTGATGGCTTCGTCGGTTTCGGCTGCGGCCGCATGGGCGAGCTGTTCGCCGAATGTGATGAATGCGGCAGCACCTGCGGTCAGGCCGAGCGCTTCGCGTCTGGTAAGGGACATCCCTTTCTCCTTGGTCTTGAAAGGCTATTCGGAAAGCGTCGTCAGGTAGGCGACCACATCTTCCACGTCCTGAGCGGACAGGATGGTCTGACCCTGGTGCTTTTCGGCAACGTTGATCCCGACGTTCATGGTGTAGAAGCCGGGCATGATGGTCTGTTCGCCGAAGACCTCCTTGCTGTCGATCACGATCGCGCGCAGTTCCTGCGCGGTCCAGCGATCACCAACCCCGTCGAGGGGAGGGCCGACTTCACCGTGGAACAGCTGGTCGCTGAGATCCGCGTTGACGTGGCAGGCAAGGCAATTGCCTTTCTTGCGATCGGCGAATGTCTCCCGGCCGATAACGGCATCGCCCGGTTCGCCGGTCAGGGAGGTTGTGACCTCCATGTCGACGATCTCGACGTCGTCCGGCGCAAGCGTCTCGGCAAATGCCGATCCAGCAAGCGCGAAAGACGCAGCCGTAAATATGATTGTTAAGCCCTTGGTCATCGCGTCGGCTTTCCTCCTCTTTCGGGACCGGTGGGCCCGGTCCTCAAGCCGGAACGTTTGAGTGTTCCGACCTCCTCCTCGAATAAAACATATGATTTTCTGCATGTGTTGCCAATAGGTCTTTTGACAGACATTGAAAACACCACCGTAAATCGCGTCCTCTAGTCGTTGCCGAGACGGCCTTCCTCGCGTAAGTCGTTGATGATACGAGCATGATATTTCTGGAAATGCTCGTCGCCGGCGTAGCCTTTTTCCTGGACCCAGCGGAACATGTTCAAGAATGTCCACTTGCCGAAGGCGCCGGGCATCGTGGCGACGGCAGCTTCTGCGACCGTTTTACCCTCTGGCACGGTTTCGGGCAGGAACACGATTGTCGGGGTGAAGACATAGCCCCATTTGCGGGCCGCCGACTTTTCGGTGAGCGTGTCGCCGTCCAGATCGATGACCTCCTCATCGCCGAACATGTTGTATTGAACGACCATGAAGTTGGCCTTGATGTAGTCAGACACTTCCGGGTCGGAGAGGATCTTCTCATGCATCGCGCGGCAATAGATGCAGCCGCGCTGTTCGAAGATGATCGCCAGTCGTTTTCCCTCATCAGTGGCGGTTTCGATGTCCTCGGCCATGTCGCGGAAGGTGATGGTGAACCAGTCCTGTTTGTGCAGCCCGTCTTCGCCTACCTCGGCCGCGAGTGCCGCCGGCGCCGGAAGCACTCCAAGAAGTCCAACCAGAACTAGGGATCTGAGTAATCTGATCATGATGTCCTCCATGTATGGGCCGCGCCCTAGCCGATCTGGCTGAAGACGGGGAAGGCTTCGAGAAGCCAGAAGGCGATGGTCGACATCTGGCCGGTGACGAAGAGAAGGCCGGTCAAAACGAGAAGTCCTCCCATGACCTTCTCGACTGTGCCCATGTGCTTTCGAAACCGCGAGGCCCAGCCGAGGAACCTGCTGGCAAAGGCCGCGGCCAGAATGAAAGGGATGCCGATGCCAAGGGCGTATGCGGCGAGCAGCAAGCCTCCCTGGCCGGTGCTGCCGGTGGATCCGGCCATGAACAGGATCGCGGCCAGAACCGGGCCGACACAGGGCGTCCAGCCAAAGGCAAAGGCGAGCCCCATGACGAAGGCACCCAAAAGGCCTGGAGGCTTGCGCTCCACCTGGACCCGGGCTTCGCGAAACAGCAGGGAAATACGGAAAAGGCCAAGAAAATGCAGGCCCATTATGATGATGATGATCCCGGCGACGATCGACAGGGTGTCGAAGTAGCGGGCAATCGACTGACCGATCACACTTGCGGTCGCGCCGAGGGCGACAAAGACCACCGAGAACCCCAGTACGAATGCGACGGACGACAACACAATGCGCCGGCTTGTTGCTGCCGTGGCCGTTTCGCCCTTCAGCTCGGCAACGCTGACGCCAGCCAGGTAACACAGGTAGGGTGGCACGATCGGCAGGACGCAAGGGGAGACAAAAGACAGCAAGCCGGCCAAAAAGGCGGCGCCGATCGACACGTCGAGCATTTCTCTCCTCCCTCTGAGCGATGCCCGGATCCTGGCTCCTCCCATGATCCGTTCACCGACTGGTGATTTAAAATATTCAAAATTTGATATATATTGCAATCAGAGAATTTGATGAGGTGATGGGTGCGCACGAAAATCACAGCTCTTCCGACACGCTTGGCTCCAGCTTCGATGCTGACGCTGATGATGGCGATAATGCTTCTGACTGCCGATTTGCCTGCGCGGGCAGCCGAGCTGGTGATGCTGGAACAGCCAGGCTGTTCCTGGTGCAAACGCTGGAACGAGGAGATCGGAACGGCATATCCGAACACGGAAGAGGGCAAGCTTGCGCCCTTGCGCCGGGTGGACATCACGCTGGGCTGGCCTGCGGATCTCGGACAGGTTCGCCGTGAGCGTCTGACCCCGACCTTCATCCTGGTGGAAGACGGCAAGGAGGTGGCCCGGCTGCGCGGTTATCCCGGTGCACATTTCTTCTGGCCGGTGCTCAACGACATGCTCTCGAAATTGTCATCGACATCGATCAACTGAGACCTGCCTTCGCTTTCTTCACAGGCTAATCTGGTGTAATTGCGGCCCGCAGGCGGCCATCAGTCTTACAAACGGGAATGCAGACGATCATGAACCTTCCGATCCTGACAGCAGGAACCGATCCGGAGGAATTCCAGCTTCTGGTCGAACAGGCTCGCAAGGCCAGCGATCTGCTGAAGTCGTTGTCTCATGAAGTGCGGTTGCTGATCCTTTGTCTTTTGTCTGAGGGTGAGAAATCGGTTTCGGAGCTTGAAGACATCCTGACCATGCCCCAGGCCGCTGTGTCCCAACAGTTGGCGCGTTTGCGTTCGGACGGGCTTGTTGCGTCGCGCCGCGAAGGGCGGATGATCTTCTACAGCCTGACCGATAGCGAAGTTCGCGACATCATCGCTGCGCTTTACGACTTGTTCTGCAAGGACGCGCGCCCGGATCAGGGCTAACGCCCGACAAGCAGTTTATCAGCCCTGGTGAGAGTCAACGGTTTCATCTGCGACCGTTTTTGCTCTAGGCTGACAGAAAGCTGGCAAAGACCGGCATATATGGCTTTGGGAGGAGAAAGCCTATGGGAGACCTGGATCCCCAGGTACTCTTGCCGTTTCTCGGGCTTGCTGCCGGTGCAGTGCTCGGGTTCGTGGCGAGAGTGAACCGTTTTTGCACCATGTCGTCGCTTGAACGCTATTGGTATGCGGGCGATGCGACTGGCTTGCGGACGTGGGTGCTTGCGGCGGCGACTGCACTTGCCCTGACACAGGCGTTGAATGCCGCAGGGCTCGCCGCCATCGACCAGTCCTTTTATCTGGATGCTTCCTTGCCCTGGACCGGCGCGATTCTCGGCGGCGCGCTCTTCGGGCTCGGCATGGCTTTCGTCGGCACCTGTGGCTTTGGCGCGGTCGTCCGGCTTGGCGGTGGCAGTCTTCGAGCTCTCGTGGTTTTGATTGTTCTTGGGCTTTCGGCTTTGGCCGCGCAGCGCGGGTTGATCGCGCAGGGGCGGGTGTTCATCGTCGACAATCTCGCGCTCGATCTTTCCTTTGCCGGAGACCAGTCGCTCGGCAGTCTCATCTCCGCATGGGTTGGGGCGGATGTGCGAACGCTTGTCGTGCTGGTTGTCCTCGCCGCGCTGCTGTTCTGGATCTTTCGGGATACTCGCTACCGCCGTAAGGGCCTGCAGATCGTGACAGGTGTCCTCATCGGTGCGGCCATCGCCTTTGGCTGGTGGGCAACGACATTTGTGTCCCGCGAGGCGCTTGCGCCGGTTCAGATCGAAGCAGGGTCATTCGTCGTTCCCGTCGGAGACACGATCCTGCAGTTCGTTACCTATACGGGCACGCTGCCGGACTACGGGGTTGGCCTGATTCTCGGGACTTTACTGGGCGCGATCGCCGGCGCGCGGTGGCGGCAGGACACAAGGTGGGAGGCCTGTGACGATGCACGGGAACTCTCCCGCCATCTTCTGGGCGCTGCGCTCATGGGTGTCGGAGGTGTTTTTGCCATGGGCTGCACCGTAGGGCAGGGGATCACAGGCTTTTCGACCCTCGCTTTGTCCGTGCCGCTGGTGATGGTGTCCATGGCCTTTGGTGCCCGTGTTGGCCTGGCGATCCTGGTTGAAGGGTCGGCACTTGCCGCCTTCCGCCGGAACGATGTCGGGTCCGGCGGCCGTACGGCTGGCTAGCCCTCGGCGACAAACCGGTAGGCGTTTCCAGCCTTTTCGGCGCGGCCGATACCCGGATGGGGCAGGTGGTAGCCGATGATCTTCGTGCGATCTCCGGCAATCCGTTCCAGCAACGCCTTGCGTGTTGCGGCGCCTTTGTCACGGTCCTGGTCGGTGCCGGAGCGCCACTCTGGTTTTTCAAAAGAAATAACCGCATTGGCAATGGCGTCGCCGACGACCAGGAGGCTTTCCGAGCCGCCATGGAGCACATAGGACATGTGGCCCGGCGTATGGCCGGAGGTGTCGATGGCCTCGACGCCAGAGATGACTTCCATGCCTGGCCGGATCATCTCGACCTGATCGGCAATGGCGTCAAACCGGCTCCTTGCGCCAACGACGAAGCTTTTGCGTTCTTCCGGCGCGTTGGCCAGGGTGTCGTCGGCGCGCCAATAGTCCCATTCCGCCTCGTGTACCCAGTATTGCGCGTCTGAAAACAGCGGGTCATCAAAGTCATCCAGAACGCCCCAGAGGTGGTCCGGGTGGCCGTGCGTGAAGATCACGTCGGTGACCTCCGCAGGGTCGACGCCAGCGTCTTCCAGATGTCCGAGCAGATCTCCTGCGCTGGGCTGAAAGTTGGCGCCGGCGCCGGCATCAAACAGAACCAGCCGGTCACCCGTGCGATAGAGGGTGACATTGCAATCGGGAGCGTATGTGTCGCTCGCCAGACCATGTGGTTCCAAAAGCGTCTGGATTTCCTCCGGGCTCTGCTCCGGCAGAACGAAGTTCATCGGCAGGCTGAGATTTCCGTCGGAAAACACCTGGACCTCCGCTTCACCGAGCTTGATCGGGTTGGCCTGCGCGGCCTTGGCGAAAAGGCCTGCACCAAGGGACAGGGCCAATGCGGCGGAGCCTTTCAGGACGGATCGGCGTGATGGATCGGTCGACAGAACGGACGATCGTGACATGATTTTCCTCCACATATGCAATTTTTTGAATTTATCCTCTCTTCCTTGAGCAACGTCAATGCGTGAGTGCGCCAAGCAGCGCGAGGTCTTCCAACGAAAACGCCAGGAAATCGGGAAAATTCCTGCGGTCTAAGCAGTGAGGGAGACGTGCCATGGACCTGAGCCTTCTTCTCGAACGCGTACCCGAGCCACTGATCCTCGCGACCGGAGGACTTCTCGTGGGCATGATGTTCGGGGCATTTGCGCAGCAAAGCCGGTTTTGCCTGCGAGCTGCGGCGCTGGATTTTGCACATGGTAATTTCGGTGTGCGCCTGTCGGTCTGGTTGTTCGCTTTTTCTGCTGCGCTGGTGATGACGCAGGTTCTGGCCGGCCTTGATGAGGTGCAGACCAATGAGGCACGCCAGCTGGCCTCGCCGCAAAGTCTTTCCGGGGCGGCTATCGGAGGTCTTCTGTTTGGGGCGGGCATGGTACTCGCCCGAGGCTGCGCCAGTCGACTGCTGGTTCTTTCGGCCACGGGCAATCTCCGTGCACTTTTGTCCGGCCTCGTTTTCGCAGTCATTGCTCAGGCAAGCCTGCGCGGGATCCTCAAGCCCGGACGCGAGTGGATTGCAGGCTGGGTGACGACTGCGGATGTTGGCGGCAATGATCTGGCGGCGATGCTCGGCGCATCGAGTGCTGCGACATTAGGTTTCGGACTGCTCTGGCTGGCTGCTGCAGTCTTCTTTGCAATCAGATCCCGTGCGCCGATCTGGCAGATGGTGGCTGCGGCCGGGGCGGGGCTGGCGATACCGCTCGCCTGGTGGTTCACGTCTTCCATGGCCCGGCAGGCTTTCGATCCGGTGCAGGTGGAAGGCGTAACCTTTACAGGGCCATCCGCTGACACCTTGATGCTGTTCCTGTCGCCGCCTGGCTCGCAGCTCGACTTCGACATCGGTCTGGTGCCGGGTGTCTTTCTCGGTTCCTTTCTGGCCGCGTTTCTGGCGCGCGAACTGGCGCTTCAGGGGTTCGATGGTGGCAGATCCATGGCACGCTACATGACCGGTGCGGCCATGATGGGCTTTGGCGGCATGCTGGCAGGTGGCTGTGCGGTCGGTGCCGGTGTCACCGGAGCCTCGATCTTTGCGCTTACTGCGTGGATCACCTTGACGGGCATCTGGCTGTCTGCGGCCCTGACCGACAAGGCTCTGATGCGCATGGAGGTCAACGCAGAACCAGCCGGCGTAGGTGTTGCGCTTGATGCGCCCTGAGACCTCTTAAAGCAGGACCATCATGGAAGCGGCGCAGCCGAGATAGTAGTGTAGCAGGGAGACGCCGGCGAGATTGCCCGAACGCAGGTAGAAATAGCCGAAAGCCAGGCTGCCGAAAAACGTCACGAGGACCGCATCGAGCCCGAACGCAAGATGCAGGACCGAGAAGACGACGCTGGTCAGGAACACGGAGCGATGGCCGGTGCGGTCATCCAGGAACCGCCTAAAAAGGCCCTGGATCAGCCCACGCGCACCAAGTTCCTGAAAGATGCTGTGAAAGAAGTAGTGAAACAGGAACCAGGTATCGACCGTCGCGCCTTCAGCAGCGGCGGTGTCTGCGCTATTCTGACCGGAAGCCGGCAGCAAGTAGATCACCAAGCAGGCGACAAGCGTTAGGCCAAGACAGATAAGGCTGGCTTCTCTTAGGGAACTCCACAGGCCTTGCTTGCGAATGCCGAGTTGATCGAGCGGGATGTTGAGAAGCCGGATCGTGATCAAGCTCGGAAGAGCCAGCATCAACAGGCCTTGCCAGGCGAAACGGGCCTCATAGACGTCTTCAACGACGTCTTCAGCCACCACATAGAACAGGACCATCGCCACGAGGAATATGGAGATCGTGTAGATCAAAAAGTGGCCAAATTCATTTTGCCGCTGCTGATGTTCCAACTCTTTTTCAAGACCGGCGACAACAGCCTCATTGGTGTTCCTGGTTCGCTGGACCACCTGGCTTGCAAGGGTGCCCTTCATGTCACCGATGATCCTGTCGCCATCGGGCAAAGCGCCAAGCGCTTCGTAGGGCAGGCGCAGCACCTCGCAATCGCTTGTTGCGCGTACGCTGGCAGAGCGTGGCGCGGCATCCAGAAAGGCAAATTCCCCGATGATGCTGCCGGGACCAATCGTGCCGAGGACGACCTCGTCGAGACCGTTTTTGCCAGTCAGAAACGGCACCAGCGTCCCGGAAAGCACGATGTACAGGTCCCGATCGCTATCGCCCTTTTTCAGCAGAATGGATCCGGCTGGTTGGCGCAGCGGCTCGGCGAGAGAAAGAACCCTCTCGCGGTCTTCATTGGCCAAGGAATGAAAAAGGCCCAGGGTCCTGAGATCTGAGGTCGGCAGGGCCTTTGGGCTTGTGTCCGGTGACCCACTCGGTTCGGAGTGGGACGTATCAAAATGCACGGTATTGCCCCTGGGGAATGAATGCGAACCTGAGATGTGCGCCCACCGATTCTTGGAATACGCGAACCAGTTGGCAGCGTAGGTGAACATGGACGAAGCCGGCTAAGTTTGGCAAGCCCTTGCCTAGATCGGCAAATCGCGACTGTCGGCGATGGCCTCCATGGTCATGTAAGAGGTCACGGTTTCCAGATCGATCTTGTCGATCAGCTTCTGGTAGATCCGGTCAAAGGCGTTCATGTCCTCGGCCATGATCTTGAGCATGTAATCATAGTCTCCAGCGACCCTGTAGAAGTCGATTACGTTGGGAATGGATGACACCTCCTGGCGGAACTGTTTCAGCCATGTTCTGGAATGGTGCCGTGTGCGGATCATGACGAAGACCGTCAGGCCGAGCCCGATGTCGGCGGGATCCAGCCTGATCGTGTGGCCCTTGATCAGGCCGCTTTCGCTGATGGCCTTGAGCCGACGCCAGCAAGCATTTTGCGAAAGCCCGACTCTATCTGCGATTTCTCGCTGCGATCGGCGCGAGTCTTCCTGCAGCTCTTTTAGAATTTTGCGATCAATACTGTCCAATTTGTAGGTCATGTTCGTTCATATGACACATTTTTTCGATGTTGGCGATGAATTCAGGTGAGGTAATCCCATCGCTGTCTGTCATAGCATTCTCCCGAGCCCAGACGACCGGATCTAATCGGGAATGCCCAGATGACCAAAGCCCATTCACCTTTCGAGGATTTTAAAAGCCGTTTGCAAGGACCAGATCTGGCGAGCCGGTTACGCGCAGGCCTTATTGGTGAGGGCGCAATGATCGAGGGCCCATTCGGTGCCAAGCCATTGATCTATGCAGATTATGTTGCCTCAGGACGCGCCTTGCGCCAGGTCGAGGACTTCATTCTCACCGAGGTGCTTCCCTATTACGCCAACAGCCACACGGAGGCGTCCTGGTGCGGGTCGCACATGACCCGTTTGCGGGCGGCAGCGCGTTCGAAAATCGCGCAGCTTTGCGGTGCCCAAGAGGGTTTTGCTACGATCTTTGCCGGATCGGGTGCGACGGCCGGGTTGAACCGCCTGGTGCATCTCCTGGGCGTTTCAGAGGCGGTAAGCGAGGAAGGCTTGAAGCCGCTGGTTCTGATCGGTCCCTATGAACATCATTCCAACATTCTGCCCTGGCGGGAAAGCGGCGCGGATGTGATTGAAATCGGCGAAGCGGCCCAGGGCGGTCCTGACCTTGAACACCTTGAATCCGTGCTGCGTGAACAGGCTGCCGGCCGGCTGACGATCGGCTCCTTCTCGCTTATGTCAAACGTGACCGGCATCGTCACGGACGCGGATCAGGTCACCCGGATCCTCAAACGTCATGGCGCACTGGCGGTCTGGGATTGCGCGGGTAGCGGTCCTTATCTGCCAATCGACATGAAAGCTGGCACCGATGCGCAAAAGGACGCGATTGTGGTTTCGCCGCACAAGTTCATCGGTGGTCCGGGCGCGTCCGGTGTGCTGATTGTGCGGGAAGGGGCGGTGCGTCGGCATTTTCCTGTTCAGCCGGGAGGCGGCACCGTGCGTTTCGTCTCGCCTTGGGGCCATGACTACAGCGATAGCCTTGCCGCACGTGAAGAGGCAGGTACGCCAAATGTTGTGGGCGATATTCGTGCCGCGCTTTGCTTTCTGGTCAAAGACGCGCTGGGCCAGACATTTCTGGATCAGCGGCATGACGAGCTGCGCCAGGCAGCCATCAGCCTCTGGCGGGCGAATGAAAACATCGAGATCCTGGGCAACCCCGAGGCCACCTACAAGGTACCTATGTTCTCCTTTAGGGTTCGCGATTGGCAGAAGGGTGGCTACTTGCATCAGCAACTGGTGACCCGCATGCTGTCCGACCTCTACGGTATTCAGGCGCGCGGCGGATGTGCCTGTGCCGGGCCTTATGCCCATCGGCTGCTGAGCTACGACCGGGACACGTCAAGTGCCCTGCGCGACAGTATCCTGGCCGGCGAGGAGTTGGAAAAACCGGGCTGGATCCGGCTAAATTTCTCCGCGCTGATGAGCGCGGAAAAGGTTGAGACCGTGCTGCAGGCTGTCGATGATCTGGCGCGAAATCCCTATCCCATGTGTGAGGCCTATCACTGCGACGAGACCACAGCTCGTTTCAAGGCCCGCGAGGAGGCGGCCTGATGTGCCGTTGGGCTGCTTGGAGTGGTGCGCCGAAGTTTCTGGAAGAGTTGATCTGTGATCCTGAGCATTCGCTTATCCATCAAAGCCGTAATGCCTTTTCGTGCAAGACGCAGGTCAACGCGGATGGGTTTGGACTTGCCTGGTACGACTACCGCAAGGAGCCCTGTGTCTACAAAGATGTTCGCCCGGCCTGGGCTGACGCCAATCTGCTGCAGCTGGCTCATCATGTGCGCTCGCCCTTGTTTCTGGCGCATATTCGGGCTTCGACGGGCACTGCGACCAGTCATGACAATTGCCATCCCTTCACCCATGGCCGCTGGAGTTTCATGCACAATGGCCAGATCGGCGGCTACGGCCTGATCCGCAAGCGGCTCGATGCGATGATCCCCGATCACCTCTATCAATACCGAACGGGCGCGACAGACAGCGAGGCCCTGTTTCTGATCGCCGTCGGATACGGTCTTGAGCATGATCCGGTGGGAGCAATGCGCCGCGCCGTTCAGGAGGTGGAAGACGTTGCGCGGACGCATGGCCAACTTCCCTACATGCGCTTTGCTGCGGTTTGGTCCGATGGTCAGCATTTATTTGCGGCGCGCTACGCTTCCGACAACCGCGCGCCCAGCCTTTTCTACCGCAACTTCGCTGACGGCACGTCCGTGGTGTCCGAACCCCTGGATGAAGCGCCGGAGGCCTGGACGGAAGTAACGTCCGGCACGATTGTCCTGCTTGCCGATGGTTCTATGGAGGAACAGCGCTTCAATGCGTCAATGGTGTCTGCTGCCTGACTTTTGACGTCAAAGGTTTCCTGTGCACCAGGAAAAAAGCCCGCCATTCGGCGGGCTTTTCGTTTTCGGCAGCTGCCTGGAATATGACCGCTCAGACCTGTTCCAGAGCCTGATCAAGATCGGCGATGATATCTTCGGCATCTTCAATGCCGATGGACAGGCGAACCACTTCCGGTCCTGCGCCCGCAGCCGTTTTCTGTTCGTCCGTCAGCTGACGGTGTGTCGTCGATGCCGGATGGATGATCAGGGAGCGCGTGTCTCCGATGTTTGCCAGATGGGAAAAGAGCTGGACGTTCGAAACCAGCCCGACACCGGCGTCATAGCCACCATCCAGACCGAAGGTGAAGACCGCGCCGGCGCCCTTGGGGCTGTATTTCTGCTGAAGCGCATGGTTCGGATCTTCCGGAAGTGCTGCATAGGAGACCCAGGACACTTTCGGGTGGGCCGACAGATGCAGGGCCACCTTCTTGGCATTGTCACAATGGCGTTGCATGCGAAGGGGCAATGTCTCGATGCCGGTGAGGATCTGGAACGCGTTGAAGGGAGAGATTGCCGGACCCAGATCGCGCAGGCCAAGCACGCGGCAGGCGATTGCAAAGGCGAAGTTGCCGAAGGTCTCATGCAGGACCACGCCCTGATACTCGGGCCGCGGCTCGGACATCAGCGGATAGCGACCGTTCGCGGACCAGTCAAAGCTGCCGGCATCAACGATGATGCCTCCCATGGAGTTGCCGTGGCCGCCCATGAATTTTGTCAGGGAATGAAGAACAACATCAGCGCCATGCTCGATGGGGCGGCAGAGGTAGGGCGTTGCCATGGTGTTGTCGACCGCCAGCGGAATGCCCTTTGCCTTGGCGATGGCGGCAATGCCGGCAATATCGACGACAATGCCGCCAGGGTTCGCCAGGCTCTCGATGAAGATCGCCTTGGTGTTCTCGTCAATTGCCGCCTCAAAGGTCGACAGGTCGTCCGGATTGGCCCATTTGACGGCCCAGCCGAAGCTCTTGAACGAATGGTTCAGCTGGTTGATGGACCCGCCATAAAGTTTGTTGGCGGCGACAATATTATCGCCCGGCTGCATCATGGTGTGGAAGGCAAGGAGCTGGGCCGAATGCCCGGAAGCCGTTGCCAGCGCTGCCGTGCCACCTTCAAGCGCGGCGACCCGCTCTTCAAGCACAGCCGTCGTCGGGTTGGTGATGCGGGTGTATATGTTGCCAAAGGCCTGCAGGCCGAAAAGGGAAGCTGCGTGATCCACATCATCAAAAACGAAGGACGTGGTCTGGTAGATCGGTGTGGCGCGCGCGCCCGTGGCTGGATCCGGCTGAGCGCCTGCGTGAATCGCCAGTGTCGAAAATCCCGGTATGCCGTCGCTCATTTGAGCCTCCTCCAAGTCAGTTTTGCGCATACTGGCGGAAGGCTGCGAAGGCGTAAAGGCAAGATCTTGCGCTGGCGGCGCAGTTTGCCAAAAGGGCGTTTCAATGCATGGGCGCCGGAGGCGGCGTACCCGTGCCGTTTGGCCAGCACCAATCCCGCCGCAGGATGTCTCCCCGGCGTTTTGGCTGGTCTCAGTTTCCCGTTCAAACGGGATGGCAGGCGCTCCGGACTTGCCGGGAGCAGTTGGGAAAGTGGGATGTGCAAGGCCGTCGCGCCTGCCCGGATTTCGTGTCCCAAATGACTGAACGTGCGCCTTTCTCTTTTCTGCGCGCCGGAAGTAGAGCGTCCTCCGGTTTGCCAGATACGAAACGCGCCTGAGACGTGCAGCGTCACTCCCCGCTGCAGGTCCAAGCTGCCAGTCACCGGTGCCCGCTACCGTCCGTTACACGGCAGAAAGCCCCTCGAAGCCCGGTCCCTGCCACCGCGAACGGACGGTCCGAACTCGGCCCCGTGATGGCAGGAACGGGATCAATGATACGGCAGGTCTGGCAAGGGAGGATAAGTTCCGGCTATTCACGGGCGGTCGGCGTGTTTTCAATGCCTTGGGAAGTGCCTATCCCTGCCGAAATGAGGGATAAGCCTTGAGTAGCCCCTCCGCCGTCATCACCGCCTTGTGCCAGGCTCTATTGATCTCGAAGCGTTTAGACCAAAGCCGAAAAGGGGCGGCGGCACTGAGTCTGGCTCATACCCGCCCGGCTTGGCTGCCACGTGAATTGGATACCCGCGCAGGGCGGGATGACCGTCGAAGGCGTAGCCTAGCTCTTCAGACCCCGGCGCTGGAAGCCGTCGCGGAGTGTCGGGCGTTTAGAGGAGAGGGTGCGGGAATTGACACCGGCCCAGCCGATTTCGCCGGAAAGCCTGCCGTACTCGATCTTCGGGCAGCGATCCATAACGACCTTGATACCGGCAGCTTCCGCGCGAGCGGCGGCCTCGTCGTTGCGGACGGAAAGTTGCATCCAGATCACCTTCGGCAGGCGATTAGAGACGATTATATCGTCCACGATCTTGGCGGCTGCGTCTGAATTTCGGAAGATGTCGATCATGTCCGGAACTTCAGGCAGGTTCTCCAGGCTGGCATGAGTCATCTGACCGAGGATTTCCTTGCCTGCATGACCTGGGTTGATCGGCCACACATCATAACCTTTCGACAGCATGTATTTCAGAACGAAATAGGACGGGCGCACGGTGTTGGCGCTGGCGCCGACCATGGCGATGGTCCGGATCTCGTCCAGGATGCCCTTGATGTAGGCGTCAGAATAGCTGTCGTGGTTCATGGGTACCCCGATTGGACTGCTTGCCTGTCCCTGAAATTGACGCGGCGATGAGCGTGTGACCTGACTTTTATCTAGTTGTCCAGGGACAAGTTAGCAAGCTGGTCAGTTCGCCAGCTTGCCATCGTTTTTCGTGCCTCAGGCGGCCTTGCCGACGTGGACGGAACCCTCATGCATAAAGTAGGTTTTCGAGAAGAGCGAGAGATCGACAGGGTTCGGCAAACGAATGTCTGAAAGGTCGGGTATCTCCCGGCAAGCAGCCTCAAAACGGCGATCGATCTGAGACAGCAGAATGACAATGAGGCCCTGTCGACCAGCCCATGCCTTGAGTGACTGCAGCTGAGTATCCAAATCCGGGTGCGCTCGCTTCTGGTCCAGAAGCTGGAGATAATCAACGACCACGAGCGTACCAGCTGGTGCATCCGATGTTTGCTCGATGATGTGATCTGCACATATCAGATCGGATGTGTCGATCATCAGATCGCAGGGAAATTCGGGGGCCGTAGCACCTAGCTTTTTCAGACGTTCCGCTGTCCCATCTTCCGTATACTCCAGCGTGAAGAAATAGCCTTTTTTGCCGTCGCGAATTGTCTCCAGCAGGAGCTCAAGTCCGAATAGGGTCTTGCCATGCCCGGGCCGAGCGCCCAACAGCACGAGTTCGCCGCGTTTGAGGGTGGGCAGGAGACGTTGTGCAGGGCTCAGCCGGGCGAATTGAGCCGCCAGATGGCTCCAGGTGGCGTAACCTTCGTCGCGCGCAATTTTATCAAGCGCCGCGCTCAGAGGCGATCCGGTTTCGTCCGCGAGCTGACGGGCGCGGCGTTTCAAGGTAAATATGGGGGCTGTGAGTTTCATGTGACTTGCCTTGTATCCAGGGCGAGTACCGCAATCCCTCCTGATGCGTTTGCCCTGAAAATACCAGGTTCACAAGATGACTGCCCTGCATGTCGATTGCTTCCCCAAGTGGAGGGAGGAGGCTTAGGCAAAGCCTTCCAAAATCGTATGAAAACCGAACGCGATTCGCAAGTGAAGGGTCTCAGCTGTCCCTCCGGCAGCTGGAGCTTCTTCAGGTGCCCATGCTCTTCTTTCGCATGGTTTTCACATGAGACCGTTGGGGCTGGATTGGTTCGCGAGGGCATGTGACAAGGTCAATAGTTGCGCAATGTCGTTCATTTGGCATGTGCCGCTCCCCTGGCCGTTGTGTGGAGGCCGAGTTGTTCTCCTACCAATCCGTGCCATCGGAATATTCGGCAGGGCCCTTGATCTCGATCTTGTTGCCAAAAGGATCGCGGACATAGAACGAATGCCCCATGCCCCGGGCGCCGCCGTGCATGGCCTCGCGGATGATCTCGACGCGATGGCTTTGCAGATGTGATCTCAACTCGTCATGGTCGAAGGGACTTGTCGCAATGCAGATGTGATCGACATTGCGCCCGCCGGGAACTGGTGGGACCGCGTCATTCGCGCCCGGGTGTGTTATGTCCCACAGAACGATCAAAGCTGCTCCACACCAGACTTGTTCCATGCCGAGCGTCGGGTAGGAATAGCCGCGTTGGCACCCCAGGACTTCCTGGTAAAAGCCGAGTGCCTTTTCCATGTCGTCGACAATGAAAACCACATGGTCGATCCCGACAAGGGAGAAGGGAATTGCGGTTCCTGCCATGGATCAGTCGTCCGTCCATTCGGGTTTGCGCTTTTGAAGGAAAGCGTTGATGCCTTCCTGCGCGTCGTTGGCCATCATGTTGTCGACCATGGTCTGGGCGGCGAAGTCATAGGCGTCAGAGAGCGGCATTTCGAGCTGGCGGTAGAAGGCTTCCTTGCCGATCTTGAGCGTGTGCGCCGACTTGGAGGCTATGGCCTCAGCATATTTCTGCACCACCTGATCGAGATAATCGCGCGGCACGATGCGGTTGATCAGGCCGAAGTCCTTGGCGGTGGAGGCATCGATGCTCTCGCCGGTCAGAAGCATTTCCATGGCCTGTTTGGGCGCGACGTTGCGGCTGAGGGCGACCATGGGGGTGGAGCAGAAGAGGCCGATGTTGACGCCCGGTGTGCAGAAGGTTGCCGTGTCGACTGCCATGGCGAGATCACAGGAGGCGACGAGCTGGCAGCCTGCAGCTGTGGCAACGCCCGTGACGACGGCAATGACCGGCTTGGGCAGACGGACAATTTGCTGCATCAGGTCCGAGCACTGGCGCATGATGGCTTCATAGGTGGCCTTGCCGCCATCGGCTTCGGCGCGGGCCGCGGTCAATTCCTTGAGGTCATGGCCGGCGCAAAAGACCTTGCCTTCAGCGCCCAGAACGACGACGCGCACGTCCGGATCCTCGGCCGCCTTGGTCAGTTCGGCAGACAGGGCGCTCATCATCTCGCGGGAGAGCGCGTTCATTTTCTCCGGGCGCTGCATGACAATCCGGTAGACGCCCTGATGCAGGAGCGTTGCAAGCAGTGGCTTGCCGTCGGCGTCGGAAGCTGCTGTTTCTGGCGTGGCGGAGGCGGACATGGCGTTTTCCCGGATGTGATACCCAAATGGCTTTCAGGCCCGGTTGTCTCCGGGCTTTGCACTCAGCCGATCAGTACAATGTCCGGGCGGCCGCCTCCAGCCGAAATGCGATGCCTAACTCAGCAATTTGTCCAATTTGGCGGCGCAGATGAAGTCGTTGCCTGTCAGGCCGCCCAGTTCGTGGGAGGTGAAGACAAGGGTGCAATAGCCCCAGCCAAAGCTGACATCCGGGTGATGGCCCTGCTGGTCGGCCAGGAAGGCAGCCGCATTGGCGGTGTAGACGGCCTTGGCAAAGCCCTTGAAGCGCAGGGTGCGCGTGATCGCGGTGGCGCCGTCGTTCAGCGACCAGTCCTCGTGCAGGGAGGTCATCTGGGCTGTGGCCTCTTCCGCATTCAAGGTGCCGCCAATGCCCTGACAGGGCTCACAGGTCATATCCGTCAGGGTCTTTTCTTCTGTGCTTGGGGACGTCATGGCTCAGGCTTCCTGTTTTTCTGGATAAAGCGGGGCAAAGAGGCCCTTGGACTGTGCGGTCCGGATGTCGGCAACCAGATCGCGCTGCGCAGCCTCGAACAGGTCGTCGACCTTGTCGAGGACGAAATAGACCGGTTGGTGGATGTCGATCCGATAGGGAGTCCTGAGAATGTCGATTACATCGAAGGGGCGGCGCAGGGCGTCCTGGCTTTCAACGCTGTAGGGAAGTTCCGTGGGCGATGAGGCAAGGCCGGATCCGAGCGCCTTGTAAGTGTCATCTTTACGCGTCAGGCCGAACTCGATGGTGAACCAGTAGAGCCGGATCAGCCAGGAAAAGTCGCGCGGCTCAAGCTTTGCGCCGGCTTCGCCGATGGCTTTCGAGAAATTGGCGAAACGCTCGTCAGTCAACAGCGGCGTGTGGCCGAAGATCTCGTGAAAGATGTCCGGTTCTTTGATGTAGTTGAAGTCCTCGCGGCTGCGGATGAACGACGCGGCCGGAAAGGTCCGGTCGGCGAGCATGGCGAAAAAACGGGAAAAGCCGATCAGAGCCGGAACCGGTTCAACGCGCCAGCCGGTCAGGCTGCCGAGAACCTCGGAGATCTCGGTGCATTGGGGAACGTGGTCCGACGGCAGGGCGAGGCGGTCGAAGCCTGCGATGTATTCGGGCGCGGACCATTTGCGGATGTTGGGTTCCTGCTGGGCGTAGAGATCGCGCCAGACCAGGTCCTCGGAGCTGCTGTAGGTAATGCGGCCATCGGGGCCGGGCGTTTTTGCCGTATAGGCGCTGGTTTTAGCCATGGTGGTCTCCTCCTGAAGAAAGATTACGACCGTGCCTTGGGAATTAACGTTCCATTTTTTCGGAATTTCTGCAAATCTAGCAAAGAAATTGGCTTATTGAGAATTAAATGGGAAGAATCATCCAATGACCTTACCTGCCGCGATCGATTCAACCGACCGGAAGCTTTTGGAACATTTGCAAAAGGATGGCCGGATCAGCACCAAGGATCTGGCAGAGGCTTCGAATATGTCGGTTTCACCCTGCTGGCGGCGGGTGAAGCGTCTGGAAGAAGTCGGCGTCATCGAGAAATACGTCGCCGTTCTCAACCGCAAACAACTCGGGCTGAATGCCATGGCCTATGTGCATGTCTCGCTGGTGGATCACACGCGCGACACCATCGAAGCTTTTGACGGTCTGGTGCAGAGCGATGATCAGGTGATCGAGTGCAGTTCGATCACGGGTGAGAGTGATTACGTGCTGAAGGTGGTGGCGCGGGATCCGGAAGAGCTGGAGACCTTCATCATGAAGCGGCTGCTTGGCCCCGGCCTGGTGCGTGCATCCATGACCAATTTCATCCTGCGCAACACGAAGTCAGGCCTGGCACTGCCGCTGGAGTGAATTCTCAAACCTTTGGAAGATGCGCTGCCATATTGCACTTGGCGATGCTGACGTTTACGTAAGATTTCGGCAAAATAACGAGGCAGGTCAGGGGAGTGGCCTGCCGGCGCAGCAGCCTGGGAGGACAAGCCACATGATACCCGTGATGAATTCGCAGGAGGTCTCGGCGTTTTTGGACGAGGTCTTTCCGCAGATCCATGCGGGTGGGCGGGCCTATAGCGTCGACAGCATCTCGGAGGGCGTGGCTGTTGTCCGTCTGAGCGCGACTGAGATGCATCTGAGGCCGGGGGGGACGGTTTCGGGACCGTCGATGATGGCACTTGCAGATCTCGCCGCCTATGTGGCGATCCTGGCTCATATCGGTCCGGTGGCGCTGGCGGTGACCACCAATCTCAACATCAATTTCCTGAGAAAGCCCGAGCCGGGCGATCTCCTGTGCACCTGCCGGATTCTCAAGCTTGGTAAGCGGCTGGCCGTTGTTGATTGCGCGATTGCCGGGGAGGGGGAAGAAGACTACGTCGCCCACGCGACGGCAACCTACTCGGTTCCGCCAAGGTGAGGGTTGGCAAGCGTGTTTGCTCAGGCTGGTGCGCCGGACGCCGCGTCTAGCGAAGTCTCGCCGTCAGTCCTTTCGCCCGGGTCGGAAAAATGCGTCGTCTTTTCACCGAGCGCCGGCTCATATTCCACCGCCTGGTTGCGGCCGCGACGCTTGGCTTCATAGACCGCCAGGTCGGCCGCATGAAGGGCACCGCGTTTGGTGTCTTCGGCTTGCGCCACATAGGCCCCAATGCTCAGGCTGGTGAAGAACGCCGTACCGTGGCAATCGATGGGCCGGCGCATGCTCTTGCGCATTTGAGTGTAGGCTGCGCGCAGATCGTCCATGGTTGCCTGCGGGCAAAGCACCAGGAACTCGTCGCCGCCGTAGCGTCCGACCACGTGTACGTCGCCATGACCGTCGCCGGGCAGATTTGCCTTCAGTGCCGCAGCGGTGTGTTTGAGAACCTGATCGCCGCATTGATGGCCGAACCGGTCATTGACCTGTTTGAAATTGTCTACGTCGATGAAGAGGATGCCCAGACCTGCGGGGTCTTTGCCTGGTCCGAAATGGGTATCGAGCACATCCGATATCGCGTTGCGATTCAAGACGCCAGTCAAGCGATCGAAGCGGTTTAGCTCCAGCTTCTGCTTGTCCGCACGGATCACCTGCCAAGCTCGGAAAGCAAAAGCTGCGACCGGCACGAGAACGATGAGCAATGTGCCGACGATAAGATATTCGCCAACTTCATGGAAGGTCATCTCCAGCGATTCCATGAGATGGCTCACGTCGACGTTGACCTGGATCACACCCTGCAGCTCACCAGAGGGCGAATAGGCAGGCAAAAAGGCCTGGGCAAAGGCGTGCGGGATTTCGCCGCTCTCATGCTCGCCATGATCGCCGTGGGCCTCATGCCCATCACGGGCGTCGTGGGCATCCAGGTTGGCAATCTCTGGCAAATGATCGAGCTCTTCTTGATCAGAATGATCCATGTGAAAGAGTTCAACAATTGGCTGTTGATGCTCGAGCACCTTCAGAGCGTTTTCCGTTTGGGCGCGGCTCGGATCGAAGTTCGAATGGCCCGTCACGAACGTCGGAACGCCGTCCTTGTTGAACAGCTGCAGATGCAAAATCCCTCCCAGAAGAATGGGGTCGCTGATCCGGCGGATGTCCTCTTCCGAGGCTGCGCCCTCGGCGATCATGCTTGTGGCTGATGGGGTCGTGCTGAGAAAGCGGTCTGTCCAATTGAAGGCGTGCGCCTGCGCATTCGCACGAACCGAGGTGGTGATCTTGGATTGCAGCAGGTCCTCGACGGCCGCTGCGAGCAAGAGGGCACTACAAATCATCGCCCCGACAACCGCTGCCGCCGAAAGCCCATGTCTGAGAATGGTTTCCCTGATCACGACGCTCAAAGTCTGTTCCCTCAACGCACTGTTTCGCGCGTAGTGTCCGGGAAATTTGTTTATTTGCCGTAAATCGGCATCAGTAAAAAACAGTACTTACCCCTCTGTAATTATTGTCAAAAGTGCGTATTATATATCCCTACGTCACCTGGTCGTGCGGGGTATGATCGGCGCGGCACGTCGACTCGAAGGTGTCGGGCGAGTTTAATTTTGCGGTAATATGATACCGTTTTTTTAAGCTATTGTTTTTACTGGTTTATCTTGGGTGTAGATTGAATAAACGTGCTTGACCGACGTTTTTCGCTGGCGTATAAGCTGCCTCGACGAATGTGAAGTCCGTCTTGCCTCCCAAATGGGAAGTGCGGCGGGCTTTTTGTTTCAAGACCAAATCATGGATCGAACACATGAAGACCTTCTCTGCCAAGCCGGCTGAGGTCGAGAAAAAGTGGATCTTGATCGACGCTGAAGGCATGGTCGTAGGCCGTCTGGCTGCCTACATCGCCAACCATCTGCGCGGCAAGCATCTGCCGACCTACACGCCTCACGTTGACACCGGCGACAACATTGTCGTGATCAACGCCGAGAAAGTGGTTCTGACCGGCCGCAAGTACGACAACAAGAAGTACTACTGGCACACAGGCCATCCGGGCGGCATCAAGGAGCGCACAGCGCGCGCCATCATCGAGGGCAAGTTCCCCGAGCGCGTCTTGGAAAAGGCCGTGCAGCGCATGATGCCGGGCGGTCCGCTGTCCAACAAGCAGCTGAAGAACCTGCGCGTTTACGCCGGTTCCGAGCATCCGCATGAAGCACAGGCGCCGACCCTGGTCGACGTCAAGAGCCTCAACGACAAGAACGACGGCAAGAGGGCTTAACGATGGCTGAGCTGCAATCCCTGGAAGAACTGGGTGGCGCTGTCGAAACCGCCGCTCCCGAAGCGCCTGTATACGTCCAGAAGCTGGACGCACAGGGCCGTGCCTATGCCACTGGCAAGCGTAAGAACGCAATCGCACGCGTCTGGATCAAGCCGGGCACAGGCAAGATCATCGTCAACAAGAAAGAATACGCCGAGTATTTCGCTCGTCCGGTTCTTCAGATGGTTCTGCGTCAGCCGCTTATGCTGACAGATCGCCTGACCCAGTTTGACATCATCGCAACTGTTGTCGGCGGTGGCCTGTCTGGCCAGGCTGGTGCGGTTCGTCACGGCATTTCGAAGGCTCTGACCCACTATGAGCCGGATCTGCGCGCTCCCCTGAAGAAGGGTGGCTTCCTGACCCGCGATAGCCGTGTTGTTGAACGTAAGAAGTTCGGCCGCGCGAAAGCCCGCAAGAGCTTCCAGTTCTCCAAGCGTTAATCGCTGGAAGCAACTGTTTCAAATTGGAAAACCCGCCGGAACGATCCGGCGGGTTTTTTTGTATTTTGGGGCTGCGGTGCTTGTTTTGACCGAAATGAAGTGCTGTTGAAGGCCTAGGCGCCTTTTCGTGGCTCTCCCGCTACGTAAGTCTCGACCACACTGCGATCATCGCCGAGGGTCTGCAGCAGGAAGAGTTCTTCCGGCAGGGTCTCGATCGTTTCCATTCGCAGCGCCATAGGCGGTGTAGCGCCTGCGTTCAGGACGATGACATCGGCGTCCGTGCCGGCTTCCAGCGTGCCGATGCGGTCGGATAGGGACAGCGCCTCGGCGTTGCCCTTGGTCGCCCAGTAGAAGGTTTCGAGCGGATGCAGACGCTGGCGCTGTAGCTGCAGGATCTTGTAGCCTTCGTCCAGTGTGCGCAGCATGGAATAGTTGGTGCCGCCACCGACATCGGTCGCAATGGCGGTGCGAATGCCGGCCCCCTCTAGACGGGCCTTGTCGAACAGACCACTGCCGAGAAACAGGTTCGAGGTTGGGCAGAAGACGGCGATGGAGCCGGTCTCCTTCATCACACCAAGCTCCCGCTCATTCATGTGAATGCAGTGGCCGAGAAGGGTCTTGGGGCCCAGCAGGCCGAAATCCTCATAAATTCCGAGATAGTCGGCGGCTTCCGGATAGAGCTCCTTGGTCAGCGCGATCTCGTTGTGATTCTCGTTGATGTGGGTCTGCAGATGGCAGTCCGGATGTTCCTTGAGCAGCGCGCCGGCAGCCTCAAGCTGGGCCGGAGTGGAGGTGATGGCGAAGCGCGGGGTGACGGCATAGTGCGTGCGCCCGCGGCCATGCCACTTTTGCAGCAGGGCCTTGCTCTCGTCATAGGAGGATTGTGCCGTGTCGCAGATCGCGTCGGGTGCATTGCGGTCCATCATGGTCTTGCCGCCAACCATCAGCATGCCGCGGTGTTCCGCTTCTTCGAAATAGGCGTCGACCGAATTGGGGTGGCTGGAGCAATAGGCGACTGCCGTCGTCGTTCCATTCGCCAGAAGTGCGTCGTAGAAACCCTTCGCAATGCGGGCGCCATGGTCCTTGTCAGCGAACTTCTTTTCAGCTGGAAAGGTGTAGTCATTCAGCCAGTCGAGCAGCTGATCCGCCCAGGAGGCAATCACCTGTGCTTGCGGAAAATGGATGTGCGTGTCGATCAGACCGGGCAACAGAAGGTGAGGGCGGTGATCGACCTCCTGCGCCGTTGGGGAGGCGGCAGTGAGGACCTCGGCATAGATCCCGCTTGCAACGATCTTGCCGTCACGAATCAGAAGCGCGCCGTCTTCCTCATAAGTATAGGCAGATGTGTCGTCAGGGCCGGAGGGTGCGGATTTGAAGGACAGAAGGCGTCCGCGCAGCAGCTTTTCGGTCTTGTTGTCCACGTCGTGGCCCTTTCGGCGCGAGAGGAAGAGGCTGCCAATACGGCAAACCTGCGCGGTTTAAACGGCCTTGGCGGCGAGAGCAAGGTTCTAGGGCTTGTTACTTGAGCGGCCGGGTGCGCTCGGCTTTCCGGCTTTTGCGGCTCGACGCCGGGTGCCGATTTGGAGCAACTTTTGAAACTTGCCGCAGTCCATGTGGGAGGGGTGCGGACATTCGGCCACGTGCTTGACGGCTTCGCGCAGCTTTTGCAGGCGCTTGATCTGATCGTCAAGTTCCGCCACCCGTTCGAACAGCTTGTCGCGCGAGATCTTCGGTTGGCCGTTCGCCCCGATCATGCCCTTGATGTCTTCCAGTGAGAAACCAGCGGCCTTGCCGAGCGAAATGAAGGACAGCTTCAGCGCGATGTTCGGCTCGAACAACCGCTTCAGACCGCGCCGGCCCATGGATTCAATCAGGCCCTGTTCCTCGTAGTAGCGCAGCGTCGACGCTGCCACGCCGGTCTGTCTGGAGACTTCTGCAATATCGAGCAATTTCATCACTTGACCTCAAGTTGACTTGAACTTGTACCCTACGCTCAACTTTTCAAAACGCAAGAGGTAGAGCTGTGTCGTTTTCCCCATCCGCCCATCCGTCGGATACTCCTTCCGCCACGCTTTTGAGGGACCTGCGCACCATCAGTCTGCTTCTGGCAGGCACGTTGGTGATCATGGCCGTTCCGACAATCAGCCCGGCCCTGGCCGGTCTCGAGGCGCGTTTTGGCCACGAACCTCATGCCGCGTTGATGACACGGCTCCTTGTCCCCGCACCGTCGCTCGTTGTGGTGCTGTCGGCGCCGGTGATCGGGTATCTCGCCGACCGGACTGGCAAGTCCCGTATGCTTCTGCTCGGGACGCTTCTCATCGCAATCGCAGGGACCGCAGGCCTCTATTTGCCCAGTCTGTCGCTCATCCTTGCGAGCCGCTTTGTCCTGGGAATTGGCGTGGCGATGATCATGACATCCCAGATTGCCCTGATCGGGGACTGTTTTGAAGGTGAGGCCCGCGCGAAGATCATGGGCTGGCAGATCTCCGCGCGCAATTTTGGCGGCATGATATTTGTGAGCCTTGGCGGGGTGTTCGCCGGATTTGATCCTCAGCTTCCTTTCGCCATTTTCACAATTGCGCTCTTATACGCCCCGGTCATCTGGATCGCCTTCGGCATGGCGGGAGAACAAGGCGAAGAGGCGATGCCTCAGGCGGGTATGATGGCTTCGCTCAATGAGGGCTGGTTTTTGCCTGCGCTGGCCTTGTCCGGCTTTATGATGCTGACCGTCGGCGTCTTTTTTCAGATGCCGACGCAGCTGCCGTTTTTTGTCGTATCGCGTGGCTACGACAGTGCTTCGGTTACCGGGGGTGCGATGGCTGCATTGACGCTCGCTGGCGCTTTGGCTGCGCTGGCGACCGCCAGCCTGAAGAGGTCGCTTGGCGTCGCCGGCCTTTTCGCACTCGGATATCTGGCGATGGGGGCCGGTTTTGGCACTCTGTCCTTAGACGCCGGATTGCCGTTTCTGCTTCTGGGAACCGTTCTGATCGGCGTCGGATACGCTATTTTGACGCCAGCCTTCACCGGGCTCTTGCTTCAACTCGTCCCGGCGGATCGCCGCGGTGCAGCCTCCGGGATGCTGACGACCGGCGGGTTTATCGGCCAATTTGTATCACCGCTGGTCGCCACGCCGCTGATTGCTGCCTTCGGCTATGGCACGGTTTTTCTGGCCAGTGGCGGAATTCTCCTGATCCTGGGCCTCGGGGCGCTGTTCGTGGGGAGGATGGCCTTTTCTGTCAGGCCCGGTTGAGAAAAGTCGTCTTCAAGACCGGATTTACATGGGCGCGCAAGTCCTGGCTTGAGACCACGCTTTGGCTGGGATAGGCCTTTCTGGTTCGTTCCTTTCAAAATGGATCCATCATCATGTCCGATAGACCCCGCCCGACCGACAATGCCGTTTTCGGCGCTTCCCTCAAGGGCGGCTCGCATGAGCCAACCTATGGCGGGGTCCTCAGCTTCATGCGGCGCCGCTACACGCGCGATCTGACCGGGGTGGACGCGGCGGTTTGGGGCATTCCCTTTGATGCGTCGGTCTCAAACCGGCCAGGTGCGCGCTTCGGTCCGCAGGGGGTCCGCCGTGCCTCGGCTATCTTTGATGGCGATCCGCAATATCCCTTCAACGCCGACCCTTTCGAGGAGCTGGCGGTGGTCGACTATGGCGACTGTTCTTTCGACTACGGAAAGAACGCGGATATTCCAGGCTGTATCGAGGCGCAGGCTCGCGAGATTCTTGATCAGGATGTGCATCTCTTTTCCATCGGCGGCGATCATTTCGTCACCTATCCGCTGCTGAAAGCGCATGTGGCCAGACACGGCCCTCTGGCGCTGGTCCAGTTCGATGCGCATCAGGACACATGGGACGATCAGGGCGACCGGATCGACCACGGCACCTTTGTTGGCCGGGCGGTGCGTGAGGGCCTGATTGATCCGGAAAAATCGATCCAGATCGGCATCCGGACCCATGCGCCGGAAACCTGCGGGCTCGAAATTCTCTCGGGCGAGGAGGTCGAGCTGCTCGGCGTCAATGGCGTCGTCGAGTTGATTACCGACCGGGTGGGGGATGCAAAGGCCTATATGACCTTCGACATCGATTGCCTGGACCCGGCCTTCGCGCCGGGAACCGGAACGCCTGTGGCAGGCGGCCTCTCGAGCCGGGAAGCGCTTATGATCCTGCGCCGTCTCGGCGATCTGGATTTTGTCGGCGGCGATGTGGTGGAAGTGGCTCCGGCCTATGACCACGCCGATGTGACCTCGATCGCCGGCGCGACTGTCGCGCAGCACTACTTCGGTCTGCTCGCCGAAAGCCGGATTGAAGCGCGGGAATAAATTTAAGAATTAAGGTAAACATTTGTTTCTGATTGTATCTCACCTTGTGATTGCTACCAATAGCTGCACAAGGCACGATTTTTTGCGACTTCTTTTCAGGGTTGTTGAATGATTTTTTTGAACTTTTTGGCTGCGATCATGATCGACAAACGCTTTGTTGCTTTGGTCGCCTTTCTGGGTGCTATAGGAATCGCGGTTGCAGAACGGCACGTTCCTACTCTTCCGATGGCCTACTGCATCGCAGTTGCGATGATCGCTTTTTTTGTGGTCCTTACCGCGCGACTGATTACATCGATTTACGTCAGCCTATCGTTGCTGGCTCTGATCTCTTTCGTGTCGTATGCGAAGATGAAATGGATGTCTATCGCGCCAAACGTTGTTGACGTTTACTATTTCGCGATGAACCCTGGCACACTGTCTTTTCTCTTCGATAGCTTTCTGCCTTATGTGGTGATAGCGGCTTTGCTGCTACTGCTAACGCTTGTTGGGGCGCTTTTTGTCGGCAGGTATGAGGTGGGCTCTCGGCGTGGCCGACACGCAGCCTGTATCGTATTTCCGGTCGCGGTCGCGATGGTCTTTGTGTTTCAGCCAAAGGACTTCCAGGGGATCCGCGACCTGATGCGTTTCCGGTATGTCACGTCCGTCTTCACGTCGTTTAAATACTTGGCCTATTTGGGCGATGAAGTTCCACTGCTTGATCGCCTGAGTGCGCCAGGAAAATCAAGAGATACTCAGAACGCAGCGGCAAAGTCGTGTCAGGAACAAGAGTCCAAACCGGACATTGTGGTGGTCCAGGCGGAATCCGTTGTTCCTGCTGAAATCCTTTTTCAAGGCCGCAGTCCAACTCTATTGCAGGGACGGTTTAAT
Source organism: Labrenzia sp. CE80 (assembly GCF_009650605.1). Taxonomy (NCBI): domain Bacteria; kingdom Pseudomonadati; phylum Pseudomonadota; class Alphaproteobacteria; order Hyphomicrobiales; family Stappiaceae; genus Labrenzia; species Labrenzia sp. CE80. The sequence goes on from NZ_WAJT01000001.1 coordinate 918,717, forward strand.
GGAGAGGACGATGTTCTCCGACCATTGAACGTTGAAACCTTCGCGGGAGGAACTTGGGTTACAACCGCCGGCTTTGCAGCCAGCCTTCCGATTTCCGATCTTGGCTGGTTGAAAAGCTACTCGAACTTTATCCTTGAGGACCGCGTCCAGCACTCATTGGCGCTGACGCTTGCGGATTGCGGATATCACACAGTTTATTTGTCGCCGCTCCCTTATTCATTCGTCAACGAGGGACCTTTCGTAGAGTCTATTGGGTTCGAAGCTTTTATCGATCAACACGCGATGAAGGCGCCTTCGACGCATCAGTCTGATGCGTTTTATTACGAATATGCTCTCGATTACATTCGACGCCATCGCGTCGACGATGGTCGTCCTGTGTTCATGGTCATACTGAACATGTCAGCGCATTCACCCTGGGATTTCAGGATGGCTCCTGAGGTGGTTCTCGATGGGGAACCCTTCGATGAAGATACTTCTTTGAATGAATACTATCGTCGTCTTGCGATCAGTCGGGTTCATCTGAAAGATTTTAGGCGGCAGCTTGAGAAAAAACCGAATGGCCGCTCTGTGTTGATGCTTGAATTTGGCGATCACCAACCGGGTTTCATGTTGCCACACTGGACCAAGATTGAAGGTTCACAAGCGTTAGGCGATCCAAAGTCGAACGCATATCTAACGTTTTATCAGTTCTTGTCAGCAGGCGCTGAGCTGAAGGCGAATGTTCCCGTTTTTGAAAAGCTTGATGTGCAATATCTGGCACCGACGCTGTTAGAAGTTGCGGGATTGCCGTTGGATCCAGTCCACAAGGATCTTCGTGACATGAGGGACTTGTGCGGAGGGGTATTTGCCAGCTGCGGCATCGAGGGACGGATTGAAGCGCATTTTCGGTGCCGTGAAGACCAATCGCAATGCCTTTTCCATCCCGATGATCAGACTCGGCACATTTACCGAACTTCATACTCAGCTGTAACAAATTGAGGTCTGCTCCAATCAGGCAGATTTGGCCTGTTTGGTGTTGTCATTTTCTGGAATAACAGACCAGAACCTGTAGAGCGGGTGGGCGTCGCGCATGCGCTCATAGAGCAGCACCATCCGGTTCAGGAAGGTCAGCTTGCCGGCATAAGTGACAATCACACCAGGGACGGCGATCATCAGGTCATTGGCGTAGGCGCCATAGATCGCAGCCATGAAACCAACACCTGCTACAAGAGAAAGAACAAGTGCCGTTTTCGCTTCGTTCTCGGGGATCGGCATCGACATCCGATTGAGCCAGATGCGTTCACCGAAAGTGGCTTTCGACGCCCAGCTCCCGGTCGATTTCGGAGCGGGAAAGATCCGCGGATTGAGCCAGAGCCAGACCATTACCGCAAAGGTGGCCGTTACCGCAAAACTCGCGCCATACCAGGAGTGACTCCAGATCGCGAGAACCAGAAGCGGCAAGGTCGCCATGCGGGTGTAGACACTCCACGGCGAGGCGTGGCGTTGCCATACCTTCGGGTCCATTCCGAGGGCCTTGAGCTGACCTGCCGGCATGGGCGAAGGCATCGCGCGCGGGCGCTGGATTTTCTGCGCTTGGCTCATGGTTTCCCGTCTTTGACGCTACGCAACTGCACGCAACACTACCTTTATCATCATAGCCAGATGCTATCTCAAAATCTGCCTGCAAACAAAGCGCAAAGCCGGAGATGCCTTAAAAACCCTGCGGCAGCTGGTGCGTGCCGATCAGAACTTGCTGGTTTGGCACTTATGAGAACGCCTTCGCAAACAGGCTTGCCCCATCACGCTTTCATGGTCACATAGGACCCAGGGGCCTCGCCGAGGATCTTCATGCGATAGGCTCCTGGCTTGCGCGCCTTGGCAAGGGTCGCATCCTGTAAGCGGATCCAGGCATCCCAGTGGGGCCACCAGGAGCCGGGATGTTCTTCTGCCTTTTTGAGCCAGTCTTCAAGCTGGCCTTCCGGTTTTCCACCGGTCCAGAACTGGTATTTGTTGCGGCTCGGCGGATTGACCACACCCGCGATGTGTCCGGAGCCGGAGAGGACATAGTCGACCGGGCCGCCGAAACAGCCCGAGCCAAGAAAGACTGAGCGGGGCGGCGCGATGTGATCCTCGCGGGTGGCTAGATTGTAGATCGGGATCTTGACCTTCGACAGATCCAGCCGCTCACCCTCGATCTCCATGCGTCCCTGGGCGAGGTTGTTCTGCAGGTAGCAATTGCGGAGATAGAATGAGTGGTTTGCCGCCGGCATGCGGGTGGAATCGGAGTTCCAATACAGCAGGTCGAAGGGGAAGGGGTCCTTGCCCTTCAGGTAATTGTTGACGACGTAGGACCAGATGAGATCGTTCGAGCGTAACATGTTGAAGGCGGAGGCCATTTTCGACCCGTCCAGATAGCCGTGCTCGGCCATCTTCTTTTCCAGCATAGCGATCTGCTCTTCATCGACGAAGACCTTGAGATCGCCCGCATAGGTGAAATCCACCTGGGTCGTGAAAAAGGTCGCCGTCTTGATCCGGTCGTCGCCTCTAGCGGCCATATAGGCTAGCGTCACCGACAAGAGCGTGCCGCCGACGCAATAGCCGATCGCATTGACTTCCTGCTGGCGTGTCGCGCGCTTGATGACATCGAGCGAATTCAGGATGCCTTCCTTCATATAGTGCTCAAAGCTCTTTTGAGCCTGCCGTTCGTCCGGGTTGACCCAGGAGATGACGAAGACCGTATGGCCCTGGTCAACGGCCCATTTGATGAAGGATTTTTCAGGCGTCAGATCAAGGATGTAGAATTTGTTGATCCAGGGCGGAACGATCAGCAGCGGGCGCTTCAACGCCTCAGTCGTGGTCGGTTCATATTGAAGCACCTGACAGACGTCATTTTCCGCCACGACCTTGCCTGGCGTCAGGCCCAGGTTCTTGCCAAGTGCGAACTTGGACGTGTCCGTCATGCGGATCTTGACCGCGCCGTGCCCTTCCTTGATGTCCTCGACCAGATGCTGCATGCCCTTGACCAGGTTCTCGCCATTGCTTTCCAGGGTCAGGCGCAGCAGTTCGGGATTGGTCATAAGGAAGTTCGAGGGGGACAGGGCGTTGGAGATCTGGGTGACGTAGAACTCCGCCTTGTGCCGTGTGTGCTCATCGAGCCCGCTTGCATCGAGCACCAGGTCTTCTGCCCATTTGCTGGTGATCAGATAAAGCTGCTTGATAAAGTCGAAGAACTGGTTGTCGTTCCAGTCCGGATCGGCAAAGCGCTTGTCGCGGGGCTCGGCCTGAGCCGCGGGCAGGGAGCTTTCGCCCATCATCCGCTTCAGGGACGAATTCCAAAGTTCGATATATCCTGTCATCAACCGGGACTGTGCTTCGACCGCACGCTGGGGATCCGACGCCCAATATTCCCCGACCTGCGCCAGGGTTTTGATGACATTAGTCAGTTCATCTGCGCCGTCCTGTTTTACTTCGCCCTTTTCGCGTGGTTCGAGATAGGCTGCGAGCGCCTTTCCGGCGTTCTCAAGTGTCTTGGCGAGGTTGTTGGCGAAAGCTTCCGGATTGTTGATGATGTACTGCAGCATGGGATGCTGGCGGTCGTCGGACATATGGACAGTTTCCTCCGGCTTTCATCATCGCACGCTCGGATTAGGTCCGGATTTGTCGTGCGATCTCCCCCAGCAAACGCGATGGCCGGTTTCCGGCTTTTCGTCATTGCGATTGATCAATCTTCGCTTTTGTCTCGTTGCGCGGCGTATCCCGGCAATATCAGTAATTTATGACATATCTTCCGCAGCGGCGTCGAACGAGAATTCGCATTGGTCCTCTGTTAAACGGCTTAACAGGCCGTTTTTTCTCTTCTTTGTGCAATTGCGTAAAAAGGAGGCTTTGCAGCCGGCGTCCTGTGTTGCTAGAAACCATGCGTCGAGCTTCCCTTCCCAAAGGATTGAATTGTTTGCGCTTTCATGTTGGCCACTTGTTCCTGGTGTTTTGTCTTTTCCCAGCATTGGCCGGATGCGCAATGGGGCCCGATATGTCTCTCTTCGAGGCTCTTGAAACAGCTCAGGATCCCGCTGTGACCTCTGCCAGCTCCGGGGATCTCACGACCGCCGCGCAGATGACATCGACCCACGACGCAGGCGCTGTGGATCCGGCTGCCTCGCAGGCAGAAGAACTGCCAACAGCTGGCGGTGTAGGGCTTCTTGACGAGGCCGAGCGAGAAAAAACACGGGCTTACCTGTCCTCGCTGATCGCGGCCCGGCAGAAGGGAAAGAGCGCCACCCAGATGTCGGCAGCCGAGCTCCAGAGGCTGCATGAGACCCATGGGCAAAGCGCGCTTCTTGAGATCGAGGCCGAGAGCGGTCTTGAAAATTAGCTGTCTATAGGCCCAAAGACGGGTGCGGAAATGAAACGGTGCTGTTAAAAGGTCGCTGCTGGCCGTCAGGGCTGACGCCCCGGCCTCGAAAAGCTTTGACCTGAGGATGATCGCAAGGACCCGCGCCATGGAGGAATTTCACAAGACACGACGGCTTCCGCCTTATGTGTTCGAAGAGGTGAACCGTCTCAAGGCAAAGGCGCGAGCGGCGGGTGCCGACATCATCGATCTGGGCATGGGCAATCCGGATTTGCCGACGCCCAAGCATATCGTGGACAAGCTGACTGAGGTCGTGCAGGATCCGCGCAGCCATCGCTATTCCGCTTCCAAGGGAATTCAGGGGCTGCGTAAGGCGCAGGCGGCCTACTATGGTCGCCGCTTTGGCGTAAAGTTGAACCCTGACACTCAGGTCGTCGCGACGCTCGGGTCGAAGGAGGGCTTTGCCAATATGGCTCAGGCGATCACCGCGCCGGGCGATGTGGTGCTGTCACCGAACCCTTCCTATCCGATCCACACCTTCGGGTTCCTCATGGCGGGTGCTGCAATCCGCTCGATACCTGCCGAACCGGGGCCTCAGTTCTTTCATGCGTTGGAACGTGCGGTCATTCACTCCGTGCCCAAGCCACTCGCCGTGATCCTGTGCTACCCGGCCAATCCCACAGCCTATTGCGCAGATATCGAGTTCTACCAGGATGTGGTGGCTTTCGCGCGCAAGCACGACATCTTCATCCTGTCGGACCTGGCCTATTCGGAAATCTACTTCGGCGACACGCCGCCGCCCTCTGTGCTTCAGGTCAATGGCGCAATGGAGGTGACTGCTGAATTCACATCGCTGTCTAAGACCTTCTCCATGCCCGGCTGGCGCATGGGGTTTGCGGTTGGCAACGAACGGCTGATTGCGGCGCTAGCGCGGGTGAAGTCCTATCTGGATTACGGGGCATTCACGCCAATCCAGGTGGCGGCCACTGCCGCGCTCAACGGCGCTGAAGACTGTATCGTTGAGACCCGCGAAATCTACAAGAAGCGCCGCGACGTGGTTGTCGATGCCTTTGGCCGTGCGGGGTGGGAAATTCCGGCGCCAGAGGCGAGCATGTTCGCCTGGGCACCTATCCCTGAAAAATTCAGACCGCTCGGAAGCCTTGAATTTTCCAAGCTGTTGCTTGAGAAGGCGGAGGTGGCTGTCGCGCCGGGACTGGGCTTTGGCGAATACGGCGACGACTATGTCCGCATCGGTCTTGTTGAAAACGAACAGCGTCTGCGTCAGGCGGGCCGGAATATCCGCCGGTTCCTTGAAACCGCGGACGAAACACTGCACAACGTGGTCCCGCTCGGGACTTCTCGCTGATCACGAACAACTGGAATTCACTTCATATGGCTAATGCCTTGAGACTTGGGATTGCCGGCCTTGGAACCGTCGGGGCTTCTGTTGTCAATCTCCTCGCCAAGCATGGAGACGCGATGGCCTGCAAGGCCGGTCGCGCCGTCACGATCAGCGCTGTTTGCGCCCGCGACCCGAACCGCGATCGCGGTATCGACGTGTCCGGTCTCAGCTGGTTCACCGATCCGGTCGAAATGGCCAAGAGCGAAGAAATCGATGTCTTCGTTGAGCTGATCGGCGGGGACAATGGTCCAGCCGAAAACAGCGTGCGCGCGGCGCTTTCCGCCGGCAAGCATGTTGTCACTGCGAACAAGGCGCTGCTGGCGAAACATGGCGTCGAACTTGCCCAGATCGCGGAAGCCAGCAAGGTTTCGCTGAACTATGAAGCGGCCGTTGCGGGCGGGATCCCGATCGTCAAGACCTTGCGCGAAAGCATGTCCGGAAACGATGTGTCGCGGGTCTATGGCATCTTGAACGGCACCTGCAATTACATCCTGACCCGGATGGAAGCAGAGGGCATTTCCTTCGAGGACTGCTTGGCGGATGCGCAGCGCCTTGGTTATGCAGAAGCGGATCCGACCTTCGACATCGAAGGCAATGATACCGCCCACAAGCTTGCCATCCTGACGAGCCTTGCCTTCGGCACCAAGATCTCGTCCGATGATATCTATATGGAGGGCATTACCTCCATCACGACCGCGGACATTCAGGCTGCCGATGAGCTCGGCTACCGGATCAAGCTTCTGGGCGTCGCACAGCGTACCGACACCGGTATCGAGCAACGTGTTCACCCGACGATGGTGCCGAAGTCCTCGGCGATTGCCCGGATCGACGGGGTCCTGAATGCCGTTGCGGTTGATGGCGATTTTGTTGGTGAGGTTGTGTTGGTCGGACCTGGCGCGGGCGGCAACGCCACGGCGTCTTCCGTCGTGGCCGATATCGCCGATGTCGCGCGCGGCGACCAGACGCCGGTTCTTGGCATGCCGGCAGTGGATCTTGATGATTACACCCGTGCGCGCATGCGTCTGCATGAGGGCGGCTATTATATCCGTTTTGCCGTCGTCGACCGCCCTGGCGCCTTTGCCGAGATCGCGAAATGCATGGCGGACGGCGGTATCTCGCTCGAGTCGATCGTTCAGCGCCGCAAGGTAGCAGATACTGGCGTTTCGGAGACAGGCGCGCAGGCTGAACCTCAACCTGTCATACTGATCACCTATGAAACCACGGAAGTTGCGGTTCGGCAGGCCCTTGACGCGATTGCGTCCAAGGGTGTTGTTTCCGGCACGCCGCAAATGATCCGTATCGAGAAATTGTCCTGACATATTGGCTGGCCGCTTGTGCTAGGGGCGCGGGCGACGGGCTGGGAGAGATTGGAGAGCTTTATGTCGAAGTCTGACGTTTCCGCCAAAAGTGGTCTGGACCGTATCCTGACCCTTGAGCTGGCGCGCGTCGCCGAGCGAGCAGCTGTCTCGGCTGCACGTCTGCGTGGGCACGGCGACGAAATGGCCGCCGACCAGGCCGCTGTTGATGCAATGCGCCGCGAACTCAACCGCCTGCCGATCGACGGAACGGTTGTGATCGGCGAGGGGGAACGCGACGAAGCTCCGATGCTTTACATCGGCGAGAATGTCGGAACCAAGAGCGGCCCGAAAGTGGACATCGCTCTCGACCCGCTTGAAGGGACCACGATCTGCGCCAAGAACCTGCCCAACTCGCTGGCCGTTATCGCCATGGCGCCGGAAGGTGATCTTCTGAATGCGCCGGACAGCTACATGGACAAGATCGCCATTGGCCCGGGCTATCCGGCCGGTCTGATCGATCTGGATGCGCCGATCGCGGAGAACCTGGCAGCCGTCGCCAAGGAAAAGGGCGTCAGCATCAACGAGGTGACAGCCTGTGTGCTTGATCGCCCGCGTCATGCCCGTCTCATCGAGGACATTCGCGCAACCGGTGCGGCGATCCGCCTGATCGGAGACGGTGACGTTGCCGGGGTCATTCACACGACTGATACGGAAGAAACCGGCATCGACCTTTACGTGGGTATCGGTGGCGCACCCGAAGGTGTTCTGGCGGCTGCGGCCCTGCGCTGCATCGGTGGCCAGATGCAGTCACGCCTGGTGATTACCCGCGATGAGCAGGTCGAACGGGCCCATCGCATGGGCATTGAAGATATCAAGAAAAAGTACACGCTTGAAGAAATGGCCGGTCCGGACGTTCTGTTCGCGGCAACGGGCGTGACCGATGGCAACATGCTGCAGGGTGTTCGCTTCGGCCGCAACCACATCAGCACGCATACGGTTGTGATGCGTTCGTCCACGGGCACGGTTCGCTACATCAAGGCGCAGCACCATCAGCTGGAAAAGTTCCACCTCGACTGAGGAATGAGATGATCATGTTGGGGCACCTCGACCCGGCAGACAGGATGACGCAATGAGCGGCCCGACCGAAGACAGCGGTGCGGGCCGCCTTGTTCTGGGCGTCGCGCGGTCGGCCAATGACAACGCTTGGCGCGACCGGCTGAGCGCGTCCGAGGCGCTCAATGCCATGACCATTTCCCAGCGAAACGGGTTGCCGGACGTCTTGGCGCGGGTGATGGCGGCCCGCGGCGTTGCGCCGGAACAGGCCGAGGATTTTCTCAGCCCATCGCTCAAGACGCTCATGCCCGATCCTTCACGGCTGGTGGCGATGGATGAGGCCGTCATGCGCGTGGCGGATGCGGTCGAGAAGGGCACCCGGATCGCGATCTTTGGCGACTACGATGTGGACGGTGCGACTTCGTCGGCGGTTCTTGCGAAATATCTGCGCTGGATGGGCCTTGATCCGGTCATTCATATTCCGGACCGGATCATCGAAGGCTACGGGCCGAACGGACCTGCCATCGAGGCCCTTCGACAGGGCGGTGCAGAGCTTCTGATCACCGTTGATTGCGGCAGTACATCGTTCGAAGCCTTTGAAGTTGCCCGCAAGGTTGGGCTTGATGTCGTGGTGCTAGACCATCACCAGGTCGGAGAGACGCTGCCCGCCGTCGAGGCGCTGGTCAATCCGAACCGGCAGGATGACCTGTCCGGCCAGGGGCATCTGGCAGCCGTGGGCGTGACCTTTCTGTTTCTCGTCGGTTTGAACAGGGAATTGCGCAGCCGAGGTGCCTTCAACAGTGGTCAGGCGCCTGACCTCATGGCGCTGCTGGATTTGGTGGCACTCGGCACGGTCTGTGACGTGGTACCGCTTCAGGGGTTGAATCGGGCTTATGTGACCCGAGGCCTTGGTGTCATGCACAAGCGTCTCAATCCCGGGATTGCGTCTCTTGCAGATGTTGCGCGAGTGGCTGGCAAGCCTGCCTCCTATCATCTGGGGTTTCTGCTCGGGCCGCGGATCAATGCCGGCGGACGCATCGGTGATGCTGCGCTCGGCGCGCGGCTCCTGACCTGCGATGACCCGTCCGAGGCCCGCGCCATTGCGGAAAAGCTGGATCAGCTGAACGCGGACCGGCAGGCCATGGAAGCTGTCATGCTGGAACAGGCCGGCGCCCAGGCTGTCGTCGCCATGGAACAGCATGACCCGGCGGTGCTCCTCACCGGATCTGACGACTGGCATCCCGGTATCGTCGGCCTGATCGCCTCCCGTCTGAAAGACGCCCATCGGCGCCCTGCCTTTGCCATTGCCTACGACAAGGACGGCAAGGGCACCGGATCGGGACGCTCGATCCAGGGTGTCGATCTGGGCAAGGCCGTTCGCGAGGCGGTCGACCTGGGGCTTTTGGAAAAAGGCGGTGGTCATGCCATGGCGGCAGGGCTTACCGTTCTGCGTGACAAGACGGACAATCTAAACGCCTTCTTCAAGGAACGTTTGAGTGCGGATGTCGAGGTCGCAGCGTCGCTACGTGACCTCAAGGTCGATGCGGCCCTGACGGCCGGGGGCGCGACGCTGGAGCTGATGGAACTTCTTGAAAAAGCAGGTCCTTACGGCGCCGGGCATTCGGAGCCTGTGTTTGCCTTTCCGGCGCACCGGATCTCCTTCGCCGACGTCGTCGGCAAGGGGCATGTGCGGGCCAGCATCTCATCGCCGGATGGCACGGCATTGAAGGCAATCAGCTTCAAGGCGGAAGACAAGCCGCATGGCCAGATGCTCTTGAACAGCCGGGGCAGGAACCTGCATGTTGTCGGAACGCTCTCCATCGACACATGGCAAGGGTCGCCGAAAGTTCAGCTCCGGATAATCGACGTAGCGGACCCGCAAAAAGTCCGCGTCTAAGCCGGTTTTATGATTAATTCATCTTAACCAATTGGAAAGTGTCGCAGCCCTAGTGTCCTGGAGGTGAAGGAATCGCCGGGGGCTGGCCATGTTTGCTCAGGATGAGCTGAAAGAATTGTTTCGCGAGATCGACCAATCAACCGATCGGGCGCTTGATAGTCTCTATGATGTGCGCGACAGCGCAAAGGTGGAAAGCCTGCCTTCGACCGGGATTCTGTCGATCGTGCAATTCGGCTTTCTGGTATCATTGATTTCGCTTGTCGGGTTCTGGATAATCCGCAGCGGCTTGAGCTGAAAGCGCTCTGAATTGAGGCAGTTACCTGCCTTTACCACTCACGTTAAAGCCGTCATGATTTCGAGCAGGCCATTCGAGCCTGCTTTTTCATGTTTTCGGATCTGATGCCTCAATGACTGACTATTGCCTTGCCCTTTGGGCGATGAATCTCGGGTTTTCGCCCGCACATCCGCAAGCGTTTGCCGATCATGTCGAGGCACGTCTCCTGGAGGCAAAGGCGGCCGGTGCGAAGCTTTTGGTTCTGCCGGAATATGCGATCGAGGCGTGCCTTGCGTTCAAGCCGGATGGACTGAAACCCACTGAGGAGATGGCGTTCCTCGCCGAGATCGGTGCGCAGGTGGTTGAGCTGCTGCGCCCCTTGCCACAGGCGCATGGGATCTCGTTGCTGGCCGGCTCCATGCCTGTTCAAGGTGAGGGAGGTCTGACCAACACTGCAATCCTGCTGACCCCGGATGGCCGGGAGATCCAGCAGGACAAGCTGTCGCTCACGCCGGGCGAAATGGATCCGGAGACCTGGCAGCTGCTGGGCGGGCGCGAGATTCAAACTTTCGAACTCGATGGCCTGAAGATGGCGATCCTAATTTGTCTCGATGTCGAAATGCCGGCGCTCTCCTGCCTCCTGGCGAAGGGGAATCTGGATCTTTTGCTGGTGCCATCCATGACCGAAATGCTTTCCGGCTATCACCGGGTGTTCGACTGCGCCAAGGCGCGGGCGGTTGAGCTGATGACGAGCGTTGCCGTCTGCGGCACCGTCGGTCGAACGCCTGGTACCACACAGATGGAAACCAATGTGTCCGGGGCCTCGCTCTTTGTTCCCTGCGAGGAAGAGCTCGGCTTCACGGGGGTGGCCGGTGCGGTTGCTGCCACCGACGGCATGGCGGCAGAAGAGCCCTTTCTCATCGCGAAAGTGCCGGTTGGCACAGTACGAGCCTTGCGCGCAGGTGGCGGTGAGGTCTGGCCAGGGGGCTGGTCGGCCGATCACATTGTCGTAACAAGCACTTCCTAGTAGCAAGATTTACCCTGATTTCCAGATAAGTGCACTTTGTGCGCTTTGTTCTGGACTTTGAGACCCTATATCATCTAAAAGACCGCTCAATCCTGATTCCAACTACGAAACACATGTCCTCAATCGATTTTTCCTCTGTGGCTGCAAGGCCAATCCTCCGCGATCTGAAAAGCTTGTTTCGGCGACCTGCACGCTTGCAGATTGCCGCGCTGTGCTATCGCGCGCGCAAGGGAAAGATCGAAGTTCTGCTGGTTACCTCGCGTTCGTCGCGCAGATGGATCCTTCCCAAGGGCTGGCCGATTATGAAACGCCGGGCGCACAAGACGGCGGAGATCGAAGCCTATGAAGAGGCTGGAATCATCGGCAAGGTCGCAAAGACGCCTTTCGGCAGCTTTTCATCCTACAAGGGGCACAATGGTGGCCTCAAAATCCGGACGGATGTTGCTGTCTATCCGATCAAGGTGGAACGGCAACTCGACAGTTTTCCGGAGCTTGGCCAGCGGGAATTGAGCTGGCTATCCATCGACGACGCCATCGAGGCGGCGGACGAGCCGGGATTGAGCCAACTTCTGGGTCAATTCAAGAGTGAAGTTGCGGAAATCGACAAGCTTACGCCGGCTTAGTATTTGACCTTTTGCAAAGATCCTTTATCGCCATGAGCGCTCTTTTTTGCTGCTAGGCGGATGACACGTCGTCCTGCTGATTTACCGGAACGAAAACCAAACATGAGCAGGTACAAGAAGCCAACACTGGACAAGGATCTGGATAAGATCAGCTACATGGAAGAGGCTGCGACCAGCCTCGGCCGTGGTCTGATGGCGCCAGGGGCTGGCCTCCTGTTCATTGTCCTGTGCGGTATTTTGGCAGGCGCCTATGTTATTGGAGCGCCTAGCGGCGGTGTGATCGTTGCCGCGTCAGCGATCGGCGCCTATATGGCGCTCAACATCGGTGCCAATGATGTGGCCAACAATGTCGGCCCTGCGGTTGGCGCCAAGGCGATGTCCCTGACCTCGGCCCTGGTGATTGCAGCGATTTGCGAGAGTGCGGGGGCGCTTCTGGCCGGCGGAGATGTCGTCGACACCATTTCCATGGGCATCATTGATCCTGCTGCTGTGGCCGACACACGCATCTTCACGGCAGCGATGATGGCGGCGCTCGTTTCTGCTGCGCTCTGGATCAATTTGGCAACATGGTTTGGCGCACCCGTATCAACGACCCATGCAATTGTCGGCGGTGTCATGGGCGCCGGCATTGCCGCTTCGGGTTTTTCGTCCGTCAACTGGCTTATGCTGAGCGGTATAGCCATGAGCTGGGTCATTTCGCCACTCGTTGGCGGCGTGGTCGCAGCGTTCTTCCTTTGGATTATCAAGGCCTTCATTGTCTATCAGGATGACAAGATCGCTGCGGCCCGTCGCTGGGTGCCGATCCTGATCGCCGTCATGGCCGGAACGTTTGCCGCCTATCTGGCGGTCAAGGGCGTCAGCCATGTCGTGACGATAGAGCTTTCTACGGCATTGGTGGCAGGCGGTGTCGTTGCCGTGCTCGCTTGGATGATCACCCGACCGCTGATCGCACGCCAGTCCCGGGGTCTGGAAAATCGAAACCAGTCGTTGCGCAAGCTCTTTGCAATTCCGCTGGTCTGTTCCGCTGCGCTGCTGTCCTTCGCGCATGGCGCCAATGACGTGGCCAATGCGGTCGGTCCGCTGGCGGCGATCGTTCATACCGCAGAGTTCGGGGATGTGGCGGAGAGTGTCGCCATTCCCCTTTGGGTGATGGCTGTCGGCGCGCTGGGGATTTCATTCGGTCTTCTGCTGTTCGGCCCGAGACTCATAAACATGGTCGGACGGCAGATCACCAAGTTGAACCCGATGCGAGCCTATTGTGTTGCGCTGTCGGCGGCGACCACCGTGATCATTGCCTCTGGGTTCGGGATGCCGGTCAGCTCGACACATATCGCCGTGGGGGCGGTCTTCGGTGTTGGCTTTTTCCGCGAATGGTACACGGAGCGGTCCGAGCGACGGTTGGACTTTTTGAACGAGGGAGAGGGTGGCAAAGCCAGGAGAGTTCGGCCCGTGCGAAACCGCGAGGAACAGGCGCGCAGAAAGCTTGTGCGCCGCGCCCACTTCATGACGACAATCGCCGCCTGGATGGTCACGGTTCCAGCTTCAGCCATACTGTCAGGCATCCTGTTTTTCCTCATGGCCGCGATCCTCTGATGAGGGCCTGTTCGGGGCTGGAGAACAGGCTTCCCAAATGAAAAACGGCGCCTGCTGAGGGCGCCGTTTCTTTTTTGGGTCGACTGATTTGTTGTCAGATCAATTGGAGACGCTCGAGCTTGCGTTGGGGAAGAACAACTGTTCGCCGTTGACCTTGAACGATGCGATTTCCTTCTGGCCTTCAGGGCCTGTAAGCCAATCGATGAAGATCTGCCCGGCCTCTGCCTTGACCGAAGGATGTTTCTCCGGGTTCACCAGGATAACGCCATATTGGTTGAACAGACGGTCGTCGCCCTGCGTCAGGACGGCGAGGTCGGCCTTGTTCTGGAACGCCAGCCAGGTGGCGCGGTCCGACATGGTGTAGGCGCCCATGCCGGCAGCGGCGTTGAGGGTTGCGCCCATGCCCGAGCCGGTTTCCCGGTACCAGGTGCCGGAGGCCTCGTCCGGATTGACGCTTGCCATCTTCCAGAGCGCCTTTTCCTTCTTGTGGGTGCCGCTGTCGTCGCCGCGCGAGGCAAAGAGCGCGCCGCTGTTGGCGATCTTGGCCATGGCCGCCGGTGCGTCCGTCATGCCCTTGATGCCCGCCGGGTCGTCCTTGGGGCCGACAATCACGAAGTCATTGTACATGACGTCGAAGCGCTCGACGCCGTTGCCGGCCGCGATGAATTTCTCTTCGGACGGTTTGGCGTGAACCAGAAGCACGTCGCCGTCACCATTGGCGGCGTTTTTCAGAGCCTGTCCGGTGCCGACGGCGACAACGCGCACTTCAATGCCGGTCTTGTCCTGGAACTTCGGCAAGATCTCGTCGAGAAGGCCGGAGTTTTGCGTCGAGGTTGTCGACTGCACCACTATGAAGTCATCTGCCGCCGCGCCTGTCACGTTGGCTCCTGCGGCCAGGCCAAACGCCAGCGCACCTGCAAACATGGACTTGAGGAATGTCATTCTTGGTGTCTCCCTTCAAGGTGTTTTTGAAATCATTGGTCAAACGAGAATGTCTCCTGAGAGATAGGCGTTGGCGGCCGCGGATTTGGGACTGTCGAAGAAGCTCTCCGCGTCGTTGTGTTCGGTGATCTTGCCGTCATGAAGAAACACGACTTCCTCGCCAAGGCGGCGGGCCTGGTGCTGATCGTGGGTGACCAGGATCACCTTGACACCGCGCCGGCGTGCGCTGGCGATCGCCTGTTCGATGACGAGCGTTGACGCGGGGTCGAGGTTGGCGGTGGGCTCGTCCAGCATCAGCACCTTGGGATCCAGGATCAGGGCCCGGGCAAGGGCGAGGCGCTGTTGCTCACCGCCGGACAGGACGCGGGCCTGACGCTTGGCCAGATGCTCGAGACCGGAGTTGGCAAGAGCTTGTGCCAGCTTTGCAGCGCGGTTCGCTACAGGACGCAGGCCTAGGGCGAAGTTCAGGTTCGCCTTGACCGAACGCCGCAAGAGGACTGGTTTTTGAAACACGAGCGCCTGCTGGCGGCGCAGTGACTTGTCCAGCGGAAGTCCGTTCCAGCGCACTTCTCCAAAGGAAGGGGCGAGGAGCCCGTGCAAGAGCCGCAAGAGCACGCTCTTGCCGGCGCCATTGGGCCCCATCAGGACGGTGAGGGCGTCTGTCTTGAGATCGAGGTCTACGCCCTTGAGGATCGATGTGTGCCCGGCCTGGAACGCCAGGTGGCGAACGGAAAGCGGCATGGGGGAAGGCACCTTGCTTGGCGTATTTTCGGTGCGCGTCGGGAAGCTGAGGATCTCAGGCATGGGCTGTGCTCCGGTCGACGCCTTTCAGCAGGGAGACCGCACCGTTGACGCTGAGCGCGATCAGAAGGAGCACCATGCCGAGCGCAAGGGCGAGGGCCAGCTCGCCACGGGAGGTTTCAAGCGCAATCGCCGTGGTCATGACTCGGGTGACGTGATTGATGTTGCCACCAACGATCATGACGGCGCCGACCTCGGCGATTGCCCGGCCGAAGCCAGCCAGCAACACCGTCAGAATGGAGAAGCGGGCATCCCAGAGAAGAGCGATGATCGCGGTATGGCCCGGGACCACAAGGGAGCGGAAGGTTTCGGCATATTCTGCGTTGAGATCGGCGATCACCTGCCGCGTCAGCGCGATGATGATCGGCGTGATCAGGATGCTCTGGGCGATGATCATGGCTGTTGGGGAATAGAGCAGCTGCAAGACGCCGAGCGGACCGGCGTTGGACAGCAGCATGTAGACCGTCAGGCCGACCACCACAGGCGGCAGCCCCATCAGCGCATTGGCAAGGACTGTCAGCGCGGTCCGGCCCGGGAAACGGGCGACAGCCAGAAGAGCTCCGAGGGGCAGGCCGATGAGCGCGGAGATGGCGAGGGCCGATGCGGTCACGCGTAGCGACAGGGCCACGACTTCACTCAGCTCCGGATCACCGCTGATCAGAAGCTGCCCTGCAAGATAGAAGCTCTGCGCAAAATCCTGCATAAATCGGTAAAATCTCCAAAATAACCTCTATATGTAAAATATATCGCATAAATAATCAGCGCGAAAGGCCGTCTGTGCTCCCTTTGCAGCAAACAGCTTTGCCTGCAAAGAAAAGCCAGCTGTTCTCTGGGGGATGGACGTGCGTCGCCGGGAGGAACGAGACGCGAGCAGCCGCACCCGATCGACCTCTCAGCCGGCAACAGGGCAAACAGCCGTCGAATCAGCGCCGACGGGCATAAAGGAAGAGAATGTCAGTGCTATAGGGTCAATTCGGCCCAGACCGGCAAGTGGTCCGATGCAATGCGCGCCGTTTGCGACTGATGCACCCCGGCTTGCTGAACTGTGAACTCGCGGCTGGTGATGATGCGGTCGAGGCTGGCGAGCGGCATGGGCGAGGGGAAACTCCGGCCCGGGGTCGTCACCTCGAAATGCGGGTCGAACAGCTTCAGGCTCTGTGCCGTGTCCCACCATTCATTCAAATCGCCCACGAGAACAGTCGGCAGATCAAAGGCATGGGCGTGGAGCTGTGACATCAGCGAGGCGATCTGGCGTTTGCGATATGTGGCCAGCACGCTCAGATGCATGGCAGCCACCCGAAACGTCTGGCCATTCAGTCTGATGTCCGCCATGACCGCGCCGCGCGGCTCAAGGGTCGGCAGCTCCAGACGCGTGTGGTCGAGGATTTCGACGGAGTTGCGTACCAAAATGGCGTTGCCGTGCCAGCCGATGCTGGCATCCCTGATGGCAAAGGGCACGACCTTGTAGTCGGTGTGTTCGGCAATCCAGTCGCGTGCAAGGGTGGTCTCGCGCGGGCCGAAGCGTTTGTCGGCTTCCTGAAGCGCAATGACGTCGCAATCCATTTCCTGGATCACCTTGAGCGTGCGCTCGGGACGCCGGCGCGCGTCAACGCCAATAGCCTTTTGAATATTGTAGGAGCCGATTTTTAGCATGGGTCGAACTTGCAGCCTCAAGGTCACTTGTTCAAGACCGTAGGCGAAATCGGTTTCGCCTTTGTCAACGCGGCGGGCGTATTGGCTCCGCCGCGTTTGATGCTCAAGCGCCTGTGTGTTAGGCGGCCTTCAGCTCTTGCGCGGCCTCGACGAGGAGGCCGGCGACATAGTCGATGAAGGAGCCCCAGGCTTCCACAACGAAGGTGTCCGGTCCGATCCGCCACAGCATGACCGGTGCCTTGTGGAACAGGGTGCGCGTCACCATGCCGATCGGGAAGGTTTCAAGGTGCAGATCGATCGGAATGCCGCTGTTGAGCAGCCAGGCTGCCTGATCACCGGTCACCAGCATGGCGTCCTGGCGATGGGAGACATCGACGAGCGCATGTGATGTGTCGCCAAGGGCGGTCGCCAAGCCTTCCATGGTTTCGCTCAGCATGTCCTCTTGCGCCAGGAGCAGCCATTCATCCGGGCCAAGCCAAAAGGCTGCGCGGTCCGGGCCGGTCTCTGCGGTCAGAGGCTTGGTCGGCAGGTCGAGGCCAAACCCCTTGCTCGCGGCGGCAATTGCGCCGTCTCTGCCTCGGAAAGACAGGCGCGCAAGTGGCGCCGTCTTGAGGATGGAGACATCAGGCAGGGCCAGAAGCGGTTCCTGTCCGGCGTCGGGAGCATAGAGCGTCGATACAAGATCATCAGCCATTGAGCCGGTCTCCTTTCGGATCGAAAAACACCGGGCCGGTGACGGTCACCGGAATTGAGCCGTCCGGCATGGGAACATGCAACGTCTTGCCTTCGAGTGCGCGGCCGTTCTTGACCAAAGCCAGTGCAATCGAACGGCCCATGGCGGGGGAATGATAGGATGACGTCACATGGCCATCGGCCGGTGTGCCCACTGCAGGGTTGGCACTTTCCGTGATCTGGGCGCCTTCTTCGAGAACCACCTTCGGGTCCGTGGTCAACAGTCCGACCAACTGCTTGCGGTTGTCGGCAACAAGGTCGGGGCGCTGCAGGCCGCGCTTGCCGACGAAGTCATGTTTCTTTTTGCCGATCGCCCAGGTCATGCCGGCGTCATCAGGCGTTACCGTACCGTCAGTCTCCTGGCCGACGATAATGTAGCCTTTCTCGGCCCGCAGCACGTGCATGGTCTCGGTGCCATAGGTGCAGCCGCCGAGCTTCGCCACTTCATGTTCAAGGGTCTTCCAGACCATCTCGCCATGGCGTCGGGGGACATTGATTTCGAAGCCGACCTCACCGGTGAAGGAGATGCGGAACAGGCGGCAGGGAACGCCGCAGAATGTTCCGGTCGCAACGCTCATATGCGGGAAAGCGTCCGGCGACAGGTCAATGCCTTGAACGAACGGCGCGATGGCTTCACGGGCCAGCGGCCCCTGAACCGCGGCAACGGCATATTGTTCTGTGGTCGAGGTGATCCAGACATCAAGGTCGGGCCATTCGGTCTGGAGATAGTCTTCCATGGTCGCAAATACACTCGGCGCGCCGCCGGTTGTCGTTGTTACGTGGAAACGGTCCTCTGCGATGCGCCCGACGACGCCATCATCGATGATGAAGCCGGCCTCATTGAGCATAAGCCCATAACGGCAACGCCCGACGCCCAGTTTTTTCCAGGGGTTGGTATACATGCGCTCGAGGAACTCGGCCGCATCTGGCCCGACGACCTCGATCTTGCCGAGCGTGGAGGCGTCGAAGAGACCAAGCTTGTCGCGGACAACAGCGCATTCGCGGGCGACAGCGGCATGCATGTCTTCCCCGGCCTTGGGGAAATACCAGGCCCGTTTCCACTGGCCGACGTCTTCGAAGGCTGCATCATGGTCCGCCGCCCACTGATGGGACGGTGTCTTGCGGACCGGATCAAAGAAGTCGCCACGCGACGAGGTTGCGAATGTGCCGAAGGTGGTTGGGGTGAAGGGCTGACGGAAGGTCGTCAGGCCGACGTCGGTGAGCGGCTTGTCGAGCGCTTTGGACGCGATTGCCAGGGCGTTCATGTTCGACAGCCGGCCCTGATCGGTGGCCATGCCGGTGGTCGTGTAGCGCTTGATGTGCTCGATGGAGTGCATGCCTTCGCGCACAGCCAGTTTCACGTCCTTGGCGGTGACGTCGTTCTGATAGTCAACGAATGCCTTGACCCGGGACGCATCGCGGTCGACGGGCAGGGCGCCAAGCGTCCCTCCGGATCCAGCTTCAGCGCCGCTGGCAACCGAATAGGTGACCTTGGCGCCTTTGCCCGTGGCGGCCTTTGCAGCTTCTTCACCAGCGGCATAGCCATCCGCCAGGACGTCGTTCAGTCCATAGAGACCGCGCGAAGAGCCGGCCGACCGCTCGTTCTGAACGTGCTGTCCCGGCAGGAAAGCTCCGGCTGTTTCGTCCCACACAACTTTGCCGCGGGACTGGGAATAGAGGCTGACGGTCGGCGTCCAGCCGCCGGACATGAGCAGGCTGTCACATGCTAGATCACCAGCGGATGCAACAGAACCAGATGCGGATACCCGGCCGAGGAGAGCCTTGTCGATACGCTTGCGGCCGGTTGTTCCGGTAACGACGCAGGCGGTCTCAACGCGAATGCCGCGGGCCTGTGCGATCGATTGTAAGGCCTCTGGCGGGTTCTCCCGCAGGTCGGCGATGGCGGCGATTTCGACGCCGGCGTCGGCCAGATCAAAGGCGGCTTGCCAGGCGGTGTCACAGGCCGTGGCGACAAGCGCCTTGTGACCGACCTTAACGCCATAGCGGTTGAGATAGGTGCGGCCAGCCTCGGCGTTCATGATGCCAGGCCGATCGTTTTCCGGGAACACCATCGGTCGCTCGATGCTGCCGGCGGCGATGACCACTTCCTTGGCGCGAAGCTGCCAAAGGCGCTCGCGCGGCAGATTAGGATCCGGCTCGCTGACGTGCTCGGTGATGCGCTCCGCGAGGGCGACGAAGTTCTGCGCGAAATAGCCAAAAGCAGTCGTGCGCGGCAGAAGCGTGACGTTGTCCATGGCTTGCAGGGTGCGGATCGTATCCTCGACCCAGTCCACAGGCGTCTTGCCATCGATGGTCGCGGCGGTTTCGCTCAGGAGTGAGCCGCCAAACTCGGCCTGCTCATCACACAGGATGACCCTTGCACCGGTTTCTGCGGCGGCCAATGCAGCTGTCAGACCGGCTGGTCCAGAGCCGACCACCAGAACGTCGCAATGGGCGTAAAGGTTGGCGTAGCGGTCATGATCAGCATTCTTTGGCGGTGTGCCGAGACCGGCTGCCGCGCGAATGATCGGTTCGTAGACCCGGTCCCAGAAGGAGCGCGGCCACATGAAGGTCTTGTAGTAAAAGCCGGCCGGGAACAGCGGCGACAGGAAATCGTTGACTGCCCCAACATCGAAACCGAGGGAGGGGAACCTGTTTTGGCTGATCGCCTTCAGCCCTTCGTAGAGCTCGACCTGGGTTGCACGCAGGTTCGGGGTTTGGTCACCCTGGCGATAGACGCCGACCAGCGCATTGGGCTCTTCCGATCCTGAGGTCAGGATGCCGCGCGGACGGTGGTATTTGAACGAGCGGCCGACCATGTGAATGCCGTTGGCAAGCAGGGCAGAGGCGAGTGTATCGCCCTCGTAGCCCTCAAGCTGTTCGCCATCGAAGCTGAAGGTCACCTTTCGATCGCGATCGATCCGGCCGCCGGCCTCGGTTCTGAAGGACTGGCTCATGCGGACATCTCCTTGGCCAGAGCCTCGAGATCGGGCTTGGGTTCACCAGCCTTGTAGACCTTGACGAACTTGTCGCTCACGGTTTCGCGTACTGCGTTGAAGAACCGGCCGCAGCCGTGAATGTGGCGCCAGCGTTCGGCATAAAGGCCCTTTGGGTTCTCACGAAGATACAGAAATTCAGCCCATTGTTCGTCGGTCTGTGTGGACGGATCGGCAGGGCGAATGATGTGGGCTTCGCCGCGGCAGGCAAATTCCGTCTCGGGCCGCTCGACGCCGCAATAGGGACAGTGGATCAAAAGCATTGCAAAACCCTCTAGTGCGCCACGGCGGCGGCGGCAGCTTCGTCGATCAGGCGACCGGTGCGGAAGCGGTCAAGCGTGAACGGAGCGTTGATCGGGTGAGGTTCGTCCTTGGCGATCGTATGGGCGAAAACATGGCCGGAGCCCGGTGTCGCCTTGAAGCCGCCAGTGCCCCAGCCGCAGTTGACGAACAGGCCGGGAACCGGCGTTTTGCCGATGATCGGCGAGCGGTCGGGCGTGTTGTCGACGATGCCGCCCCAGTTCCTGAGCATGCGCATGCGCCGGAACATGGGAAAGAGCTCGCAGATCGCGTCAATCGTGTGGGTGGTGATGTGGATGCCGCCGGTCTGGCTGTAGGAAACGAATTGGTCCGTTCCCGCGCCGATGACAAGCTCACCCTTGTCGGACTGTGAAATATAGGCGTGGATCGTGTTAGACATGACTACGCACGGAAATGCCGGCTTTACAGGCTCGGACACCAGCGCCTGCAAGGGATTGGATTCCAGCGGCATGCGCACGCCGACCATGTCCATGAGGACAGAGGTGTGACCGGCCGCGACCACGCCGATCTTCTTTGCCTTGATGAAGCCCTTGGCGGTCTCGACGCCTTCGACGGCACCGTCGATCCCGCGCCGAATTCCAGTGACGGCGCAGTTCTGAATGATATCCACGCCCATGTCGTCAGCCGCGCGGGCATAGCCCCAGGCTACCGCATCATGACGGGCCGTGCCGCCGACGCGCTGGAGAGCTGCGCCCATGACCGGATAACGGATGTTCTTCTCGATGTTCAGTGGCGGGCAGTAGTCTTTTGCGGCTTCAGGAGACAGCCATTCATTTTGCACGCCGGCGAGCCGGTTGGCATGAATATGCCGCTTGAAGACCTGAATGTCATGCACCGTATGGGCCAGCATCATGACGCCGCGGGCGGAGTACATGACGTTGTAGTTCAGGTCTGTCGACAGGCCTTGCCACAGGTTGACCGCATGATTGTAAAGCGCTGCACTTTCTTCCCAGAGGTAGTTGGAGCGCACGATGGTCGTGTTGCGGCCCGTGTTGCCGCCACCAAGCCAGCCCTTCTCGATCACGGCGATGTTCTTCATGCCGTGTTCTTTGGCCAGGTAGTAGGCGGTCGCCAGACCATGGCCACCGGCACCTACAATGACGATGTCATATTCGGCCTTGGGCTCCGGCGCACGCCACTGGCGGCCCCAGTTCTGATGCGCGTTAAAGGCGTTTTTCGCCAGTTCCAGAAAGGAAAATCGCTTCACTTGCGGCTCCGGGCAATGGGGCAGACCTTGAATGTGGTCTTTGTCCTTCAAAGGCGTAACGCCGCCCGGTCGTCTGCACAAGGGACTGGACGGCTACTTCGCCATAATCGCCAAAGCTACGGCGGCTCCTCATCGGTTTCGGTCGCTGACTTGTTCAAATCCGACACAGTGTCATTCTGTCCCACGAGCGGCTTGCACCGGCCGCAATTCCATGGATCAAATCGCGCCGAATGTCGGAACGGAAACACTGATGGGTTTCCACTTCGATTCTTGTTCGCTATCACCGTGTAAAGAGTTTCTGGAACCACCCCGATTTGAGTCTTGAGGAGTTTGACGATGAAGACGCGCGCAGCAGTGGCACTTGGTGCCGGCAAGCCACTCGAGGTCATGGAGGTCAACCTTGAAGGGCCTAAGGCGTTCGAGGTTCTGGTGGAAATCAAGGCGACAGGCATCTGCCATACAGATGAGTTCACGCTGTCGGGCGCCGACCCGGAAGGTCTTTTCCCGGCGATCCTTGGACATGAAGGTGCAGGTGTTGTTGTCGAAGTGGGGCCTGGCGTCACATCGCTGAAACCGGGCGATCATGTGATCCCGCTCTACACGCCGGAATGCCGCCAGTGCGAGTACTGTCTCAACCCGAAGACCAACCTGTGCCAGGCCATCCGCTCCACCCAGGGCGCGGGCGTGATGCCGGACGGTTCCTCCCGTTTCACGACGCTCGATGGTGACCCGATTCTTCACTACATGGGCACGTCGACCTTTTCCAACTACACGGTGGTTCCAGAAATCGCTCTGGCCAAGATCCGTGAAGATGCGCCCTTCGACAAGGTCTGCTACATCGGATGCGGCGTCACCACCGGCATCGGCGCGGTGATCAACACTGCCAAGGTTGAAATCGGCTCGCGGGCCATTGTCTTCGGCCTCGGAGGTATCGGTCTCAACGTGATCCAGGGGCTACGGCTTGCCGGTGCCGACCAGATCGTCGGCGTCGACCTCAACCCGGCCAAGGTTGAGATGGCGACGCGCTTCGGCATGACTGACTTCGTCAACCCGAGTGAGGTGGACGGCGATCTAGTTGCTTATCTGGTCAACCTGACCAAGGGCGGCGCCGACTACACCTTCGATGCGACGGGCAACGTCAATGTCATGCGCACAGCACTCGAGGCTTCGCACAAGGGTTGGGGCGAGAGCATCATCATCGGTGTTGCGCCGGCTGGTGCGGAGATCTCGACCCGTCCATTCCAGCTGGTGACGGGCCGCAACTGGCGCGGCACGGCCTTCGGCGGTGCGCGTGGCCGGACGGATGTCCCGAAGATTGTCGACTGGTACATGGACGGCAAGATCGAGATCGATCCGATGATCACGCACACGATGCCGCTTGAGGACATCAACAAGGGCTTCGACCTGATGCATGCCGGCGAATCCATCCGCTCGGTGGTGCTCTACTAGTCATGACTGAGCTTGTGGTCCGTCCGATCCGTTCGGCGGACAACGAAGAGATCCTGGACATGCTCCAGCCGGTTTTTGCGGCTGGAGACACCTATGCCATCGACACGGACATGTCTCGCGCGGAAACGCTGGCCTATTGGACCGGCGGCGGGCATGATGCGTTCGTCGTCGAGGCCACCGAAGACGGGCGGACGCAGCTTCTGGGCACTTACTACCTGTGCCCGAACCAGAAGGGCGGCGGCGCCCATGTCTGCAACTGCGGTTTTGTTACGTCGGCGGCGGCCAGAGGCAAGGGCGTTGCCCGAACCATGTTGGAACATGCCTTGAAAACTGCGCCGGAGCGCGGCTTCAGGGCCATGCAGTTCAACTTCGTTGTCTCGACCAACACGCGCGCAATCGCGATCTGGCAAAGTTATGGCTTTGACATCGCGGGTCGGTTGCCGGGCGCCTTCAACCACCCGTCACATGGCTATGTCGATGCTTTGGTGATGTATAAGGATCTGACCCAGGCGTGACCCATTTCCGTTTGCCTCATAGAAAGAGCTGAGCCATGAAAACTGTTTCGGAAAACCGCAGCTTTGGCGGTGTTCAGGGTGTCTATAGCCACGCATCGAAGGTTTGCGGTGTGGAGATGACCTTTGCGGTCTATATGCCGCCGCAAGCCAGCCAGGGACCGGTGCCGGTGCTGTGGTATCTCTCCGGTCTGACCTGCACCCATGAGAACGCCATGACAAAGGCCGGCCTTCAGGCTCATGCGGCGGAGTTCGGCGTTGCCTTGGTGTTTCCCGACACAAGCCCGCGCGGTGAAGGCGTTGCCAACGACGATGCCTATGACCTGGGGCAAGGTGCCGGCTTTTACGTCAATGCAACGCAGGATCCCTGGAAGCCGCACTTCCAGATGGAAGACTATATCGTTCAAGAGCTTCGCGAGCTGGTGCAGGAAAACTTCGCAGTCACCGAAAGTCACGGCGTGACGGGCCATTCCATGGGGGGACATGGTGCCTTGACGCTGGCGATGCGCCACCCGGATCTTTTCGTTTCCTTGTCAGCCTTTGCCCCGATCGCCAATCCGACCCAGTCGGACTGGGGCCGCAAGCAACTTGGTGCCTACCTTGGCAACGACGAGAGCCTTTGGTCCGCGCATGACTCCACGCTTCTTCTGCACGAGAAGGGCTGGAAGGGCGATATTCTTGTTGATCAGGGTGCAAGTGACCAGTTTCTGGATCTGCTGAAACCGGAAGCGCTGGCCTCCGCGCTCGCCGAGACCAGGACGCCGTCCGTGTTCCGGATGCAGGAGGGCTATGATCATTCCTACTTCACCGTGTCGACCTTCGGCCGCGATCACGTTGCCTGGCACGCCGAACGCCTGAAATCCTGATCAGGACAGGGCCGTTGGGTGTTTTTCGCCAAGGGTTCTTTTGAAATTTGGTGCTAACCTTAGTTCGCTCAGCATGTACCAGTGCTCGATGTTGTCGAGAACGATTGGTTCGAAGATATCGTTGAAGGCCTGAAGTGTTGGCTTCATGTCGTAGCGCTTGGTCTGGTCGGCGGTGTTTGGTTCAAGCGGCGGCAGGATGTTGAGGTCGAAATCCGGGCCATTTTGGCGGCGCAGATAAAACGGTACAATCGTGCCTCCTGCCGCGTTTGCCAGCTTGATCGCGACCACCGCGTTGCCTTTGTCCGGTAAGGGACGGCCGAACGTAGGCATGTGGACCTGATTGTCTCGCACCTCGTCGATGAAGATCGTCAGTGACGTGGCGCCACTGCGCAAGAGCTTGTGAAGGCGAATGGCGCTGCGCTGGCCGGGTGGAAACAGATACTGGTTTCGACGTTTTCTCAGCCTGTAGACGATGCGGTTGGTGAACCGGTTCGGCTCCGGCTGAAATGGCCCGATGCTCGGCGTGGCCAGCCTTTCGTGAATGGCTGTGAACGCTGCTTCCCAGGTTCCCAGATGCATGGACACGAAGATCAACGGCTTGCCAAGTTCCTGCGCCCGCTCGAGATTTTCCGATCCCTGGACCTGCAAGTGGTCTCCACGCCAAAGGTGGTTGGCCTTGGAGAACTCGGCCATGGTGCGGCCGATATTGCGCCACCAGCGTTTCAATCCGTCCTGCTGTTCCTGATCGTTGCGACCGAGACTTGACGTTAGTGCATAGAAATTCCGCTCGATCCGCTGGGCGAATATGCGATTCCTGTATCTCAGCCGTGCCAGGTCGGCGGTCGCATGGCCGAAGGCCGAGACGAAGCGCGCGGGCAGTCGCGCAAGCAGCTCGTGAAAGACGGTGTTGAGAAGACCGTCAACAGGATGCGTAATCCAGTATCGCCGTGCTGCGGTTCGCTGATCTCCCACGGGTCCGTAGATAGCCCGCGCCGGAGGGGCGGGGGGCTCTTCCGGCATGGTTTCACAGAAGGGAATGGTCTCAAGCCGCAGTCCGCTCCTCTGGTCAGCGTTCTCCTGCTTTGAAAGCGTCATGCGGCCCGGGTTTGCAGCAACATTGGCAGATCCGCGCCGGGGCGAAGTGTCAGGCGGGCAACCGGCTGTACGTCCGTTCCCGGCTTGAGCTTGGGCTCAAACTTCCGTGCCAAGATGGCCAGGCTGAGTATGGCTTCGGTCATGCCGAATTGCAGACCGGCGCAGATCCGCGGACCGATGGAGAAGGGCACATAGCCGTATTTGTTCGGGCGTTTGGATTTCTGCAGGAAGCGCTCCGGCCAGAAGGCGTCAGGTTTGCTCCACAGAACCGGATTGCGATGCATGAGCCACGGCACCACCATGACCAGGGAGCCCTTGGGGATCGCCTTGCCGCCGATTTCGGTGTCTTCCATGGCTTCACGTGCCAGGATCGGCACAGGCGGATAGAGCCGCAGCGTTTCCTCGATCACCGCCTTGGTGTAGGGCAAGTCAGCCACATCCTTGAAGGTCGGCGTTTTGTCGCCCAGGACCGTGTCGATCTCCAGATGAAGCTTCGCGGCTGTTGCCGGCGACTGTGACAGGAGATACCACGCCCAAGCGAGGGTGTTGGCGGTGGTTTCATGTCCTGCCATGAAAATAACGGCAGCTTCATTGCGGATGGCATCGCGGCTCAGCGGTTCGCCGTTTTCATCGCGCGCTTCCAAGAGACCACCGATGACCGAGGCCTCGCCGGCGTCCTTTTGGGCGCTGTAGCTGTCGATGATCTCGTCGAGAACCTTCAGGATCCGGTCTTTTGATTTCCGGATCGCACGCCCCCGGAACCGCGGCAGCCATTCCGGCAAGCCGAACATGGAAATCAGATCGATCTGATCGATGTGGCGCTGATAGTCCGAGAAGCCTTCAACCACCTCGCTGGCGTAGTTGGCGCCCAGATTTCTGCCGAAAATGGTGCGGGAGATGATTTCTGCAGTGAGATGAGCCATTTCCTCAAGGGCGTCGATCTCCGCGCCATCGGGAAGAGAGGCCCACTCGTCGCGCTTCTCAATGATAGTATCGACCATGATCGGCGCGAAACCTGGAACGCGGGAGCCGTGGATGATCGGTGCCACGACCTTGCGCCGCTTGGCCCAAGTGTCTGTGTCGCTGACAAAAAGTCCGTCGCCGAGAAGAGGTTCCAGTGCGTGGCGCATCTGAGGGCTTTTGCGCTGCAGGGCACGGTGGTTGGACTGGAAGGCTTCCCGCACGACATCGGGGCGGTTGCAGATTACCAACTCACGGGTAAAAACCCGTGTACTTCTCAAACGGCTTTGAAAGTCACCCATGCCCCAGATGGACAGGAAGTTCTTCTTTGCCATTCCGATCAGTGTCCATATCGGTGGCATCTGCTCGTAGCGGAACGGGTAAGGAGGCACAAAAGCCTCTGTTTTCTCGGCGCTTTTGGGCGAAACGGAAACAGTCAACTGAGTTCCTTTTGAAAGTCCTTCGTCGGCAATTGGCAGAGTCATATCGTCAAACTTCACCGATGGCACCCCTGTTTGTTGACTGGAGTGCCTAGTGGCCGCCTAGCGCGCACGGACACGCAGGGCAGAAAGAGCCAGAGCAACCCACCCCAGGATCAACATCATCCCGCCCGTTGGTGCGGACATGGGGAACAGCCGCTGATCGAGAAAGGCGCGAAACAGAAGGTCGCCGCAAAAGAGCGCAAGTCCGATCGTCATGAGAAGAAGGCCGAAGGGAAGAAACGGGATGCGCCTAACCTGGGCCAGCGCCGAGATCGCAAGGAAAGCAGGGGCGTGGAACAGCAGCATCTCGGCAGCCGTGCCCACAAGACCGGTGGTGTCGATATGGGCAGAAGCCGCCATCAACATGACACCGGCTGCGCCGAACAGACCTCCAAGAACAAGGGCGATGCGCATGATTGTCGAAGTTGGCTCATCTGGCGCGCTCACGGTTCGGTGGCTCATCATCAAGTCCTTGTAGCTTGTCTTGTCCCGGACGAGGAGCAAGGCGTGGCCCGCTCTTCGCCCGATCTTGCTATCAGTCTTGCATGAAGCCTATGCGGCCAAACCGCGCTTGGTCAAAAGTGCGTTGATTTCCGGCGCGCGGCCGCGGAAGGCCTTGTAGGTTTGCGCAGGGTCGGGACGTCCTCCAGCAGAATAGATATGTGTGTAGAGTTTCTCTGCCGTCTCCGGATCAAAAATGTCGCCCTTTTCCTCAAAAGCGCCAAAGGCATCGGCATCCATTACCTCCGACCACATGTAGCTGTAATATCCTGCAGAGTAGCCATCACCTGCAAAGGCATGGGCGAAGTGCGGCACCCGGTGGCGCATGGTGATCGCATCCGGCATGTCGATTGCCTGCAGGGTCTTCTTTTCGAAGTCGGTCACATCAAGATCGCCTGCCTCGTCTAAGAGGTGAATTTCAAGATCGACAAGGGCACAGGCCGTGTATTCGACCGTCGCAAAACCCTGATTGAAATTCTCGGCTGCCAGCAGCTTGTCCAGAAGGGCTTTTGGCATGGCTTCGCCCGTCTTGTAGTGGACAGAGAAGCGCGACAGGACTTCAGGCTCCGACAACCAGTGTTCGTAGAGCTGCGAGGGCAGTTCCACGAAGTCGCGCGCCACACCTGTGCCTGAGATGATCGGGTAGGTGACATTCGACAAGAGCCCGTGGAGGCCATGGCCGAATTCGTGGAACAGGGTCCGTGCGTCATCAAAGGTCAGAAGCGTCGCTTCACCGGGCGCGCCCTTGGAGAAGTTCATCACATTGACGATGATCGGCGAGACCTCGCCATCCAGCCTATGCTGGGAGCGGAAAGCGCTCATCCAGGCTCCTGACCGCTTTGAAGCGCGCGCGAAATAATCGCCCAGGAACAATCCAACATGCTTGCCGTTCCGGTCCTTGACCTCGAAGACGCGCACGTCGGGGTGATAGGTCGGCAGGCCATGCTTTTCCTCAAAGCTCAGGCCGAACAGGCGGGTTGCCGTGTCGAAAGCTGCCTCGATGATCTTGTCGAGCTGGAGGTAGGGCTTCAACTCGGTTTCATCGAGATCGAATTCGGCCTTGCGTACCTTTTCGGCGTAGTGACGCCAGTCCCAGGGGGCGATTTTGAAGTTTCCGCCTTCGGACCGTGCCATGTCTGCGAGCTTTTCTTCCTCTTCGCGGGCCCGCTTGAGGGCGGGCGTCCAGACCTTGGTCAGGAGCTCGCGAACAGCTTCTGGCGTTTTCGCCATCGTATCGTCGAGTTTGAAGTGGGCGAAACTGTCGAAGCCCAGCAATTTCGCTTTTTCTGCGCGCAGAGCGACTGTCTTGGAGACAATCTCGCGGTTGTCGGTTTCACCACCGCCTTCTCCGCGGCCGGACCAGGCCTTGAAAGCGGTTTCGCGCAAGGGCCGGTTGGTCGAGAACTGCAGGAAGGGCTCGATGGATGAGCGCGACAACGTGATGACGTACTTGCCCTCAAGCCCGCGTTCTGCGGCAGCTTCCGCCGCCGCTGCGATCAGGAAGTCGGGCAGACCGGCCAGGTCTTCCTTGCTTTCTAGAACAAGCTTGTAGTCGGCTTCGTCTTTCAGGACGTTCTGGGCAAATTGAGTGCCGATACTGGCGAGGTTTTGCGAGATCTCTGCCATGCGGGATTTGCCGGCCGCATCAAGCCCGGCTCCTGCGCGCTGGAACATGGTGTGGTACCGCTCCAGAACACGAGCCTGCTCTTCATCAAGGCCAAGCTCGTTGCGCTGACTCCAAAGTGATGCAATCCGCTGAAAAAGCGCTTCATTTTGAAAGGTTTCCGACCCGTGCTTTGCGAACTTGGGCGCCATTTCGCGTTCGATTGCCTGAAGGTCAGGATTGGTATGGGCGCCGCTGAGATTGTAGAAGGTTCGCGCGGCACGGGTCAGCAATTCGCCGGACGCTTCCAACGCACGAATGGTGTTGTCAAAGGTCGGCGTTTCCGTGTTGTCGGCGATTGCGTTGATTTCAGCGCGCGCTTGCGTCATGGCCGTTTCGAACGCCTCGGTGAAATGGGCCGGCTCGATTTCCGAGAACGGCGGCAGTTCGAACGGGGTGTTCCATTCGGTCAGAAGCGGATTTACGGTCATGACGTCCTCAAGGGCTTTATTTGAATTTCAAAGAGATATGGCGTGGATCGGGGCGTGTTCCAAGGGGAAAGCTCAAGCGTCCATCTGATCAAGTTCATTTAGGAGCATGTCAGTGCGTTCAGTGATCGAAGTCTTGGGCAGGAGTGTGACCTGATAACCAAGAGACTGAAAGAAGGACAGGAGGTGCTCATATTCAAGAGCCGCTTCCTCAAATGAAGCCTTGCGCTCACTGTCATTGACGAAAATCTCCTGCCAAGGAGGGGTTAGGAAGACGGTTTGGTCATAGGACATGGCGTGCAAGGCTGCGCTGAGATCGACTGGTACTGGGATCTGTTTCATTTCCAGATAGGCCGCGAGATCGATCAGGGAGCGGTCCAGAAAGACGCGGCGCTTCTGATTTGGCAGCTTCGCCAGATCCCGCATGTGAAGATCGCAGCAGGCGCGGCAGAAGGCCAGTGGATCGATCCAGGGCAGGGCGCTCGAGTTCGTTTCGAGTGCATCAGCGACCACTCGCCGCCCAGCTTCCGGCACCACGGCGAAGCCACGGTCTCTCAATTCATTCAAGATGGCGGACTTTCCGCCGCCCGAGCAGCCGGAAAGAATGAAGAGGCTCGGCATAGGCTAGATCCCAAACAGAACCGTATACATGGTTCGGCCAGGCATGAGTGCGAAAAAACCGGCTATCAGCAAGGCACCTGTGTAGAGCAGTATCATGGTCTTGCCGTGTTCACGGATGTCTTTCCGGCGCGCTTCAAGGACGCCGTTGATCAGACCGTAGAGGGCCAAAAGAGAGAGTATATGGATCGGGCTGAACGGTCCCCACAGGCGAATTTCATAGATGAAAAAGCTCGACCCTGCGATCCAGAGCATCAAAATTACCCAGACATAGCCGAGCGTCCTGTGTGGCAGCGTGCCCTTGGGCGCCGCCAATTGAACAGCACCAAGCGCGAAGGCTGCGAGGGCAGCGAGCGCGTGACTCGCGACCAGCCAGCCAGCTTCCAATAGCGGGGCAATTGTCATAGTTCACCCTACCACATGGTTTTGGCGGCGCGATCCGGCCATTCGTCGTCATAGGTCTTGCCACCGACTTCGCTGCTGGACATGTGATCCAGGATTTGCCCGGGGGTGGGGAGAGCTGTCGTGTCGACATGATTGGCACTGTCCCACAAACCTGCGCGAATGACGGCACGTGCGCATTGGAAATAGATCTCCGAGATCGTTATGCGGATCACGCAACGTGGCTCCTTGCCCTTCATCGCAAGGTTCTTCAAAAGCTCCGGATCCGTCGTCAACTCCGCCGTGCCGTTGATGCGAAGCGTGGTGCCGGACCCGGGGATCAGCATCATCAATGCGACGCGCGGGTCGCGCACGATGTTGTGCAAGGAATCGATCCGGTTGTTGCCGCGCCGATCGGGCATCAGAAGCGTTTTTTCATCCTGAATGACGAGACATTGGCCTGCGTCACCGCGCGGCGAACAATCGAGGCCCTCCGGACCTGCGGTTGCCAGGGCGCAGAAGGGTGAGGCCTCGATCAGAGCCCGGTATTGTGTCGTCACCCTATCACTGACCTTCGCCGTCGAGGCCAATACAGGCGTGCCGTAGAGCTCCTGGAGTTCTTCGGTCGAGGTGATTAGATGGTCCATCGTCGATCCCTTGTTTTCACGTTTTGCCGGTTTGATCAGTCTGGATGTCGAAAGAGTGTTTCAGGAGCACTTGTCATTCTTGCGAATAGTCGATTCGACGACACATTCTAAGCTGCATGGGGTTGCGCTGGGCTCGCTGATACAATTTGCAGGCGTTGGTCGGAAAGATGCGTCTATGACTTTTGGATAAGACGATTTTGAGATTAATTAGCCGGAGATGTCGATTTGATCATGCTGCGCTGCGGTGTTGATTGGCATTTTGCAAATAAAAATAGCTGCATATTGGAATGATGCGCTGCATCATCAGCGTCAAATTTGAAATTTCTCTCCCATGCTTGAATATTCTTCTCTCCGAATTGCCAACTAGACCACGCCGATAGTCGTATTGCTTGTTTGGCTTACGCTTTTCTACAGTCGCAGCAGCTTGTAGTCCCTGCGGCAAAGTGGTCGATGTTTCGGCCCGGACGTGTTGCTCGGGGCCGCTGGCGTCCTGCAAGTGTTTGCAGACATTCGTGTAGGCTTTTGGGCCTTTCTGGGAGGAAAGCATGACCCTTATACGTAAACCATTCAGCCGTCGTTCCATTTTGCGTGCTGGTGCCGCAGGTGGCATCGGTCTGGCTGCTCCAACGATCTTCACCAGCAACGCATGGTCGGCCGGTTATCTGAACGAACCGACCGGTTCTACCGTGACGCTCGGCTTCAACGTTCCTCAGACTGGTCCCTATGCGGACGAGGGTGCGGACGAACTGCGCGCGTATCAGCTTGCTGTCGAGCACCTCAACGGCGGCGGCGACGGCGGAATGCTGAACACCTTCTCGTCGAAGGCGCTCAAAGGCAACGGTATCCTCGGCAAGAAAGTCGAGTTTGTGACCGGTGACACGCAGACCAAGTCTGACGCCGCGCGTGCTTCTGCCAAGTCCATGATCGAAAAAGACGGCGCCATCATGATCACCGGTGGTTCGTCCTCTGGTGTGGCTGTGGCTGTGCAGGCTCTCTGCCAGGAAGCCGGCGTCATCTTCATGGCCGGTCTGACCCACTCCAACGACACCACTGGTAAGGACCGGAAAGCCAACGGCTTCCGTCACTTCTTCAACTCCTACATGTCCGGTGCAGCACTTGCTCCGGTGTTGAAGAATGCCTACGGCAATGACCGTAAAGCCTACCACCTGACCGCCGACTACAACTGGGGTTACACCACCGAGCAGGCGGTCAAGGAATCCACAGAAGCAATGGGCTGGGAGACTGTCGAGACAGTCAAGACCCCGCTGGCTGCGACTGACTTCTCTGCCTACATCACACCGGTCTTGCAGTCAGACGCAGACGTGCTGGTGCTGAACCACTACGGCGGCAACATGGTGAACTCGCTCACCAACGCTGTTCAGTTCGGTCTTCGCGACAAGGTCGTCAACGGCAAGAACTTCGAGATCATCGTTCCGCTTTACTCCCGCCTGATGGCGAAGGGTGCAGGCGCCAACGTTAAAGGCATCTTCGGTTCCACCAACTGGCACTGGTCGCTGACCGACGAAGGTTCCCAGGCGTTCGTCCGTTCCTTCGGCCAGAAGTACGGCTTCCCGCCGAGCCAGGCTGCTCACACGACCTATGTTCAGGCGCTGCTTTATGCTGATGCCTGTGAGCGTGCAGGCACCTTCAACCCATGTGCTGTCGTGGAAGCCCTGGAAGGCTTCGAGTTCGACGGATTGGGCAATGGCAAGACGCTGTACCGCGCAGAAGACCACCAGTGCTTCAAGGACGTTCTTGTTGTGAAGGGTAAAGAAAACCCGACCTCCGAGTTTGACCTTCTTGAAATCGTTGAGGTCACCCCTGCCGAGCAGGTCACTTACGCACCGGATCACCCGCAGTTTGCTGGTGGTGCTCTCGGCACCTGTAACCCGGGCGCATAATCTTCAAAAACTAAGGGACAGGGCGGTTTTTCTGCCCTGTCCTTATTCCCTGTAATTCGCGCGGTTGGGTGTTGCCGCGACGCGCGCTGATGATCCGAGCTGAGAGCGATGGACGCGATACTTCTTCAAATCTTGAATGGTCTGGACAAAGGCTCAGCCTATGCGCTGATTGCCTTGGGTTTGACCCTCATATTCGGCACATTGGGCGTTGTGAACTTCGCCCATGGGGCCTTGTTCATGATCGGGGCCTTCTGTGCCGTGACCCTGAGCCGGCTTTTGTCCGTCTCCTTCGTGACGATCGACGAAACCCGCAAGGATTTCCTCGGCAATCCGCTCAAAGTCGAAACACCTTACGTGGAAGCCTGGTTCGGTCCCGACGTGGGCGCAGCCATTATCGACTGGTCGGTTCCCCTCGCTATCCTGTTCTCCATTCCGATCATGGCCCTGGTTGGTCTCTTCATGGAGCGTGGTCTGATCAAGCATTTCTACAAGCGCCCGCATGCCGACCAGATCCTTGTGACCTTCGGCCTTGCCATCGTCCTGCAGGAAATCATCAAGTATTTTTACGGCGCAAACCCGATCCCGACCCCTGCGCCGGAAGCCTTTGCAGGCAGCTTTGACTTCGGTGCCCTGGTGGGTATGGATCCCAATGTGATCATCTATCCGTACTGGCGTATCGTCTACTTCATGTTTGCAGCGCTCATTGTCGGCGCGGTCTTTGCCTTCCTCCAGTTCACGACTTTCGGCATGGTCGTGCGTGCAGGCATGGCAGATAGGCAGACAGTCGGTCTTTTGGGGATCGATATCGATCGCCGATTCACCTTCATGTTTGCCTTGGCCGCGGTGGTGGCCGGACTAGCAGGGGTAATGTACGCCCCGATCAATTCCCCCAACTACCACATGGGCATGGACTTCCTTGTTCTGAGCTTCGTGGTTGTGGTTGTCGGCGGTATGGGCTCCTTGCCGGGCGCAGTCGCTGCAGGGTTCCTCCTGGGCATCCTGGAGAGTTTCGCCTCTATGGCTCAGGTCGTCGCGCTGTTCCCAGGCATCAACCAGATCATCATCTATCTCGTTGCGATCGTGATCCTCCTGACCCGTCCGCGAGGTCTGATGGGCCGCAAAGGTGTTATGGAAAGCTAAATCATGCTTGGACTTAACAAAAAAGACACTTCGCTCTTCTTCATCGTGCTTGCGCTCGTCGTGTTTGCTCCGCTCCTGTTGAACCCGTTCCCGGAAGGTTCGGAGCTGGCGCAGTTCAATGCAGGCTATCCGGATCTGATGCAGCGCTTCCTGATCTTCGGGATCTTCGCAGTCGGCTTTAACATCCTCTTCGGCCTCACTGGCTATCTCAGCTTTGGCCATGCGGCTTTCCTGGGTGTCGGTTCCTACGCCGGTGTCTGGATGATGAAGCTGCTGACCATGAATGTCATTCCGGCGATCTTCATGTCAGTGGTCTTCGCAGGTCTGTTTTCCCTTCTTGTAGGGTACATTTCTCTGCGGCGCTCAGGCATCTACTTCTCGATCCTGACGCTCGCCTTTGCACAGATGTCGTTTTCGCTGGCTTATTCGGTCCTGACGCCGATCACCAACGGGGAAACCGGCCTGCAACTGGCACTGAATGACCCGCGTGTGCTGGGAGTCAGCCAGGTAGACGGCTCGATTCCCGCGGCCAACTTCTTCGGCATTGCAATGCGTGACAGTTTCGAACTGAGCATGGGAAGCTGGCTCTTCACGTTCAATGCTGGCTACTATCTGTGCGCGGTCGTGATGATGGTCGCATTCTATATAGCAATCCGGATTTTCCGCTCGCCCTTCGGCATGATGCTGAGGGCCGTGAAATCCAACCAGCAGCGGATGAACTTCACCGGCTTGAATTCCAAGCCCTACACGCTGGCAGCCTTTGTCATATCCGGAATGTATGCCGGATTGGCCGGCGGACTCATGGTGGCAATGGACCCGCTTGCAGGTGCTGAACGCATGCAGTGGACGGCATCTGGCGAGGTTGTTCTGATGACGATCCTCGGCGGTGCAGGGACCTTGATCGGACCGGTGCTTGGCGCAGGCTTCATCAAGTACTGCGAGAACATCTTCTCCAAGATCAATGACAACATTCTCTATGACTGGTTCGCGAGCCTTCCCGAAGGCGTTGCCGACTTCCTGGTGTTCGTCATTCATCCCTTCATCGGCAAGGGCTGGCATTTGACCCTTGGCATCATGTTCATGCTGATCGTCATCTTCCTGCCGGGTGGCATCATGGAAGGCTTCGAGAGGATTGGCCGGCTGTTCAAGCGCAAGCCGTCCTCCGGCGAGAGCATCAATGCCAAAACGTCGACCACGCCAGCTGAATAAGGTGAACTGATATGGAAATCCTCAAAGTCGAGGGTGTGAACAAGTCGTTCGGCGGACTGCGTGCTCTCAACAATGTCAACTTCAAGGTGGAAGAAGGTACGGTTCACGCGATCATTGGACCGAACGGTGCCGGCAAATCGACCTTCCTTAACTGCATGATTGGCCGTCTGGTACCTGATACAGGGACCGTGATGTTCGGGGACGTTTCGCTGACCGGCATGAAGCCCCACCAGATCAACCAGGTGGGTGTCTCGCGTGTATTTCAGACGCCGGAAATCTTCGGCGATCTGACATTGCTGGAAAACGTCATGATCCCCACGCTGGCTAAGCGCGACGGCGAGTTCGCTCTCCATGCGTTCGTTCGTGTCGATCAAGATACGGAAGTGCGCGACAAGGCCCTTCACATGCTTGAGGACGTTGGCTTGGCTGAAAAGCGGGAGATGGTCGCCAACAGTTTGTCGCGCGGCGACAAGCGGCGTCTCGAGCTGGCGATGTGTCTGTCACAGGACCCCAAGCTGCTGCTTCTGGATGAGCCTACCGCTGGCATGTCCAGGGCTGATACCAACAACACGATCGATCTCCTGAAGCGGATTGGCGATCGCGGGATCACCAAGGTCGTCATCGAACACGATATGCATGTTGTGTTTTCGCTTGCTCAGAAGGTGACTGTCCTTGCCCAGGGCACAATCATCGCCGAGGGCAAGCCGGAAGACATCAAGGGTGACCCGCGCGTTCAGGAAGCTTATCTCGGAGGAGCGCACCTATGAGCGTTATCGACGATCAACTTTCCGGCAAGACTGCGCCGGGCATCAAGCCGGTCAAGCCGCAGGGCGGGGCTCCGGCATTTTTCTCCGCTTGGGACATGCACGCCTACTATGGCGAGAGCTACATCGTTCAGGGCGTTAACTTCGATGTTCGTGAGGGAGAGATCCTCGCACTTCTAGGCCGCAATGGTGCGGGCAAGACCTCGACATTGCGGACGATTGCGCGCATGGATGATCCGCAGCTGACCCACGGCGAGATCTGGCTCGATCACAAGCCGCTTCATGAAATGAAGAGCTTCGAAGCTGCCCGGGTCGGAGTCGGCCTCGTCCCGGAAGACCGGCGGATCATTCCCGGCCTGACCGTTCAGGAGAACCTGGAGCTTTCCCAGATTGCGGAACCCAAGGGCTGGTCCATCGAGCGTATCTATGACCACTTCCCGCGTCTTGCAGAGCGCCGCAATCAGGAAGGCACGACCATGTCTGGCGGTGAGCAGCAGATGCTTGCCTTGGCGCGCGTTCTGGCCCGTGATATCAAGTTGTTGCTGCTGGATGAGCCCTACGAAGGGCTGGCACCAGTGATCGTTCAGGAAATCGAGCGCATTTTGGAGGGGGTCAAGGAGCTTGGCATCACCACCATTATCGTCGAGCAGAACGCCATCGCTGCGCTTCACTTGGCGGACCGCGCCGTGATTCTCGACATGGGCGAGGTGGTTTTTGATGGCGCCGCTCAGGAGGTGCTCGACAATGTGGAGCTGAGGCACGAGTATCTGGCGATCTGATCGCCTGCGATTCTGTTGTTCTCAATCATGAGTCGGCGTCGATCAGACGCCGACTTTTTTCGTGCCGGTTTTCACGCCCGTCAGATCATCCGCTTGAGAACGTCCAATGCTGCTGCTTTCGCAGGAAGAAACCCGTAAGGCCTTGCCATTCATCGCACTTGTTGACGCGCTTGATGTCATGTTCAAGAGCGGCTGTGAAATGCCCGTCCGCCACCACCATGACATGGCGGTTCCGGGAGAACCCGATGCTACGATGTTGCTGATGCCAGCCTGGGTGCCCGGGGCTTTTTCTGGTGTGAAGATCGTCAATGTGATGCCTGGAAACTCCGGCAGGGGCCTGCCGGCGATCTCTGCGGAATATCTTCTGTCAGATGCGCGGACCGGCGAAATGCTGGCGATGATCAATGGCGGTGAATTGACGGCCCGCCGCACGGCCGCGGCGTCCGCGCTCGCGGCGCGCTATCTTGCCCGCAAAAATGCAAGCCACCTTGTCGTGGCGGGGACGGGTAGGGTTGCCCTGAATCTGGTGGCGGCGCATTTGGCTGTGAGGCCGATCACGCATGTGACGTTCTGGGGGCGCAGTCTGGACAAGGCACAGGCACTTGCTGCTGAGGCGGCAGCGCTCTACGGGATCACAGTCGAGGGGACGTCAGATCTCGAACAAGCGGTGCGCGCAGCGGACATCGTCAGTGCAGCGACCCTGTCAAACGACCCGTTGATCCTTGGCGAATGGTTGCAGTCAGGAACGCATGTCGACCTTGTCGGAGCGTTCAAGCCCACCATGCGGGAGAGCGACGATGAGGCGGTGCGCCGGGCCGTTGTCTTTGTTGATACGCGTGAGAGCTGCTCCAAGGAAGGCGGGGATATCTCCCAGCCGCTGGCATCCGGTGTCCTGACCGCATCGGACATCAAGGCCGATCTCTATGATCTTGCGCGAGGCCTGCACAAGGGCCGTGCAGACGACGCCGAGATCACGCTTTTCAAGTCCGTTGGGGTGGCACTTGAAGATCTTGCAGGCGCGATGCTTGCCTATAGAACAGTGACGTCGCCTACCACGTCATGAGTATCGTCGTTTTGCAAAACAGAGATGAAGCGCAATGAAAACAATCAAGATGGAAATAGCGTCGGTTGCCGGCTTTTTGCTGTTTGGAGTATTTCTGTATGCTGGTGATGCGATAAATCCGTTCCAGATTGGTTTGGGCGGCTCGCTCGGCGTTCTTGCGGTTCTTTTTCTCGGAATGATGTGGTGTGCATTTTCGGTCGTGCGTCATGCGGAGTGTTTGGCGACGCTGCTAGGCGAACCATATGGCACCTTGATCCTGACACTTGCGGTCATCGGCATCGAAGTTGCTTTGATTTCAGCAGTGATGTTGTCGGGGGATGCCAAGCCCACGCTGGCACGCGAGACCATGTTCTCGGTGTTTATGATCGTTCTGAACGGCCTTGTTGGCCTTTGCCTTCTGTTGGGAGGTCTGCGCCACCGGAACCAGACCTACAATCTGCAGGGGGCAAACGCATTTCTGTCGGTTCTTATTCCCCTGGCTATATTTGCACTGGTATTGCCGAGGGTGACTCATTCTGCTCCAGGCGGGCAGTTGTCGAACCTGCAGGCCGGATTTGATGTCATCATGTCTGTGGTTCTCTATGGTGTGTTTCTGGCGATACAGACCAAGACCCACAGCGATATCTTTCGTCAGCCAAACGCCAGTGATGATGACCACGAGCACGGCGAACTGGTCCTGCGCAGTATTCCCTTTCATGTGGTGGGACTATTGGCAGCGCTTTTGCCGATTATCCTTCTGTCAAAGAAGCTAGCGATCTACGCGGATTTTGCCATTGAGGGAATCGGAGCCCCCCTGGCTCTTGGAGGCTTCCTGGTTGCTGCGCTGATTCTGATGCCCGAGGGGTTGAGCGCCCTTCAATCCGCCAGGGAAAACAAACTGCAGAGGGCGGTCAATATTTGCCTTGGCTCTGCGGTTGCGACGATAGGCCTGACAGTGCCTGCTGTTCTGGTGATTAGCCACATCACCGGCGAGCCGATTGAGCTGGGCCTGGAGATCGCCGACATTGTGCTGCTGGTTCTGACCCTCGTCGTCAGCATTGTCACCTTCGCAAATCGCTCAACGAATTACCTGCAGGGCGCGGTTCACCTGGCGCTCTTTGCAGCTTACGTCATGATGATCTTCGATCTGTCTGAGTAGGCGGTTTCCGGCGTTTATCCCAAATCGCTTTGGCGTGCCGGAAATCACCCCAGTTCGAACGTGGTGATCCCGAAAGTGCGCTCAAGCGGCAGGTCGGGGGCCTGACCCTTGTACATTCTGGCGGTTTCGAACACGGGGGACAACTCGTGGCGCTCTGCCAGCTCGAGGGCTGCCTGGTTGGGCTCGGGCGTGTCCAGATAGACTGTCTGTCCCTTGGCCTGCCCCGCAAGTGCCCGAAACAGCGTGTCGGCAATTTCAGGAGTGTCGGCAAACAGCGGACCTATCTTGAAGCCATCATCGCATTGGCGGATGACGCCATAGCCCTTGACCAACCCGCCGTCGACGAAGGCGAAGCCGCGCCGGCTCGACATCATGGGTGCACACCATAGCTTTAGGAAACCGGTTCGATCACCACCTGAAAAGTCTTGGTCATAGTCGCTGATCGAGGGAAAGATCCCTTGGCCGAGTGGAGAAAGCCGCGGATCCATTGGCATGTCCACCATGGCGATACCGCTCTGGCGGATATTGCGATGAGCCAGATCAAAGCCAGATGTGCGGTAGTTGTCCTGCTGATCGACCACGCCATCAAGGCCGATTGTCCGTGCGCCGAGATAGGCAATTGCGTGTTTCCAAATGGCGATGCCATAGCCCTTGCCGCGGTGTTCCGGTCGGCAGATGTAAAAGCCGATGAAGCCGTAGTCGTCGCCGTAGCGGATGCCGGATATGCAGGCCACCGGCTCGCCTTCGTTCCAGGCCATGAAAAGTCCGTTGGGATCGGCCGTTCGAAACGGCTCGAGATCATCCAGACCGGGGTT
The DNA here is from genome assembly GCF_009650605.1 of Labrenzia sp. CE80. Classification (NCBI taxonomy): domain Bacteria; kingdom Pseudomonadati; phylum Pseudomonadota; class Alphaproteobacteria; order Hyphomicrobiales; family Stappiaceae; genus Labrenzia; species Labrenzia sp. CE80. Next base: position 959,277 of record NZ_WAJT01000001.1, read on the forward strand.
CCAGCCTTCTTCCGCGGCCCAAGACAGGGCGCGCTTTAGATCGGCTTCGCTCATGACACGGATATCGAGCGCGGTATCGATCATCAAAATGGCTCCTGGAAATGAAATGCGCGTGGGAACCACGCCGGTCCATTGATAGGCGCCCTGCAACGATCAGGTCAATTGAGGAAACGTGTTAGATTGCGTCGAGTCGATCGAAGGCAACTCTGGATATTACAAAGGGGAGGGGGAGTGGTACGCCCAAGGGGAATCGAACCCCTGTTTTCGCCGTGAAAGGGCGACGTCCTAACCGCTAGACGATGGGCGCACAGTTGACGCAGTTGCGTCGTGGGAAGGCTTATAGGCAGATTTTTCGGCCGCTGCAAGTGGCATTTGATACAAAATGCACAGGTCCGGAATTCCGGGCCTGTGCCGGTTTCACGACAGCTGGCAGCTATGCCGTCTTACCACTCGCCGGTGTTGGGCATGGAGGCCCAAGGTTCGGCCTTTTCAAGAGATTCACCCTTCTGCAGCAGCTCAAAGGAGATGCCGTCCGGCGACCGCACAAATGCCATCCGTCCATCGCGCGGCGGGCGGTTGATCGTGACGCCATTGTTCTGAAGGTGCGCGCAGAATTCGTAGATGTTGTCGACTTCATAGGCCAGGTGACCGAAGTTGCGGCCGCCATTGTATTCCTCCGGATCCCAGTTGTAGGTGAGTTCCAGGAGTGGTGCGCTGACAGACTTTCCGCTCTCGACGTCTTCGGATCCTGCCAGGAAGATCAGAGTGAACCGGCCGCCCTCATTCTCGATGCGGCGCGTTTCAATCATGCCCATCTTGTTGCAGTAGAAATCGAGCGAAGCGTCGACGTCAGTGACGCGGACCATGGTGTGCAAATAGCGCATGGACTGTTCCCAGTTGATTTGGCGTGGTTGGCACCTGAAGGATAGGATCGCCACTATGACAGAAATAACAGAACTTGCCACCGCCCGGTCCATGTTGGCCGACCTCTTGAGAGAAGAGGTCGGTCGGCTGGTGGTGTTGACGGGCGCCGGCATCTCGACCGAATCCGGGGTTCCCGATTTTCGTTCGCCCGGCGGAATATGGTCCCGAATGGAACCGATTCAATACGGGGATTTTGTCTCCGACCCCGATCAGCGCGCCGAAGACTGGCGACGACGTTTTGAAATGAAGCGAATCTTTGATGAGGCGTCGCCCAACGCGGCCCATAAGGCTCTGGCAGGCTTGGTGCAGTCCGGTCGCCTGTCTTTGTTAATAACGCAAAATGTGGATGGACTGCATCAGCGCAGCGGTGTTCCCGAAGAGTTTCTCGTCGAGCTTCATGGCAACAGCACATATGCAAGCTGTCTTGAGTGCGGAGCGCGGGCAGATCTCGAACCGCAGAGGATGATTGTCGCAGCCAAAGAAACGCCTCTTTGCCTGGAATGCGGCGGGCTCTTGAAGGCTGCAGTGGTCAGTTTTGGGCAGGCGATGCCGACAGAGGCGATGGAAGAGGCAGCGCACGCGGCCCGCAGATCAGACATCTTTCTGGTTGTCGGTTCATCCCTTCTGGTTCACCCAGCGGCACAGCTTCCGGTCCTTGCCGCTCATGCGGGCGCGAAGCTTTGTATTTTGAACAGGGAGGAAACGCCGCTCGATGCGCTCGCCGACGTTTTGATCCGAACGCCAATTGCTCAGACTTTCGAAGGACTTACCTGATATTTTGCTGCAGCCTGTGGAAATCGGCTGTGGTTAGTTGGACAATTTCTCTTCTCGCTTTGGGGCAGGGTGTTATCCTTTCGTTAGGAATCAACCGCTCGCTGAGTCGCTTTTGGAGTGCTGGCGGGTTGAAAGATGCGGACCAGACACGGGGCAATAGGCTATGGGGGGCAAAACCTTTACGGATCCCCGCGCGATCGATACGGCAGAGGATGTTGCCGTTGACGTTATCGAGGTTGCGGGCTCTATAAAGTGGTTCGATGTTGCCAAAGGATATGGCTTCATTGTCCCGGACAGCGGTGAGGGAGACATCCTCCTTCACGTCACTTGCCTGAGAAGAGACGGCTATCAGACTGCCTATGAAGGTGCTCGGGTCGTCTGTGAAGTTCTCGACAGGCCGCGCGGCCTGCAGGCATTCAGAATTCTCTCGATGGATGAATCAACAGCGCTTCATCCCTCTCAGCTGCCTCCTTCCAGAACGCATGTTCAGGTGGTGCCTGAGGGCGGGTTTGAGGCCGCGACGGTGAAGTGGTTCAACCGCGTCAAGGGTTTCGGCTTTCTCACTCAGGGCGAGGAAAGCGAAGACATCTTCATTCACATGGAGACCTTGCGCCGCTTTGGCATCACGGAACTTCGGCCGGGTCAGGAAGTCTTGGTCCGCTTCGGCATGGGTCCCAAGGGACGCATGGCTGCGGAGATCCGGCCGTCCGGCGCGAGCGGTGTTCATATTCCCTCATCTCACTAGGGTGCGTTCCAACGCAAGCGTTATTGGACCGAATGGGCGTCCAGATTTTAAGGTCGGCTTGGTCCGGCCTTTTTCTTTGACCACTCGGTCTCCAAGGTTCATCAGGGTCTCAATGCGTGGAGAAAACACATGGCGAACGTTCGACTGTCTCCTGGCCTTGTCCTGAGCACGATAGGTGCAGGGCTTCTGGTTTGTCTCTTGTCATTCTTTTCGATCGCGGGATCGAACGCACAAAGCCCTGGCGAGTTGCCGGTCGAGGATCTGATGGTGATGAGCGGCGAGGAGAGCCACGCCTTCCGCGTCGAGGTTGCCAGTACAGACGCCCAAAGAGCGCAAGGACTGATGCACAGGGAGAAGATGGACGCTGACCATGGCATGTTGTTTGTCTTTAACGCCGAGGGGGAGCGTTATTTCTGGATGAAAGACACGCCGCTGTCGCTCGACATCATTTTTGCTGCTGCTGACGGCCGGATCGTTCGGATCGCCGAACGGACCACGCCTTTCTCCGAAAAAATCATTCCCTCGCGGGGTGACGCCCGTTTTGTGCTCGAACTTGTCGGAGGAACGAGCGAAAAGCTAAAGATATCAACAGGTGATCGCCTGATTTCGCCAGCGATTTTTCCTGAGGAATAGGCGCTTTTAGAGCGCATAAGGCCTCCTGATGGGCGCAGATTCGGGGATCATGTTACGCTTCTTTGAAATGGCGTCTTGAACTCGCCACCAAATTCAGTATACCGGGCCTCAGATGTTTCATCGACCCGTCGGGGCATAGCGCAGCCTGGTAGCGCATCTGGTTTGGGACCAGAGGGTCGCAAGTTCGAATCTTGCTGCCCCGACCATTTCTCTCCTCAAAAAACTAGCGACTAGCAACGAGTGTCACGCGTTTGGGCGGTCACGGGATGTTTCATATTGTTTCTGCTTGTCGTTGTGCTTGGTAGCGTGGCGAGCTTTGTTTCCCGTCTCCACTTTCACGGCGAAGAAAAATCGCCGAAGTACACCTCGGTATACAAGTTTTACGCGCATTTCGCCCTGAATTAATATGGCAATGTATGCGAAATTGCTTTGTGCTCATTTTAAAAGCGCGAAATACCCTGCGTCATTCATCTATTTCGTTGAAGCATATCGCATTTTAGCAATTACAGCTTTTCTAGTGGCGCGAAGTTGAGCAACATGGCTGTCTGTATTGCAGTATGAGTTGCGTGGGGTAGTCTGAGGCAAATGTACGTTGATCAGATGGGCGATGAGACGCTGGAAGTCACTCAGGCCGTGGGGCTGCTTCAGGACAAGATCAGGTCTGCCGGGCTGCGCCTGAAGGAAAGCACGGACTTTTCCTTGTTCGAAGACACCATCCGAGCGACTGATGATCGCTATCTGATGGAAGACTTTTCCAGCAAGTTTTTTGACCTGCATGGGGCCAGTGCGTTCTGGATCGGGGCTTGGGACAAACAAGGCGAGCCGGTTTCAGTTCAGGCGGCAAAGATTGAAGACCTGCGCGACCGGAGTCTGGGGCAGCATTGGCAGCAGCAGCAGCGCAGAATGTTCGTCGACCCGACGCCTGAAGCTGAATTGGGTGACGATCATGCCCATGATGCATTTTTCATGCGTGGACGGATCGTCTATCACGGCAACCTGTGGCTCCGAAAGGATGCCAGAGGGCAGGGGCTTGCAGAGGCGCTTACCCAGCTTGGCTTCTTGATTTCCTTGCTGAAATGGTCGCCGGACTATCTCTACGGGCTGATGGCTTCGCGCAATGCGATGAAGGGATTTGGCCTCAGGGTCGGCTATCGTCGGTTTGCGCCGCGTGGGACCCATTGGATCACGCCGCCGGAACATATCCGGCCAGACGACTGGCTGGTCTACTCCAACCGCAATGACCTGATCACGCTGGCGCGCACTATAGCTGCTGAAGGTCCTGTATAACGCCAAAGTAGGCGCAGAACCGTCGATCAGACTTCGGTGAGGGGCGCAGCGCTATGATCAGCCGCTCAAAGGCGATGTCCACGACCTTGTCTTCCATATGGACAGCAGTACGGGCGTAACCGTAGTAGGGGCGCTCTTCCAGGGCTGCGCGATAGGCGGCTGCCGAGGCTTCCTCGAGATCCGGATCCGGTGTTCGAAGCTCCTGGCCCTGTTGCATGGCCCAGTCTTCTCCGAAGAGGTGGCGCTGGCTCGAACGTCGTCCGACATAAAAGATCGGCGGCGGACCTATGCCCTCGAGCTTGTCGGAGCAAAGGCTTAGATAAGGCATGTGTTCGCGCAGCTTCTCTGACACGAGCCCAGCAGAAGACATCATGCTTTCGTAGAAAGCGGAGAGTTGCGGGTCAGCGAGACCTTTTTCAATCGCTTCTGTGCCCAACTCTGTGAATACTGTCCTGTTCTTGGTCAGCAACGCGAGAAACACCCCTGTTCGTTAGGTCGCCGTTCACTTTGTAAACGCCTTCAGCAGGAGAGAAATGATACAGCAGAACTCTTCCCGCGTCTCTATACTTAACTCATGAACGTTAGCAACCTGATAATCCAACATCAGGATCATATCCCACATATCGGTAAGATTGTGTTTATCGACCTCGGCCTTTAGTTTTACGACGTTGTCGGCGCGCGGCTTTCGTTGGTTCGGAACATGGATCTCGCTGGTAATGAAGGGCGGCGTCTGCATGTTGTTCTTGTCTTCTTCGTCTTGCCCGTAACTGGGCGTCCCGAGTTTTGCGTCCGGTGAGCAGAAGCTCAGGAGCGTCCGAATGAATCAGCCTAGCGCTCGAATGCCCCGAGAGCTACAAATCGCACGGACTATTCAGGGTTGTATATATCGACTTGAGAAAACCTGCCGTGCTGGTTAACAGCCGATTTCGGTTGTTGGCTTTAGCTGGTTGAATGCGATCGGCTGTTGACTTCGCCTCAAAAGCCGGGAAAAAGCTTTGATAGACTTTGGCAGTGCCGATGTGTCGGCGCCTCTGCCTGATAGACGCGAGGAACGAGCAGCATGGTTGCGCGTATCTACAGACCGGCCAAAACGGCCATGCAGTCCGGTAAAGCAAAGACCCAGCGCTGGGTTCTGGATTATGAGCCGGAGGTCGCACGCTCCGTCGAGCCGCTTATGGGCTACACATCGTCGTCGGATATGAAACAGCAGATCAAGTTGTATTTCGACAGCAAGGACGATGCGGTCGCCTACGCCCGGCGCAACGGAATTGCACATCGGGTCGAGGAGCCGCGTGAGCGTGTCGTGCGTGGCGCATCCTACTCGGACAATTTCAAGTTCGACCGGTCGGCGCCCTGGACCCACTGAGGGACCTGCGTTCAATCTATCATCTGCCCACATCAGGATCGTCAGACCAAACAATCTCGCCCTTCAGAGGCCTAAGGGCCCCTTGAAAGTCAACGTGATACGGCCCCGTAGCTCAGCTGGATAGAGCACTCGCCTTCTAAGCGAATGGTCGCAGGTTCGAATCCTGCCGGGGTCACCATTTTTCTAGTCTTTGATTGGCATATGTTGGATACCCGCTTGACGCGGAGCAATCAGCTCTTTCAGCGTTTTCGAAAAAGCGAACCGAGGCGGTGAAGGGTCTCGCGCTCTGCTTTCTGGCTGAGCGCGCTTCGCACAGAGGTACGTGCAGCCAAAGACTGCACGCTCTTCCTCGAATTTTGGTCATGCGACCGGGCCGCTGTGACGTCCAGTGTTCAATGCGTCGTACAGGGAGGCGCCGATCCGATCAGGAGCTGACGGTCGGCTGATCCTTGGACTTGCCGGAATTGAGGTCCATGGTCAGGGGCGTGATTTTCGCCTTGAGCGCCATGTTCATTTCAGCGTTGTCTTCGTTCAGCGCGTTGAGAGCCAGATCAAGCAGATAGGCGCAGAACGTGCGGCCGTCTTTCTCCGCTTCGCGCTTGGTGAAGAAAATCATGCGCTTCAGGGATTCATCCTGATCGAGATCATCCTGAGTTTGAGACTCAACGGCGTCATGCGCTTTGGACATAGTGATACCCATCGTTATTCAACTTCTTTGAACCTGAAGCCGTATCTTCCTGCCTGCCACAAGAAGGTCGTGCCCCGCGATGTTGACCGGCCTTGATCAGGCAATGCAACCTGACTTCAACCTGTTTCTTTGACACCAAGGATCTGGTTGAGGCGTGAAATTACCGTGATAAAACTATACAGGAATAGGAATTCCGCGATTAGAGTGGATTCACGAGAACCTGTTTTATGGTTACCTACACGCTCAAGCTGTCTGGATTAAGGCATGCCCGCTAGATTGTACATCAATTGTTTGGGGACGCCCAAAGTGTTGGACGACGCAGGGACCGCGGTCGCTGTGCCGACCCGCAAGGCGCTTGCAATCCTGGTTTACCTGCTCCGGACACCGGGACGTCTTGTTCCTCGCGAACAGGTGGCAGACATTCTGTGGAGCAAGGCACCGCGGGACAAGGCGATTCAGTCTTTGCGTCAGGCTTTGCGGCAAGTGAGGCGAATCGAAGAAGCGAGCGGAGTCCGTTTTCTCGAGGCGGACAAGGGGCACGTGGGCCTGGCAGGCAGCGTGCTGGTTTCCGATTTTGGCGAGGTTTCAGAGCTGTTGGAAAGTGGCGGCGCGGCAGATTTCGAAGCTGCCCTTGCACGCATTCGCGGCCCGTTGTTGAACGGCTATGAAACGCTGGACCCTGTGTTTCAGGACTGGTTGACCATCGAGCGACAGCGCCTTTTGTCCGACTATACATCGTCTGCACTCAAGGTGGTCGATACGCTGTCGCTTCTTGAGGAGCCGGAGCGGGTCGAAGCGGGCTGTCGTTTTCTCCTGGGACTCGACAGCGCCCTGGAGCATGCACATCAGCTTTTGATCAAATTGTATCTGGTGTCAGGCCGCAAGGCCGAAGCGCACGAGCAGCTGAAGCGGTGCGAGGCTGAACTCAAGGCGCATCTTGACGCTGTCCCTGATGAAGAAACACTGAGACTTTTCAACACGCATGCTGATGCTTATGTCGAGCGATCATCTGCAAAGACGCGCTTCGCGGTGGAGCCGGTTTCGGCGATGGCAACGGCGACCCTTTGTCATTCTGACAGACCAGACCTTATCCAGCTGCCACAGCTGACCATTGCTTCTTTTGTAGACGCTGAGCGGCTGGACTCGCGCGCATACACGATTCTGGATGACATTCGCAGTTGTCTCGGTGCCTATCGCAATGTTCAGATCTATGAAAATGACAATGAGACACAGGGAACTCCTCAGAAGGTCACTTATCTCGACGCAGGGGAGCTGGGCAGCTACCTGCTGCGCTTCCGCCATGATGCGCACCTGCGGTTGATCTACCTTCAACTCGAGAACCGTGTGTCTGGCCAGGTGCTTTTCAATGAAGTGATCGAGATCGAACAGGTTACCGATTTCAATCGGCTCCGTGAGGCGACTTCACAGACGGTCAACCGCATTCAGTCCCATGTGATCGGCAGGCTCCGCGCAAGGGTAGGAAAGCAACCGTTTTCCAGATGGTGCCAGGCGGAAGCGTTGTTGTGTGAATTCAGCCCTTCTGCCGATCGAAAGGCTGTTGCAATCCTTGACGAACTTCAAGCTGCCTGTCCGACCTATTCGGTTTCCTATTCCGGCAAGGCTTCTGTTGGCCTGAAGCAATTGCTGCATTACCCGGACTTTCGGACAGCGCAGACCGGATCCAAGGATGTTCTTGATCTCGCGGAGCAGGGTGTCCTTCTCGATCCCTGGCATGTGTTCAACCGGCGCATGCACGGATGGTCGCTCTTGCAGTCAGGATTTTACGAGGAAGCACGTCGGGCGTTTGCAGAAGCCGCCCGTTTGAACCCGTTTGATCCGACCAATCTCATGTCGATCGCGGAAGGCATGGCCTATATCGGTGATGTGGAGGAGGCACGGCGAAATGCCGAACGGGCGTTCTCGCTTTTCCCGGTGATCCCGCGCTTCTTCTACGAGTATCTGGCCAACATCAAATTTTCTGCTGGCGACTATACGTCTGCGCTCGAGCTTCTCGATAGGGCCCCGACAGATGGAATCTTGTCGATCACGACCCGGATCGCGGCCTTCCTTTGCTCGGGCAGGGACGGCGAGGCGAGAGATACTTTGGATTTGCTGTCGCGCCGCCATGCAGGTCGTTTTGCTGATGTCACGCGAGATCGTCCAGAAGAGATCCTCGGCTGGCTCAACCGCATCAACCTCTATCAGGACCCGCAGACCCGCATGCACTACAAGCGCGGTGCGGATATGGTGCGGAGCTACCTTCTGGCAAGCTAAAGGAAACGCAGCTTTAGAATTCAGTTGAGGGTGTTGGGCGGAATCAGGTCTGCCAGTTGGGACAAATACTGCTCTTCGCCGGATGCCAACCGTTCTTCATTCAAGCGGTAGGGAAGAACCACAGGAGGTTTCCCGTGATCATCTTCCTGGACGACCTTGAAGTTGAACAATGCAGCTGTCTTTTCTGGAAGGCCAATACGCCGCAGTTCTGCAGCAGGATCGTCAATTAGCTTTTGCTTCAGTTCCGGGTTCACGGACGCCTCGGCCAACAGCTTTCCAAGCGCCACGATGTTTTTTTCATAGGCAGGAAAACGGGGCATGTCTTTATCCTTTTGACGCTGCTCAGCAGCTAATCCATTGAACGGAAACTTTGGGAATGCTCCCACCACCAAGGACGATGGCGGCGGGAGCACTGAGATTTAGTCGGGCTGAATGTGGTAGACGCAGGAACCGAGGGCGCGGCGTCCGAGCTCTTCCAGATAGGCCTCGTCGCCGATCTTGGCAGCGTCAACGCTTGAAGGCACGACCAGGTGCACCGTGTCAGCCGTATCGGCATAGACTTTGACATCGCCCTTGGCGGCAATGGTTTCTGCGAGTTCAGTGCGCTTTTCGCCATCCTGAATCATTGCGCCGACCTTGGCGCCAAGTGTGAGAATGTCTTCGCGGGTGTTAAGCTGGGTCATGACAAGCCTTTCAAAAAGTACAGGTTGTGGATCTCCATCCCGAAATCACCGCGTGATGGCGGAGCGTCGGAAGCTCTTCTCGACGCAGGTTGCGTGTGAAAACCGTCCCATGTCCGGTCTCACCGCTCGCTCAGTCGAAAGCGCACACCGATGCTTCGGCAAGACACGGGTAATGGCAATAATCACAGGCCGTATCGCTTGGCCTTGCAATTCAGGGTGGTCTTAGGGTGTGGACATCTGACCTCGACAGCGCCGAGGCCTTCGCGAACTGTCCGGATCAAAGCTTCCGGCGGTTAGCAAACATGCTGTCTAAGATGGGCAGTGCTCTGCCACTTGAGGCGCTTGAAACGTCAGCTGGTGAGGCTGCACGGTTGCTGTGTGACTGGGGAGCGTCAACCGTGGTCGGCGGGCGCTTGCAGCTTGAGGCTCCGATTACACCCGAACTGCTGACACTCTTTGCGCCGCTGCTTGATGTTTGCCGACCTGGGTTGTTCGACACGCCGCTGCCTGGTTGTCCGCTTCAGCTTAAGGCAGGTCTTGCCGATGTCGTGGGTCCGTCTTGGGGAGATTGCGAGCCGGAAGTGCTCAAATTGGTGGCTGGTGGACAAGGGGTGGTTGGGGCACAGGCGCTCGTTTCCTGTCTCGGCGAGATGGCGGAACGCCTCAGTCTTTTTACCCTAGGCTCGAATGATGACCGGGTTTTTGATCACGACGACGGTGGCGAAGAGCTCGCTCTCGGCTCGCTTCTTGGTTTTAGCCAGCGGCAGGAGACGGATTTGGCGCGCTCCCTTGAGGGAGCTGCCGCCCATCTTTCAGGAGATCGGATCGACTGGAACGCTTTTGACGGCCGCCGCGTTCGTATGCGCGATCTTGCGACGGGGCGAGAGGTTCAGGCTCCCGCTTTCGGTGTTCTTATGGGCGAGGGCCGCGGGCTTGGTCTCTCCGGATTGAGCCTGACCTCGACGGTCGGCGCAGCGGTCTGGTCAGAGCCTGAGGAAGCTCAGCGAAGGGCGTTGCACGAGTTGGTCGAAAGAGATGCCGTCGGTCAATTTTGGTACAACCGCCTGGGGATAACCATTCTGGACAGGGGCGTGTGGCGAGAGTTTATCCACCGAAATTGCGAGACTTATCTGGATGAGCGGGAAAGGGTGACCACTTTTTTGCGTGTCGACACTGATTTGAGCGCCCTCGTTGTTCTTGCTGTTTCCCATGAACCCGACGGTCGTGGGGCTTGTCTGGGAGCATCCGCTGCGCCAACGGCGGAAAGTGCTGCAATGTCCGCTCTTGGGGAAATGCTCCAGGCCGAGCTGTCACTTGGTCTGATGGCACGCGCGCATAAGGATGCTCCACCGGGCGCTCGGCTGCCGACTGCGCTTCGATATGCAGGCAACACGCGGATCGCAGAGGATCTAGGATTCTCCTCAGCGAGACCGGCAGACATCGGATCAATGGGCGTCGTCTATGGGCCTGATGATTTGTTAGAAAGCTGCATAGAGAAGTCCCTGAATCTCTACGCTTTCAACGCAACACGTTCTGATCTTGCCATTCCCTGCGTAAAGATCATGTCTCCGGATCTTTGCTCATGGCAGCCGAGGTTTGGGAAGCCGCGACTGTTCGATGGCGTTATTGACAGAGGATGGGCTACATCCCGCGAGGATGAGAAAACCTTTGAAAACAGGCCATTTCCTTTCTAGTCCAACAACCTTTTGAGCGCGGCTCATGCTGGTTGACAGGTCAGCGGTGCCGCGATATCAAAAACATGAGAGTAAAACTCATGTTTTAGTTGCGCTCTCAATGGCTGTCACCGAGGCTCCTTCGTGAACTTCGGTCGGTCTCTGGAAACTGACTTCAGGCGGGTCTTCGGACTCGCCTTTTTTTGTCTGGGGCAGTTTAGCGAAGAGAGGGGCGACCGTCTGCCGCCGGACGGGAGAGGGTCATCGCCCAGAAGTTTCGCCATTTGCCATTGGATCTGACCATGCGGCCTATGCCGACGCGGGTAACATAAGGATTGAGCAGGTTCTTGTTGTGACCGGCAGAGCCCTTCCAGCCATCCATCGCCGCATCCAGGGACGCATAGCCTGCGCCGAGGTTTTCCGCGCCGGCATAGTTGCGATAGCCGGCTTTCTCCAGCCTCTGCGAGAGACCAAAATCACTATGGGCCCAGGTGTCCATGCTGTCGCGTTCTGCGATATGGCGCGCCATCGCAATGGAGACTTCATTCAGTGTGTCGTCGAGGGTCAGCGGATAAAGCCCGTTTGCCGCGCGGTAGCTGTTTAACTTCGCCAGCATGTCGTTGCCATCGACTGGCACATTGCTGATCACCGGCGCGTCTTCAAGTTCCTTGCCACTCTGCAATCCGCCGCAGCCGGACAATTGGAGTCCGGCGATCAAGAGCAGGGTGATCAGAATGAGGGCTCGCGGACGAGCCCCCAGAAGGTTTCGCAATGCCATCATTCAGGCTTGTCTCCAGGCCACGTCACGCCCTCGTCGGACCAGAATGGAAAGGGGCCGGGATAGTTTTCGACATACGCTGTGTGTGTCACTGTTCCGGACTTTGGCGTGTGTTGGTGCAGGAAATAGGCTGCAGGCTCGAACGAGAACATGGACGGCGAATCCTCCTTGAAGTCGAGCATCAGCTGGTGAGCAACGCTTGGCGCCAGGGTCATGATCTTACCGGCGAATGCGGCAACGATCGGCCGGTGCACATGGCCGCAGATGATGCGTTCGACATGAGTATGAGGCGCGATCACTTCGGCAAGTGCTTCAGAGTCCATAAGACCGATGTTGTCCATATGCGGGATGCCGGTGCTCGCAGGCGGATGGTGGATCGCCAGCATCGTTGGCCGATCATCGGCTGCCAACGTTTCGGCGAGCCAGTCGAGCTGCGCCTTGCCCAAAAGGCCATGAGGTTTTCCAGGTACATTGGAATCGAGCGCGATCAGGCGCAGCGAGCCAATATCCGCCGTGTAATAAAGCTTTTCGCCCGAAGCCTCTGAAATGCCGGGATAGTCGGAAAAGGCTGAGCGCATGCCCTCGGAGGTGTCGTGATTCCCGGGGATCATGTAGATCGGCATGGGCAATCTTGCGAGAATATGCCGGGCAAGGGCGTATTCGCGTGGATCGTCGCGATCTGTGAGGTCGCCGGTGATCACGACGGCGTCGGGACGATGCTCGAGCCCCAGGATTGCCCGGATGGCTCGCTCCGCGAGCATGTTTGTGTCGCTGACGCGGTAGCAGGTCAGGCCGCTGGGGCGAAGGTGGAGATCTGTGATCTGGGCAATGAGTGTCATGTCGGGTCCTGGTGGATGACGAGCCTTGGGGCGGGAATGACGATAACGATGCCGATGGCGGTGGCAAGCGCCTGTTTCCCTTTTCCTCTGGCTCATGTAGGAGGAAGCAGCGTGGAGCTTTACGCATCCCGTATGACAGTTTTGTCACCAGATGTATGAGTGGACGGGTCGAGCGAAATGACCGAAACAACGCAGGGCGATCAAAGCAGCCCTGAAGCAGCGCCAGATTCGAGCTCAGGCGAGCGCACAGGCTCCGCCGATCATCGCGCTGGTGGTGCCCCCGGCGAAACCCAAGTTCGGCCGCGGCCGATCTGGATGCGCCTTTTCGGACATGATCTGTCAGCACCGCTCCTTCTGCTGGTCCTGTCGATTGCTTTGTTTGCACCGGGTCAATGGACCGTTCCGCCGCTTGATCGCGACGAACCGCGGTTCACGCAAGCCACAAAGCAGATGCTGGAAACTGGCGACTATGTCGACATTCGTTTTCAGGACGAGGCACGGCACAAAAAGCCCGTCGGCATCTATTGGCTTCAGGCTGCCTCCGTCAAATTGACCGGCCACGACGCAAGCGCGCCGCTTTGGGCCTATCGACTACCTTCTCTCATCGGAAGCGTGCTGGCCGTTCTTCTGGCCTATTGGATGGCCCGCGCTTTCACAGGACAACCGGCCTCGCTTCTTGTCGGACTCTTCATGGCTGCTGCCATAATTGTGGGGGTTGAGGCACGGCTAGCGAAGACCGATGCGGTTCTTTTTGCGGCGATTTTGCTGGCTCAGGGTGCGCTGGCCCGGCTCTGGATGAGAAACACGGAACATCGTCAGTGGGGTCTCGCCTTTGTCTTCTGGACGGCACTGGCTGCAGGCGTTCTGATCAAGGGGCCCGTCGCTCCAATGGTCGTTGGGCTGACGGTCATCGCCCTTTTTGCGCTGACCAGAAAATTTCGCTGGTTCAAGGGCGCCGTTCCGCTCCTTGGCGCGCTCTGGTTTGTGCTGCTGGTCGTGCCGTGGTTTGTAGCAATCTGGATCGCGACGGACGGTACATTCTTTCAAGAAGCAATTGGCAAGGATCTGCTTGGCAAGGTCGGGCAGGGGCAAGAGGGACATGGCGCACCGCCACTGACACACCTCGGCGCGATGTTCGGCGTCTTCTGGCCACTTCCAGCCTTTGTGATCCTGTCGATCTCGACCATTTGGCGCGAGCGCGCAAGCCGGTTGGTGGTCTTTTCGGCTGCCTGGTTCCTTCCGTCCTGGGTCGTGTTCGAGCTGGTTGCGACCAAGCTTCCCCATTATACAATGCCACTGTTGCCGGCGCTGGCCTTGCCGGTGGCCGCCGCACTTGTCGATGGAGCAGGAGAAAACGCGCGGAAATCGGTGCGCTGGCTTGCCGCGATCCTGGTGGCCCTACCGCCGCTTGGTCTGGCGGTCGCCTCATTTGCCGGACCGCTGTATCTTGGCGATTGGCCGTCGCCGCCCGGTGTTGTTTTGTGCGCAATCGGTGCGGTGCTTGTCCTGTTCTCTGCCTCACGTGTTCTTGCGGGCGCTGCGCTCCACGGCGTGCCCACCGCTGTTGCGGCAAGCCTTGCCATTGCTGTTGGCTTTTGGGGCTTCGTCGGTCCGGCGCTCACAACCATCTGGGTGAGCCCGCGCTTGGTCGAAGCGATCGATGCAGTGCCGGCATGCAATGATCCGATGGTCGTGACGAGCGGTTTTCACGAGCCGAGCTTCATCTTCCTGCAGGGCACGGACACGAAGATCGTGCCGGCCGCGCAGGCCGCAGAGTTTTTGAACGAAAACAGCGCCAATTATGCCGGTTGCCGTATTGCGGTCATAGAAAGCCGTCAGGAGGACGCGTTTCTTGGGGCTGCCAAGGCGATTGGACTTGTGCCAAAGTTGGTAAGCAGGCTAGAGGGCTTGAATATCAATGGTGGCAAACAGCTGGACATCGGTCTCTACAGGGCTGGTGCGCCGGCTGAAAAGGCTGAATGACCAGCCAGGCGACGGGCCGGATGACGACAGAAAATTTTGCCGACAGGCTTAAGATGACCGGATCGCGCATGCTGCGGAATTTCCGCTCTGTTCGCGCGATTATCGCCGATCGCCGGGATCGGGCTCAGCGCTTTCAAGATCCGCTGCGACCTGGCCAAAGACCCCAGGACATTCTTGCGATCCTGTTGCTGACAGTCGGTGTCGCGGTCGTTGCGCTTGATATTCCGACCTATCCGTGGCTGCGCTCGCTGCCCGGCGAATATTGGTCGACTTTCAACGCCTTCACCGATGTTGGCAAGGCGCACTGGATCTTATGGTCTTGCGGCCTTCTTTGTCTTTATCTTCTGGCGCTGGATGCGTCTAAGCTGACGTTCCGCCTGCGCATGACTGTCGGCGCTGCCTTCACCTATGCGGGCTTTGTCTTCTACACAGTTGCGGCGACCGGCATCCTCGCCATCATCTTCAAATGGACACTGGGGCGCGCACGGCCCAAACTGTATGAGCAGGTCGGTCCGGTCGAATTTGATTTCTTGGCCCTTCACGGATCCTACACAAGTTTTCCGTCGGGCCATTCGACGACTGTCGGAGCGATCGCAACCGCTCTGGCTCTGATCTTCCCGACGTGGCGCTGGTTGATCATCGTCAGCGCCTTCTGGGTCGCTTTCAGCCGCATCATGGTCGGCGCACATTACCCTTCCGATGTCATTGCGGGCACGTTGCTCGGTATGACTTTCACCTTCTTCACAGCGCGGGCTCTGGCTCGGCGCAGAATCGGGTTCTGCTTGAGCGAGACCGGCCGGATCGAGCCGATCATCAGCCGACACTCTGCCCGGATTTGCGCCCGTGCCGTCTGGTACGCCGTGACAGGACGCCGCCGTGCCTACCGCGACGAGACCGAATTCGACGGCATGGCCGCATCTGACATGAAACGGGACACTGATGAGTAGCAGCTACAGCGAGGCGCTTGCCGCGTCGTCCGGCCACCTTGAGGTCAGCGTGGTCGTGCCGGCAAAGGATGAAGCAGAAAACCTGCCAATCTTGCTGGACGAAATTCGCGATGCGCTGGAAGGCCGAACCTTCGAGGTTCTGGTCATTGATGATGGATCTTCAGATGGCACTGATGAAGTGCTGAAGGCTTATGCGGCAGATAATCCCTGGTTGCGCCCCTTCCGTCATCGGACAGCGTGCGGCCAGAGCTGTGCCGTGCGCACGGGTGTTCAAAACGCCCGCGGCGACGTTGTGGCGACGATTGATGGCGATGGCGAAAACAACCCGGCCTATATTCCGCAGCTTCTGGACGCGCTTTCTGCTGGCGGGCCATCCGTCGCTCTTGCCGCCGGTCAGCGTCTTGGCCGCAAGGCGAGCCTGGCCAAGCGCTATGCCTCGAAGTTTGCCAACAAGGTGCGCGGCGCGATCTTGAAAGACAATACGCGCGACAGCGGTTGCGGGTTGAAGGCCTTGCGCCGCGAGATATTTCTTCAGCTGCCTTACTTCGACAGCTGGCACCGTTTTCTTCCTGCGCTTGTGATCCGCGAAGGTTTCGGAGTGGTGCATGTGGATGTTCTTGATCGCCAGCGTCGTCATGGCACCTCGAAATACGGCATTTTCGACCGCGCGCTGATCGGCATTCTCGATCTCGTGGGTGTCTGGTGGCTTCGTCGGCGCCGTAAGAAAATCCCGACCGTCAGCGCATTGACCGAGTAAAACCGACACATCGTAACAGACGGACTGACACCTGATGGATCAGCTGATTAATTGGTTCTATACGGTCTTCATCGAGAATTTTGACTTCTGGATGCTCTTCGGCCTCGCCGCACAGGCGATGTTCATGATGCGCTTTGTTGTGCAGTGGATGGCCTCGGAGCGGGTCGGGCGCTCGATCGTGCCGATTGCCTTCTGGTTCTTTTCGATCGCCGGCGGCGTGATGCTGTTCGTCTATGGCGTCATCAAGAAAGAGCCGATCATCATCTTGGGGCAGGGGCTCGGTTTGGTGATCTATTTCCGCAATCTCTGGCTGATCTTCAAGGAAAAGCGCCGCGATCCGACGATCTGAGGGCAGGTTCTAGGAGGCCGCCCTCAAATCATCTCTCGCATAGCAGTCTGCCTTTGAAGGCTTTGTTCAGCTCGAAAACGCGGCGTCGAGGGCCTGACCAAGATCTTTGATGAGGTCCTGAGGGTCTTCCAATCCGATATGAAGCCGTGCGGATTTCAGATCAGCATCATAGGTCGTTGCGCTCCGATTGCCTTTCAGCTTGACCGGGATCGCCAGGCTCTCGAAACCTCCCCAGGAATAGCCAAGCCCAAAGAGCGTCAGATTGTCGAAAAAGGCATTGGACTGGGTGGTGCTCGTTCCAGCTTTGAAATCGAAGGCGAAAAGACCGCTTGCGCCAGAAAAATCCCGTTTCCACAGCGCATGGCCTGGATCAGTCTCAAGTGCCGGGTAGCGGATTGCGCCGACTTCTTCCCGTGTCTTCAGCCAGTCGATTACTTCCAGTGTGTTCTTCATATGCCGCTCGAGCCGTACGGAGAGCGTCCGGAGGCCGCGCAGGGCAAGATAGACATCGTCCGGGGCAATATGGATGCCCATGGCCCCGTGAAGCGCGTCAAGTGCCGGCCATACCTTCTCGCTCGCGCTGATCGTGCCCAGCATAACGTCGGAATGGCCGACGATGTATTTGGTTCCGGCCTGGATCGACAGATCAACGCCGAGCTCCAATGGTTTGCAGTAGAGCGGGCTGGCCCAGGTGTTGTCCATCAGAACCGTCGCTCCGATTGATCTGGCTGCTTCTGCGATCGCTGGTATGTCCTGCATCTCGAAGGTGAGGGAGCCGGGTGCTTCTGTAAAGACCGCTGCCGTATTGGCCTTGAAGAGCGTTTTAACGTCTCCAGCCAGCGCGGGGTCGTAATATTCCACGGCAATATTGTATTTTGGCAGCACAGTGTCGGCAAAATGCCGGGTGGGTCCATACGAGGTGTCGGCGATCAATACGTGATCACCTGACTTCAGGCAGGACAGGCATGCCAGGGCGATTGCGTTGAGGCCCGAGGTTGCAAGCTTGGTACCTGCTGCTCCTTCAATTTCAGTGAGGGCATGCTCGAGCGCTTCGGTCGTTGGTGTGCCCCTGCGGCCATAAATGTAGGGTTGTGCTCCCTTTTCCAAGGTTGCCGTATCTGGGAACAAGACCGTTGACGCATGAACCACCGGCGGGTTCACGAAACCGTAGAACTCTTGCGGCTTGCGGCCAGTGTGTGTCAGGACTGTGTCTGCTTTTAGGGCAGCAGGCGTCGAATTTTTGGTCATGTTCACCTTCTGTGCATTTTGCCGGTAACCAATTTCATGAATCGGCCGCCGAAATCTCTTAGAACGTTATCTGCAACCCCTTGACCCGCTGCGTCAAATGCCATCGTATATCGGTATTGGGAAGGTGGGCGATTGCCCGGAGGAGATGAGTTGCTTGAACGATTGCAACATTCGATCGGTTCGGTGGCGAGTTCAGGGCAGCATCGTGCCTTTCCAATGAAAGTATAAAAAGTATGGGTAACAAAAGGCTGCATATCCATGTCTAACAAAATCCTTCCGCTTGTACTCGGCGCTGCCATGGGCGTTGCTGCGTCGGCTGCAAATGCAACCACACTTGAAGACGTAAAAGCCAAAGGCTTCGTTCAGTGTGGCGTGAGCCAGGGTCTTCCTGGTTTCTCCAACCCGGATGCCCAGGGCAACTGGACTGGTCTTGACGTTGACCTCTGCCGCGGCGTTGCTGCTGCTGTTTTCGGTGATGCGTCCGCTGTAAAGTTCACTCCGCTGTCCGCTAAAGAGCGTTTCACTGCTCTGCAGTCCGGTGAGATCGATATCCTGTCGCGTAACACGACTTGGACGATGTCCCGTGACACGCAGCTCGGCCTGAACTTTGCCGGCGTGAACTACTACGACGGTCAGGGCTTCATGGTTCGCAAGGACCTGGGTGTTACCTCCGCTCTGGAACTGTCCGGCGCATCTGTTTGCACCAACACCGGTACCACGACCGAGCTGAACGTTGCCGACTACTTCCGTGCCAACAGCATGCCGTACGAAATCGTCGCCTTCGAAAAGGCTGATGAAGTTGTTGCTGCATACGACGCCGGCCGCTGCGACGTTTACACCACAGA
This sequence comes from Labrenzia sp. CE80, assembly GCF_009650605.1. NCBI lineage: Bacteria > Pseudomonadati > Pseudomonadota > Alphaproteobacteria > Hyphomicrobiales > Stappiaceae > Labrenzia > Labrenzia sp. CE80. The sequence goes on from NZ_WAJT01000001.1 coordinate 978,070, forward strand.
CGCTTCCGGTCTTTACGCACAGCGCTTGAAGCTCACCAACCCTGCCGACCACATGGTTCTTCCGGAAATCATTTCCAAAGAGCCTCTCGGCCCGGTTGTCCGTCAGGGCGACGATCAGTGGTTCAACATTGCTAAGTGGACCCTCAACGCAATGATCAACGCCGAAGAAATGGGCGTGACCTCTGCAAACGTTGACGACATGAAGGGTTCGGACAACCCGTCTGTTAAGCGTCTTCTCGGTGTTGAAGGTGCGTACGGCGAAGCTATCGGCCTCGGTAACGACTGGGCTTACAACGTGATCAAAGGCGTCGGCAACTACGGCGAATCCTTCGATGCAAACGTTGGTCCAGATACGCCGCTCGGTATCGCACGTGGCGTTAACGCCCTGTGGTCCAACGGTGGTTTCCTCTACGCTCCGCCGGTCCGCTAAGACCTCCTGAGCTAGTGTTTCGGTTCCCGGCAGCCTGCTGCCGGGAACCAGATCCAAAATGACTTAAAAGCAGCAAAAAAGCTGCAAAGTCTTTCAGAGGTTTGGCCGCTCCTGTCGACAGGGGAATTGAGAGGAGAGTGGCCTTCTGTCCGCAGCTATTGTGCTCTTTCAACAAGCTTCCATGATGCTGCGGCACAAACTCGGGCGAGGTTATATGTCAATTCAGGAGCAGGACTCGGCGGGGGCGCCGGCGCGTGCTTCGCTGTTGAATGATCCAAAAGCGCGGGGGCTTTTCTATCAAGCTACCCTTATCATCGCGCTTGTGGCGTTCGGTTGGTTCATCGTAAGCAACACGGTGGAAAACCTGGAGCGCCAGAACATTGCTTCCGGTTTTGGATTTCTCCAAAATACGGCTGGTTTTGGGATCATTCAGGCGCTGGTCGATTACACGGAGACGTCGAGCTACGGTCAGGCGATCATCGTCGGCTTTTTCAACACGCTTCTTGTCGCCGTCATCGGTATTTTTCTCGCGACAATCATCGGCTTTGTAGTCGGTATCGCGCGACTTTCGAACAACTGGGTGATCTCACGTCTGGCATATTGCTACGTGGAGCTTATCCGTAACGTGCCACTGCTGCTCCAGATCTTCTTCTGGTATTTCGCGGTTCTGCGCGCGGTTCCGGGCAAACGGGACAAATGGTCATTCCTGTTCGATACTTTCCATCTGAACATCGCCGGTCTCCGTGGCCCGCAACCGGTTTTTGAAGAAGGTTCTGGCATTATCGGCTGGGCCCTTGTTCTGGCGATCGTCCTTGCCTTCGCGGTGGCCCGCTGGTCACGCAAGCGGCAAGAGGCGACAGGTCAGCAGTTCCCAGTCTTCCTGACCGGTATCGGCATGATCATTGGTTTGCCGTTGATCGCCTATCTCTTCGCCGGCATGCCGATGCACTTCAACTATCCGGAGTTCGTCGAAACGGGACCAATGCTTCGCCGCGGCTTCACGCTCGGCTCGGGCTTCAACCTGATCCCTGAATTCCTGGCGCTGACCCTTGCGCTCTCGATCTATACGGCGGCTTTCATTGCCGAGATCGTGCGTGCGGGCATCCAGGCCGTTAGTCATGGTCAGAGCGAGGCGGCACACGCGTTGGGACTTCGCAATGGTCCGACACTGCGTCTTGTGATTATCCCACAGGCGATGCGCGTGATCATTCCACCGCTAACAAGTCAGTATCTCAACCTGACCAAAAACTCGTCTCTTGCAGTCGCCATTGCTTTTCCGGATCTCGTGTCCGTGGGCGGAACGGTGCTCAACCAGACCGGTCAGGCGATCGAGATCATCGGCATCTGGATGTTTGTCTATCTGACACTCAGTCTGCTGACTTCCGCCTTCATGAATTGGTACAACCAGCGCATGGCGCTCGTGGAACGGTAGGGCAGCACCATGGCAAACGCAGATATTTTCCAGATTCGAACGGAAGAAGCGCCGAAGCTTGCGGCGCCAATTTCCACCTCTGGCGTTGTCGGCTGGATGAGACAGAACCTGTTCTCCTCCATCGGCAACACCGTCTTGACTGTCATCGGGCTCCTGATCGCCTATTCGTTGATCATGCCTTTCGTTCAGTTCGCCATCATCGATGCGGTCTGGACCGGTAGCGACCGGACAGCATGTCTTGCCGCTGAAGGGGCGGGACATGCAGGTGCCTGCTGGGCTTATGTGATCGACTACTTGCCGCAGTTTATCTACGGCCGGTATCCGACCGAGGAAATCTACCGGGTCAACATCGTCTATGCATTGTTCGTGCTTTTGCTCGTGCCTTTGCTGATGCCGAGTGCTCCTTACAAGGGAATAAACGCGCTCTTGTTCCTGGTGGTCTTCCCGATCATCTCATACTTCCTGCTCACCGGGCTGGAGTTTGGTGGCACCGTTGTGTTGCCGATCGTGGAGACTGCGCGTTGGGGCGGCCTGTTGGTCACGCTTGTGATTGCGGTCACCGGGATCGTCGCGTCTCTTCCGCTCGGCATCGCGCTGGCTTTGGGGCGACGTTCAAACATGCCAATCATCAAGATGGTGTCGGTGATCTTCATCGAGTTCTGGCGCGGCGTGCCCTTGATCACCGTGCTGTTCATGTCTTCGGTGATGTTGCCGCTGTTCCTGCCGGAGGGCGTGACCTTCGACAAGCTGCTTCGGGTTCTGATTGGCGTGACGCTGTTTTCCGCGGCCTATATGGCGGAAGTCGTGCGTGGCGGCCTCCAGGCCATCCCGAAGGGGCAGTACGAAGGCGCTATGGCTCTCGGCTTACGCTTCTGGCCGATGATGGGGCTCATCATTCTGCCGCAGGCGCTCAAGCTGGTGATCCCGGGCATCGTCAATACGTTCATCGGTCTGTTCAAGGACACGACTCTGGTTCTGATTGTCGGCATGTTCGACCTTCTGGGCCAAATCCAGTCGTCCTTCTCCGATCCGAACTGGTCGACACCCACACAAGGACACACGGGCTATCTCTTTGCTGCGATCGTGTTCTTTGTCTTCTGCTTCGGCATGTCGCGGTACTCCATTTTCATGGAGAACAAGCTGCACACCGGTCATAAACGCTAGCCGTTCTTCGGCACCCCGGGGCGAGCGCAAAGCCGCCCCGGCAGACGTCATATTTGGAGACAACACATGTCAGAAAACGCTGTAAACGCTGAAGAACTCGCAGCAGACCGGTCGCGCATGCAGATCTCGGACACGGAAGTGGCCGTGGAGATCAAAAGCATGAACAAGTGGTATGGCGACTTCCATGTTCTTCGCGACATTAATCTTAAGGTGATGAAGGGCGAGCGCATCGTCGTTTGCGGCCCGTCCGGCTCCGGCAAGTCCACGATGATCCGGTGCATTAACCGTCTCGAGGAACATCAGGACGGACAGATCATTGTCGATGGCAACGAGCTGACCAACGATTTGAAAAAGATCGATGAGATCCGCCGCGAAGTCGGAATGTGCTTCCAGCACTTCAACCTGTTCCCGCACCTCACAATTCTGGAAAACTGCACGCTTGCACCGATCTGGGTTCGCAAGATGCCGAAGAAGGAAGCTGAAGAGATCGCGATGCACTATTTGGAACGGGTGAAGATCCCCGAGCAGGCAGGCAAGTATCCCGGTCAACTTTCCGGCGGTCAGCAACAACGCGTGGCAATCGCTCGTTCGCTCTGCATGAGCCCGAAGATCATGCTGTTCGATGAGCCGACCTCGGCGCTTGATCCTGAGATGATCAAGGAAGTGCTCGACGTTATGGTTGGTCTTGCTGAAGAAGGCATGACTATGGTTTGCGTCACACACGAGATGGGTTTTGCCCGCAAGGTGGCCAACCGTGTCATCTTCATGGATGCGGGGCAGATCGTTGAGCAGAACGAGCCGGAAGCCTTCTTTACCAACCCGCAGCATGAGCGGACGAAGCTCTTCCTGAGCCAGATCCTGCATCACTGATCGCGGATCCTTTCACAAGACTTAAGGGCTGGTGGAAACACCGGCCCTTTTGTTTACCTGACGTTATTTGCCTTGATGCACTGTTTCCGCAACGGCAACGGCAACGGTCAAAGAGGGTCGATTTATGAGGAAGTGTTTTCGCTTGAGGTGGTTGATGTTCGCCTGTCTCGTTTCTGCTGTTGGCGCTTTTCCCAGCGCTCGCGCCCATGCACAGGACGTGGAAGTTCCGCTGGACCTTCTTGGTAACTGGAAAGCCGAGACCATCGACGGTGTTCCGGTCGTAGCAGATGTTTTGGCTCTGCTCGAATTTGAGGAAGCGGGCACCGTTGACGGCAACGGTGGCTGCAATCAGATCTTTGGCCCATTGCGCACCGAAGGACGGAACATCCGGATCGGACCACTTTCCGTCACGCGGAAAGCTTGCCCGCCAGAAGTTCTGAACCAGGAGAAAGCGTTCCTGAAAGCACTTAATGCGACGCGTGACTTCAAGAAGCTGCCCGCAGAAGGCGCGCTGCTCCTGCTTGATGGTCAAGGCATGGAAGTCGGGCGCTTCGTTTATGCCGACTGAGACCTAGCTGCCGGTGACGACTTTTGTGTCGTCCCGGCCGCCCCATTCGCTCCACGATCCGTCATAGAGCCTCAGGTCCCTTGCTCCGGCGATTTCCAGTCCAAGTGTCAGCACTGCGGCGGTGACGCCAGAGCCACATGTGGTTGTCACCGGCTGGGACAGGTCAAGACCTGACGCTTTGAAAAGCTCTTTCAGCTCGCTTTGGGACTTCAGGGTGCCGTCCTCATTCATGAGAGTCATGAAGGGACGATTGTAGGCGCCTGGCATATGGCCAGAGCGCATGCCAGCACGTGGTTCTGCAGCTTCTCCAGTAAACCTGTCAGCAGGGCGTGCATCGAGTATTTGTGAGGAGCCATCCTCCGAAAAGCGGCGTATATCGTCGATGTCTGCCAAAAGCCCGTTGTCCATGCGTGCAGTGAAATGCCGTTCGGGGCGCAGGACGTCGCCTTCTTCAAGCGCTCTGTCTTCCGCGCGCCATTTCTTCATGCCGCCGTCGAGGACATAGACCTCCTTGACACCCATGATCTTAAACATCCACCAAACACGAGGCGCCGAAAAGAAACCGATGCCGTCATAGACCACGATGGTCTGGCCATCGCCGATGCCAAGTTTGCGAACCTTGGAGGCAAACACGTGCGGTTGGGGCAGGGTGTGGGGCAGGCCGGAACTTGGATCGCTTATGGCGTCTATGTCAAAGCGAACAGCGCCGGGAATGTGTCCCTGCTGATACTCTTTCTCAGCATCACGCCCCATCTGCGGCAGGTACCAGGAGCCGTCGACCACAACGAGGTCGGGTGACGTCAGGTGGTCGGCGAGCCAGTCGGTCGAAACGAGGGGTGTGCTGGACATCTATGGTTTCCTCAAAAGCTTGCGTTGAACGGGCGATCAGTCTGCGAGGCGAATGCGAACCCTGCGATTCTGCTTGCCCTTCTTTTCCGACTTCCCGAGTTCGAGCTGTCCGATTTCGGATGTATTGGCCACATGGGTGCCGCCGCATGGCTGGAGATCAACATCATCGCCAATGCGGACGAGCCGAACCTTTCCTGATCCACGTGGCGGCTTTACGCTCATGGTCTTGACCAGGCCCGGGTTGGCGTCGAGCTCTTCATCGGTGATCCATTCCGATGTGATGACGTGGTTGCCCGATGCCAGCTCGTTGATGGCGATGGCGACCGCATCCTTTTCGAGAACAGCGTCGCCCATATCGAAGTCCAGCCGGCCGTCGCCATCGCCGATCTGACCACCGGTCACAGGGTAGGGAAGGGCAACCGACAGCAGATGCAGGGCCGTGTGCATCCGCATCAGGCGGTAGCGGCGCGCCCAATCAAGTTCCATGGTGACGAGCGCCCCGGCCTCGGGGAGGGTTTGAGCTTCGGCAGGGACGTGGACAATTGTTGTCTTGTCGTCTCCATAGACCGTGGTTGCAATCTGGATCTCGCTTCCATCTGCAAAGCGGAGTTGTCCCGTGTCTCCGGGTTGGCCGCCGCCGGTAGCATAGAAAATCGTCTGGTCCAGAACGATGCCGCCTCGTTCATTGACCTCAACAACGCTTGCTTCGCAGGTCTTCAGATAGGCATCGTCGCGAAACAGGGCGGTGGTCATTGGTGTCTCCCAAATCGATATGAATTGATGGTGTGAGTTCACCAATGATCGCGGGCGGTTGCAAGGCTGCATCGCCATGTTCCAGACCATTTGAAGTAACTTGTTGAGTGCCTCAGTTGGAGGCTGCCTTGGCGGCTAGGAGCTTCAGCGCAAATGTGCCCATGATCCCGGCGAAGGCCCAGTCAAAGGCACGCATGGCTTTGGGGGATGCTTTCAGGAAGCTGGAAAAGGCGCTGGCGCCAAAGACCATCGCAAGACAGGCCGGAAAGCCCAGGGCGACGAAATAAAAACCGAGAAACAGAAGCTTGCCGGTGGCGCCTGGGTCCGTTGGACTAACAAACTGGGGCAGGAACGTAATGAAGAAGAGTGCAATCTTCGGGTTCAACAGGTTGATCCCCAAACCCTGCAGCCAGACGCGAGCCAGTGGCTGCGCCTTTACCGTCGTTTGATCTATGGTCAGGGAGGATCCGTTGCGAATGGCCTGATAGGCGAGCCAGATCAGGTAGGCTGCACCGACAACCTTGAGTATGGAAAACGCCGTTTCTGACGCGGCAAGCAGGGCGGAGACGCCAAGAGCTGCCAGAACGGAGTGAATGATGATGCCCGCCGTCGCGCCCAGAACAGCTGCAACGCCGGCTTTCCGCCCCTGTGCAAGCGTCTTGCCCATGAACAGGGTCATGTCCGGCCCTGGTGTGATGATCAGCACACAGGCCGCCGCAGTGAAGGCGATGAGGACAGTCAGATCGGGAAGGAATGACATTGTCGGGCCCATTCGAAAGCTTGTAAGACCCTTGCTTGTAACGCCTGCCAAGAGGCTGTGCCAAGCAGAAAGCGTCTCCCAAAGTCTGCTACAGGATTGGTGAGAGCAGTCTTGCGCCCTGTGCCAGGACTCTGAAGGCATAGCTCCTGTTGGCCAGGTCATCGGGCCCGGTCTGTCGCGCGCCAGCGAAGTCCTTCTCGAGCATCGCCGCGATTTTTTCGATCGTTCTCTGATGGGTGAACCAGAGCGTGATTTCGAAGTTGATCCGGAAGGATCGGTTGTCGAAGTTGACTGTTCCGACAGAAGCTAGGTCATCATCGACAAGGCTTACCTTCTGGTGCAGGAAGCCTTCAGTGTAGCGGAAGATCTTCACGCCTCTCGCCACCATCTCGTCCGCATGGGCGTGGCTTGCGAGCCAGACCGTGGTGTGATCGGCCTTTTCCGGAAGAAGGATCCTTACATCAACGCCGCGCATGGAGGCTGCATAGAGTGAGGTAACCACATCTATGGATGGCACGAAGTAGGGAGAGGTGATCCAAAGACGCTTGCGGGCACGGGCTGCCGCTTCGGCAAAGGCGATGGCGCATTCTTCTAGATCATCGGCCGGGCCGGTCGGCATGACCAGAACGGATTCGTCTCCGGGCTTGTCGAACTCCGTGATGCGGTCGAGAGAAATCTTGGTGTTGTTGGCCCACTGCCAGTCCTCGGTGACTGACAGGGCACAGGCAACGGCTGCAGGACCGGATACCTTCACATGGGTATCGCGCCAATGGCCGAACGTCTTTGACCTGCCGAGATACTCATCGCCGACGTTCAGTCCGCCAACCCAGGCATGTTCGAAGTCGGTGACGACGACCTTTCGGTGGTTGCGGTAATTGAGCCGCATCGGGCCCAGGAAGCGCAGGTACTTGTGGGTCTCGTTAAAGCCGCTGACCTTGATTCCCGCGTCCCGCAGGCGGTCGAGGTAGCTTCTCGGCAGGGCGTTGCTGCCAATCTCGTCATAGAGAACGAAGATCGTGAGACCCGCCTGCGCCCGCTCGATCAAAGCATCAGCGAAGTCGCGGCCAATCCTGTCGTCCTTGATAATGAAGAACTGGACAAGGATCGTGTGTTTTGCGTTCCGGATGCCTTCCAGGATCGAGGAGAAGGTTGCATCGCCGTCGATCAGGAGGTCGACCGCGTTGCCTGCAAGGAAGGGAACGCCAGCGACTTTGGACAGGACAGGCCAGTGCCGCGTCCCTTCCTGATCACTCAGTTTGAGCGTTTCGGCAGTTTGACTGCGGGCCGTTCGCCCAAGCAGCTCCTGCACCTTGGCGTAGTCGGCGAAGGAACGCCAGCCCAACACCAGATAAAGCGGGACGGTGACAAAAGGCAGAAAGAACATGGACAGAAGCCAGGCAATCGATCCCTGGGCAGTCCGGCTGTTCATGATCTCCCGCACGGCGCAGATGGCTGCCGCGATGTAGAAGCAGACAGCAATGAATGCGACGATGCCGAGGTTGTTGGCCAATGTGTCCAGAACCACAGCGTCGGTTGCCACGTCCTTGGCAACCGCCTCAACGGTACTCCCGTCCGCCGTCGGGTTCATTCTGTCTCCTTGCTACCTTCTCGCGTCAGACGAGAGGCGCTTTCAGTTTGCCCTCGCGTTCCAGCCAACCGGGAATCGGGAGGTTCTTGGAGTTGAGGAAGGTTGGATTGTAGAGCTTGGATTGGCTTCTTGTGCCGTGGTCACACAGGATCGTCACGATGGTGTGGCCTGGGCCCATGTCCTTGGCCAAACGGCGCGCGCCTGCCAGATTGATTGCGGAGGAGCCGCCAAGCAGCAAGCCTTCATGTTCGGCCAGATCGAAAACCAGCGGAAGTGCTTCTTCGTCCGGGATCGCATAGGGATGCTCGACCTTGATGTCGCCGATGATCGGTGTCGAGCGCCCAAGGCCGATGCCCTCGGCGATGGAGCCTCCATCCGTGGCCTTTGCCTCGCCATCCTTGAAGAGGTGATACATGCCAGCGCCCAGCGGATCAGCGCAGCCGATGGTTATGCCGTGCTTTTGTTCGCGCAGATATGTGGAGACACCGGCGAGCGTTCCGCCGGATCCCACAGCGCAAATGAAACCGTCGATCTTGCCATCTGTCTGTTTGAGAATTTCCGGACCGGTGGTCAGGTAATGCGCCTTGCGGTTGTCCAGGTTGTTCCACTGGTCAGCGAAAAGGACGCCGTTTGGTTCGTTGGCAGCAAGTTCTTCAGCAAGCCTGCGCGCTACATGCTGATAGTTGTTCGGATCCTTGAAGGGCTTGGCGGGCACTTCGATCAGCTCCGCGCCGCACATGCGCAGCATGTCCTTCTTTTCCTGGGTCTGCGTCTCGGGGATCACAATGACGGTGTGATAGCCCCTTGCGCTGGCCACGAGAGCCAGGCCGATGCCCGTGTTGCCCGCGGTACCTTCAACAATCAGCCCGCCTGGCTTCAACTCGCCTCTGGCCTCGGCTTCCAAAATCATCTGCCGGGCGGGGCGGTCCTTGACCGACTGGCCCGGGTTCATGAATTCAGCCTTGCCGAAAATCTCGCAACCGGTCTCTTCGGAAAGAGCGTTGAGGCGGATCAGAGGCGTATTGCCGATGGCGTCGACGACGGATTTGCACACGGTCATTTCAGGGCGGTCCCCATTGAATCTTTTGATAGAGTGTTCCGTCCCTGAAGGGCACGGGCCTCATGTTGATGCGAAGCTAGTGTTCCTTTCTCTGCCGATCAAGCGTCAGCGCCTTGCACAGCCTTGAATTGGTTGAAAAACGGCGGAACTTCGTTCTAATGTGCGCGGGTAAAGCTCTGCCTGTTCATCGAAAATAGTGCTGAGCTCAGTGATCCGATCCTTTTGATGCTTCGTAAGCGGGAGAAGTATTTCTATTTCCTGCCTACGGGAGCCCTATGAGCGACTGCATGGAAAAAAATGTCACCGGTCTGGATGAGCTGCTGGCGGGCTTCGCCGCGGGTACCCTGGCTGAGCCGGCTCAAGCCCTTGTCGGGGCGCATTTGGAGCTGTCCGACGACAACCGAGACTATGTTGCATCGCTCGAAGCGCTGGCAGGTCTTGGTATCGAGGAAGCGCAACCGGTTGCCCTGTCTGATCGGGATGATGCGTTGGCCGCGATTTTTGCATCCGAGCCAATTTCGGTCGATACGGCTTCTCCGGCAACCGGCAATGTCAACGAAAGCCGTGATCCGCGTTTGCCGGAAAGCCTGAGACGTATTGTCGGCGGCTCCCTGGATGGCGTCGCCTGGAAAACGCTGCTTCCGGGCGTGAAGGAATGCAAGTTCGGCGAAATAGACGGCTGTGTGGCTTCTCTGCTTTGGGTGCGGGCGGGGCGTGCAATGCCCTCTCACACCCATGAGGGCACTGAGCTGACGCTGGTTCTTCAAGGTGGCTTCAAGGATTCCGATGGTCATTTCGAACGGGGTGATATCGCCTTTGCCGATCAGGAAGTAGATCACAAGCCTATCGCCGATGAGGGCGAGGATTGCATCTGTTTCGCTGTGACTGAAGGAAGTTTGCGCCTCACGGGTCCTGTCGGCAGGTTTTTCGCGCCGTTCATGCGCTGACATCTTTCTCGGTCTAAAATCAATCCGCTCCCGGGGTTTGCTGCGTAGATCATGCGAACCGCGAGGAGTTTTTCATGACGACAGAGTATGTAGCGCAGTCCGCAGACGGGTGTGCCTGGATCACCGGCGCAAGTTCGGGGATTGGTCGTGCGCTTGCTTTGTCTCTTGCCGCTGGTGGCTGGAAAGTTGCGGTTACGGCGCGCTCTGCTGACAAACTTGCAGATCTCGCAGAAGCTGCGGAGGGGCTTGCTGGCCATATCATGGCGTTTCCTGGCGATGTTTCGCAAGCCGACGATATGGAGACGCTCTGTGATGCAATCACGGAGGCACTCGGACCCTTGGCGCTTCTGGTGGCCAATGCGGGTGTTTACATGCCGCAGGACGGGCTCGACGGTGATCGGCAGGAGTGGCAGACCACTATTGATGTCAATCTGAGCGGGACGGTCAATGTCGTCCTTCCCGTCATCGCAAAAATGAAGGCAGCTGGTCAGGGCCAGATTGCGATCGTCTCTTCAGTTGCCGGCTACCGTGGTCTTCCGACCTCTGCCGCTTATGGGGCGACGAAAGCGGCGTTGATCAACATGGCTGAAGCCCTGAAGTTTGACCTCGATAAAGCGGGTATCCGGATGCAGGTGATCAATCCCGGCTTTGTCGACACGCCGGCGACAGCTGACAACCCGTTCCCGATGCCGCATCTGGTGACCGTAGATGAGGCCGTCAGTGAGATCCGAAAGGGTCTTGTGGACCCGAAACGGTTCGAGATTGCATTTCCGAGAGCCTTCGTAAGGCAGCTCAAGTTGCTGCGGATACTGCCTTATTCTCTTTACTTCAAGCTGGTTTCCCGCTCAACAGGCTGGGACAAGACCTAAGCCGTAGTTACGGCGGCCGGCGAAGTTCTTCGCCGGAACGCCTTTAGCTGTTCTTGACATAGACCATCTGGCGCACGTCAATATTCCCGGATCGGAAGCCGGCTTCACAGTAGTGAAGATAGAATTCCCAGAGCCGCTTGAACCGCTCGTCAAAGCCGAGAGGGCTGATACGGGGCCAGGCTTCCCGGAACCGCATGCGCCATTCCGCGAGTGTCCTTGCGTAGTCCTGACCGAATATCTTTTGCTCCTCGAGGTTTAGCCCGAGATGCTTACTGATCTCGGCGAGCTTTCCAGGGGGGGGCAGCATGCCGCCGGGGAAAATGTGGCGTTGTATGAAGTCCGGGCTGCTGCGGTAGTCCTCGAACATCCGGTCCTGGATTGTGATGATTTGAAGCCCGGCGCGACCGCCCGGCTTCAGGCAGGCTGACAGCTGCTGAAAATACGTCGGCCAATAGCGCTCTCCGACGGCTTCAAACATCTCGATAGAGGCAATGCGGTCAAATGTGCTGCGCTCGTCGCGATAGTCTTGAAAGACGACGTTGACCTTTTCGTTGAGGCCAGCCTTGAAGATTCGCTCGCGAGCATAGTCATATTGCTCGCGTGAAATGGTCAGAGCCTTGACGTTGGCGCCCACTTCCTTGCCGACGAACTCGGCAAAACCGCCCCAGCCGCAGCCGATCTCGAGCACGTCATGACCTGACTGGATGTCAGTCTCACGCACCAGAGAGGCATATTTCAGTTTCTGAGCTGCCTCGAGATCATTGGTCCGCTCATCGAAGATGGCCGAGGAATAGGTCATCGAAGGATCGAGCCATTCCTTGTAGAAGGCATTTCCCAGATCATAATGCGCCGAGATATTGCGCTGCGACCCTTTGCGGGTGTTGGCGTTGAGCCAATGCCTGATGCCCAGGACTAACCGGACGAATGGCTTTCCCTTCAGCGCTTCGAGCGTTGCATCCCGGTTTATGCAGAAGAGTTCCAAAAAGGTGGTGGTGTCTGGTGATGACCAGTAGCCGGCCATGAAGGCTTCTCCAACGCCAACATCACCGCCCTGAAGCACCATGTTCACGAACTTCCAGTCGTGGATCATGACTTCGGCCGTGGGCCCAGGCTCCGTGCCTTTGAAGAGATACTGCCGCCCATCGGGGACGGTGACCAGCAACGAGCCGATCTGGAGCTTCATCAGTATTTTGAAGCCCATTCGCGCCATGCGGGGAATGCCGGACATTGCTTGTTTTGCGTTGTCGCGGCTAACAATAACGACTTGATTCATGGTGAAACCCTCGGGCTCTACCTTGTTGAAAACACGCAAACTTATCCAGCCGCCAGCGGGCCGCTCGGGTGATCGGAAGAAGATTGCCTTGAAGCTCCCGGCGCAGGCCTTGGATAAAATCGTACACGCTTGCGCCAAATTTTAAAGGCCTGCCAATGGATCCCGCCGACGACCTTTGCGGTCAGAAGCGGAATCCTGATGCAGAGTTTCAGGAGGACAGAGGAGGTGAGGGGCTTGCGATCGCCGCTGAAAGTGGCAGACAAAAGCGGGCCTTCGTCATCAGTTTCAAGGATCCTGATCCTCACGGATTTTCCGGGAGGCATTAGGCGAAAATGATAGTGCTGATCCATGTCGATGAAGGGGGAGACATAAAACAGCTTTTCCTGATCCTGGCGCAGGCCGGCCGAGCTTAGTTGGCCTTCACGGACGGGCGCCACGTACTGGTGGAGATCGCCGAATGTGTTGCGTACTTCGTAGACCACGGCGACAAGCGCATCAGTTTCGTCATAGGCATAGTAGACGGCGAGCGGATTGAAGACCGTTCCGAGAATGCGCGGATAGGCCAGCAGCAGCACTTTGCTGGGGCGCTTGAGCCCTTGGGCTTCAAGAAGCCCATCCACATGCTGTCTTAGATCCGAGCCGTCTCGCGGTCCGTGATCTTTCGGATGGAACGAGACCAGATTGAAGCGGCGAATGGAAAACAACGGTGAGAGACATTTGGCGTCCTGCAGCCGGTCCAGATCTATGAGCAGCGAAAACACATCATAGTTGAACCGGTGTGCTACGGGCTTCATCCGCGCATGCATCACGGAACCGCTGTAAAGGCAGGCCGCAGCATTAGGCGGTGGACCGTTTGCTTCCATACTTGTCGCTGTTTGCCGCGTCATTCGGCAGCTTCCATGACCGGCATTGGGTCTGCGCGGGTTTCCCAGGGCAAGCTTGCGCCCAGGCGCCGTGCCACGGAAAGCCCTGCCGAAAGGCCGTCCTCGTGGAATCCGTGCCCGGCCCATGCGCCGCAGAACCAGGTGTTGTTGACGCCCTGGATGTCATCCAGGTTTTTCTGTGCGTTGATGGCTGCCGCATCAAACTGCGGATGATCATAGACAAAATGGGCGAAAGTCAGATCGTCTTTTGGAGGTTTGGGAGGGTTCAGGGTTACGAACAGCGGCTTGCTCCGGTCGATGTTCTGGAGCTTGTTCATCCAGTAGCTGACTGTTACTTCCCGGCGAGAGTCCGGATTGTTATCCGCCATGTAGTTCCATGACGACCACACGGACTTTCTCAAGGGCATCAGTCTTTCGTCGCGGTGCAGATAGACATTATTTGGACGGTAGCGGATGGCGCTCAGAAGTTCGCGCTCACGGTTTGAGGCATCCGAAAGCATGGACAATGCCTGATCCGTGTGGCTTGCGAGGATGACCTGATCGAACAGCTCGCTCTGGCCGGTGCTGTCCTGGACATGCACTTTGCCGTTCTCGCGGCGGATGTCCGTCACCATGGCGCCGTAGCGGATCTGGCCAGCAAGCGGGGCGAGAAGCTTTGAGACATAGTTTCGGCTTCCACCTGAAATCGTGCGCCAGATCGGTCTGTCAAAATTGATCAGCCGATGGTTCTCGAAAAAGCTGACGAAGCTCTCTGCCGGATAGTCCTGAACATCCTCGAGAGGGGTGGACCAGATGGCGGCGCCCATAGGCAAAAGGTAGTCGTTAGTGAAGGCTTTCGAGTAGCCGCCAAGCTCAAGGTATTGGCCGAGAGATAGGCCATCGAGCCTTCCTGCTGCGTTGTCCGCGGCGCAGGCCTTATTGAAGCGGAAGATGTCTCGCAGCATCCACAGGAAGCGGGGCGACAGCAGGTTGCTGCGCTTGGCGAAAACCGTATTCAGCGTCTGGCCGGACCATTCCTGGCGGCCACCACGAGAGGAGAGGGCAAAGCTCATATCGCTTGACTCTGTCTCGATCTGAAGGTGGTCGAGCAGGGCGGTGAAATTGGGATAATTGAGTTCGTTGTAGACAATGAAACCGGTGTCGACTGCGATCTTCGTGCCGTCATAGTCCACGTCGACCGTCGCGCTATGCCCGCCCGGGCGAATTCGCTTTTCGTAGAGGACGACGTGGTGATCGTTACTGAGTGCCCAAGCGGCACTATTTCCGGCAATGCCAGAGCCGATGACGGCGATCCGCATGGCAAATCCTTTTCTTTCGACCACCCGGGAAGTGGCCTGATCTGTCTTGTGTTGGATCTACGGGGCTTGGTTTTAAACGGATCACCTTTCAAGAGAACTAGCTATTGAAAACAATAAAAAAATCGGCCCGACGCGGCGTCGAGCCGATTTGGTAACGCCAGCAAAGGCATATGTTTCAGACGCGGATGGTGTCGACCAGCCAAGACCAGGCAACTTCAAACTGAGCGACGGCTGTGTCGAAAAAGGTGAGGACTGTCGTCCAGATTCTCTGCCCGACCGCAGCCATTTCCAGTAACGGTGTGCTCTTTTTTTCAGGCGCAGCTTCGACAAATTCTACTGACGTGCTCTCTTGCCCATCTTCGACGATCCGGCGCGTCACCATGATCTGACCCTCGATCTCAAGCCGGCTCTCGTCGGATTTGGCGATACGCGTTGCAGGGTCGACTGAACGCACTACAACAGCGCGGCCGTCGGGTAACAGGTGTGTTTCGTTTGGACGGACTTCTGAATCGTAGATGACCTCTCCATAACTGTCGATGAGCTCGACCCAGATGGTGTCGCGTCCGAACAACTCGATCTCGCCGACCCATATGGTCAGGTCGCTGTTAAGAGGGTCAACTTGCTCCGTGCTGGCCGATGCGACGGTTACCGCCAGCTGATCTTCTTCCAGCGTCACGGTTTCCTGCGGCAGCGGTGACGCAGATGCCTTTTGGCTCTGTGCGGCCAGCCCAAGAATCAGCAGAGCCGTGCAAAGGGCGGTGATGAGCGCACTTGGGCGCGTGATTTCCATAATGCGGTGCATGTGTGCCTCCTGGGGCAGATACATCCTTTCAACGCGCGCAGTCGATTAAGGTTTCAAGGTTGCTTGTTTTCTTGTCCAACCCACTCGGTTTCTGTCACGCTTAAGCCATTATTGCACCACAATTGGTATCTGATGTGTGATTTAAATCGCAAATCTGCGTGATATTGTTATGATTTGCTTAACATCTATGGCGCTCTTGTGTCGCGTTGTAATGTGTTTTCAATTGCTTGAGTATGTAATCATTGTAATTATTGCGGATAATATTTTCCTTTTGTTTCCTATTGAAAAATCGACATAGACTTTGTTTTGGTTACCATGCGTTAGCTGAATACTGCGTACTATCCATCTGTAGTTGTATAGAGGCGAGGTTTCGATACGTGGTGCTGGCCTATTCAGACAGCAGGGAACGCACACAAGCGACGCAATTCGACGAGCGCTCTGGTGCAGACCCATGCGTGATTGGGCTCGAGCGGATCCTTAACGCAGCTATGAAACTGGCAGGTTGCGAAGCAGGGGCCGTGTTTCTGCGGGAAGGCGAACACTTTGCGGCTAAGCTCGTACAATTGGGGAATGCAAACCCGCTTGTTTCTGATTTCGATGTTTCTGCGATTTCCATCGAGGCTGGAGAAACGCGCCTCATAAACGACAGCGCCGAGATCGCGGCGTATTTCCCCACCTGTGAAGAGACGCAATGCGCTAAGGCGCAAACCGTATTTCTGACTGGTTTCAACGTCGCAGCCAGCGAGGTAGGACATGCGACGAATGCGGGCGTTCTTGCTCTCATGTCTTACGCAAAAAAGACGTCAGATAATATTGATTTATCTTTGTTATTGGATTTTGCAACGGTTGCAAGCTCTCTGCTGCAGGCCAGAAACAGGACATCAATGGCGCTCGAAACACTGGAGCGTAGCGAGAGGCAGTGCGAGCACTTCGACTATGTCACAGAATTGGCAGGGGTTGGCGGCTGGGAGATTGAACCTGCCTCGCAAAAGATTTTCTGGACTGAGCAGGCCTGCCGCATTCATGACCGGCCTCCCGGCTATTCACCTAGCCTGCAGGAATGGTTCGACATGTGCGATCCAGCCTATCGCAAAAGCCTGCAGACAGCGTTTCGTGAGGCAGTTGCATCGGGAACTGGATGGAAATTTGATCTCCCGATCCAAACGGCGACAGGCAGACGTATCTGGGTCGCATCCATTTGCCAGCCGGTTTTTGGTGATGATGGCGAGCTTCTCCTTGTGGGATCCATCATGGATGTCAGCGCGCGCCGCTCTGCTGAAACGGAAATCGACAGATCCCAGAGGCTCTATCGGTCAACACTGAATGCGTTGTCTGAGGGCATCTTGGTGGTCGACGGCGAGGGCATCGTTCGTTGGCACAACGCAGCAGCAGAGACAATTTTCGAGTGTCCAACGATCTACGCTGAAATGACCCACCTTGAAGACATTCCGTGTATCGTCGAGCCGGCAGACATGCATGCGCTTTTTGATCAGGAAAAAGTATATGACGACTACAATCTCTTGTCGGGTCTTCTCATTCTCAAGCAGTCCAAGAGCCTGACCCTGCAGGCGAAGGTTGGCGATGATCTGACACGCAAGTGGCTCAGATGCCGTTCAGAACCTTTGATTAGCCGTGAAGACAAGAAGTTCGTTGGTCTGGTCATTTCCGTTGAGGATATTACCGCGAAAAAGCGCAGCGAAGACATTTTGAACGAGGCTTTTGAGGCCATTCCCAATGGCATCGCTGTGTATGATCAGGACGACCGCATGGTGATGGCAAATGGTGCTTATCGTGTGGCGTTTATGGAAGGGAAGTTGCCCAGCGGCGCCGCGGAAACCTACCGTGATGTGCTGTCGCGCAATCTGGTTTCAGGTCGCATCGCGGACGTGGAAGACGATGAGGATGTGCGCGAAGCCTGGGTCGAGGATCGTGCCTCCGACTTCTTTGGTGGTTCGGTGAGCCATATTGATCAGCTCGACGATAGCCGTTGGCTTCAGACAAGTTCCATGATCACGCCGTCATCGTATCGCGCAGACTTTTTTGCAGACGTCACTGAGTTGAAAACCCAAGGCGCAGTGATGGAAGCCGTGTTCGAGAACTTCCCGGGCGGCGTTGCGCTTTTTGACGCTCGCCGAAACCTGACGTTGATCAACACTGGCATGAAGGAGCTCTTGGGCATTGATGACGACTTCATGCGAGCAGGTCCGACATTGCATTCAATGGTTTCCCGCAACGCGAGCCGGGAGGGACTGACTGGTGATGCCCTGGACGCCGCCGTTGCAAAGACGATCGATCGTTTTGCGCAGAGAGAGGTCGTCATCTATGAACGTGCACTTGCAGACGGAACGGTTCACGAAATCAAAGCTATATCCCTGCCGGACGGCGGTTTGCTGACCACACTTGACGATATCAGTTTACGCAAGCAGCTGGAGCAGCAGCTGCGTGACAACGCGCAGCGTGCGAAAAAGAAAACCGCAGAACTGGAGGCGACCTTTGCGAACATGAAGCAGGGTGTCAGCGTTTTCGATGCGGCGGGCCACCTGCAAATCTGGAATCAGCGCTATGTCGACATTTTCAGCAAGCCGGATGGCGAGGTTCGCCACGGGGTAGCGATCCAGACTTTGCTGCATGCGGAAAAGCTGCGCGGCGATTTTGAAGGGGATGTCGAGGCACATATAACGCAGCTGCGTCAACGGCTGGAAGCGGGCGAAACGGTTCGCAGCTATTTCAAGCTCAAGACGGGAACGCTTATAGGCACGATTCATGCGCCGATGCCGGGTGGTGGTTGGATCGGAACCCACGATGAAATCGCGGAGGACGACAAAGACTACAAGGCGTTCCGTCGCTTGAGCCAGACAGACCCTCTGACCAAGGTCGCAGATCAATCGTACTTACTTGAAGATATGGACCTTGCCCTCAACAGCGTGAGGCTAAACGGGGGGTCATGTGGCGTGATGGTCATATCGATTGGTTTTGCGCACTACTATGCACTCGGTGAGCACGTGGCACCTTGCGATCAGACCAACCAGATCATCGCGCGACGCCTCCGCGAAGCGGTTCGACCAATGGATCTCGTTGCTCGACTGAATGATGGCCGCTTTGCTGTGCTCTTTCCAACCTTGCGCAATGACGATGGCGCAGTCCGGGAAATGGCGGAACGGATCATGAGTTTGCTCCGCGAGCCTGTGGTCTTAGCGGATCAAAAGACGCTTCTGACCATCCATCTAGGTCTGGTGCGCTTGACAGATAGAGTTGCAACATCCCAGCAGGCGCTGCAAAAGGCGCAAATGACCGTCGAATTTGCATCCGTGAAGGGCCCGGTCTCTCTGGCCGTCGATTTGATCTAACGTGATCTCGGTCGCCCCGCAAACCCCTGACGAGGTCTAACGGCGAAATGCGAGCGGGACCGTGAAGGCCCATCGTTTTCGTTGAGCTTCTGGTGGAATTTTCGGAAAAGGGCTTGCTCGGCGAACTGTCTCGACTGCGGCCTTGTCGAGAATCGAAGAGCCCGAACTTCTTGCGATGCGAATGCGGCTCGCTCGCCCGGCGCTGTCCACGGAAAAGCTGACATGCACGTTTCCGGTTAGCCGTTTACGTTTTGCAGCAGAAGGGTA
Source organism: Labrenzia sp. CE80 (assembly GCF_009650605.1). Lineage (NCBI taxonomy): Bacteria > Pseudomonadati > Pseudomonadota > Alphaproteobacteria > Hyphomicrobiales > Stappiaceae > Labrenzia > Labrenzia sp. CE80. The sequence goes on from NZ_WAJT01000001.1 coordinate 997,231, forward strand.
CCTTAGGGAGCGACGCAGCTTGCGCGCTACTTTGCCTGGGTAGTTGGAAACCTTGGCATTTCCGGCTGACGAGCCCTTGCCGCTGTTTTTTGCTCCGCCCTTTTGCGCCGTTTGATTGCTGTTGCCGCCAGCGCCTGCCGGTGAACTTTGCTTCTTCTTGGCTTTCTTCGCTTTTTTGGGCGTCTTTTGGGCAGTCTTGGTCGGCTTCGGTAAATCCTGGACCAGTGGTTTAGGGCGCAGTTGAGGGACAGGAATTGCGTCGCTTGGCGGGTTCTCCGACAGCTCGGCTGTTTCGAGAGGCTCTGTCTCCAAAGGCTCGGCGTCCAGTGGCTCGACCTTTTCCGGTTCGACCTCGGAAACCTCTGGTTTCAGGACTGCTTCTTGTTGCTGGGGAGGAACAAACGGGGTTTCGGCTGTCTTGGTTGCGACCTGTTTTGTCTCAACTGGTTCGGAACTTTCCTGTATGTTCTGGACAGGGCTTGCAACAACTGGTTGGACCGTGCGAAGCGGTTCCTGAGGTTTCAGCGGCGATGTTTCTTGCGGCTGTGTCTCGGAAGGCTTGAGTGGAGCCTCTTCTACGGGCTGGGCCTCGATCGGGGCGTCAAGGGTTTTCTCTGACTGGACGAAAGCGCCTTCTGACCGCGCATTGACAATGGTCGAAGTCAGCGCAGGCGTGACCGGAGCCGCGCTGACCTGTTTCGCTTGCGTTTCTACCGGTTCCTCAAGCGACGTTTCGATTTCCCGTGGCTTAATTGCCTGAACCTCTTCGGGCGGTTCTGGTTCGAGCAGCTTCTCGGTGTCGATTTCCTCGGGAGCGGTTTCGGTCATCTCCGAGCCGGCCACGATCATATCGGCAAATGCCTGACCGACTGTCACCGCAGGAGATTCCGCGCCGCCAGCCATGAGGACTTCATCATCCTTCAGCATCGCCCAGGCAGCAAAGGCAACGTGAATGCCAAGGGACACCACGAGCAATAGCGTTAGCCAACGCCAACGGTGGGGCGTGTGATGGGCCTCGCTCATTGCGTCCTCATGGTGACGACTGTCACCTTTCCTGCGCCAGCAGCCTGAAGCTCACCGACCAGTCCGATCAAGGTGGTGGCCGCGAGATCACGGTCGGCAATCAGCTTCACCGGAAATCCGGTTTGCTCGGATTGGATATCTTCTTCAACAGCCTCCAGATTTGGCGCTTCCTGCAGAAAGGCTTCAACTGTGGTCGGGGAACCACGGAAATGCAGCGAGCCGTCCTCGCGCGCTACCAAAGCGTTGGGCGGCGGCAGCGGGTCTGCGTCCTTGCTGTCGATCAGGTCGACGGTTTTGTCCAGTGGAGGCGCAAGCTGGCCCGCAATGAGAAAAAAGATCAGCATCAGGAAGACGATGTTGATCAGGGAGATCGTGTTTTCGCTTTTGCGCTTTATTGGCGCAATCGAAAGCTTCTTCATAAGGTCGGCTCCGCCCTTAGAGGGCTTCACGTGGAGGTCTGTTTATTTTGCGACGGTCAGGCTGAGGCCCTCGACCCGGCGGATGAGCTCCATCGCGTTGATGAGATCCTGAGCGCTGGCATTGTCCTTGGGCAAAAGCAGCACGGCTTTCGCGCCTTTTGTAGTCAGCTCTTCAAGGGTCTGCTGCGCTGAGTCCCAGGAGGCATTTCGTCCATTGATGCGCAGATCTTCCCCGGTGAGCGAAAAGACGATGTCGGGTCCCTTCCCAGACGACCGGGCAGCGCTTCCAGGAGGTGCAATTTCAACTTCGCCGAACTTGGTGAAGGTTGAGGTGAGCATGAAGAACAGCAACAGCAGAAAGATCACATCGATCAACGAGGTTAGCGACAGCTTTCGCGATCGCGCTGCTGGAAGGTCAATGCGCATGTGCTGCCTGGGGCGCCACGGAGACCGGATCAGCGGACTGGAATGCGGCCTCGATTTTGATGTTTTCGGCATCAGGCACGTGCGACAGCAGGATGCCGGCACTCAAGGTTTCGATTGAGACCCGTTCGTTGTCGATACGACTTTCGAAGAAGGTAAGAATGAGCGAAACCGGCATGGCGACGGCCAATCCGGCCGCGGTGGTCAGCAGCGCGACCCAGATACCACCGGCGAGCATGGACGGATCGACCGAGTTGCCGGCCGACTGGAGCTGCTGAAAAGCTTCAATCATGCCGAGAACTGTACCAAAGAGGCCGAGTAGAGGAGCAACCTGTCCAATTGCATCCAGGGCCTTCAAGCCCCATTGCTGATTGTGCAGGCGTGCAATGGCGCGGCGCGAGACCTCTTCTTCGATGGCGGCCTTGTCGAGTTTGGTCGTCAGTGAGAGGCGCATTGCGGTTGCAAGAACCTCTTCGGTCGCAGTTCTTGGCGAAGACAGCATCCGGACAGCTTCCTGTTTCCGGCCACTGCGCCAGAGAGCCACACAATTGCGCGCTCGCCGGTTCTGACCTACGCCTTCGCGCCAGAATTGCCCGATCTTCATCAATATGAGTGCAAGAGAGACAACCGAAAGCATTGCGATCAGGGCGACGACCGGCCCGCCGGTCTCAAGAAGGTTCATCACGGGCTGGAGAAGACTGGTCTGGTCCATGAATTTTTCTCTTACTTGATAAAGGCGATGTCAGTGCGGCTCTTCGTGGCGAGGCTGCTGACGCAAGTGTCGTCCGCTGCTTCTGCCGGCTTCGCGAGATCGCAGCGAGCAGCGCCGTTGACGAGGATCTGGCTGATCTCTGGACATTGCGCTCCGGCAAGTTCGAACTGCCGAACGACCGTCTTTTGTTCGGGCATGGCGCCGAAGTCGAATGCGGTCATCAGGTCCACGAGGCCGTCGGCATCAAAAAGAACGAATTCATAGGCGACGCCCTTCAGCGCCTGGCCTGTCTTGTTAGCGGCGACGAAGGTCAGCATGCAACCGCTGTCGGTTTGTGCAGCCCGATTGAGCTCTAGCTCCAGGGTGTTTTCTGCAGCCTTGACCATATTGGGAGTTGCAAGTGCATAGAGCAGGCCGGCGGCCAAACCCAGATTGGTGCGCTGCCCAAGCTGTCGACCCCAGCCCAGCGTCTTCTGCAGAAAGATATGCATTCAGATAGAAACCTCATTGTGGCCTTGGTGCAGCCGGTCCGTCGCTCGAGGCGCTTGGATGGCGCACGGCGCGCTCATCATAAACATGATGTTTAAGTTCATATATTTATGGCTATAAAATATGACAAACCTAGTCAAGTAAATCCTGCGCCTTGCGCTCAAGGATTGCATTGTCTGGGGAGCAAAAATTGGTGGGCGTGAAATGTGCTCAGGTGAGCAATGGCACGATCCACGGCAGGCTGGCCTTTGGGGAATGTTGTGTTGCAGCATTCGAAGGCGATTCTTCAGCCTTCGTCAAAGGTTGCAAGATACCCGATTAGGCACAATCGGTCATGGTAACTGATATTTTGGGAAAGGAGCAAAAGTGGCTCCCCGAGCAGGGCTCGAACCTGCGACAATTCGATTAACAGTCGAATGCTCTACCAACTGAGCTATCGGGGATCACCAACGTTGCAGCGGGTCGCGCCCGCTCCGTCGATGGAGATGCGTATAACAAACGCTTTGCCGGTTTGCCAAGCCCCTTGCCAACTTATTTTCATCTGCACCTGACTTTGAGTGTGGGTAACACGGATAATCTTAGTTATTTCATGATGTTAAATCCTTTTTCGGAGAGGTTTCCGAGAGGCGTGACAGGCTGCTCCAGCTCAAAGCACGGAGATATATTCGGTCTCACGTCTTTGGCTAAGCTGAGCGGTGGAGCGCGGATCCACGCTCATCGACAGAATTACCGCGGAACAATCAGCATTCGCGAGGGGTAATTCCTGAAAGGGCGTGTGGTGCTTGTCTAAGGGGAGGTGAGAGGGTAGAGAGATAGGGTCATGGTTTTCCGGCAGGCCACTCGCCATCCGGAAATGAAACGGGAATGCGGTACGGCCTTCAAAAGCGAAGCGCCAAAGCCGCGGCTGCCCCCGCAACTGTGTACGGCAAGGGCTTTTGCGACATGCCACTGGACGAGCCGAGAGGCTGGACCGGGAAGGTGCAGAAGTCTGATCGAGCCGTAAGCCAGGAGACCGGCCTGACACCAAACGTTCAAGCGCCGTCGGGTGGACGGCAGGGAGCCCGTGATGACACTGATTGATGCCTGTCGACGTGACAGGTTCCTTCCAAGCCGATTTCCCTCATACTTTGCTGCGAGGTGCCGATGAGCACGTCCAGTAGCTCGAAGAATGCCGTGCCCGGCGGTGCTGCGACCGCAACGCTGGTTTTCGGGGGCGCGCGATCGGGCAAGAGCCGGTTCGCCGAGGACCTGGCCGTGAAGAGCGGTCTCAATCGGCTTTACGTGGCAACCAGCCCGATTATAGACGCCGAAATGCATGAGCGGGTCGCCCAGCATCGCGCCCAGCGCGGCGCACACTGGCGCACACTGGAAGAGGAACTCGACCTCGCCGGCGTGCTTGACTGTGAGGCGGGGCCCGCAACGGTCATCCTGATCGACTGCCTGACGCTCTGGCTGAACAACCTGATTTACCGAGAGCGCAATGTTGCCACGGAAACCGCCCGCCTGACCGAAGCACTGCGTCACCTCAAGGGTCCTTGCGTACTGGTGTCCAACGAGGTCGGTATGGGCATCGTGCCGGACAACCCGTTGGCGCGGTCGTTTCGCGACCTTCAGGGTCGTCTCAACCAGGACATGGCAGCGGTCGCGCGACAAGTGATCTTCGTCGCAGCTGGCCTGCCGCTCATTTTGAAACCTTCTTCTCACGCGGATATAAAGATATGACCACCGGACAAAAAATTCCCGCGACCATCGTCACCGGCTTTCTTGGCGCAGGAAAGACGACGCTCATTCGCAATCTCTTGCAGAACGCGGATGGCCGCCGTATCGCGCTGATTGTCAATGAATTCGGTGACATGGGCTTTGACGGCTCGCTGATGAATGGCTGTGCCGATCCTGATTGCGCGGCCGAGGAAGTCGTCGAGCTGACCAACGGCTGTATCTGCTGCACGGTGGCAGATGACTTCCTGCCGACCATGGAAATGCTGCTGGCAAGGGATAATCCGCCGGAGCATATCGTCATCGAGACATCAGGCCTTGCCCTGCCTCAGCCGCTCGTCCGGGCTTTTTCCTGGCCAAGCGTGAAGACCAAGGTGACCGTTGACGGCGTTGTGACGGTGCTGGACGCTGCGGCTCTTGCCGAAGGACGGATCGCACTTGATGAAGCCGCGCTGGAAGCCCAGCGCGCGGCCGATGAGGCACTGGATCATGAGAGCCCGGTTGAGGAACTCTTTCATGATCAGCTTGCCTGCGCAGACCTCGTGGTGCTGAACAAGGCGGATCTCGTGTCCGAAGAGGCGCTGTCCCGTGTGCAGACGAAGATCAAGACCGAAGTCCGCCCAAGCGTTCACATCGTCTCCTCCGAGAAAGGCACGTTGCCCATCGAAGTCTTGCTTGGCCGCGAGTCGGCTGCCGAAGACGATATGGCCAGCCGACATGAGCATCACCATCACGCACATGATGATGATCACCATCACGACGACCACGACCATCATGACCACCACCATCATGATGATTTCGAGAGCCACGTCGTGCCGGTCGCGGCCTTTGCCAGCCTGAAGGACGCAGAGGCGAAGGTGCTGGAGGCCATGGCGCTGAAGGGCGTGCTTCGGATCAAGGGGGCTGTTGAGATCACGGGCAAGGCAGCTCCGGCCATGGTTCAGGCGGTTGGGCCTCGCGTTGAGACATGGTTTGCAGCAGGTGCAGAAGGCGCGGGTCGGCTTGTGGTGATCGGCCTGAAGGGCCTTGATCTTGAAGCGGTCGGGCATCTTCTCAGCCCGGCTGTTGAGGCAGCATGACAGGTGTGACGTTTGGTTCTGGCTGCAGTTTCGTGCAGATGCTCACGATCGGCCTATTCGAAGACGCTAACGCGGGTTTGGTCACAGGAACCGTCTGTTCGGGGAGAGACTGTTCCTGATGCACATTCTTGCAAGCCAGGTGCGGCGGATAGATGACGGCGGTGATGCGGTCGATCTCGGTCAATCACCCGCCGATATTCTGTTCCTGTCTGCGGCAGACACGGAGCTTGGATCCTTTGCCAGTGCGCAAGGCGCCTTGGGAAAGGACGCCGCCAGTCTGCGCCTTGCCAATGTCATGGCCCTGTCGCACCCATATTCGGTGGATCTTTATGCCGAGCAGACCGTGCGAGGATCTAAGATCGTTGCGGTGCGCCTGCTCGGTGGTGTCGAGTACTGGCGCTATGGGGTCGAGCGGCTTGAAGAGGAAGCCCGTGCCTCCGGAGCGAAGTTGATCCTGGTTCCAGGCGATGACAAGTGGGATGCCGCTCTGGCGAGCCGGTCGACCGTTCCTCTTGAGGACGCGCGCCGGTTCTGGCGCTATTGTGTCGAAGGCGGCAGCGGCAACTATTCCAACGCGCTTCTGTTCCTCTCCCATCTGACGGGCTTGGATGAGGAGCCTGCACATCCGGTGCCCCTGCCACGGGCGGGTATCTATCTTCGGGGAGAGAACGCGCCGGATATCGAGGTGTTGAAATCCACATGGCGCGATCCTGCGAGGCCCGTTGCGGCGATTACTTTTTACCGGGCGCTGGTCCAGGGGGCCCAGACCGTGCCGGTCGACGCGCTTGTGGACGCACTCGATAATGCCGGGGTGAATGCACTTCCGATCTTCGTTTCCTCGCTGAAGGAGGCGGAATCTGCTGTTGTTCTTGCAAGCCTTTTTGAGGCAGCGCCGCCGGATGTCGTCCTGAACGCCACCGCCTTTGCCGTTTCCAAGGCGGGAACTGTTCATCAGACGACGCCACTCGACGCACCGGGCAAACCGGTTCTTCAGGTCGTTTTCTCGTCGTCGTCTTTCGAGGGCTGGGAAGAAAGCGACCAGGGCCTGTCGATCCGCGATCTTGCCATGCATGTGGTTCTTCCCGAGGTGGATGGACGGCTTTTGACACGTGCGGTGTCCTTCAAGGAGGAGGGGACCTTCGATGAGGCGACGCAATCGGCGCCCGTGCGCTTTGTTCCCGTTCCCGACCGAATAACCTTTGTCGCGAAGCTAGCGGCGAATTGGGCTCATCTTTCCCAGGTGCCGACCGCTGAAAAACGAACTGCACTTGTCTTGGCCAACTATCCAAACAAGGACGGGCGGCTTGCCAATGGGGTGGGGCTTGATACGCCCGCGTCTTGTGCCGAGCTTCTAAAGGCGTTGGGCACGGCAGGCTATGAGGTGGGAGACGCCCCTGCGACGTCGAAGGACCTGATGCACCTTCTATCGTCTGGCGTCACAAACGCTCTCGACGGGCGTCAGACTCGTAGTGGATTCCAGTCCCTGTCCCTGGAAGACTACGAAAAAGAGTTTGCGCTTTTGCCTAGGGCCGTGCGCATCGCCGTCAACGAGCGTTGGGGGGAGGCTGGCAATGACCCTCATGTAGTTGATGGTGCATTCCGGCTCGCGCTGCACAGGTTCGGCAATCAGGTGGTCGGGATTCAGCCTGCGCGTGGCTACAACATTGATCCCAAGGAAACTTACCACGATCCCGATCTTGTGCCGCCGCACCACTATTTTGCCTTCTACATCTGGCTGAGACTGCACTTTGGTGCCCATGCGGTGGTTCATATGGGTAAGCACGGAAACCTTGAGTGGCTGCCTGGCAAGGCTCTGGCACTTTCCGAAGCCTGCATGCCCGAGGCTGTTCTGGGACCGGTGCCGAATATCTATCCCTTTATCGTCAATGATCCGGGAGAGGGGGCCCAGGCCAAGCGGCGGACATCCGCGGTCATCGTCGATCATCTGACCCCACCGCTGATACGGGCCGAAAGTCATGGTGTCTCCGGTGAACTCGAGACGCTTCTGGATGAATATTATCTTGCCAGCGGTGTCGATCCGCGCCGGCTGCAGGCGCTGACACGCGATATCCTCGATCTGGCGACCCGGCATGGCCTGGACGCTGACATCGGTCTTGACGAGGGAATGGATGAAGCCACGCGGCTGGCGCGCTTGGATGCTCATCTGTGCGATCTGAAAGAGCTGCAGATCCGAGATGGTCTGCATGTTCTAGGGCAAAGCCCTGTGGGAGATCTGCTGACAGATCTCCTGGTCGCGCTTGCCCGTGTTCCGCAGGGTCTGGATGCGCGGCAAGAAAGCCTTCAGCGCGCAATTGCACGGGATCTCGGATTGACCGGTGAAACAGGTGTTTTTCCCCCCTCAGGGCTATGTCTCTTTGATCCACTAGATTGTGATTTCTCGGCGCGCTGGGCGGGTGAGACGCCCGAGATCCTGGCCGGGCTGTCGGAAGACCCCTGGCGCTCGAACGGCGATACGGTGGAACGGATCGAACTTCTGGCGCAAAGGCTTGTCGCCGGGACCTTGAAGGCGCCTGACGACTGGGTCGCGACCAACGCCGTTTTGGACAGCATAGAAGCCGAGCTACGCCCTGCTGTATCAGGGTCAGGCCTGGCTGAAATGCGAGCTGTCCTGACAGCGCTGAGCGGTGGTTTTGTTGCGCCTGGTCCCTCCGGTGCGCCTAGCCGCGGGCGTCCCGATGTTCTTCCAACTGGCCGTAATTTCTATTCCGTCGACGTTCGGGCCGTGCCAACGGAGACGGCCTGGCGCCTGGGGCAAACGTCGGCATCTCTCGTCGCCGAGCGATACTTTCAGGAGGAGGGCGAGTGGCCAAGCTCTCTCGTTCTCACCTGCTGGGGCACGGCAAACATGCGGACGGGCGGTGACGACATCGCGCAGGCATTGGCCCTCATTGGCGCGCGGCCGGTCTGGGAAGCAGCGTCTGGCCGTGTCACTGGCTTCGAAGTCCTGTCGCTGGCCGAGCTGCAGCGCCCTCGCATCGATGTGACGCTTCGCGTCTCCGGGTTCTTCCGTGACGCCTTTCCCCACCAGATCGACCTTTTCGACAGCGCAGTGCGAGCTGTTGCCGCGTTGGAAGAACCGAAGGGATCCAATCCGATTGCTGCAAGGGTCAGCGAAGACCAGGCCAGATACGAAGCCGAAGGACTGGACGAAATGGAGGCGGAACGACGTGCCGCTTTCCGCGTTTTTGGGTCGAAGCCCGGTGCATATGGCGCGGGCTTACAGGCGCTTATCGACGAAGGGATCTGGGAGGAACGAGGCGATTTTGCCGAGAGCTTCCTGACTTGGGGCGGATACGCTTACGGCGGTGGGGCGGAGGGCATCTCCGCGCGCAGCGAGCTGGAAACGCGCTTGTCCGGTGTCGACGCAGTCCTGCACAATCAGGACAACCGTGAACACGACCTTCTCGACAGCGACGACTACTATCAGTTCGAAGGTGGGCTGGCTGCCACCGTCGAGACCTTGAAGGGCGAAGCGCCCCGGATCTATCACAATGATCACTCGCGGCCTGAGCGGCCAGTGGTGCGCTCGCTCGCGGAAGAAATCGGAAGGGTGGTGCGTGGCCGGGCGGCTAATCCTAAGTGGATCGCTGGTGTCATGCGCCATGGCTACAAGGGCGCGTTCGAGATCGCCGCCACACTCGATTACCTGTTTGCGTTTTCAGCAACGACACGGGCCGTCGGCGATCATCACTTCGATCAGCTTTTCGAAGCTTATATCGACGTGGAGGAGGTTCGCGACTTTCTGGAAGACGCAAACCCTGCAGCCTACGGTGAGATACTTGCCCGCTTCTCAGAGGCATTGCACCGTGGTCTCTGGACACCGCGCAAGAACAGCACGCATGCTCGCTTGAACGAATTACAGGCGAAACTTCAAGACAATACTGATGGGAGAGCGACGTGAGCGACAAGACAGCAGATCTGAGTGAAGAGGAACTCAACGCGCGACACGCGGACAAGATGCGCAAGAAAAAGGCCGCTCGCGACAAGATCATGGCGACCAAGACCATCGAGAAGGGGCTGTTGATCGTCCATACAGGCAAGGGAAAGGGCAAGTCGACCGCCGGGTTTGGCATGGTTTTCCGGTCCCTGGGGCATGGCCACAAGGTTGGTGTCGTCCAATTCGTAAAGGGACGGATCGAAACGGGCGAACGCATGGCGCTTGAGCGGTTCTCAGACTTGGTCACTATCAAGCGCATGGGGGAAGGCTTTACCTGGGAGACTCAGGATCGCCAGCGGGATATCGACGCGGCACGCCAGGCCTGGGATGCGGCCAAGGAGATGATCACAAGCGGAGACTACCGCTTGATCCTTTGCGACGAGCTCAACATCGTGCTTCGATATGACTACCTGCCCATCGAGGAAGTGGTTGCCTTCCTGCGGGATGAAAAGCCGGAAGACGTTCACGTCGTCATTACTGGCCGTAACGCGAAGGACGAACTGATCGATATTGCTGACCTGGTGACAGACATGACCCAGATCAAGCATCCTTTCCGGTCCGGTGTAAAGCCACAGGAAGGCATTGAATTCTAGGATTTTTTAGAGGCTGAGACACGGCACCAACATGAAGGATTTGCGATGATGAGGCCTTTCGATCACGGCCTGAGGTCTGCCTCCCGCTCTCATGCAGAGATCGTGCGTCGCTATGAGCTGGCGCGTACGCTTGTTGAGTTCCTGGCTGCTGTCACCTTCGTCATCGGCAGTGTTTTCTTCTTTTACGACAGTCTGTTGTTTGCTGGCACGTGGCTGTTCTTGATTGGCTCGATCCTGTTTGCCGTTCGGCCCACAATCCGTCTCCTGCTGGAGCTGCATCTGGCGCGTCTGCCGGTGCCAGAGGAGTTCAGGCCCTACGGCACCAGGGCGTCCGACGGGGCCGATACGTGATCCCTGGCGGAAACCGGCAGAGAACACCGGCCTTGATGGTCCAGGGGACCGGCTCAAATGTTGGCAAGAGTCTGATCGTTGCCGGTCTGTGCCGATTGTTCGCCAATCGCGGACTGAAAGTGCGTCCCTTCAAGCCGCAAAACATGTCCAACAATGCGGCGGTCACGGCTGACGGCGGTGAGATCGGGCGGGCGCAGGCCCTGCAGGCGATGGGTTGCCGGGAGCGCTTGAACGTCCACATGAACCCGGTTCTACTGAAACCGGAAACGGATACCGGCGCTCAGGTGATCGTGCAGGGAAAACGTTTCGGCACCATGAGAGCGCGGGAGTACGGAACCCAGAAAGCGACTTTACTTCCAAGGGTTCTGGAGAGTTTTTTAGAAATCGAATCAGGTGCAGATCTTGTACTTGTGGAGGGAGCTGGTAGTCCGGCTGAAATCAACCTGCGGGCCGGCGATATAGCCAATATGGGTTTTGCCGAGGCTGCGAACCTGCCTGTGGTTCTCTGTGGCGATATCGACCGGGGCGGCGTGATCGCTTCGCTGGTCGGGACGCATTCTGTGCTGGAAACTGATGAGCGACAGCGCATCAAGGCATTCTTCGTCAATCGGTTCCGGGGAGATACCGGTCTCTTCACCGAGGGCATGCGCCAGATAGAAGCGCGGACAGGCTGGAGCAGTCTTGGCGTCGTGCCATGGTTTTCTGATGCGAATAAACTTCCTGCGGAAGATGCGCTCGGGCTCGAAAGCGGCGCGGGCAGAGGGCCTGTCAAAATCGTTGTGCCGGTCATTTCCCGGATCGCCAATTTCGATGATCTTGATCCCCTTCGCATGGAAGCGGGCGTAACACTGGAGTTGATTCGGCCCGGAATGCCGCTTCCTGGCGATGCGACGCTGGTTCTCCTGCCGGGCTCGAAGTCCACCGTTGGCGACCTGGCGTTTTTCCGATCCCAGGGCTGGGACGTTGATCTGAAGGCTCATCATAGGCGCGGCGGGCATATTCTTGGGATCTGCGGCGGTTACCAGATGCTCGGCCGCAGAATTTCCGATCCGGAAGGCATCGAGGGCGCGCCGGGCACTGTCGAAGGGCTTGGCTACCTCGACGTTGATACGATCCTGACGCCTGAAAAATCCCTCGTGGAAGCGGCAGGCAAGCACCTGGCGACAGGTGCAGAGGTCTCGGGGTATGAAATCCACATTGGACGGACATCAGGCCCGGACTGCGGACGCCCCATGCTGAAAATTCGCGAGGCAACGGGCGCGTTAAAGCTCGATGGCGCTGTTTCCGGCGATGGCCGTGTCTGCGGAACCTATTTGCACGGACTTTTTACGGCCGATTCCTTCCGCCAGGCGTATTTGCAAGGTTTCGGAGCGACGTCCGATCTAGCCTATGATGCGAGCATAGATACTGTGCTTGACGATCTGGCATCTCATCTAGAGGCGTCGATGGATATCGCGAGGATGCTTGAGATCGCCAGGGCCCGCTGACTTTTACGATGCCCGTTTCCAGACCAACAGCTGATTGTTAGCGGGCATGGGGTGATCGGCGATCAGTTTAAGGCCGATTTTTTCCGCCAGTTCATTCACCGCTTCGAAATCGCGAATGCCGCTCTCCGGGGTGCGGTCTCTTAGGCTCTTGTCGAAGGTTTCATTGCTGGCTGTTGTGAAAGCGCCTTCGTATTTGAAGGGGCCGTAGATACAAAGCACACCGCCCGGTGCAAGGGTTTCGCCCACACCTTCGAAGAAGGCCTCTACAAGCTCCCATGAAACGATATGAAGGGAGTTGGCGGTGTAGATGCCGTCGTAGGCGTCTTCATAATCGCTGGCAGACACTGGCCAAGGCAAATCCGACATGTCGAGTTCAATCGGCGCCAGCAGGTTTGCAAGGTCGGCATCCGCCTGCACGATCCTTTGGTCGATCGCGGGGAGATTTTCGTCAAGGTCACTCGGTCGCCAATCCAGATGCGGCAGGTTCTCCGCAAAGAACACCGCATGTTGGCCGGTGCCGCTGGCAATCTCCAGGACACGGGTGGACTCAGAAAAAGAATCTTTGAGTTTTTCGAGGATGGGACGTTTGTTGTTTTCGGCAGCCGCTGAGAAGGGAAGCATATCTCGTCTCTGTTCTGGAACTGGCTGCAGTCTTGACGATTTAGCGCCAGAACGCCAGTAGCAGAACGATTAAAGCCTCGAGCGCACATGCGGTCACAAGGATCTTCAAGGCGGCGGTGATGTCGTCAGCCGTCGCGTTGTTTCGGCCAGACCGGTTCATATAGGGATCGTTGACCGTGTAGCCCGGATAGGCTCTGGGGCCGGCGAGCGCGAGGCCAAGAGCGCCAGCCATGGCTGCTTCCGGCCAGCCCGCGTTGGGGGAGCGATGTTTGCCTGCGTCCCTTCGCACTGCCTTGAACGCTGCCCGCGGAGACCCTCCAACGCATGGCGCGCTTAGGGTGAAAAGCAGACCGGCGAGCCGGGAGGCTGGCAGATTGATCAGGTCATCGAAACGCGCGGAGGCCCAGCCAAAGTCGCGGTATGTGTCGGTCTTGTGGCCGATCATGCTGTCTGCTGTGTTCACGGCCTTGTAGGCGATGAGTCCGGGCAACCCGAGCAAGGCGAACCAGAAGACAGGTGCGACCACACCATCAGAGAAGTTTTCGGCGCAAGATTCGATGGCTGCTCGTGATACGCCCGCTTCATCCAGCTGCTGCGGGTCACGGCCGACAATCATTGCCACCGCCCTGCGCCCGCCTTCAAGGCCGTCGGACTGAAGCCCGTCCCGGACAGCGGCAACATGCTGGTAAAGGCTCTTTTGCGCGATCAGGATGGCAGCGACGAGAATCACCACGATCTCGCCAAAAGGTAAAAGGCTGGCAATCCAGTGAATGGTAATGCCCATCGCAACACTAGCCAGAACAAGAAGGAGGAGGGTCAGCATGCCCCCGGCCTTTCTTTGGCGGTTGGAAAAGTCGGGATTGTTGAACCGGCTTTCCAGCGCGGTGATGCCCCGCCCGATGTAAGCCACCGGATGGGACACGCGCCGCCAGACAGTGTCAGGATCACCGAGCACGGCGTCCAGCAGAATGGCAACAAATAACAGGAACAGGGCGTCCGGGTAAAACAGCATCCAAAGGCTTTAGAGCGCCTTTTGTGCCTCGGCAAGGGCTTGAGCCAGACGCTTCAAACCTTCGGCTGAACCGGGAAGGCCGAAACGGATCCAGGTTGGCGCATAGTCGAAGACCCTCGTCCAGATATGCTGACGCGCAAGCGCGTCATGCAATTTATGTGCGTCGCGATGGCCGGCCAGGGCGTAAAGTGGGGTGCCGCCGAAAACGCCGAGACCGTTCTCGCCAAGGCAAATGGTCAGATCCGCCATCTCATCGGCAAGCTGACGGACCATGGCCTGTTGCCAGTCCTTGTCGTTCAAGGCTGCACGTCCGATCTCCAGAGCAGGGCTGCTCACCGCCCAACTGTCGAGGCGCTCACTCATCTGACGTGCAAGGGCAGGGCGTGCCGCCATAAAGCCGAGGCGCAGGCCGGCAAGGCCGAAGAATTTTCCGAACGAACGCAGCACGACGACGTTTTCGTCGGTGATGTGCGGAAGGAGGCTTGAGCCTGGCATCACATCTGCAAAGGCTTCGTCAAGCACCAGTGCGCCGCCTCTCTCCGTCAGCTCGCGTGCGATGGCGAGAAGGCTTTGTGGGTCCGTCAGGCGTCCATCGGGATTGTTCGGGTTGACGATGACTGCGATCTTGGCGCGGTCGGGCAGTGCGTGGGGCGTGCTGACTTCTTCAGGCGTTCTGCCTGCACGGGTGAAAGACAATGCATGGCTTGTGTAGGTCGGGCCGCATAGCGCGACCGGACCGTCTGGCAAAAGGTAGGGGATCTGAGAAATCAGGATCTGTGTGCCTGGGCCAGCGACAAGCGCGAGGCTTTCAGGGCAGTCATAGGCTCTGCGGGCGGCGCCAATCAGGTGATCGAGGCTGGCTTGACCCGGCAGGTTCCGCCATGCGGATCCTGAAACGCTGGCTTCGAGAGGGTAAGTGTGGGGATTGATGCCGGTCGACAGGTCGAGCCAGTCGCTCTCCGCGCCGCCGAACCGCTCGATCGCCGAGCTGAGATCCCCACCATGCAACATGTTGCCTGCCCTCGTTCTTGTTTCTTCCAAGACTCTTAGGCGATTTGGAACGTGTGCGTACAGCTATCTTCCGGCACAACATCAAGATGAAGCGGCATCGGGCCATGGACGCGACGCAAATCGCGTTATCGGGAGGACCAAATAAGAGCGTCAAATTATCGTTTGTGAATTTTGGAGAAGATGGAGGCCTCTGCCGGAATCGAACCGGCGTACACGGATTTGCAATCCGCTGCGTCACCACTCCGCCAAGAGGCCATCCTGTCGCTTCGCAGGGCGAAGTCTTTGAAAATCGACGCGTGGTGAAGCGCCGACCGATGGCCGTGGTGATTAGCAGAGGCTTTGGGAAACCTCAACGGTTCTTTTGCAGTAAAATGACAGGGGTGTGGATGATGTCATGGGCCTGGACCGGCCAATGACCGAGGAAGTGCGTAATCAAGCGCTTGTCAGTGAGGGCGTCACTCGCTAATGAACCAAGGGATGAGAGGCTGCTATCGAGGAAGAGGGTCGAGATGACTGACTTTGCACAGTCCCGTCGCAAGATGGTGGACAACCAGCTGCGTACCAATGATGTGACGGATCATCGAATCTTGGACGCCATGGAATGGGTTCCACGCGAGAAGTTCGTGCCCGTCTCCAAGCAGCCGGTGGCCTATATTGATGAAGAGCTTCCAGTCAACGCTTCGGGAACTCGTTTCCTGATGAAGCCGCATATTTTCGGCAAATTGATCCAGCTGGCGGAAATCCGGGGAAATGATGTCGTGCTTGTGATCGGCGCCGGCTCTGGATACAGCGCGGCAGTGCTCTCTCGTCTGGCAGCTTCCGTCGTCGCGGTGGAAGAAGACGCAGATCTATCCGCGAGTGCGTCAGAGATGCTGGTGGATCTCGGTATCGAGAATGCGGCTGTTGTCGAGGGAAAGTTGGTTGAAGGGTGCGCTTCCGAAGGGCCTTACGATGCGATTGTCATAGATGGCGCGGTCGAAGAATTGCCCGCCGGCCTCCTCAAACAGCTCAAGAGTGATGGCGGCCTTGTTGTGATTGAGGGACAGGGTGGTTCCGCCACCGCGCGGATCTATCAGAATTCAGATGGTGTCGCGGCGCCACGCTTTGGTTTCAACGCCTCGACGGCGCTCTTGCCCGGCTTCGAAAAAGCGCGCGAATTCGTTTTCTGAACACTCGCGACGATGCCTGTTCTCTCAACGTCTCTCGAGTCGGGGACGCTCGCTGCTTCCCCTGTTGGCGGCGATCTTTGTCTGAATTCCGTGAAGACATCCTTTCGCTTCAGTATCCGACCGCACCTGAGTATTTCTCTGACTGATTGTTGCTCTCCTGCAGCACTCGTTATTTTTTTGTGAATCCGCGATCTCGCGCTTGTGTGAAAATACTGGTCAGTTTACTCAAGCTGGACAATAGTGAGGCCTTGGCCAAAAGGAGCATCGGTTGTTTATGCGTAAAACGATGAAAACTGCGCTTGTCACTCTATTCACAGTGGGCGTGGTGACTTCCTCGGAAGCTGAAACCATCAAGGAAGCCCTGGCTCTTGCTTATGCCAACAATCCCACGCTGAATGCGGCGCGCGCTGAGCTACGCGGTGTCGATGAGAATGTTCCTCAGGCACTTGCAGGATGGCGTCCCACGGTCTCCGCTGAAGCTGATGTCGGTTCGATCCGCAGCAGCTATGGCGGATCACAGTATTACCGCAACAACGCTTCGATCTCGCTGGCTATCAGCCAGACCGTGTTTCGCGGCTTCCGAACCGTGAACTCGACACGTCAGGCCGAAGCAATCGTGCGGGCGCAGCGCGAGAGCCTGAGTTCGACCGAGCAAGACGTGCTTCTGGCGGCTGCGCAGGCCTATGTCGATGTGATCCGGGATACGGCGCTTGTCTCTCTACAGCGCAGCGACTTGCAGTTCTTGAGCGAGCAGGTTCGTGCTGCCAACGACCGTTTCGAAGTGGGTGAGGGAACCCGTACGGATGTTTCGCAAGCGGACGCCCGCCGCGCTGAAGCCCAAGCGAATCTCAACACGGCGCTTGCCAATTTGAACACAAGCCGAGCGATTTATCGTCAGATTGTCGGTTTGGAGGCCAAGAACCTTTCTGCCGATACCAGGATCAGCGTGCTGGTTCCCAAGTCTATCGACGAAGCACTTCAGATCAGTGAAGACGATCAACCGTTGATCCAGCAGGCCCAGCACCTGGTTGATGCCGCGATTTTCGCCACAAAGGCGATCGAAGGCGAATTGCTGCCGACGGTATCCGTTGACGGGAGTGTCAGCAGGAGCTGGAATCCTTCAGACTCGGTCGCGACCCAGAATGCTGCGTCGATTTATGGCCGTGTCAGCATTCCGATCTATCAGGCAGGCTCGGTCAGCTCGCGGGTTCGCCAGTCCAAGGAAGAACTCAGTCAGACCCGCCTGCAGCTCGATGTGACCCGCGATCAGGTTCGGGCCAATGTGATTTCTGCCTGGGGAGTCTATCAGGCGGCGGAAGCTTCGATCAGCGCGGCCCGTGCGGCGGTCGAGGCACAGCAGCTTGCACTTGAAGGCGTTATCGAAGAGCAACGCGTCGGACAGCGCACGACGCTCGATGTTCTTGATGCACAACGTGAATTGGTCACTCAGCGCGTGAATCTCGTGACCGCACAGCGCAATCGGATTGTTGGCGGATATCAGCTCGTGTCGTCGATCGGACGTCTGGATGCGGACACTTTGAACCTGACAATTGCCCGTTATCAGCCGAAAGAGCACTACACGGCTGTACGCGACAAATGGTTCGGTCTGCGCACACCTGATGGCCGTTGAACTGCGGGTTTGATCTTTATTCTGTCAATGTACCCAATCCTTTAGGGAAACATTCACGCTGCCGCTAGGTAAATCTGGTGGCAGCGGCTTTTGTTTGGACATCTCCGATAGAACCAGCTTACAGGGGATAAGGCGAAGACAGTTGGCCGCTTCGCTTTTCGCTTGCCCTTTGGCCCTATTATAATTTCGGTTAACGAATCGTTCAGTTTTGCGGCGATCGATTCGGTAGCGTAGCCGATCAGTACTGGGGGTTTATATGGCGCAGGCGAGCCAGGCTGAAGAGCCGTCGATGGAGGAGATCCTCGCGTCGATCCGCCGGATCATATCCGACGAAGATACCCAGGCCAAAGATGGCGATGCAGGCGCGGATGCGTCTGAAGATAACCCAGTTGAAATCGAGGCGGCTGACGATATGGGTGACTCTGCAGAGATGAACCAGGACGACCTGGACAAGCTCTTTGACATGGATGATGACGACGACGTCGCGGAGCCCGAATCTGAGGCTGCGGCGGATGATGATATGGCCGCAGCCATGGCCGAGGTCGCGGCCGAGGAAGAGGAAGAGGTCGAAGAAGACGACGATATCCTTGAGCTGACCGAGGAATTGGAGCTCTCCGAAGAAGACATGGCAGTCGCTGAGGATCCGATGGAGCTCGTCGGCGGAATGCCCGACGATCTGGATGCGGACGGCAGTGACGTTGCTTTCGTCGAAGAGGACGAAGAACCGGCCGTAAGCATGAGCGCGTTGATGGCGGCGGCCGCGCCGAAGCCAGTGCCCCAGTCGACGATTGAGACAGCGCCGGTTCCCGATGAAGACCTTCCCGACGTGGCAGACGATGCACCGCTGACGTCAGAAATGACCGGTGAAGCAGTTAACGCTGCCTTCGACAATCTCTCGAACCTCTTTGTTGGAGGTCAGGCGCAGACCGTGGAAGAACTCATCCGCGAGATGTTGCGTCCGATGTTGAAGGCGTGGCTTGACCAGAACCTTCCGGGCATGGTCGAACAGATGATCAAGAAGGAAATCGAGCGGGTCACCCGCCGGCGCTAGGCGGCAGCTGGAGACGGCAGTCGTTGAAGCCGTCTTGAGCGATCTGACTGCAGAGGTGATGCCATTCGCATCCTTCACATCCGCCGCGAATGGCGCCGTTTGCAAACGCGCGGCGCAACAGCATCAGTTCCCTGCTGCCCCACCTGATTTCTGCGCCTGCCGAGATGTCATGTCCAAGGACACGGCCAATCTCGCGGCGTGCCAGAAGGTCTCGTGACCGCACACTGTCGTTCTGGCAATGACAGGTCTTCTCCTCCAGCATTGGCTGGCAAATATCGTCCGGACCTTCAACAAGAAGGATCGGTTCGCCTTTGTTCAGACGGCGGATCATCTTTGAATAATTGCTGACGAAGGAAGGTGTGTAACCCTTGCCCAGGTAAGTCAGCATGCAAAGAAGATGGTGAGCGCGTAAGGAAACCGGCATTCCGGTCTTATGGCAGGGATCTGCAGCGCGCCCAAGTCTTTCCAGTCCAACTTTGGCCGGCGGCGCTCATGTCTATGGCGCGACATCTAATCGTGGTCTAAGCAGTTGACTTGACCTGCCGCATCCGATTTACACGGCGGATATCACGAAAGACTCCCGAGATCTCCTTATGCTTGACAAGAATTACGAAGCGGCAAGCGTCGAACCGCGGATTTATGAAACCTGGGAAAATGCTGGAGCCTTCAAGGCCGGCGCCGGTGCCAAGGAAGGTGCGGACGCTTTCACAATCGTAATTCCGCCGCCGAATGTGACTGGCTCCCTGCATATGGGCCACGCGCTCAACAACACGCTTCAGGACATTCTTGTCCGCTGGAAGCGCATGCAGGGCTTTGACGTTCTCTGGCAGCCGGGCACCGACCACGCGGGCATTGCGACCCAGATGGTTGTCGAGCGCGAGCTGGCCGAACATCAGCAGCCGGGACGCCGCGAAATGGGCCGCGAAGCCTTTGTCGAGCGGGTCTGGGAACAAAAGCGCAAATCCGAAGGCACAATCCTGGGGCAGCTCAAACGCCTTGGAGCCTCCTGCGACTGGAGCCGCACCGAGTTCACCATGTCGGAGAACCTGTCGGCAGCCGTCTTGAAGGTTTTTGTCGACCTCTACAATGAAGGCCTGATCTATAAGTCCAAGCGCCTGGTCAACTGGGATCCGAAGTTCGAGACCGCGATCTCCGATCTGGAAGTCGAGAACATCGAAACCGACGGCCACATGTGGCACTTCAAGTACCCGCTGGCCGGCGGAGAAACCTACGAATATGTCGAGAAGGACGAGGACGGTAACGTCACCCTTCGTGAGACGCGCGACTATATCTCCATCGCAACGACCCGCCCTGAAACCATGCTGGGCGATGGCGCTGTTGCGGTTCATCCAGATGACGAGCGCTACAAGCCGATTGTCGGCAAGCTCTGCGAAATCCCGGTTGGCCCGAAAGAGCATCGCCGTCTGATCCCGATCATCACTGATGAGTATCCTGATCCGGACTTCGGCTCGGGTGCGGTGAAGATCACTGGCGCACATGACTTCAACGATTATCAGGTCGCGCTTCGGGGCAAGATCCCCATGTACCGTCTGATGGACACCAAGGGCGCGATGCGTTCCGACGGTGCCCCTTATGATGAAGAAGCGAAGAAGGCCCAGGCGATCATTGACGGCGCCGAGATGTCGATCAATGAGATCGATCTGATCAACATTGTTCCTGACGATCTGCGCGGGCTTGATCGCTTCGAGGCGCGCAAGTGCGTCATTGATCAGATCACAGCCGAGGGCCTTGCGGTCATGGTCCCGAGTGACCATCCGGACGTCGCCTGGATGAAGGGTAAGGCTTCGGAGTGGAAGCTCGACGGCAAGGCCGTCATTCAGAAGCTCGGTGAAGACGAGGAGGGGCCTTCGACCCTGCCGATGGTCGAATCCAAGAAGATCATGCAGCCTTTCGGTGACCGCTCCAAAGTCGTCATCGAGCCGATGCTGACGGACCAGTGGTTTGTCGACGCCAAGACCCTGGCTGCGCCCGCGCTAAAGGCGGTTCAGGAGAGTGAGACCAAGTTCGTTCCCGGCAACTGGGACAAGACCTATTACAACTGGCTGAATGACATTCAGCCCTGGTGTATCTCCCGCCAGCTCTGGTGGGGACATCAGATCCCGGTCTGGTATGACAAGGACGGCAATGAGTATTGCGCGCAGAGTGAAGCCGAAGCCGTGGAGATGGCTGGTGGTAAAGTGCTCACGCGGGATGAGGATGTCCTCGACACGTGGTTCTCGTCTGCGCTATGGCCGTTCTCGACCCTTGGTTGGCCGAACAAGACGCCGGAGCTTGAGCGCTACTACAAGACCGACGTTCTGATTACCGGTTTCGACATCATCTTCTTCTGGGTTGCCCGCATGATGATGCAGGGCATTCACTTCATGGATGAAGTGCCGTTTCACACCGTCTACATCAACTCGATCGTGGTCGATAAGAACGGGAAGAAGATGTCGAAATCGCTCGGCAACGTTCTCGATCCGCTTGACCTGATTGCGCAATTTGGTGCCGATGCGACCCGTTTTGCTTTGGCCAGCCAGGAAGTTCAAGGACGGCGCACGCTGCGCATGTCCGATCAGGCGGCTGAAGGTGGTCAGCGCTTTGCGACCAAGCTGTGGAACGCCGCACGCTTTGCCGAAATGAACGGTTGCGCGCGCGTGGAGGGTTTCGATCCGGCGACCACAAAACTGACGCTGAACCGCTGGATTGCAACGGAAACCGGACGCTGCATCACCGAAGTGACCAAGGCGCTTGAAGACTATCGCTTCAACGACGCTTCCGGCGCTGTTTATCGCTTCGTCTGGAATTCCTTCTGCGACTGGTTCCTGGAACTTGCGAAACCGGTCTTCAACGGCGACGATGAGGCGGCGAAGGCGGAAACGCGGGCAACCGCCGCCTGGGCCATCGACGAGATCTTGAAGGTTTTGCACCCGTTCATGCCGTTCCTGACAGAAGAGCTCTGGGAGCGGTTGGGCGACGAGGGCGTCAAGGCCGACGGCATGTTGATGCTTTCAGCATGGCCTGCGCCTCACGTCTCAGATGAGGCCGCTGCGGACGAGATCAACTGGCTGGTTGGCTTGATTTCGGAGATCAGATCGGTTCGTGCGGAAATGAACATTCCAGCGGGTGCCAAAGTTCAGCTTGTTGTTGTCGGTGCGAATGACCAGACAACAGCCCGCATCGACACACATGCCTCTGCCATTCAGCGGCTTGCGCGTGCGGAAACCATCGAGATGGCGGATGCTGCGCCTGCAGGTTCTGCCCAGATCATTGTTGGCGAAGCCACGGTCTGCATTCCGCTGGCCGGGGTGATCGATCTCGGTGCCGAGAAAGCCCGTCTGACCAAGGATGCCGGCAAGCTGGAAGGCGAGATCTCGAAGATCGAGAAGAAGCTCGGCAATCCGAAATTCGTCGAGAAGGCACCGCAAGACGTTGTCGATGGCGAAAAGGAAAAGGTCGCCGAAGCCAAAGCCAAGCTGGAAAAAACCCAGGTGGCACTCGGACGTCTGGCGGAAATCGGCTGACGCCATAGAAAGTCTCATTGGGGAAGGCCCGGATAAGCTCTTGTCTTTTCCGGGCCTTATTCCGATGCTAGCAGCGATCCTCAAACGGGTTCGGACAGCTGGACGGGATGAAATGGGCAAATTGCCGATGAGCATACGGATTGGGAAACGCGGGAAAATGAGCGTGTCTTTTTGGAAGCTTGCCGCAGGTGCCGTTCTTCTTCCGCTCATGAGCGTTCCGGCTTTGGCCCAGAACGAGGCGAGCGAAAAGATCGAAAACCCTGTCGCCGTCTTTTCAGGTCTCGACAAGATCACGGGCCGGATCATCTCCTTCGATGTCTATATCGGAGAGACGGTGCAATTCGGTGCGTTGCAGGTGACGCCGAGGGTCTGCCATACGAGGCCCGCGACGGAAACGCCGCTGACGACATCCTTTGTTCAGGTTGACGAGATCACGCTCAACAATGAGGTCCGGCGGATCTTTTCGGGCTGGATGTATGCTGCGAGCCCTGGGCTTCATGCCGTGGAACATGCGGTTTATGATGTGTGGCTGACCGATTGCAAGCTCAGCTCCAATGTTCCGCCACCCGAAGGGTATTCCGGCCCTCCTGTCCAGCAAGGCGTTGCTGAAGGCGAGGACCCACTCGCTGGTCCTGACGATGGCGTCAACAGTGGTCCAGTCCCGCCACGGCCTAAGCCCTTCTGATCTACTGATACAAATGCCCGTTCCCAATGATGGGCTGGATCAGCGGTATCCTTGAAGTGCCCGATCACAAGTCCGGTTCTTACGCGTCTGACAAGTAAACCCACTTGCCGACAGATAAGGACCGGCCATGAAAATCGTCACCTACGCAAAGACGAATCCTCACTTCGACACCGTGATGGAGTTGCTTCAAGTCCGCTTGAAGGCACGGTTGGCTGGCTGTCTCGACCTATGCAGTCCCACGCAGACGCCGCTCCTGAAGCAGGCCGACTTCAGCGAGTTTTTGTGCCGCGCCGAGAATCCGGTCGATTTCAACTTTTTGAGCTTTGGTTTCAAGAAGAACAAGGATCCGGCGAACCTTTATCCGCTGCGTTATATCCGCGGTGTGACGGCCAAGTTGCAGCAGTTTTACGTCGGGTCGGATTCCAAGAACGAGGACACGGGATCTCAGCAAGAACTCAAGCTCGATCAGATCAAGAAGATCGAAAAGATCACGACGTTTTTTGCGTCGCCAAAGGAAGCGCAAGGAACCAAACAGGATCGGTACAAACGGCGTATCATTGCCTTTATCGTCACCTATACGGGGGTGGATGATCAGAGTCATGAGCAGCTGGTCTGCTCTCCCAGCAGTGAATTTTACTCGATTGGCGAGAAGTACCCGGACGCAATTCAGGCAAATTGCCTCGACTACCTGAGCACTTACGCCAAGAACAATCCCGCCTACTATATTGCCTACGAGGAAAATGCTGGTGGTCTGAATTTTTATCCGGACCCGAATGCGCCCACCAAGCGCGTCCAGATCACCAACATCGCCTATGATGCGGTCAATGGTGCCAGCAAGGATTACATTGCCAATCTGGCCCTGATCTCAACCGTGCCGATAGATCCTTCCGAACTGGTGCCGCCGGCGGTGGAGACGGTCACGTTCCAGATTCCGTTCCGCAAAAACACCACTGGCAATGAGATTAAGCTGGAGTCGGAAAGCAGTGCCTCATCAAGCTATCGAAGCGTGGTCGCGACGCAGAAGACCCATAACTTCTCAATTGGTATTCCCAACATAAGCGTAAAGGCTCCAGGTGGCCCGAGCGTCGCGATCGGCAAAATCGCTGGGTATACCTATGGCTCCTCACACGGAGAGACGGTCGAGGAAAATACGGGGAGCGCTTCAACCTCCAAGGTGTCTCAGACAATTCCGGCAGATGCCTATGTTCTTGAGGACTTCCAGCATTCAAAGGACTTTGAGGCGACCGCAAAAATCCAGATGTTCAACGCGGCGTCCAAGGAAGTCATGGAAGTGTCGGTTCCAACCAACGTACCTTGCTTCAGTGTGGCCGATGATGATGCCCTGGCCGAGGCAATCGTGGAATCAATCTAGATCTGGCCGGACTTGGCTGGTCGTGGCGCCAGGTGCGGAAGATGCCGTCTGGAGAATGGTCAGAACTTCTTCTCCGCGTGCGTCTGAGGCGAGGGCGAAGAAATCGCTGTCCATCTGAAGTGCCTTGGCGAGTTCCACATTGTAGGCGTCGCGCGAAACTTCGATGGTTCCGAAGCGCGACAGGTGGTCGGTGACGAACTGCGTATCCAGAAGATGGAACCCGCCGGCAATCATGCGGGCAACCAGATGCGTCAGACAGACTTTGGAAGCATCGGTTTCGCGGGTGAACATGCTTTCGCCAAAGAAAGCGCCGTTCAGATTGACGCCATATAGCCCGCCAACAAGCCGGCTGCCCTGCCAGGCCTCTACGGTCTGGCAATGGCCCATGTCAAAGAGGTCGCCATAGAGACGGCGAATCTCCTTGTTGATCCAGGTCTTTTGGCGGTCGGGGACGGAAGCGGCGCAACAGTCGATTACGGCTTCGAAGTCCGTGCTGATCCGGATCTCAAAGATATCGGAGCGCACGGTGCGCTTCAGTCGTTTGGGAATGTGAAAGCTGTCGAGCGGCAGCATGCCCCGACGCTCTGGCTCGAGCCAGAACAGGCCGGCGTCTTCTGCTGATTCCGCCATTGGAAAAAGGCCGCAGGCATATGCTTTCAGCAAAACCTGCGGCGTTATTTCCATAATGATGTCGTCGCTGTGCTCTGCCATGGCGGCACTTGCCGAGGGTTAGCTCGTCTTCTGCTCCAGGTATTGTTCCAGCCAATGAATATCATACTGACCGTTAGCAATATCCTGATTGTCCACGAGATCGCGGAACAGCGGAATGGTGGACTTGATCTCGTCAACGACAAATTCGTCCAGGCAGCGGCGCAGACGCATCATGCATTCGACGCGGTTGCGGCCATGAACGATGAGCTTGCCGATCAGGCTGTCGTAGTACGGCGGGATCTTGTAGCCCTGATACACGCCGCTATCCACGCGCACGCCAAGACCACCGGGTGTGTGGTAATAGGTGATTGTGCCCGGTGATGGCATGAAGGTCTGGGGATCTTCCGCGTTGATGCGGCACTCGATGGCATGGCCCTCGAAACGGATGTCGTCTTGGGTCATGTCGAGGGAACCGCCAGCTGCGATCCGGATCTGCTCGTTGACCAGATCGATGCCGGTGATCATCTCGGTGACAGGATGTTCGACCTGAAGGCGCGTGTTCATTTCGATGAAATAGAACTCGCCGTTCTCATAGAGGAACTCGACCGTGCCAACGCCGCGGTACTTCAGCTTTCGCATGGCAGCAGCGACAATCTCACCGATTTCGGAACGCTGTTCCTCGTTGAGAGAGGGAGAAGGGGCTTCCTCAAGCACCTTCTGGTGGCGGCGCTGAAGCGAGCAGTCGCGTTCGCCCAGATGGATCGCATTGCCCTTGCCATCGCCAAGAACCTGGATCTCGATATGACGAGGCTTGCCGAGATACTTCTCCATGTAGAGGGCATCATCGCCAAACGCAGCCTTGGCTTCGGCGCGGGCGTTGGACAAAGCGTCGTCGAGATCGGCTGCCGTCTTGGCAACCTTCATCCCGCGGCCACCGCCGCCGGATGCTGCCTTGACCAGAACAGGAAAGCCGATCTCGCGTGCAATGGCGTGTGCATCGTCTTGCGGTGTAACCGCGCCATCTGATCCGGGAACTACAGGAATGCCGAGTTCCTTGGCCGTCTGCTTGGCCTGGATCTTGTCGCCCATGATCTTGATGTGATCAGAAGTCGGGCCGATGAAGACGATGTTGTGCGCTTCGAGGATCTCCGCAAAGCGTGCGTTTTCCGACAGGAAACCGTAGCCCGGGTGGACCGCGTCTGCGCCTGTGATTTCGCAGGCCGCCAGAAGCTGAGGGATATTCAGGTAGCTGTCGCGGGCCGCGGGAGGGCCGATGCAGACGCTCTCGTCGGCGAGGCGCACATGCATGGCATCCGCGTCAGCCGTCGAATGAACTGCAACCGTGGAGATTCCGAGTTCCTTGCAGGCACGCAGGATGCGCAAGGCGATTTCACCGCGGTTGGCAATGAGGATCTTTGAGAACATGCCGAGGCGGTCCTTATTCGACGATGATGAGCGGTTCGCCGAACTCGACGGGCTGGGCGTCGGACACGAGGATTTCCTTGACCGTGCCGGCCTTGGTGGCCGGAATGTGGTTCATGGTCTTCATCGCTTCGATGATCAGAACCGTCTGACCCTCGGCAACCTTGTCGCCAACTTGAACATATGCACGTGCGCCCGGCTCAGGCGAGAGATAGGCGGTGCCAACCATTGGCGAGGCCAGTGTGCCAGGATGAGGACCGCTGGCAGCGACAGGTGCCACGGGAGCAGCAGGTGCTGCTGGAGCTGGCGCAGGTGCAGCAGCGGGAGCTGCGACGGTCACCGGAGCGTCGAAATGGATCTGGCGGGCAACGCGAATGCGGAAGTCCGACTGTTCCAGCTCGATCTCGCTCAGGTTCGTCTCGTCCAAAAGGACGGCGAGGTCGCGGATCAGGTCCGTGTCAAACTTCTTGTTATCTTTCGACATGTGTAAGGACTTTCGTATTCGAGCTTTCAAAACCAAGCTGCATGAGGCTTGCCGGGAGGGAGCGCTCATGGCGAGGAAAAGGCGAGGGGACGGACCAAGCGCGCAGGCTTTTGTCCATCCCCAGTCAGCTTTCTTTTGTGACGCTGCCAAACCGCCCGGTGACCATGCGGCCACAGGCGATCAAACAGCAAGATCTTTTGTCTACGTTCAAGAACGCAGTCTTGCAGACCTTATAGGCATTGATTATGGCGAGGAAAAGCCCCGATTGCTCATGCCGTTAATCGAAATCGACAGATCAACAGGTGGTTTCACCACAATTGCGCATGGAAGAGATCTTGCTCTTGAGTTGATCATAGCCAACAGCGCCCATTACGACTTCCTCGCCAATAACATAGGAAGGGGTGCCCGTCAGGCCGAGGCGGTTCGCCAGCGAATAGACTTCCTCGATGGTCTGCCCGGCTTCATCGGTAACCAGAACAGCTCCGAGCTCTTCTTCGGAAAGACCGATGTCGGTTGCTGCCTTGAGTGCGCTGGCACGATTCGCCTGGCCGCGCTGAAGCAGCAGAGCCTGATGGAAGTCAGAGTATTTTTCTGGAGCAACCGTGTTAACCGCCACGGCGACCTGGGCTGCTTCTACAGACCCCTGACCAAGGACGGGGAATTCTTTCAGGACAATCTTCAAGTTGTCGTCTTCTTCAATCAAGCGGACCATGTCGCCGTAGGCGCGCTTGCAGTAGCCGCAATTGTAGTCAAAGAACTCCACAAGAGTGACATCACCGTCCGGATTGCCCAGAACGACCTGCCTTGCGGAGTTGAACAGAACGTCTGCGCTGTCGGAAACAGCCTGCAGTCTTGCCTGTTCGGCTGCGGCTTTTTCTCGGCGATCGAGTTCCTCAAGCGCTTCCCGAATGACTTCCGGGTTCTCGATTAGATACTCTCGCACAATGGTCTCAACGCCGGAACGATCAAGATCCTGGGCATTTGCGGGAGCAGGGACAAGGACGGTTGCGAGCGCACAGGCACTGACGGCCGTTGCGAGAACAAGGCGTCGGCTTGCGCGGGAAGCGCGCTGCAATGCTGCAGAAAGAGCGAACATGAAAAACTCCTGAGCCGCTTCGTGTTGCGGCGTGTTTATCGGGCGCGGCGTAGGGCGTATGAGTGCCTATCGCCGTTTCAGTTGAGGCGGTTTGTAGGAGACAATATCATCTGCTTGAAGCCATGCGGGTGTCCCGCGCTTCAAATTCTTTTGAGCACGGGCTGCATAACGCTTTGCCGCACCGAAATCGCCGGCGACCATGAGACCCTTCGCGGTCGCCAGATCGGCCTCCGGACGCTCGCCCTGTCGGGCATGGGCTATTGCAAGCTGGCTGTAGCCGACGCTTGAGTTGGCGTCACGCTGCAGGCCCTTTTTCAGAACGCTTTCGGCCTCAGGCAGGACGGCCGGGTTGTTCGAACCGACCAATGCGTAGCCCAGCCAGATCAGAAATTGCCCTTCATTCGGTCGCAGGGAAACGGCCTTTCGGAAGGGTGCGATGGCAGCCTTCGGATTTCCGCTTTCCAGCAGCGCCTGACCTTTGACTTCATAATAGTACGGGTTGTTTGGTTGTTCCCGGATCAGGGCATCGATCTGTTTGATGGCATCGCGTCGCCGGCTTTTGGTGGCTGCGATTGCACGGGCATAGCGCGCCGGCATGCTCCGGTCGGAGCGGGGGTAGGCCCTGGCGACAGCATTCGGGTGCGATGTGTAGGCTAGGAGCTTGGCGCGCACCATGTCATGGCGTTGCTGAAGGGCACGCGGGGCAGGGGTATTGAAATACTTACTCTTTTGCGCAGAACTTGCCAGCTGACGGTATCTGTCACGCGCCATCGGATGGCTCATGGCATATGGATCGGCAAAACGCGCTGAGAACATCTGCTGTTCGGCAAAGCGTTCGAATGTCTTCAGCATACCCTTGGCGCTTTGGCCAGTTGCGTTCAGATACTTCAGGGCTGCCCGGTCAGCGGCTGCCTCTTCGCCGCGCTGATAGGATAGAAATGACCGTTGCCCGACGGATCCCGCACCCAAAATCGCAGCTGCGCCGCCGGAGGCTGCGCCGGAAGATCCAGCTGCCGCTCCCGCTGCCATGGCGCCAGCACCCAAGATCATGCCGATGACCGACATGATCTGTGCGTTGGCCGCAGCCGAGCGCAATCGCACCAGGTGTCGGCCGGCAATATGACCGGTCTCATGGGCAATGACACCGGTCACCTCACCAGGGGTCTCGGCATCCATGACCACGCCGACGTTGATGAACATGCGGCGGCTGTCGGGAACGAAGGCGTTGAAGCTCTTGTCGTTGACGAGGATGATCTCTACAGGCGAGTTGCCGATCCCGGCGACCTTGAAAATGGGCGCGGCATAACTCTTGAGAAGGTCTTCGGTTTCGGCGTCGCGAACAAGGGACAGCTTCCCGCGTTGAGCCATCGCGGGCGTGGAAACAATCGGCAACGCAACAGCCAGCGCACAGGCTCCGGCGACGGCACGACGCCACAAATGTCGGCCAGCCTGTTGGCCAAGCTTCTGTTTTCGCGCCGGCAAATCCCTCAATTCCGTCACAAATGCACCCCTTCAAACGTTGCCTGACCGTATTTGAGGCAGGTGGTCATGGTCAAGCATGGCTATCGTTACAAATCGGTCACCAAGGTGCTAGAAGCAAGCCGCACGGAAACCAATTGGAGTTTATGTGAATGTCAGAGAACGGACGATCTATTTCCCGCCGCAGCGATGTGGCCCCGTTTCTGGCGATGGAGGTTTTGATCGAGGCCGCCAGGCTGGAGGATCAAGGTAGACAGATCATTCACATGGAGGTGGGGCAGCCAGGGGTTCCTGCGCCGGAAGCTGCCCGCAACGCCGCAAAACATGCCCTGGATACAAAGCTTATCGGCTACACCGAGACGGCCGGCGTCATTCCGCTGCGCGAACGCCTGTCGCGCTATTACCTCGATACCTATGGCTTGGAGGTGGACAAGGATCGGTTTGTCGTCACCACTGGTTCGTCGGCAGCCTTCAATCTCGCGTTCCTTGCAGCTTTTGACCCGGGAGACCGCATAGTTCTGACATCACCGGGCTATCCTGCCTATCGAGGGATCATCAAAGCACTCGGACTTGTTCCCGTCGAGATTGAGGTTGGTCCCGAAACCCGCTGGAGCCTCACCCCGGACCTGATTGCCGAAGCGCAAAGGGAAGGGCCAGTGAAGGGTGTTTTGGTGGCCAGCCCTGCGAATCCGACCGGAACCATGATGACGCCGAAAGCGTTGGCCGAGCTGGTTTCCTATTGCGACGACGAAGACATCTGGTTCATCTCGGACGAGATCTATCACGGCCTGGTCTACGAAGGGCACCAGGAAACGGCGTTGGCCACGTCTGACAAGGTCATCGTGATCAACAGCTTTTCGAAATACTTCTGTATGACGGGATGGCGGATTGGCTGGATGATCCTGCCAGAGTGCCTGCTCAAGCCGATCCATCGCATTGCCCAGAGCCTTTATATTTCACCGCCGGAATTGTCCCAGATCGCTGCAACCGCGGTTCTCGATTGCCGTGATGAGCTCGAAGAAGTGAAGGCAGGTTACGCCCGAAACAGAGCTTTGTTGTTGGAAGGCCTGCCAAAGCTTGGTTTTGACCGCTTGTTGCCCGTCGACGGTGCCTTCTACATCTACGCCGATACCCGCGACTTTTCTTCCGACTCGCTTCAGTTTACCCGTGAAATGCTCCACGGTGCCGGCGTTGCAGCCACACCCGGTGCCGACTTCGATCTTGTGCACGGCGGCAATTTCATGCGGCTATCGTTTGCCGGTGCACATGACGACATGAAACAGGCGTTGGTGAACCTCTCCGATTGGCTGGCAAACCGCTAAGGCCCGAAGATGGTGAGACAGACACAAAAAAGGCGGCCATTTGGGCCGCCTTTTTCCGTTCATTTTTCTTTTCTTAGAAGAAGGACCGGCGTTGCCACCATCCGCCGCGTTTCGGCTTGGTCTCAGCTTCGCTCTCAGACGCACGTTCGCTCGTCACCACAGGTGCGACAGGTTCGTTCGACGGCGTCGGTGTCGAGATCTCAATCTTTTCAACGGCTGCCTCTTCCTGTTCCTGTTTGGCCGGTGCAGCTTCCTCTGTCACGGTGGTAGACGCTTCGACAGGCGCGGTTGGAGCTTCGTCCGGGCTTGCAGCTCGTTCCTCGGAAGGTACTTCCTGAGCCTCAGCGGCCGGTTCAGCGTCCTTGGCTACAGAAGCGTCGTCGGACGAGCTGTCTGCGGCAGCTGCGGGGGCTTCACCCTCAGCTGCGTCTGCGCCAGCCGACTCAGTCTGCTCGCCTTCTGCAGTTGGGATCGGCTCGCCGTTTTCATCAAGCTGGCCGTTTTCGTCGCCATTGCGCCGTCCGCGGCGTCCGCCTCGGCGTCCCCGCCGGCGTTTGCGGCGCGGCTCATCGCCGCCTTCGGCGCGTTGAGCGTCATCGCCCTCATCACCGGCCTCTGCGTCACCTTCAGATGCGGTCTCGTCACCAGAACTGGTGCGCGCTTCCGAGGTGTCACTTGAGCCATTGTCGGCGCCACCCCGACGGCGCTTGCGGCGACGGCGGCGCTTGCGATCCCGGTCCCCGTCCTCGGACTGTTCGCGTGCTTCGACCTCTTCCTCTTCGTCGACCTCCTGTTCCTCGATGTCGTCTTCGAGGTCAATGGTATCGGGTTGAACGGTCGGAATGACCGGTTGCGGAATACGGTCACGGTCAACCGGGTCAGCACGCTCAAGCACGTAGAGCTGGCCATTGACCATCTCGTCCGCCTGCACCTCGACATCAACGGCAAAGCGCGCCTCAAGATCGGAGAGGTTCCGGCGCTTCTGGTTGAGGATGTAGAGGGCGACTTCCGTCGTCGTGCGGATGATCAGATTGTGTGTCGCGCCCTTGAGCAGATTGTCTTCGAGAGAACGAAGAACATGCAGGGCAACCGATTCCACCGACCGGATCATACCCGTGCCGTGGCAATGCGGGCAGGGCGTTGTGGAGCTTTCCAAGACGCCTGTGCGGATGCGCTGCCGCGACATCTCGAGAAGACCGAAGTGCGAAATCCTGCCGACCTGGATGCGGGCGCGGTCGTTCTTCAGGCAATCCTTCAGCTTCCGTTCGACAGCCCGGTTGTTCTTGTTCTCCTCCATATCGATGAAGTCGATAACAACAAGGCCAGCAAGGTCGCGCAGACGCAGCTGCCGGGTGACTTCCTCGGCAGCCTCAAGGTTGGTCTGAAGCGCGGTGTCCTCGATGTTGTGTTCGCGCGTGGATTTGCCCGAGTTCACGTCGATGGAAACCAGGGCTTCCGTCTGATTGATGACGATGTAACCGCCGGACTTCAATGTCACCTGCGGTGAGAACATCGCATCCAGCTGCGGCTCGACGCCATAGCGGATGAAGACGGGCGAGGGGTCGCGGTAGGGCTGAACATTCTTGGCATGGCTCGGCATGAGCATGCGCATAAAGTCCTTTGCCTCTCGGTAACCGTCTTCGCCAGCAACAAGGACCTCGTCTATGTCCTTGTTGTAGAGATCTCGTATCGATCGCTTGATTAGGCTGCCTTCCTCGTAGACGAGACTTGGCGCCGTCGACCTCAAGGTCAAGTCGCGGACGTTTTCCCAAAGGCGCATCAGGTATTCGAAATCGCGCTTGATCTCGGCCTTGGTACGGCTTGCACCTGCGGTACGCAGGATTACGCCCATGCCTTCAGGCACCTCCAGCTCGGATGCGATCTTCTTGAGGCGTTTACGGTCGGTTGGCTGCGTGATCTTGCGGCTGATGCCGCCGCCACGAGCCGTGTTCGGCATGAGAACCGAGTAGCGTCCTGCAAGCGACAGGTAAGTCGTCAGGGCAGCGCCCTTGTTGCCGCGTTCTTCCTTGACCACCTGGACGAGGATCACCTGACGGCGCTTGATGACTTCCTGGATCTTGTACTGGCGGCGCGCTTGGCGACGAACCGGGACTTCTTCCATGGCGTCTTCCGCGCCAACGGATTCAACCTGGTCTTCGTCACTATCGTCGTCGCTGGCGTCATTGTCGCCGTTACCGTCTTGCTCCGTGTCGCTGTTGGACTCTGAAGCATCCGTTTCGCCCTCGGAGGTTTCAGCGGCAGCCTCCTCCTCATCCTGTTGGGCGTCCTTGCCATCTTTCGACTGGCTGTCCGCAGCCGTTTCAGATGCTGTTTCTGAAGAAGGCTGTGCTTCGCCGTCACCAGCTTCAACCGGCGCGGAAATGGTCTCGTCGGATGCGTTTGCGGCTGCCTTGGACCGGCGGCGCGGCCGGCGCTTGGGCTTTTCTTCCGTCTCATCCTCGCCATTGCCAGCCTCGGACGCTTCCGCATCCAGCAAGGCCTGGCGGTCGGCGACGGGGATCTGATAGTAGTCCGGATGAATTTCGCTGAACGCAAGGAACCCGTGCCGGTTGCCGCCGTATTCCACGAAGGCCGCCTGCAGCGAAGGTTCTACTCTTGTCACTTTCGCGAGATAAATATTACCGCGTAATTGCTTTCTGTTAGCTGCTTCGAAGTCGAATTCTTCAACTCGATTGCCGCGTACGACGACGACCCGGGTTTCTTCCGGGTGGGCCGCATCGATCAGCATCTTGTTTGCCATTGATGAGTATCTCCACGGCACGCGTTCTTAAGGCGCTTAAATCGCGCGGATCGCCCGAAGCGATCACGGTTGCCGTATTATGGGTGTCAAAGTGAATGAAGCGGGAAGCGGCGTTTGGCGCGGTATCGCAAAGCATACCAGCGGCCGCCAAGGCGGGGCCTGCTTGTATGTTCTTTGCCAATTGCATCGCGCGATCCTTCGGGGGGCACGCCGGCCCGTATGTTGAGTCGTTGTTACGTTGCATGGGCTGCGAATCACGGTAATAGCCCGTGCTGATCCGCATCCATTTGTCTCGGACTGGCGTTGATCTGTGCCCGCGATCACCCGAACTGAATGTCATGACGAGTGCGTTGGCAGAACGTTGCCGGGCCTGACCTATAGCCGATCCGCCGCTGTACCCGGGCAATTGTCGCAGGGGAATGGCCTCATTTTGGCCCCTGTCGATGCCTTCGAATACGATCACATGTGGAAAGACCAAGCTTTCCAGCATCGGGGATGGTATCGGTTTCAGACCGAAATCCGTAAGGTACTTTTACGATCCATGATGTCCTTTTGCAAGCAATGTGAATTCTTCTAAGTGGTTTGGGATTCATATTGGTCGCGTAGGGGCATGTACGGACAAGATATGAAAAGGCTGGTGTCGCAAGGTTAAATGGCGGATTACAGGCTTAAAATGGGTGCATGGTGGTGGAAATTCAATTTTCTGGCGAAGCTGTTCCGGTTCGGGGCGGCGGCTTTTTTCGTGTCGCTTTCTCTCATCGCGGGTGGGATCGGTGCTGCCAATGCCCAGAGCAGTGCCGCTGAAAACAAAGATGATTTGCCTTCAATCACCGGGGCCAGGGTTGCCGGCGACAGTGTTCGCACTCGATTCGTTCTTGATCTCGATCGTCAGTTCGATGTTGCGATCTCCGGCCTTGCGGATCCCTACCGGCTGATTCTCGATTTACCGGAAGTCCATTTTGCGTTGCCTGACGGTGCGGGCCGTGAAGCACGGGGCCTTGTTAGTGCGTGGCGATACGGCCTTTTTGCTGCCGGGAAGTCGCGTATTGTGATGGATGTCAATGAACCCGTAACCATCGAAAAGACCTTTGTGCTGCCAGCTGTGGATGATCAGCCCGCCCGCATGGTCATTGATTTGGTGAAGACGACCCGTGACGACTTCCTCGAGTTTGCAAAAGCGTCGCGGGAAAAGCTGCGGAAGGGCAAGGTGGCGCGCAAGGGCGACCGTTTGACCGGATCAGGGACGCCCCGTGACCGACCGGTCATTGTGCTGGACCCTGGACATGGTGGCATCGACACGGGAGCCGTGGGGATCGGGGGAACGCTTGAAAAAGCTGTGGTGATGGACTTTTCGAGTATCTTGAAACGCAAACTCGAGCAAACCGGACGCTATTCGGTGCACCTGACGCGGGAGAGCGACACATTTGTGCCACTGGCCGAGAGAGTTCAGTTCGGACACGATCTTGAGGCCGACCTTTTCTTGTCCATCCATGCCGATTCGGTTACCCGGGGCAGTAAGGTCGTACGTGGTGCTACTGTTTATACCCTGTCGGAGAAGGCATCCGATGATCTCGCTGGAGAACTCGCGGAAACAGCGAACAACTCAGATATAATTGCCGGCGTGGAGCTGCGCGATGAACCGGCGGAAGTCACCGACATCCTGCTTGACCTCGCGAGGCGTGAAACTCGGAATTTCTCGGTTTTCTTTGCGAGGACCCTTGTGTCCGAGCTGAAAAGCGCGGTCAGGTTGATCAATAACCCACATCGCTCTGCGGGTTTTCGGGTGTTGAAGGCACATGATGTGCCGTCGGTTCTGGTGGAACTCGGATATCTCTCCAACGAGCATGACGAGAAGCTGCTTGTCTCCGACGAGTGGCGCGAGCGCATGGCTACGGCAATGGTCGAATCTATTGATGGCTTCTTCAGGCCGAGGCTCGCTCAAGGCAAAAGCAGCGCCAGCCAATAGCTGCCGCGTGACTGTGATCGAACCTGCCTCAGCATCGCCATATTGGTACAGGAGGTAGGGCACATGTATATTAAAGAAATCCGTTGTTGTGCCGGTGCCTTCGTGAAAGGTGTTGTGATAGAACGCGCGCAACCACAATGGCCGGTGAAAGACGAGCCCGCAGTATGAAATTCCTTGTGAAGTTTTTTGGCTATCTGTTCGGCATTGGAGCCGCCGTCGGGCTGGTGATCGCAGCTGGCGTGTGGATCTATCTGGAACGGCTGAATGAGGGCCTGCCGGATTACACCGCGCTCAAGAACTACGAGCCGCCGGTGATGACCCGTGTTCATGCGGCTGACGGTAGTCTTATGGCCGAATACGCCAGCGAGAGGCGTATGTTCTTGCCAATTCAGGCCATGCCGGACCTGTTGAAGCAGGCGTATCTGTCCGCGGAAGACAAGAATTTCTACAAACACATTGGTGTCGACCCCGAGGGTATCGCGCGTGCTGTTGTTCGCTATGTGCAGTACTTTGGCACTGGCCGGCGTCCGGAAGGGGCGTCGACCATCACCCAGCAGGTCGCGAAGAACTTCCTTCTGACCAACGAAGTGTCCTTTGAGCGCAAGATCAAGGAAGCGATCCTCGCGCTGCGGATCGAGCAAGCCTATACCAAGGATGAGATCCTCGAACTCTACCTCAACGAGATTTACCTCGGGATCCGCTCTTTTGGCGTGGCCGCGGCCTCGCTGCTCTATTTCGACAAGTCTGTTCATGAGCTGAGCCTTGAGGAGATGGCTTATCTTGCCGCTCTTCCCAAGGCCCCCAACAACTATCACCCGTTCCGTCAGCGTGAGCGTGCCATCGCGCGCCGCAATTGGGTCATCGACCGAATGGTGGAAAATGGCTACGTCGAATTTGACATTGGCGAGGAGGCCAAGGCCAAACCTTTGACGGTCACACCGCGCGAGACCGGGACGCAGCTTTTTGCAGCTGAGTATTTTACAGAAGAAGTTCGTCGGGAGGTTGCTTCGATCTACGGCGTGGACCGGCTCTACGAAGGTGGGCTTTCCGTTCGGTCCACCCTCGATCCCAAACTGCAGGTTTTGGCGCGAAAGGCACTTCAAGACGGGTTGATGAGTTTCGACAGAAAACGTGGTAGCTGGGGAGGACCGGTCGACAAGATTGCGATCAACGGCGACTGGGGCGTTGAACTCGGTCAAATTGAAGCGCTCGCAGATATTCCAGAATGGCAGCTCGCAGTTGTCCTTGGCGGCGCGGGTGCGGCGGCGGATGTCGGCCTGCAGCCTTCCAAGCTGGTCAATGGCAAGCTGTCCGACGATCGCGTCACCGGCAAGCTCTTCCTCGACACCATGAAATGGGCCCGGGTTTCCGGCCGGGAACCGCGCGCCGTTGAAGACGTGCTCGCTCCCGGGGATGTGGTCTATGTTCAGGAAAGTCCCGTCGCTCCCGGCAGCTATGAGCTGCGGCAGGTGCCTAAGGTTTCCGGCGCTCTGGTTGCCATGGATCCCTATACAGGTCGCGTTCTTGCTATGGTCGGCGGCTTCAGCTTTGCGCAAAGCGAGTTCAATCGCGCCACGCAAGCCTATCGGCAACCCGGGTCGTCATTCAAGCCATTCCTCTACGCAGCAGCCCTCGACAATGGCTACACGCCGTCGTCCGTGGTCATGGATGCGCCGCTGGAAATCAGCCAAGGGCCGGGACTTGGGACGTGGAGGCCGCAGAATTACGGCGGCAAGTTCTACGGCCCGTCGACCCTACGCACTGGGATCGAGCTCTCGCGGAACGTCATGACCGTGCGCTTGGCGCAGGACATGGGGATGCCGCTCGTTGCCGAATATGCCAAGCGCTTCGGCATCTATGACAATATGCTGCCGGTTCTCTCGATGTCACTCGGGGCAGGGGAAACCACGGTCATGCGGATGACTGCTGCCTATGCGACGATTGCCAATGGTGGCCGGAAAATTCGTCCGACCTTGATCGACAGGATCCAGGATCGTTACGGACGCACGATCTTCAAGCACGACAGCCGGATTTGCGACGGCTGTACGCAAGATGACTGGGACGGTCAGGTTGAGCCGACGTTGATCGATGACCGTGAGCAGATCCTCGATCCGATGACGGCCTATCAGATCACATCGATGATGGAAGGCGTTGTTCAGCGCGGAACGGCAACGAGCGTCCGTGCAGTCGGCCGCCCGGTTGCCGGCAAGACCGGCACCACCAACGATGAAAAAGACGCATGGTTCATGGGCTACACGCCTGATCTGGCCGTTGGCGTCTTCGTTGGCTATGATACTCCCAAGCCGATGGGCCGTGGCGCGACCGGTGGCCAGGTTGCCGCTCCGATCTTTACGGAGTTCGTCAAGGCGGCTCTCGATGCAAAGCCGCCAGTCGAGTTCCGGGTTCCAAAGGGGCTGCAACTCATTCCGATCAACCGGCGTACAGGGCTTCGCGCCGCTGCCGGCACTCCAGGAACAATCCTGGAAGCATTCAAGCCCGGCATGGCACCGCCCGACAGCTATTCGGTCATCGGCTTTCAAGATGATATGGGTGTGCCGCGGACGGTTTCTCCCGAGGCCGGTCAGGCTGTGCTGAGCGGCACGGGCGGTCTCTACTAGCCTTCCAGACACTCCAATTCTGACCTGTTTACAGCTGAAGCCGTGATCGCTAATGTCCGGCACCACATTGCTGCCCGGTTCTGTCGCCCGATCTGATCGGCATGGAGCCGGGCTTCTTTCACTTAATCAAGCGAGGTATCCGATGCGCGCCGAAATGGAAGCCATCGTCGATGAAATCAAGCAGGCCATAAGCCTGCTGAGGAGGCATCTTTGACTGGGATCAAGCCCTTGTCCGTCTAGATGAACTCAATGCTGCCTCGGAGGATCCCGAACTATGGAATGATCCGACGAAGGCGCAAAAAATGATGCGAGAGCGTCAGCAGCTTGACGACGGCATCAACGGTGTACGCGGCCTTGAGCAGGACCTTGCCGACAATATTGAATTGATCGAACTCGGCGAGATGGAAGACGACCAATCAGTCATTGATGATGCCGAAGAGGCACTTCGCGGCCTGAAGGATAAGGTCAATGAGTTGCAGTTGAACTCGCTTCTGTCTGGCGAGGCTGATGCCAATGACACCTACCTGGAGATCAACTCCGGGGCAGGGGGCACGGAGAGCCAGGACTGGGCTTCCATGCTTTTGCGCATGTACCGTCGCTGGGCCGAAAAGCGCGGCTTCAAGGTCGAGGTACTTGAGTATCATGACGGTGAAGAAGCTGGGATCAAGTCCGCGACCTTGCTGATCAAGGGCGAGAATGCCTATGGCTGGCTGAAGACCGAATCCGGCGTGCACCGGCTTGTCCGAATTTCGCCCTACGACAGCCAGGCCCGACGGCACACCAGCTTTTCAAGCGCCTGGGTCTATCCGGTCATCGACGACTCGATCGACATTGATATCAATGAGAGCGATTGCCGGATCGACACCTACCGCGCATCAGGAGCCGGTGGTCAGCACGTCAACACGACTGACTCTGCCGTTCGCATCACTCACCAGCCCACCGGGATTGTGGTGCAGTGCCAGTCCGAGCGTTCGCAGCACAAGAACAGGGCAACGGCCTGGTCGATGCTGAAGGCGCGTCTTTATGAGGCTGAACTCAAGAAGCGTGAGGAGGCGGCCAACCAGGAGCAGGCGTCGAAGACGGACATTGGATGGGGGCATCAGATCCGTTCCTACGTCCTGCAGCCCTATCAGCTGGTCAAGGACCTTCGAACAGGTGTCGAGAGCACCTCTCCCCAGGACGTTCTTGACGGCGATCTGGACAAGTTCATGGAGGCCTCACTGGCCCAGCGTGTCTTCGGTGGGGAAACCGCCGAAGTTGAAGATATCGACTGATTTCTTGAACGATGACGACAAACAAAAAGCGCCGCTATCCAGCGGCGCTTTTTTCGTTTCAGATCATGTCGATCAGCTGTCGATCAGCTTCGAGAGCCGATCACCGGCAGTCACGAAAGCGGCTGGGTCGAGAGGTTCTTTTCCCATGCGGATTTCATAATGCAGATGTGGTCCGGTGGAGCGGCCGGTTGAGCCGACATTACCGATCACATCGCCCGTCGTAACATGGTCCCCCTTGGAGACATGCATGCGGCTCAGGTGGGCATAACGGCTGACAAAGCCGTTGGCATGGCGAATTTCCACGAGTTTGCCGTAGCCACCCTTGCGACCCGCGTGAACGACCGTTCCCGGTGCCGAAGAATAGACGCGTGCGCCATAGGATGCCTTGAAATCCATTCCCGTATGCATGGCGACCTTACCCAGAAAGGGATCAATCCGCGGGCCGAATCGGCTTGAAATCTTGACGTTCTGCATTGGACGACTGATCGGCAGGCGTTTGGCTGCGATCTTCAAATTGTCCAGTGTCACTAAGGCGCGCTCCGCACGTTTGACGCGACCTGTAAAGCCGCCGCCGGTGTAGGGAATATAGGGACCGCCAATACCGCTTCGGCCCGAAGCCGTGCTCGCTGGCCTCAGGTTGACACCGAGCGGCCGCGTTGCCGCCAGAATTGTGTCGATTTGCGTTTCAGTCGCGACTGCAAGCGCATCCAGAGCAGATACGCTTTCCTGACTCATCGCGAGAATGTCCTGTTCCACCTGATCCAACGCAGCTTGCTCACCGGGCGTGGGAACAAGCGGTTTTGCTGATTCATCCGGCATGGCGCTGGACGTGCCGCGCAGGCCCAGAGCTTTCAATGGGTTTTCAAGAAGTTCCGGTTCACCGCCGATCGCAAGCTCTGCGTCTTCCGCTACAATCGCAAGAGGGTCAGGCTCCGTTTCCGGCTTCTTTGTGGGCAGTATCTTGGACGACGCGAGCTGGATACCGTTGCGCTCGGCGCGTTTCATCAGGGATGTCACGACAGCATGGCGCTGGTTGAGTGTCTCTTGACGACGTATAAGATCGGAGACCCGAAGCTCCACACTTTCACGATCAATAGCCTGACGGCTGTTCAGACGGTCGATTTCCGCTCGAAGCCTTTCGATCCGATCCTGGTAAGCGGTCTCAATGGCCGCCTGTCTGGTGTGTGCTGTCTCGAGCTTGTCCCCACGCACAATCCAGTAGCCTGCGCCTCCGATTGCGCCAAGAGTCAGCACTGAGATGAAAGACGCGAGAACGATTGCGGTTCTGGGGCTGAGCGTCAGGGGCCATCGGCGCTCAGGAGAACGCGCGGACGGCTTGTGCTCTGCACCTGGTAGTGCGAAACGGTGCCGATAAGGCTTTTCTTGACTGAACGGGGTCAAAGGCATCACTCGATTACTGCAGCGTCTAAATCGAGGATGATTAGATATTGGTAAGGTTAACAAAGCCTGTTTTTTGGGAGTCCGTCGGAACAGTTTTGCCGAACTACCTTGTGTTTTCATAGGAATAGATGCGTGTCAGATTTTGCCCGGTATGCCGCTTTCGGCAACAGGGCGGTCCTGGGACGAAAATTTCAACGCGAAAGAGATTCGCACGACCTCGGCGCATAGGATGTGGCGCTTCGGGCGGTGCGGCAGGCCGATGTTTAAGTGACCCGCCGCGCGCCCTTGTCAGAGGCCCTTTGCGGCTTCCAGGACCGCTTCCGCATGTCCTGGAACCTTTACCTTGCGCCAGATCTTCGCAATTTTTCCGTCCGCGCCAATCAGGAATGTTGAGCGCTCGACGCCCATGTATTTCTTGCCATACATCGACTTTTCGACCCATACGCCATACGCGTTGCAAGCGGTCTGTTCGGGGTCTGCAGCGAGCCGGACCTCCAGATCGTGCTTGGCCTTGAACTTGTCGTGCTTTGCAGCGGTGTCCGGTGAAATGCCGATGATTGTGACACCAATTGCACTGAAGTCCGACATGAGACCTGTGAAGGCGATGGCTTCTTTCGTGCAGCCCGGTGTGTCGTCCTTGGGATAGAAATAGACGACAACTGGTTTGCCTGAAAGCGCCGAAAGTTTGATGCGTTCTCCGCCATCCGCCTCCAGGTCAAAGTCGGGTGCCGCGGTTCCGGTGTCCAAATCGCTCATGTGCCTTCCTTCTGTCGCACTCAATGGTTTAAAGCCTGGGCGGAATGTGCGAGACCTCTAAGTACTTTATTACTTTTATGCCTCCTAGAGGTATCATAGGTCGCGGATCGACTCATTCAATTCCCGGTGGACGATTCCGGAGTAATAAACAGCTTGCTGGACAAGGAGCAGGCCATGCGATGCCTAGAGGCTACAGGTAATCAAGACGTTCATGGGCAGTCAAAACAAGGCAAATGAGGCACCTCGCCGCAGAAGTTGGCTCCACAGGAGTCTTGTCGGCTGTCTGTTTCTTTTTGTTCTTGGTTTTTGTGCGATCGTTTATGCGGTTCTAGGCGGTCCGGTTCATGTTCCCATGCTGGCGCGCTTCTTGGCGGAACAGGCAAGCCAGGGCCCGGCAAAGCTCTCGATTGTCGATGCGTCCCTCGATTTTACACATGACGACGGCATTCGCGTGGTTGTACGTGATGCTCATTTGAAGCTTGAAGGGGAGGTGCCAGTCGAGATTATCCTGCCACGCGTCGAAGCGCCCATTAATGGCACATCCCTTCTGGCTGGAGAGATCCACTTCGTTTCATTGCAGCTCGATCGTCCGAAAGTCATTCTCGGCGTGCCTGAGAGTGAGCGGGAATTGCCGGAGATGGCGCATCTCATGGAGGCGGTCGACCGGGTTGCAGATGTCGTTGACAGCGAATTTGCGCGCCGCAATCTGGCGCGGGTCCATGTGGCCAACGGGGACCTTGAGATCACTGGGGCGCTCGCGCGCTCGTTCAACGGCATTGATGCAGAAATCACCCGGCGCGATGACCGCAGGATCGACGCAACCGCTCGCGTTGCTGGCCGTGTTGGTCCCTGGGAAATTCAGTTGACGAGTCGACCGGCGGACCGGGACACCGAACAAAGGCGAATGGCGGTCTTGTTCAAAGATGTCACTCTCGGTGATCTGGTCAGTCCTGAGAGCGAGTTGAGGAGCGGCAAGGGCATGGGACTGCCGCTAAGCGCCAGGTTCGATAGCCTGTTTGATGAGGCCGGCAATTTCCTTTCAGCGAATCTTGTTGGGCGCATCAACGACGGATGGTTCCAGATGGGACGCACGTCTGTGCGGTTTGATGACGTTGCCCTGTCACTAGAATGGCTGCCGGAGGTTCCCGGCATCCGGATCGGGACGTCGCACATCATCTATGGCAATACGCAGATCTTTTATGACGGCCACATCCAGCCACCGCTGAAGCCAGGCGATGATTGGGATCTGGCGCTTGCGACCGAGAGGGCCCAGTTCGGGTCGTCAGATATTCCCCTTGCGCCGATTGCAATTGATACGTTCCAGCTGGCGGGGCGCTATGTTCCAGATGATCGAACTTTCTTTTTCGACAAGGCTGGCATGATTGCTGGCCCGGCCCAGCTCTTTGCGTCGGGCTCTGTCGAGATACGTTCGGATGGACCCTATCTGGCGCTTGCGCTTGAAGGGCAAGACCTGCCAATAGGGCTCACCAAGCAGGTCTGGCCGATCACGCTGGTTCCGCCTGCAAGGCGTTGGATCATTGATCGTGTATTGGATGGGCAGGTGGATCGAGTCCGCTTTCAGGGTGCGGTGCGTCCGCCCGCTTTTAATCCAGCCAATCCCGACCCAGGCTGGTCTGGCAATGATATGGGGCTGGAGCTGTCGTTTTCAGACGCCGAGATCCAGCCTGTAGGCGACGTGCCAAATGTATCGGGAATTTCTGGGACCGTCTCGATCAAGAATGAGGTTCTTACGGTAAAGGGTCAGGACGGATTTTCCAACGTTGAGGGCGGCGGCACTGTTGCCATGCCCGAAGGGATCTTCAAGATCCTGCGTCTGCGCGAAAGAGACAACAAGCTTGGTGTTCTGGACATCAAGCTGGATGGCGAGGCAAAGGACATCGCTGAAATTATCGACAGCGATCCCTTTCGAGTGATGCAACGCGCCGAAGTGGAAACGGACGGTATCTCCGGTGATGGCGCCATGCGGATCGAAGCTGAATTCGGTCTACGCAGAAAGATTGATGTTGGGGACATCATATGGCAGGCGCAGGCAACCTCGAACAACTTCTCCTCCAGCAAGCCGATCAAGGGCCACAAGATTGAGCGTGCGGATGTCGAGGTTGATGCGGATCAGACGCAGGTCTCCATCGTTGGCAAAGGGGTTCTTGATGGCTTGCCTGCGGATATCAATTTGCTCCTGCCGCTCGGTGGCTCGAATGTCCAGGCGCGACAGGGCGTTGTTCTGGATGTTACCGCAGATCAGCTGAAGGAGCGCAGCATCGACCTGACTGCATTTCTCAAGGGTTCGATGTTGATGACTGTTGAGGATGCGGACGGGATCAAAACCTTCGACGTGGATCTCACCAAGACCAGCCTTCGGCTGAACGCACTTGGTTGGGAGAAGGCGCCAGGTGTTCCCGCAACGGCGACCTTCCGGCTTATTGAAACAGACACAGAGCGCAAGGTTCAGGACTTTGAGCTGGTTTCCGACGGTGTCGACGTAACCGGCGCGATGGCCCTTTCGTTGGACGGGGATCTACAGAGTGCATCCTTCTCGAAGTTCCAGCTCCGCAGTGGTGATGATGCGTCCCTGACGATCACACGTGGCAGCAATGGTCGTTTCAAGATCG
Source organism: Labrenzia sp. CE80 (assembly GCF_009650605.1). Lineage (NCBI taxonomy): Bacteria > Pseudomonadati > Pseudomonadota > Alphaproteobacteria > Hyphomicrobiales > Stappiaceae > Labrenzia > Labrenzia sp. CE80. The sequence goes on from NZ_WAJT01000001.1 coordinate 1,041,416, forward strand.
CGATGGCGGGCGAAGAGTTTGACGCGCGTGGCCTGATCCGCGAGGTTGGTAAACCCAAGTCTGGTGCCGGAACCTCAGACTTTTCAAAGGGCCTGGCTGTTACGGCCAATCTTGCGCGGGTGACAGGCTTCAACGGCGTTGGTATCGAGAAGTTCTCCGGTGTGATTGAGACCGATGCGGAGGGTCTGACGTCTGCAGATGTCACTGGGCTCCTGAATGGGCGCGCACCCTTCAGTTTTGAAATTGACGATGCCTCCAGCGGCTCCGGGCGCGTTGCCGAAGGTCTTTTTGAAGACTCCGGCGCTCTCTTGAGGTTTCTCGACGTTTATCAGCGTATGAGAGGCGGTCGGGGAAGCTTGAATGTGGACATGGCCGATCACACCACGTGGGATGGCACTTTCAAAGTGACCGGCCTTTCGATCACTGAGGACCCAGCTATTCGCAAGCTGACGGAGCAGAGAAACCTGCTCCAGCGAAAGCAACAGGGATCGGTGGTGATCGCGACTGGCGGCGGCGGTGTCGGTGAGGCTTCGTTCGATACGCTCGACATTGCCTTCACGCGATCGGGTCAGACACTTACGATCTCCCAAGGAGGGCTGAAGGGGGCTGTGATTGGTGGCACGGTTTCGGGAACCGTGGATCTTGCGTCTCAAACCATGGACCTGAACGGCACCTTTGTTCCGATCTATGCGCTGAACAACATCTTCGCCAATATTCCGCTGCTCGGGTTTGCTCTTGGAGGTTCGTCCGGGGAGGGGTTGATTGGTGTGACGTATCGCCTGTCGGGTGCGCTTTCGGACCCGGTTCTTTCAGTCAATCCGATCTCGGCAATCGCGCCCGGCATTTTCCGCAAGATGTTTGAGTTTCAATAAAAGAGGCCGGTTCGCAGACCGGCCTTTGTTGTTTTCTTGGGTGGTTGTCCGGCTTAGACCGGCCGAAGAAGAACGTGCTTCTTCTTGCCCAGAGACAGCTTGATCACGCCATCTTCCGTAACGTCGGCCAAGGACAGCTGACGCTTGTCATTCTGCTCGCCCTTGTCATTGATCTTCACGGCTCCGCCCTTGATGTTGCGCCGGACATCGCCGTTGGACGCACACAGGCCTGCGGTTACGAAGGCACTCAGAACGCCGATGCCTGCCTCCAGCTCTGCCTGGGGAACCTCGATGCTTGGAAGTCCTTCCGCCATGGCGCCTTCTTCAAAGGCCTTGCGGGCGGTTTCGGCGGCGGCCTCGGCGGCTTCACGTCCATGGATCATGGCTGTTGCTTCGGTGGCGAGAACCTTTTTTGCCTCATTGATCTCGACACCTTCGAGGCTCGCCAGACGGGCGATCTCGTCCAGCGGGAGAATGGTGAAGAGCTTCAGGAACTTTTCAACATCTGCATCTTCGGTGTTGCGCCAATACTGCCAATAATCATATGCGGAAAGTTGCTCTTCATTCAGCCAAACGGCGCCAGCGGCCGTCTTACCCATCTTTGCACCCGATGAGGTCGTGAGAAGCGGCGCAGTGAGCGCGAAGGCTTCCGCCGTCTCCTTCCGGCGGATGAGATCGACGCCGGACAGAATGTTCGACCACTGGTCAGAACCGCCCATCTGCAGGCGGCAACCCGTGCGCTGGTAGATCTCGAGAAAGTCATAGCCCTGGAGCAGCATGTAATTGAATTCCAGGAAGGACAGGTGCTGCTCACGTTCCAGGCGCAGTTTTACGGAATCGCGTTGGATCATCTGGTTGACAGAGAAATGTCGGCCGATGTCGCGCAGGAAATCCATGTAGTTGAGCTTGAGCAGCCAATCCGCGTTGTCGAGCATCAAGGCGTCGGTCGGACTGTCGCCGAAGGTCAGTAGCTTTTCGAAAACCTTGCGGATGCCAGCCTTGTTTTCCTCGATTGTTTCATCGGTTAGAACCTTGCGGCTTTCGTCCTTGCCGGTCGGATCGCCGACGCGTGTTGTGCCACTGCCCATCAGGGCGATCGGCCGGTGACCGCTCTGCTGGAACCAGTAAAGCATCATGATGGTGACGAGTGAGCCGGCATGGAGGCTGGGCGCCGTGCAGTCGAAGCCAATATAGGCGGTGACGGTTTCTTTTGCGCAGAGCTCATCCAGCCCGGTTGGGTCTGAAATCTGGTGAATGAACCCGCGTTCTGAAAGGACCTTCAGGAACTCCGACTTGAACTCGCTCATTTTGCAACTTTTCCCGTAACGGCGGGCCGACGACTGCGGCCTTGAATACATTGGCCCCGCTATATCGGATGTTGCTCAGGATTTCACGTAGGCGGGTAAAAAAAGACGGAGTGCTCTTTTCGTGCCCTAAATACGCAAGATCGGCCAGCTTTCCTGCCTTTGGGTGCCGTTTCGCCGTTTGGACATATATCCTTCACTCAGCTGTCAGCGGAAATTGCTAAGTTCCCGCCCGGATTTCGAAGGGGTGGACATGAGCGCGATCGGCATTTCAGGACTATCGAAGACGTATCGCGGCGGCACACGCGCGCTTGATCGGGTCAGCCTTACCGTTGAAGCGGGAGAGATGGTCGCTCTTATCGGCGCGTCCGGCTCCGGCAAGTCCACTCTCATTCGTCATATTTCAGGTCTTGTGCCTGCCGACAAAAATTCGGGCAGCTGCAAGATTGTCGTTGATGGAGCCGTTGTCCAGGAAGGCGGCCGGATTTCCCGCAACATTGCGACTGCCCGCACCGACATCGGTGTGATTTTCCAGCAGTTCAATCTGGTGCCGCGGCTCAGCGTTCTGAACAACGTACTGGCGGGCCTGCTGGGCAGAATGCCCGTGCTGCGTGGTGTGCTGGGTCTTTTCCGCAAGCAGGAGAGCCAGCTCGCGATGCAGGCGCTGGACCGGGTCGGAATTGCTCATACGGCGCGGCAGCGCGCTTCCACCCTCTCGGGCGGACAGCAGCAACGCGCTGCCATTGCCAGAACGCTGGTGCAGGGCGCACGGGTCATTCTGGCCGACGAACCGATTGCCTCGCTCGACCCGGCATCCGCAAAGCGCGTGATGGGCATTCTTTCGCAAATCAACCAGGAGGACGGCATCACGGTTCTGGTGTCCCTGCATCAGGTTGAATACGCGCGGCGCTACTGCAAGCGCACGATCGCCATGCGCGCAGGACAGGTCGTCTTTGACGGCCCAAGCCGTGAACTGACGACCCAGTTCCTTCGAGACATTTACGGAGAGGCAAGCGAGGAACTCGTCTTGCCAGATGCCGACGACTTCGGGACCGAGCCAATGACGGCAACGGCCTGATACATCCCCACAGGAGATGCCTTCCATGAAACTCTTTGCACGTCTTGCTGCATCTGCAGCTGTCATGATCGGCCTTGCCACGCCGGCACTTGCTGAACGTGAAAACCCAGATGAATTGTTCTTCGGCATTTTGTCGACGGAATCCAGTTCCGCACAGCGCGAAAAATGGGGCCCTCTGCTGGCAGCCATGGAAGCGTCCATCGGTCGTCCGGTGAAACCTTTCTTCGCGTCTGACTATGCCGGTGTGATTGAGGCCATGCGCTTCGACAAGGTTGACGTCGTTTGGTACGGCAACAAGTCCGCCATGGTCGCAGTTGATCGCGCCGGGGCTGAGATCTTCGCCCAGACCACCGAGTCCACAGGCGACAAGGGTTATTGGTCGGTGATGATCACGCACAAGGATTCCGGTCTTACCTACGAAGACGTCATGAAGTGCGACAAGACCCTCAACTTCGGTATAGGTGATCCGAACTCTACATCGGGATTCTTGGTTCCATCGACCTTCGTTTTCGCCAAGGAAGGCGTCAACCCGAAGGATTGCTTCAAGACGGTCCGCAATGCCAACCACGAAACCAACCTCATCTCGGCTGCCACAAAGCAGGTCGATGCGGCTGTTGCTTCGTCCACGGGCATGTATTCCCGCCTGAAGAATGCCAAGCCGGAACTCTTCGCCGAGCTGAAAGAAATCTGGCGCTCGCCGTTGATCGCGTCCGACCCGATGGCCTGGCGCCCGGAACTGGACAAGAAGCTCAAGGCCGACATCCTGTCCTTCTTCATGAGCTACGGCCGCCTGGGTACGGACGAGGAAGTTGCTGAAGCGCGCGAAACTCTTGCCCTGATCGATATGGGTCCGTTCGTTCCTTCTTCCAACGCACAGCTCTGGCCCTTCTACGAAATGGATCAGATCCGTCAGCGGATGTCTATCGAAGCCGACACAACCTACTCCGATGACGAGCGCACTGCGAAAATCCTCGAGATCAACACTCGCATCGAGGAAATCCGCGCTGCCGCTGCTGCACGTCCGCGCAAGTAGGCACACTGCATCGAGTTGAAACGCATGAGGGCCTGAGGGCCCTCATGCTCCTTCTGGCAGAGACCAACAGGATTTTCCATGACCAGCGCCCCCATGACCAGCGCAGCTGACGCGTCACACCTTGCCCAGTCTGAGATTTCGGTTCCGGGCCGTGGCCGACAGGAGCAATTCTTCGATTTGCTCATCTGGGGCGGCCTGATCATCATGTTGATCTGGAGCTTCAAGCCGGCCGAAATGGATCGGCTCGGCGATGTACTCACGGGCGGCGGCAACATGGCCATGCTGCTGGAGGATTTCCTGGTTCCAGACTTCCGCTATTGGCGTACCTACCTCGCGCTCATGCTCGAAACCGTGCAGATGGCGGTTTGGGGCTCCATGCTCTCGGTGCTGCTGGCGGTGCCCTTTGGTCTGCTGGCGTCCAACAACATCGCGCCGTCCTGGATCGTGTTTCCGGTCCGGCGTCTGATGGATTCCTTTCGTGCCATCAACGAACTGGTTTTTGCCCTGATTTTCGTGGCTGCGGTGGGCCTCGGTCCTCTGGCAGGTGTGCTGGCACTGGTCATTCACACCACGGGTACACTCGCAAAACTCTTCTCTGAAGCGGTCGAGGCGATCGATCCGCGGCCAGTTGAAGGCATCAAGGCGACCGGAGCTCCACAGATCCAGGAAGTTGTCTACGGTGTGGTGCCGCAGGTGCTGCCGCTCTGGATCTCCTATTCCCTCTACCGCTTTGAGGCCAATGTCCGCTCGGCCACGGTGCTCGGCATCGTTGGGGCAGGGGGTATCGGCATGTCCTTGTCAGAGGCATTGCGTGGCTTTGATTATTCTGCCGGGGCCGCAATTCTTCTGATCATCCTCTTGACCGTATCGCTTCTGGACATCTTTGGATCGCTTTTGCGCAAAGTGGTGATTGACGGCGAGAAGCAATACCAGTTCGCGGCCTTCTTCCTGCTTTTGACCGTACTCGTGATTGGCATAGAGTTCGTTTTGGCCGGCGGCTGAGTGCAGCTGGCGGGAACTGCAAAATTGCGTGGTGTGTTATTGGTTGTAGTATTTCTATTTTCCCGCAAAGATGGATTGCAGATTTATCTGATACATAATTTCATTTGAGGCGGGATGATTATGGCTACAGAACGTGAAAAACTGCACTTCGAAGCAAAACAAGATCCATCTGCACTCCCATTTTCAGTTTACGCTGAAAGATCGTCAACTGGCTATGACTTCATCATCATTGGTGCGGGATCAGCAGGCTGTATTGTCGCGGCAGAACTTGCCGCTGGCGCACCTGCCAGCAGCATCTTATTGATCGAATCCGGCCCACCCGTCGCGTCCACCAATCAAACAGTCTGGGATCCAAGAAACTGGGTACTCGTGTCGCAAGAGTCTGATTTGGAATGGGGCTACCGGTCCACGCCACAAGCCGGGCTCGACAACAGGGTGATACCAATGGGTCGTGCCAAGGGTATTGGCGGATGCGCGATCCACAACGCGATGGTCTATGTGCGCGGGGGCCGGATCGGCTTTGACCGCTGGGCCGAAGAGGGCAACATCGGATGGGACTATGACAGCGTCCTGCCGCTTTTCGAGGAGCTGGAAAGCCGGATCGAGATCAACACGATTCCCGATATGAAGGATCCGTTCATCGCTGATTTGATTGTGTCCTGCAACAATCTCGGACTCCCGTTTGTTTCCAACTACAATGTCAATTGCGATGAACCTTGCGTCTCTTTCATGCAGTTTGCCATTGATTCCCAAACACGGCGGGAAACCACGGCCAGCACGTTTTTGGGAACAGTCCCAAGCAATGTAAAGATCTTGACCAATCAGACGGTTCAGAGTGTTTGTATCGACCCCACAACGAAGACGGCGACATCCGTCATCGCAATGGACAATGATTCCGGGGAAATGACGACCTATTCCGCAGATCGGGAAATTGTCTTGTCAGCCGGGGCCATTGGTAGTCCGCACATTCTTATGCTGTCCGGTGTCGGCCCATTTGGTGAATTGAGCACCCATGGCATCGATATAATTCAGGACTTGCCCGGTGTCGGTCAAAACTTGCAAGATGACCTTTACGTCACGTCTTTTTTCAAGAGCAAGCAACCAATGCCGGATCAGCCGTTCGGTCTGATGGGAGCCGTGATTTTCGGCCAAGCCAAAGGTAGTGATCCTGCACTCGGCACCGACATTGAATGCTCCCTAGCGAGCGGGCAGATGCGCGGGTTAAACCTTCCTCAGGATGACTTGCCTTCCTATTTGATTTACCCGAACATTCAGCTGTTGGAGAGCCGCGGAACCGTCACACTGACCGGAAGGAATCCGTACTGGTCTCCGTCAATCAACCCCAACTACCTGAGTGCGCCTGGTGATCTTGGCAAGTGCGTCGATGCTCTGGAGCTAGCCCTGGAAATTGGCCGATCCCAGTGGATGGGCAATTGGTATGAGAACACCCTGATGCCTACCACTACCAATTTGGAGGACTATGTGCGCAAGACGGCAGGTACCTGCTATCACTATGCTGGTACCTGCAAAATGGGGCCGTCTTCTGATGAAACTGCGGTTGTGGCGCCGGATCTCAAAGTGCATGGCATTGAGAACCTTCGGGTGATTGACGCCTCAATCATTCCGACCACGGTTTCAGGTAACACTGCAGGGGCGACCATGATGATTGCGCTGAAGGGCAGTCGAATGATCCTGGCAGAGTGCTAATGTAAAGTTCGACCGAGTAATCACCTGGTGCGGCGTCTTTGGAAAGGGGTATTGGCATGTCCTTGTCAGAGGCATTGCGTGGCTTTGATTATTCTGCCGGGGCCGCAATTCTTCTGATCATCCTCTTGACCGTATCGCTTCTGGACATCTTTGGATCGCTTTTGCGCAAAGTGGTGATTGACGGCGAGAAGCAATACCAGTTCGCTGCCTTCTTCCTTCTTTTGACGGTGTTCGTGATTGGCATAGAGATCGTTTTGGCCGCCGGCTGATTGCTGCGGGCTGGAATTGCAAAGATGACCTCAGCGTTGGATGCTGCCTCAGGATTCGTTTTCAGGGGCAGAGATGACAGGCGGGCACTTTCATATTGTGGCTGGCAAGATAGCGTCAGGAAAATCAACGCTGGCCAGTCGCCTTGTAGCTGATAAAGCGACAGTGCTGATCAGCGAGGATGAGTGGCTCGCGGCTCTTTACGGTCCGGAGATGGCGAGCATCAAGGACTATGTTCGCTGCTCAGCACGCCTTCGCACCGTCATGGAGCCGCATTTGGTCGCTTTGCTTGGGACCGGCCTATCCGTTGTGCTCGACTTTCCGGCGAACACGCCAGAAACGCGCCGCTGGATGAAGCGGGTGATTGACGAGAGCGGCTGCAATCACACGCTTCACTATCTCAATGTGCCCGATGAGGTTTGCAGACAAAGGCTGCAGGATCGCAACGCGGCTGGCGGTCACCAATTCACCGTCAGTGACGAGCAGTTTGAGGCGATCTCTCGTCATTTCATGCCACCGAGCGCGCACGAGGGATTTATGGTGCGAGAGCACACAGTTGACTGACTAAGCCCGTAGGGCTGCCAGTTGGGCGGGCGTAAGTGGTTCGGAGCGGGTAGAACTTAGTAAAAAAGGCCGGGCGATTGCCCGGCCTTTCTGCTGTCCAAAACCCTGAAGAGGATTAGACGGAGTAGTACATGTCGAATTCGACCGGATGCGGTGTCATTTCGTACCGCTCGACTTCTTCCATCTTCAGTTCGATGTAGGCATCGATCTGGTCGTCATCGAACACGCCGCCGGCCTTGAGGAACTCACGGTCAGCATCGAGGCTTTCCAGAGCTTCACGCAGGTTGCCACAAACCGTCGGAATCTCGGCCAGTTCTTCAGCCGGCAGATCGTAGAGGTTCTTGTCCATGGCTTCGCCCGGATGGATCTTGTTCTTGATACCGTCAAGGCCAGCCATCAGAAGCGCGGAGAAGCAGAGGTAAGGGTTCGCCGTCGGATCCGGGAAACGGACCTCAATGCGTTTCGCCTTCGGAGAAGACGTGAACGGGATACGGCAGGAAGCCGAACGGTTACGTGAGGAGTAAGCCAGCAGAACCGGTGCTTCGTAACCCGGGACCAGACGCTTGTAGGAGTTGGTCGACGGGTTTGTGAAGGCGTTCAGCGCCTTGGCGTGCTTCAGAATGCCGCCGATGTAGTAGAGGCAGCTCTCGGAAAGGTCTGCGTACTGGTTGCCTGCAAAGGTCGGCTCGCCGTCCTTCCAGATCGACTGGTGGCAGTGCATGCCGGTGCCGTTGTCTCCAAAGACCGGCTTCGGCATGAAAGTTGTCGTTTTGCCGTAGGCATGTGCGACCTGATGAACGACGTACTTGTAAACCTGCATGCTGTCGGCGCACTTGGTCAGCGTGTCGAACTTCATGCCCAGCTCATGCTGTGCAGAGGCCACTTCGTGGTGGTGCTTTTCGGTCGGAACGCCCATTTCAGCCATGACGGACAGCATTTCGGAGCGAATGTCCTGAGCGCTGTCGATCGGCGGAACCGGGAAGTAGCCGCCCTTGGTGCGAACACGGTGGCCGAGGTTTCCGGTTTCGTATTCGGCATCCATGTTGGTCGGCAGTTCGGTGCTGTCGAGCTTGAAGCCGGTGTTGTAAGGGTCAGCCGCGAAGCGGACATCGTCGAACATGAAGAACTCGGCTTCCGGGCCGAAGTAGACGGTGTCGCCGAAACCGCCGGACTTGACGTAGGCTTCAGCCTTTTTGGCCGTCATGCGCGGATCGCGGTTGTACGCTTCGCCGGTGATCGGGTCAACGATGTCGCAGAAGATCGCCATGGTGGTCTGGGCGAAGAAGGGATCGATATGAGCGGTTTCAGGATCGAGAACCATCATCATGTCGGACTCGTTGATGGCCTTCCAGCCAGCGATGGAAGATCCGTCGAATGCAGTGCCTTCGGCGAACATGTCTTCATCGATGAGAGCAACGTCGAAGGTGACGTGCTGCATCTTGCCGCGCGGGTCGGTGAAGCGCAGGTCGACGAATTTTACGTCCTTTTCCTTGATTTCCTTAAGGACCTCAGAGGCGGTGGTCATACTGTCCATCCCTTAATTATCTATCATCAGTTGGGGTTCTTCCCGACCCATGTGCCAACAGTCTTATGCTGCCATAAAGCGCACGAGGATCGAAATTTCTGGCCGTCGGCCGGTTGGAAAACGAGGATCAGATCGCGTCTTCGCCGGACTCACCCGTCCGGATACGCACTGCTTCCTCGATATTGGAAACAAAAATCTTGCCGTCGCCGATGCGGCCGGTCTGGGCGGCCGAGCGAATGGCCTCAACAGCCTTTTCCACCATATCGCCTGTCAGCACAATCTCGACTTTCACCTTGGGCAGAAAATCGACGACATATTCTGCGCCGCGGTAGAGTTCGGTGTGGCCCTTCTGGCGCCCAAAGCCCTTGGCTTCGGTCACAGTGATGCCCTGGAGACCAACCTCCTGGAGAGCTTCCTTCACTTCATCCAACTTGAAGGGCTTAATGATCGCCTCGATCTTCTTCATCACCTTCGTCTCTCTCCGAATTTATTGGCCGAATTGTCTGGCTTGAAACCGCTGGGCGGTCTCCGGTTACGAATGCACACTGCTGGATCCGAATAGCACAAGCTGTGCCAAGTTAACTTTGATGTAAAAATCGCCGAAAAAAGGGGCATATGCAATGCCGGCATTTCTTTGAGCGCAAAACTGGATCGCAAATGGTGTCTAAAATATAATCAAAATGAATAATAATTATGCAGAAATGTGCATCTTCTCTGTTTGGTCGTCAACTTTCAACCTGTGGCTGATGACCAGGCACTAGGTGGCTCCTGCGCGTTTTTAGCTCGTTTTTGAGCATGACAGACGTCGCTTCCGGTGGCAGACAGGTTGCAAGCGGGAGAAACAGATGGATGACATCGCAATGGTGCACGCTAGCGTGCTTTTGACGTCGGTGCAAATGGGGCAAGCCGACATGATGACCATCGCGTCGGGCACGCCGGGTATCATTCTGATGGAGAGAGCGGGTGGTCATGTCGCGCGGGTGGCCTCAGAGATGTGCCCACCGCAGGGGCGCATAGCGATCGTCTGTGGTCCGGGCAACAATGGCGGCGACGGGTTCGTCGCTGCGCGCCATCTGCATCAGGCAGGACATACAGTTGATGTCCTGCTTCTGAAGGACCCAGCTGGCCTGAAGGGCGATGCAGCGATCGCTTATGAGCAGATGGGTCTGCCTGCCCAGGTCTTCGAGCCGGCTGGGCTGGAAGAAAAGCTGTCAGGCTGCAATCTGATCATCGATGCGCTCTTTGGGGCAGGGCTGGACCGATCCTTGGAGGGCAATGCCGCAGCATTCGCTGATTGCATCAACAAAAGCGGTCTTCCGGTTCTGTCCGTCGATCTTGCGTCCGGTGTGAACGGGTCGACAGGAGAAGTGGGAGGTACTGCCGTTCAAGCCGCGAGAAGCGTCACTTTCTTTCGATGCAAGCCTGGACACTATCTGCTGCCTGGTCGGGACCTTTGTGGCGACGTCTCCTGTGTCGATATCGGTATTCCGCAGAGCGTTCTGCCAGAAATCGGACCGCTGACGTTTCTCAATGAGCCGCCTCTGTGGCGGGAAGCCTGGCAGGTTCCAGTCAGGACCGGGCATAAGTATGATCGCGGCCACGCTGTGGTCTTCAGTGGGCCCATGTCGTCCACGGGTGCCGCGCGTCTAGCTGCTGGTGCGAGCCTCAGGGCAGGAGCCGGACTTGTTACACTTGCATCGCCCCCCTCTGCCATGATGGTCAACGCCAGCCATCTGACCGCGGTCATGTTGAGTGCCGTCAGGGGGATCGGTGGCATCTCCGATTTGCTGGCCGACAAGCGCCTGAATTCCTTGCTGATTGGCCCAGGCTATGGTGTTGGCGATGACACCTCGGAAGCAGTTTCTACCCTTCTGAATTCCGAGAGCGCGGTTATTCTGGATGCCGATGCGCTGACGAGTCACCAAAATGCGCCAGAGGCGCTTTTCGCACAGATCAAGGGTCGTGAAGCAGCTGTCGTTTTAACGCCTCACGACGGCGAATTTGCCCGCTTGTTTCCGGATCTTGTTGCCATGGACAAGCTGACACGAGCACGCTGCGCTGCTGAGCGCTCAGGCGCGGTTGTTCTTCTGAAAGGCGCGGACACGGTGATTGCGAGCCCGGATGGCAGGGCGGCTATCAATGCCAACGCGCCACCCTGGCTGGCGACGGCGGGATCGGGCGATGTGCTGGCCGGTGTGATCTGCGGGTTGCTTGCCCAGAAACTGCCGGCCTTCGAGGCGGCGACGATGGCAGCATGGCTTCATGGGGCTGCTGGGGAGCAGGCTGGTGCTGGCCTGATTGCAGAAGACCTCGCGCCTGCTATGCGTCCTGTGATTGCTAGACTTGTGGAAAAGCCCTGATGCGGTGGAAGACCAACACATCATTTTCCCTTGTGGTGTTTTGAAACAGGGTGCTATAGAGGCTCCGCTTTGGTGCCGTTCAGACGGCGCTGCGCGGATGTGGTGGAATTGGTAGACACGCCAGATTTAGGTTCTGGTGCCGCAAGGCGTGGGGGTTCAAGTCCCTCCATCCGTACCATTTTTTCGAAACTGCCGATGTTTTCGCAGGTTGGCCAGACAGTTTAGTACGGTTGGCAGCTTGGGTCGGCGGACCTGGTTCGAAAGCAGAGGATAACATCCGCTTTCGACCTAGGCTATTTCACTCAGCCTACGATCAGTTGTTTGAGCTGGAGCGCTTCGTATTCGAGTTCGTTCAGCCTGTAGTTCACGACGTCGCCAATGGTCACCATGCCGACAACCTTGTCTCCGAATACGGCTGGCATGTGCCGGAAACGCCCTTCGGTCATGCGCCTCAAGACTGAGATGAGAGCCTCTGAAGGCTCACACACCTCCACCTTACGGGTCATGATTTCCTCGACCTTTTGTCCAAGCGTCTGACCGGGTGTATCCGCAAGGCGGCGTACGATGTCGCGCTCTGACAGAATGCCGAGCAGGCTGCCTTGCGAATCCAGGACGGGCAGGGCGCCTATATGTTTGTCGCGTAGAAGCTCTACAGCCTCATGAAGGGTGCTTTGAGGACCGATGGAAAAGACACCCTTTCCCTTGTTGTCGAGAATCTTTTGAACCGTCGCTGTTTCTTTTGATGTATTTGTTTGCGCGCTTTGGCTGAAAGTCTCAGCCGACGCCTTGTCCTTGCGGCTTGGTGCTTGGTAAGAACTGGGCATTCAAAGTGCTCCTCGTTGAACGTTCCTCTCGTTAAGGAAAGTTCAGCTTAAACGAAACACTACGTCAAGGATTTCCAAGTTGGCCGAATTTGCCCTCACACCCTTGAGCGCGACGATCATGTTCGTATTGGCCTGCTTTGCCGGCTATCGTTATCGATGCGTCTGGGCTGCTGAAGGGCCTCGCTGGAAGCTCTGGATTTACGGAGTTCTAGCCGCAGTCTGTCTGAGTTTGGTGGCTTTTGTCCCGCTAGCAGCGGGCGCCTAGGCGGGCGATTTAGCCTTCCATTTCTGCAAGTGCCTTTTTCGCCCGTGGGCAAAGCAATCGCTCGCGCAGCGGGCTGTCAGGATCGATTTCCTTTTTGCAGACAAGGCACTGGTCTGCATCGGTAATTGCGTTCAGTCCACCGCAGCTGCCTTTGATTCTACGTCCTGAAAATATGACGCCGAGCGCCATGCCCAGCACCACCGTGATCAGGAGTGAAAAAGTCAACACAAAGGTCTGCATGTGACGTTTCCTATGGTGCAGCTACGCCTTAAGTGACGCAAATCGGTTGCTTGCTGTCGATGCAAAGCCGTTGGATCCGCTGTTCGCGTTCCGATCGATAAACAGAACGGCCAAGTCGAGACGGTTCGCAATTTCCAGTCCGCGATCGGTGCCAAGCGCAAGCATTGCTGTCGACCAAGCGTCCGCAAGCATGGTGTTTTCTGCCACGACAGTTACCGACGCTGTCCTATGAGAGATGGGCTTGCCGGTGTGCGAATCAATGATGTGCGAGTAACGCGTTCCATCTTCTTCGAAATAATTGCGATAGTCACCGGAGGTCGCCATGCCAAGATTGGAGATGTCGGCAATCTGATAGGCTTGGTGGCTCAGAGAATCAGGTGATTCGATGCCGATCTGCCAGCGCATGCCATCTGCATTTAGGCCTGCAACATATAGGTCGCCGCCAATTTCGACCATGAAATCGGTCAGGCCAAAGCCTTTGAGAGTGGTTGCGAGCTTATCGACGCCATAGCCCTTGCCAATCGACGGCAAGAAAATCTGGGTGTCAGGATTGGCTTTTTTGACGCTTGTGCCACTGACGCTAAGCTGTCCGGTTGAGTGCATGGCATCGGCAATTTCTTGCATGCTTGGCCGAGCTCTGGCCGATCCGCCGTTTGCGCCGAAGCCCCAAGCTTCGATGACCGGTCCAAGTGTGACGTCAAATTGACCGTCGCTGGCACGTTTTACATCCTCGGCGGCGTTAATCACATAAGCCAGATCCTGAGAAACGCCAATTGTTTCAGAGCTGTATGATGAATTGAAGCGGGACACCTCGGAATTAGGATCCCAGTTCGACATCTGAGCGTTCACGCCTGCCAGGCTCTTGGCAACTGCCTGTTTGAGGGCTGCCACGTCAACATTTCCGTCGTGGTCGATGGCTTTGATCGAGTAGCTCGTGCCCATGGTCGAACCATCGAGTTCGAGAACATCCGCGCCGCGCTTACATGCAGCCAAAGCAAGCGACATCAAGATAAAGCTGCGTCGAGAGAAATTCATCATGATTGGTACCGTACCCGCCTCAGAGTGATCGATCGCGACCTTTATCGCCGTGTTCCATCGCGCTTTTCTTTGGTTTCGAAGACCGTTTCAACCAAAAAATGTTGTTGTTAGACAAATTAGCACTTTTGATCCGGGCAAAATCGTAGCATATGGCGACCTGAAGAACACTGGAGGCCAAATGCGTGCAAAGCTTTAAGCTCAAGAAAGGTCTCGATCTGCCGGTGCTGGGGGCGCCTGTCCAGGAGATTCGTCCGGGACAAGAGGTGCGAACTGCCGCGGTGATCGCCGCTGACTACATCGGACTCAAGCCCAGACTGCTTGTGCAGGAGGGAGACGTGGTTGGAAGCGGAGCTCCGCTTCTTTTCCACAAAGATACTTCCGAGGTGTTGGTGACATCTCCGGTGAGTGGTCGAGTAAAGGCCGTCAATCGCGGTGCGCGCCGGGTCTTGATCAGCGTCGAAATCGAGATCGACGAGACGGCTGCCGAGGCGGTAGATTTTTCCGATGTTGGGGATGTGAACACACCTGAAGGTCTGGTTGAGCGCTTGTGCGCCTCTGGACTGTGGACATCTTTCCGCACGCGCCCGTATTCGAAAGTGCCAGAGCCGCAAACTCGGCCGGCAGCTATTTTCATCAATGCCATGGATAGCGAACCACTTTCGGCCGATCCCGCCATCGCGATTGGCGAAGCCCCTGAGGCTTTTGAAAAAGGGCTGGCGGCGATTGCCTCATTGAGCGAGGGCAGGACCTATCTGTGCCACGCGAATGGAGCGCAGGTTCCTGGTCAGCAAGCTCCTGGCGTTGAAGCTGTTGGCTTCTCTGGGCCACACCCAGCTGGCCTTGCCGGCACTCATATGCATTTTCTGGATGCGCCGAGTGCATCGAAAACAGTCTGGACCATTGGCTATCAGGATGTAGTTGCGATTGGTCGGCTGCTGGAAACTGGCAAGCTCGATTCCACCAGAATTATTGCTCTGTGTGGACCTCGTTGCTCGGATCCGCGGTTGGTTCGAACCGTTGCCGGTGCATCTATGGATGACCTGTGTGAGGGCGAAGTGACGGGCGATGAGCCGGTCAGACTCATATCCGGCTCGATTCTTAGTGGCCGCTTGGGTGAGGGGGGCAGTGCGTATCTTGGACGGTATGCCCGGCAGGTCACTGTCATCGAAGAAGATCACAAGCAGATTCCACTTGGCTGGATTCGCCCCATGCCGTCGAAATTTGCTTTTCAACCGGTTCTTGGCTCCGCCTTCACGAAGAAGCTCTACGCACTGACCTCCAATTTGAACGGCGGGCGTCGCGCTATGGTGCCGCTTGGCACCTTCGAAGAGCTTATGCCGCAGGGTATCTTGCCGACCCAGATGCTTCGCGCACTCCTCGTGATGGACACCGATCAGGCACAGGCGCTTGGCGCGCTTGAGTTTGACGAAGAAGATCTTGGGCTGGTTGGCTTTGCCTGTCCCGCCAAGTACGAATATGGCACCGCGCTTCGCGACTGCCTCACCAAAATCGAAAAGGAGGGCTAGGACTTGGGTCTTCGCAACTTCTTTGACCGTATAGAGCCTCACTTCGTCAACGGCGGAAAGTACGAGAAGCTCTTCCCCATCTATGAGATGGTGGAGAGCTTTATCTACACGCCTAAGACGGTGACGACGGTCGCCCCGCATGCCCGTTCCTATGTGGATATGAAGCGGATCATGACCTATGTGGTCATTGCTACGATCCCTTGTATTCTCGTGGGTCTCTATAATGTCGGCTTTCAGGCCAATATGGCGCTGGAAAATCTGGAGCCAAGTGGCTGGCGAGCCTATGTCATCAGCGCTCTGGGCATAGGGTTTGACCCGACAAATCCTTTTGCCAACTTCTTTCACGGCTTGCTTTATTTCCTGCCGATCTACATCACGACACTGGTCGTTGGTGGGATCTGGGAAGTGTTGTTTGCCACGGTACGTGGGCATGAAGTGAACGAGGGTTTCCTTGTTACCTCGATGCTCTATGCCTTGATCATGCCGCCGACGGCACCGCTCTGGCAGGTCGCTCTAGGCATTTCATTTGGTGTTGTGATCGGCAAGGAGGTTTTCGGCGGAACTGGGAAAAACTTCCTCAATCCGGCTCTGACCGGCCGAGCCTTCCTGTATTTCGCGTATCCGGCACAAATGTCGGGCGATACAATCTGGACGCCTGTGGACGGCTTTTCCGGTGCGACCGCGCTTTCGGTTGGCTCTACCCAAGGCTATCAGCAGTTGGCTGCCAACGGCATGGACTGGATGAGTTCCTTCATCGGTCTCATCCAGGGCTCCATCGGTGAAACCTCCACGTTGGCTTGCTTCATAGGCCTGGTTTTCCTTCTTGTGACCAAGATTGCCAACTGGCGCCTGGTGGTGGGCTGTCTGGGCGGTATGATTGCTTTCTCGCTGCTTTTGAACTTCATCGGTTCGGACACCAATCCGATGTTTGCCATGCCCTGGTACTGGCATTTGGTGATTGGCGGGTATGCGTTTGGTCTGGTTTTCATGGTGACAGAGCCGGTCTCGGCGTCGCACACCAACCTCGGACGCTATATCTATGGTGCCTTGATTGGGTTCATGGTGGTCATGATCCGTGTGATCAACCCGGCGTTTCCGGAAGGCATGATGCTCGCCATTCTGTTTGGCAATGTGTTCGCGCCACTGATCGACTATTTCGTGGTGCAAGCCAACATCAGGCGGAGGGCAAAACTCAATGTCTGATGAGACCCAAAACAAGGGCCTGATTGCCCGTTTTCTGGCACTGCCAACCGATTCTGTACCGAAGACAGTCTTTGTTGCCGTAACACTTTGCCTCGTCGCCTCGATGATCGTCTCGGCGGTTGCGGTGGCGCTGCGTCCGGTTCAGGAGATTAACAAGCTCAAGGACAAGCAGATCAACATTCTGCAGGTTGCAGGTGTCTATGACCCGAATGAGGATGTGGTCGAGGCATTTCAAGCTTTCGAGCCGCATGTGCTTGAATTGTCTACTGGCGCGTTCACGGATCAGTTTGATGCCGCCACCTTTGATGACCGGGCTGCAGCTGTTGATCCAGAGCTGAGCGATGCATTGCAAGTTGATCCGGCGGGAATCGGCCGTCAGAGCCGGTTTGTCACCATTTATCTCCTGCGCAAGGACGATGGGTCCCTCGACAAGGTGATCCTGCCGCTCCACGGCTATGGCCTATGGTCGACCCTCTACGGCTTTATAGCGCTTGATGCTGATGGTAACGATATCTACGGGTTGCAGTTCTATAGTCACGCCGAGACGCCAGGCCTTGGCGCGGAAGTCGATAATCCGCGCTGGAAGGCGCTGTGGAAAGGCAAGAAGCTGGCCGACGAGGATGGAACACTACAGATTACGGTTTCCAAAAGTGTGCCGCCTGCAGGTTCTGACTTTCATGTCGATGCCCTTGCTGGTGCCACGTTGACGTCTGCTGGCGTCGATAATCTGGTTCGTTTCTGGATGGGTGAGGCGGGCTATGCGCCCTTCTTGGCAAAACTCAAGGCGGGAGACATCTAATGGCTCAAACACGTAGAGATATGCTGATTGACCCACTGGTCGACAACAATCCGATTACGTTGCAGGTGTTGGGAATCTGTTCCGCCTTGGCGGTCACCTCATCGCTGAAGGTGGCCTTTGTGATGGCGATCGCGGTGACGTTGGTTACAGCCTTCTCATCGATGTTCATCTCGATGCTGCGCAATCACATTCCAAGTTCGATCCGAATCATTGTCCAGATGGTGATCATCGCCTCGCTCGTGATTCTGGTTGACCAGGTGCTCAAGGCCTATGCGTATGAGATTTCCAAGACGCTTTCGGTCTTCGTCGGTCTTATTATCACCAACTGTATCGTCATGGGACGGGCGGAAGCCTTCGCTATGAAAAACCCGCCGATTGCGAGTTTTGTCGATGGTATTGGGAACGGGCTTGGGTATGGCCTGATCTTGATGCTGGTTGGCGTGATCCGCGAGCTGTTCGGTGCGGGCAGCCTGTTCGGCATTACGGTGCTGCAGACGGTGAACAATGGCGGATGGTACGTGCCAAATGGTCTGTTGCTTCTGCCACCTTCAGCTTTCTTCGTCATTGGTTTGTTGATCTGGGGCTTCCGGTCCTGGAAGCCAGGTCAAGTTGAAGAGCGCGAATATAA
Organism: Labrenzia sp. CE80; assembly: GCF_009650605.1. Taxonomy (NCBI): domain Bacteria; kingdom Pseudomonadati; phylum Pseudomonadota; class Alphaproteobacteria; order Hyphomicrobiales; family Stappiaceae; genus Labrenzia; species Labrenzia sp. CE80. The sequence continues at coordinate 1,059,651 of NZ_WAJT01000001.1, forward strand.
AATTCAAGTCGTTGAGGCTCATTGATGGAAGGTCTTATTTCCCTAGCTGTCAAAGCGGTCTTCGTTGAGAACCTTGCGCTCTCCTTCTTCCTCGGCATGTGTACTTTCATTGCTGTTTCGAAGAAGATTTCAACGGCCATAGGTCTGGGTATTTCGGTGATGATCGTTCAAGCGATCACCGTTCCGGCCAACAACCTGATCCTGACTTATCTCCTCGCTCCGGGCGCGCTCAGCTGGGCGGGTTTTTCCGATGTAGATCTGACCTTTCTTGGGCTGATCTCCTACATCGGCGTGATTGCGGCGCTGGTTCAGATATTGGAGATGGTGCTCGATAAGTACTTTCCGCCGCTTTACAACGCACTTGGCGTTTTCCTGCCGCTTATCACAGTGAACTGCGCGATCCTCGGCGGGTCCTTGTTCATGGTTGAACGCGATTATAACTTTCCTGAGAGTCTTACCTACGGAGTCTCCTCTGGATTTGGATGGGCGCTGGCAATCACCGCGATGGCGGGCGTACGCGAAAAGCTGAAATATTCCGATATTCCTGATGGTCTTCAGGGGCTGGGTATCACCTTCATCACTGCGGGCTTGATGGCAATGGCCTTCATGTCTTTCAGCGGCGTGAAACTCTGAGGGAGATAGGTTATGGAAACATTCAGCCTAGGTATCGTTCTTTTTACTCTCATCGTGATCACGCTGGTTTCGATCATTCTGGCGGCACGAGCCAAACTGGTTTCGTCCGGAAATGTAGAGATCACTATCAATGGTGAAAAGACAATTTCGGTGCCCGCCGGAGGCAAACTTTTGCAGACTCTGGCAGAGCAGAAACTGTTCGTTCCGTCCGCTTGTGGCGGCGGTGGCACCTGTGCTCAGTGCCGGGTGCGCATCCATTCAGGTGGTGGCTCGATCCTGCCCACTGAGGAAAGCCACATCACCAAGCGAGAAGCGTCTTGCGGTGACCGCTTGTCTTGTCAGGTTGCCGTCAAGCAGGACATGGATATTGAAGTTCCGGAAGAGGTGTTCGGCGTCAAAAAGTGGGAGTGCACTGTTCGCTCCAACGAGAATGTCGCCACCTTCATCAAAAACCTGGTTCTGGAGCTTCCCGAAGGCGAGGATGTCAATTTCCGCGCAGGTGGCTATATCCAAATCGAAGCTCCTGCTCATAAGCTGAGCTACAAGGACTTTGCCATCGAAGATGAATATCACGGAGATTGGGACAGGTTTAACTTGTGGCAATACGAGTCCACTGTGAACGTGCCGATCGAACGCGCGTATTCCATGGCAAACTACCCGGATGAAAAAGGCCTGATTATGCTGAACGTTCGAGTGGCTTCCCCGCCGCCGGGCTCTCAGGGTATTCCTCCCGGTCAGATGTCGTCTTATATCTTCAACCTCAAGCCTGGCGACAAGGTCACGATTTCTGGTCCGTTCGGTGAATTCTTTGCCCGTGACACCCAGAAGGAAATGGTCTTCATAGGTGGCGGGGCAGGTATGGCTCCGATGCGTAGTCATATCTTTGATCAGCTCAAGCGGCTTAAGAACCGCGATCGGAAGATCACCTTCTGGTACGGCGCCCGTTCAAAGCGTGAGATGTTCTTCGTCGAGGATTTTGACGGCTTGGCCAAGGAGTTTGATAACTTCGAATGGCATGTAGCCTTGTCTGACGCGCTACCGGAAGACGAGTGGGAAGGCTACACGGGCTTCATTCATAACGTGCTTTTTGATGAATATCTGAAGGACCATCCGGCGCCAGAGGACTGCGAATTCTACATGTGCGGACCTCCCATCATGAACCAGTCTGTTATCAACATGCTACTGGAGCTTGGTGTCGATCGGGAGGACATCATGCTGGACGACTTTGGCGGCTAAGACAGCCCTCAATTGTCTATTGGAAAAGAACTTAGATCCGAGGTGCGCAAGTACCTCGGGTCGTGTTTGAGTGCAATTTCTGCCCTGTTTTTCGTCGTCCTTTCCCTTAAGGAAAAGAGGGCTCGGCCGGGTAAATAGCGCGTCTCAGACTTGACACTTTCAAGGGGAGCCTTTATCGCGCTCCCATCGTGCGCCTTCGAGTGTCTTGAAGGTGCGGCAATGCCTGTTTGGTCGCCGCTTCAAGGTGGCGCCGGGCATAGCCAGATCGTCATTTACAACAAGTATCCGGAACGGATCGTTCCAGACCGAGGACGAAGCAAACCCATGCAGGTTACCGAAACCCTCTCAGAGGGCCTCAAGCGAGAGCTGAAAATCGAAATTCCGGCCGGTGATCTGGCTTCCAAGCTCGATGCTTATATGGAAGACATGAAGGGCAAGGCGCAGATCAAGGGCTTTCGTCCGGGCAAAGTGCCGGTTGCACACTTGAAGAAGATGTACGGCCGCCAGGCCATGGCAGAAATCCTCTCCAACACGATCCAGGAAAGCAGCCAGTCGGTGCTTGAGGAACGCTCGGAGCGCCCGGCGCTGACGCCTGCGATCGATCTGCCTGATGAGGAAGCCGAGGCAATCCTGGCCGGCACGGCCGACCTGTCTTTCGCCATGAAATACGACGTTCTGCCTGAATTCGACATCGTTGATTTCAAGGGCATTGAAATCGAGCGTCCTGTTGTCGACATCGCCGAGAGCGAAGTTGACGAGCAGATTGCCGAGATTGCCAAGAACAACGCGCCGTTCGACACCAAGGAAGGTGCTGCGGAAAGCGGTGACCGTGTCACCATGTCCTATCTTGGCAAGATCGACGGCGAACCGTTTGAAGGCGGTGCCGACGAGAACGGTCAGCTTGTGCTTGGTTCAGGCCAGTTTATCCCGGGCTTTGAAGATCAGTTGATTGGTCTGAAGGCTGGCGACGAGAAGGTTGTAGAAGTTAGCTTTCCTGAAGAATACCAGGCGGCGCACTTGGCCGGCAAAGCAGCGACCTTTGACGTTGTTGTCAAGGAAGTTGGCGCGCCGGGCGAAGCGACGATTGATGATGAGTTCGCCAAGAATCTCGGACTTGAATCTCTCGACAAGCTCAAGGAAATCGTTCGCGGTCAGATCGAAGGCCAGTTTGGCCAGATGACCCGCCAGCGCGTGAAGCGTCAGCTTCTCGACGCACTGGATGAGCACTATTCCTTCGATCTGCCAGAAGGTCTGTTGAACTCGGAGTTCGACGCCGTCTGGAACCAGGTCGAAGAAGACATGAAGCGCAACGAAAAGACTTTCGAAGACGAAGGCACGACGGAAGAAGAAGCGAAAGCGGACTACCGCAAGATCGCTGAACGTCGTGTGCGCCTCGGCCTCGTTCTGTCGGAAATCGGCGAAAAGAACGAGATCCAGGTTTCCGATGAGGAAATGCAGCGTGCACTTTATGACCGCGTTCGTCAGTTCCCGGGTCAGGAACAGCAGGTGTTCGAGTTCTACAAGAACAACCAGCAGGCTCTTGCGTCGTTGCGTGCGCCGATCTACGAAGAAAAAGTCGTCGACTACATGCTCGAGCTCGCCAATGTGACGGACAAGACCGTCACCAAGGAAGAGCTGGAGAAGCTGGTGGCAGAGGATGAGGAAGACGCCTAAGCGTTTTCCCGCTGAAAATCAGCGGATGCGGTCCGGCTTTAACCTTGCCTTCACGCCGCATCTGCGATGACTTTGCGAACAGGGCGACATCCCCTATGTATGGGGTGTCGCTTTTTTCGAGTCAGGCCCTTATTCGTTCCGACGTTAACGTGGCCTGTGTCTGACCGTGTTGCTCCGGTGCACGGCCGTCTCAAAGCATATGGATGAGGTATGAAGGATCCTGTCGATATCTACATGAACACACTCGTGCCGATGGTCGTCGAGCAGACGAACCGCGGCGAGCGGGCCTTCGATATCTTCTCGCGTCTCCTCAAGGAGCGCATCATCTTCCTGACCGGTCCGGTTGAGGATCATATGGCAACGCTTATCAGTGCGCAGTTGCTTTATCTTGAATCTGAAAACCCGACCAAAGAAATCGCGATGTACATCAATTCGCCTGGCGGTCTCGTGACCTCGGGCCTTGCGATCTATGACACGATGCAGTTCATTCGTCCGGCCGTCTCGACCTTGTGTATCGGTCAGGCCGCTTCGATGGGCTCGCTTCTTTTGGCGGCTGGCGAGAAAGACATGCGTGCTTCTCTGCCAAACGCCCGTGTGATGGTTCACCAGCCATCAGGCGGTTTCCGCGGGCAGGCAGCTGATATCATGCTGCACGCTCAGGAAATCCTGAAGATGAAGCGTCGTCTCAACGAGATCTATGTCAAGCACACCGGCCAGAGCCTGGATGCGGTCGAAGAGGCGCTCGAGCGCGACAACTTCATGACCGCCGAAAGAGCGCAGGAATTCGGGATCATCGACAATGTGATTTCCGATCGTGCGAGCCTGTCGGGTGAAGCCGCAAGCTGACAAAACAATTGTCCACCGGTCGTGATTTGACCGGTGGATCGGCAGTTAATGCCCCTAGATATGGTCGTTTTCCGGCTTTGCCTTAAACCTATATTGATTTTTAAGGGTGAAGCATGGTCACATCAGAGGCTTTAGAGAGTAAAGTCGGTCCTAGGCGGCACAATCGAGCCAGTTGCCTTAATTTGGCTCGATCTTGACAGATAAGGGGGGACTTCCTCCCAGAGAACGCGGGGTTGAATAAATGACCAAGGCCAGCGGCAGCGACTCCAAGAACACGCTCTACTGCTCCTTCTGCGGTAAGAGCCAGCATGAAGTGCGCAAGCTGATCGCCGGCCCGACTGTTTTCATTTGCGATGAATGTGTCGAGCTGTGCATGGACATCATACGTGAGGAAAACAAGTCCTCGCTGGTGAAGTCCCAAGATGGAATCCCAACACCTCAGGAAATTCGCAACGTGCTGGATGACTATGTAATTGGTCAGGGAAGCGCGAAGAAGGTTCTGTCGGTTGCGGTCCACAATCACTACAAACGCCTGAATCACGCCTCCAAGAGCAATGACGTGGAACTGGCAAAGTCCAATATCTTGCTGGTCGGTCCGACCGGTTGCGGTAAGACCTTGCTGGCACAAACGCTCGCGCGGATTCTCGACGTGCCCTTCACGATGGCCGATGCCACCACGCTGACCGAAGCTGGATATGTGGGCGAAGACGTCGAAAACATCATTCTGAAGCTGCTTCAGTCCGCCGACTATAACGTTGAGCGCGCTCAGCGCGGCATTGTCTATATCGATGAAGTGGACAAGATCAGCCGCAAGTCGGACAATCCGTCGATCACACGTGATGTGTCGGGTGAGGGGGTTCAGCAGGCGCTTTTGAAAATCATGGAAGGCACTGTTGCTTCGGTTCCGCCCCAGGGTGGCCGCAAGCATCCGCAGCAGGAGTTCCTGCAAGTGGACACGACCAACATCCTGTTCATTTGCGGTGGCGCCTTTGCCGGCCTCGACAAGATCATCTCGGATCGCGGAACCCAGTCGTCAATCGGCTTCAAGGCGCAGGTTCACGCGCCAGAAGATCGCAAGATCGGCGAGCTGTTCTCGGTCCTTGAGCCTGAAGATCTGCTGAAGTTCGGTCTGATTCCGGAATTTGTTGGCCGTTTGCCGGTCATCGCAACGCTGGAAGATCTGGACGAAGATGCTCTGATCACGATCCTGACCGAACCGAAGAACGCGCTGGTTAAACAGTACCAACGTCTGTTCGAAATGGAGACGGTCGAGCTGACGTTCCACGACGATGCGTTGATGGCGATTGCCCGCAAGGCTATCGAGCGCAAGACAGGCGCACGTGGTCTTCGGTCCATCCTCGAAGTCATTTTGCTCGATACCATGTACGAGCTGCCTGGCCTGAAGGGCGTGAAGGAAGTCGTGATTTCGGCGGAAGTGGTGAAAGGCGAGGCACGCCCGCTTTACATCTACGAAGACCGCGAAGAATCTTCGGCGACCAGCGCCTGACGCTGACGGTCTAAGTCAGTTGCTCTAATTGGAAAATGCCGCCTCTTCTGGCGGCATTTTTTGTGAATATGTGCTGGAAAACAGCAGTTTTCCACCGTCTAGCAAGCCTCGTGGAAGCTTTGGTGGTCAAGTTCCGCCACTGCCTTGACAGTGAGGGGGCAGGTGTCCACCTAATAGGACAACACTACGGCGAAGCAGTCCGGTTGCATGCCCATCAGGGGTGCGTTGGTCTGGCTCTGGCAGGCACCTCCCGTCTGCTGCCGTTTTTCAGTACTTCGTACCGCCGATAAGGAACCGGGGGACGGAGTGCGCAGAGAAAGGAATGGAAATGAGCGATACTGAAGTCCGCTCTTTTGAAGAAGACGGAAAAGCCGTCTATCCTGTGCTTCCCTTGCGCGACATTGTCGTGTTCCCACACATGATCGTCCCGCTCTTCGTTGGCCGCGAAAAATCCATTCGCGCCTTGGAAGAGGTAATGAGCACCGACAAGCACATCCTGCTTGCGACCCAGGTCAATGCCGCGGACGACGATCCTGATCCCGATCAGATTTATGAAGTCGGTACCTTGGCAACCGTTCTTCAATTGCTCAAGCTGCCCGATAACACCGTGAAGGTCCTGGTCGAGGGCGGTGCACGTGCGCGTATTGACGGCTATACCGACCGCAGTGACTACTACGAGGCCAGCGCAGAAGTGCTGCCTGAGCGCGATGGCGAGAACATCGAGGTCGAGGCCCTTGCCCGGTCCGTGATTGCCGAGTTCGAGAACTATGTGAAGCTGAACAAGAAGGTTTCGCCGGAAGTTCTGGGCGCGGTGAACCAGATCGAGGACTATTCCAAGCTTGCCGATACGATCGCGTCGCATCTTGCGATCAAGATCCCGGAAAAGCAGGAAATCCTGGCGATTGTTTCCGTTGCTGAACGCCTCGAGCGCGTTCTTGGCATGATGGAAAGCGAGATTTCCGTTCTGCAGGTCGAAAAGCGCATCCGTTCGCGGGTCAAGCGCCAGATGGAAAAGACCCAGCGCGAATATTATCTGAATGAGCAGATGAAGGCCATTCAGAAGGAGCTCGGCGACAGCGAAGACGGCCGTGACGAGATCGCGGAACTTGAGGAAAAGATCAAGAAGACCAAGCTGTCTAAGGAAGGCCGCGAGCGTGCGGCCGCCGAGATCAAGAAACTCAAGCAGATGAGCCCGATGTCTGCCGAGGCGACTGTTGTTCGCAACTACCTCGATTGGCTGGTCGGCATTCCGTGGGGCAAGAAGAGCAAGGTCAAGCACGATCTGACACTGGCTGAAGAGGTGCTCGACACGGATCACTACGGGCTTGAGAAGGTCAAGGAACGGATCATCGAGTATCTTGCGGTGCAGAAGCGCGCTAACAAGCTCAAGGGCCCGATCCTGTGTCTCGTCGGTCCTCCCGGTGTCGGCAAGACTTCGCTTGGCAAGTCGATTGCGAAAGCGACCGGTCGTGAATTCATCCGCATGTCACTGGGCGGTGTCCGTGATGAGGCAGAAATCCGTGGTCACCGGCGAACCTATATCGGCTCCATGCCGGGCAAGGTCATCCAGTCGATGAAAAAGGCCAAGAAGTCCAATCCGCTGTTCTTGCTCGACGAGATCGACAAGATGGGCATGGACTTCCGCGGCGATCCGTCTTCGGCCCTTCTCGAGGTGCTCGATCCGGAGCAGAACAGCTCCTTCATGGATCACTACCTGGAGATCGAATACGATCTTTCGGATGTGATGTTCGTGACGACGGCCAATACGCTGAATATTCCTGCGCCCTTGATGGACCGTATGGAAGTGATCCGCATTGCCGGCTACACGGAAGACGAGAAGGTCGAGATCTGCCGCCGCCATCTGATTTTTAAGGCGGAAAAGGACCACGGTCTGCGCGAGGGTGAGTTCTCGATTGAAGATGAAGCGCTGCGCTTCGTGATCCGCCGCTACACTCGCGAAGCCGGTGTGCGTAACCTTGAGCGTGAAATGGCGACCCTGGCCCGTAAGGCGGTCAAGGACATCCTGATGAGCGACAAGGAAACCATCACGGTGACGCCTGAGGTTGTCGAGGAATATCTCGGTGTTCCGCGCTACCGCTATGGCGAGATGGAGAGTGAGGATCAAGTCGGTGTTGTCACAGGTCTTGCCTGGACCGAGGTTGGCGGGGAACTGTTGACCATCGAAGGTGTCATGATGCCGGGTAAAGGCAAGATGACCGTGACAGGCAACCTGCGCGACGTGATGAAGGAATCGATTTCTGCTGCGGCGTCCTACGTTCGCTCGCGGGCTGTCGATTTCGGCATCGAGCCGCCGCTGTTCGACAAGCGTGACATCCACGTGCATGTGCCGGAAGGCGCAACACCGAAGGATGGTCCTTCTGCCGGTATCGGCATGGCGACGGCAGTGATCTCGACGTTGACGGGCATTCCGGTGCGCCGCGATGTGGCCATGACCGGTGAGATCACATTGCGTGGCCGCATCCTGCCGATCGGCGGTCTGAAGGAGAAGCTGCTGGCTGCTCTGCGCGGCGGGATCAAGACAGTGATGATCCCCGAGGACAACGCCAAGGATCTGGCCGACATCCCTGACTCGGTGAAGAACTCGCTTGAGATCATTCCCGTGACGAGCATGGATGAGGTGCTCAAGACTGCACTTGAGCGTGTACCGGAGCCCATTGAATGGGACGAGGCGAGCGCCGAAGAGGCTGCGAAAGCCGCCCGCACGGACGGTGATTCGGCTGGTGTCGTTGCGCACTGATAACGCATTGTGCATCGCATAAATCGAAAAGCCCCGGCCCAGCCGGGGTTTTTCTTATGAATAATCCCTGAAAATGGCGGTTTTCTGCGAATTAATGGCTTGCGTTTGAAGCGTTTTCGCCCGATTTTCGCGCAACGGCGCTGACGAGAATCGTCGGCCAACCGCCGTTTCTTAGAAAGGTATCTGCTATGAACAAGAACGATCTGATCGCAGCCGTCGCAGAAAAGACCGGCCTCACGAAGGCGCAGGCAGGCGAAGCTGTTGACGCAACTTTTGATGCTGTCACCGAAACTCTGAAGAGCGGTGACGAAGTTCGCATCATCGGTTTTGGCAACTTCACCGTTTCCGCACGTGCTGCTACCGAAGGCCGCAACCCGCGCACCGGTGAAACGATCCAGATCCCGGCGTCCAAGACGCCTAAGTTCAAGGCCGGTAAAGGCCTGAAGGATGCCGTAAACTCCTAATCGAGTTTTCCTGGCGACTTCGCTATCAACCCCGCGCGCCTGACGGTGCGTGGGGTTTTTGTGTCAAATGAGAGAGAGTGCTCGTCACTTGCCCCGCTTCTTCAAGATCAGGGACAGGATGAGCTTAAGAATGCCTAAGGCCAGAATCACGGCGAGTGCGATGCTGGAGTAGGTCTTGGTCGGTATGTTGAAAGCTCCAGCAGGCGCCGTTAGGCCGCCCCTGAGCCACCATAGCGGGTTTCGGCGGCCCGTTAGCGAACTTCTCAATTAGCGGCTGCAAAAGCCCCGTATGGCTTCTGAGCGCTGCCCGACTGATAGATGACGGCATCCGCGCATTGTAGCGCCCATGGTGCGTTGGGAGCCTGCCGCTACATTCCGTTTTCCCGACTTGTTGATAACCGAAATAGTTGTTCTTGCAATGTGAGCGGAAACTGCATAAAAGCCTCTCACCGAACGCAGACAAGCAACGCGTTGAGGGCGATTAGCTCAGTTGGTAGAGCGCCTCGTTTACACCGAGGATGTCGGGAGTTCGAGTCTCTCATCGCCCACCATACTCCCCAAGATTCAAACATGATGACCTGGTCGCATCGCGGTCGATGCCGTTGGATCTTGCAGCGACTAGCGAAGACGACGTCTGGACTGAATGAGTTGTCCAGGAGCCGGCGTGCTGTTTCGAGGCGCATGGCGAGAACGTAATGGTTTTTCGGGGTAGGTGAGGGTGCGTGCTCTTTTGCGAGTTGTGCGACCATCTTGAAATCTATTCGCTATGTCTCCGTCGGCTTCCAGACAAACATTGCCAGAAATCATCAATCTGGCCTTTTTTCCGCACAATCTCGTGTTGATTACCAGTGTTGTGAGGTGGGTGACGTCTATGGCGCCGACCTGGTTCTCAGATCTCGAATGCGGTGTGCGGCTGTGCGTTGAGACCGCTCGAGCTTGCTGCATCACCCCTGGCGTTGTGGTCGAGGCGGATCAGGTTCAACCCCCTGGTTTCGCGTGCGCTAGCTTCCTCCTGCATGTCCGAGCAAAGCAAATTTAGGCCTGTAAGGTCTTCACGTTCGACATAGCGAGGGACGACTGGGGTTGTAGGCACTTTCTGGCTTGGCGGGCAGGAAGGGCCGGCATCCAATGCCGCATGCACGCCTTGTTGAATTTCGAATTCATGGGCGCACCATTTCTGCAATTCTGGAGAATGTGGTCGAGGGGTATGATCATTCGATGCGAGAGATCATATCTCGCTTTACCCATAACGGTGCCAACACCTGACCTTTGAGAGGGGGGCGGTACGGTCAGCTTTGCCAGCGACGCCGCTTCGGCCTGGGGCCGTCTTTTTCTCTTGCCGGGTCGTTTGGATCACGATTTTTATCCACAAGCGAAAGGGCTGCCGTTTGCGCGTGTTACGCCGGGTTTTGCGACCTTTCGTAAAATCGACATATTACGCTCGTGGCGGTGCTTGACTTCCATCTTCAGCCGCCGTACATCAGCGCCACTTCGCAACGACGTCACGTCGCTGCTGCGGAGCGGGTGTAGCTCAGTTGGTTAGAGTGCCGGCCTGTCACGCCGGAGGTCGCGGGTTCGAGTCCCGTCACTCGCGCCACTTCCTTTCAAAGACGAAGGAAGCGGCGCAAAGGAAATACCGTTAAGTGTGCGGGTGTAGCTCAGTTGGTTAGAGTGCCGGCCTGTCACGCCGGAGGTCGCGGGTTCGAGTCCCGTCACTCGCGCCACTTACGGTTTCTTTTTCTGTCCCTCTGAATTGATACTCACACGCGGCGATCTTGGCTGATGCGGCCTCACGTTGGCCCTCGTCGTCGATCATGCTTTTTCAATTTGATATCCTAGGTTTACTGTCGCGGTAAGGGTTGGAGCCTGAAGCACGGGCGAATACGCACATTTTGTCTAGCTGTGCCTGGACTGTCTGACGCAGTGAGTTTGCTACCCTTTTGCCACTGTGAAATTTCTCAGGTTTCTGCGGCGAATTGAAGCTTGCTGGAGTCCGAACCATGATTCTTTTCGCTGCATCGGAGAATCGAAGGTCTGCCTGCGGGTAAATTTTTTGGAAGTTTTCAACCGCAATGCAATCGGCGGAAAAGGCCGAATTATGTAGGCTCGGGTCAAATCGGGCGCATTCGTGATTTTTTCATGGCTGGCTAGGGACTTGCGTTGATTCAAGCGGTGGGATAAGCGTGCGTTCGCATGTTGGACAATCAAGCGCTGACAGGCCTTGCTCTTTCTGAGTGGATCATGCTGCTCTAGAATAAGGCTTGAAGGCTGGGTCTCCTCCCGACCCAACCTCCAAATGCAAGGACGCGAAAACATGGAAGAACTTTTGCGGGAATATGTCCCGATCGTCGTGTTCATTGGCATCGCGCTGGTGATCGGCTTAGCGCTGCTTGTGTCGCCGTTTATCGTTGCTTACAAAAATCCGGATCCGGAAAAACTGTCGGCCTACGAGTGCGGGTTCAACGCCTTTGATGATGCGCGCATGAAGTTCGATGTGCGGTTTTATCTCGTCTCCATTCTGTTCATCATCTTTGATCTGGAAGTCGCGTTCCTGTTTCCCTGGGCTGTGAAGTTCGGTGATCTTGGTTGGTACGGCTTCTGGTCCATGATGGTCTTTCTTGGCGTTCTGACCATCGGTTTCATTTATGAATGGAAAAAGGGAGCGCTGGAATGGGATTGACCACGACATCTGGTCCGCTTGTCGCGGAAAGCCCCAAGGGCATCATCGATCCCAACACCGGTAAACCAGTCGGTGCGAATGATCCGTTTTTCATGGAAGTCAACGATGAGTTGGCTGACAAGGGTTTTCTCGTCACGTCAACAGACAACCTGATCCAATGGGCGCGCACCGGTTCGCTCATGTGGATGACCTTTGGCCTTGCTTGCTGCGCTGTCGAGATGATGCAGATGGCGATGCCTCGCTACGATGCTGAGCGCTTTGGATTTGCGCCGCGAGCCTCCCCGCGTCAGTCAGATGTAATGATCGTGGCTGGCACGTTGACCAACAAGATGGCTCCTGCACTTCGCAAGGTCTATGACCAGATGCCCGAACCGCGCTACGTCATTTCGATGGGTTCGTGCGCCAATGGTGGCGGCTACTACCACTATTCTTATTCGGTCGTGCGCGGCTGCGACCGGGTTGTGCCGGTTGACATCTACGTTCCCGGCTGCCCTCCGACCGCGGAGGCGCTGCTCTATGGCGTTCTGATGCTTCAGAAGAAAATTCGTCGTACGGGGACCATTGAACGCTAAGCGGCGGGTTTGAGTAGGGGCGGGTTCCTGCCCTGATTGAGGGCTCCAACGGAGTGAGGTCATTAAGATCATGGACGAGACGTTGAAAGAACTAGCCGAGCATATCGAGCTTGCTCTGGGAAGTTCTCTTTTGTCCTGGACCGTCGAATATGGCGAGCTGACCCTTGTCGCATCCACGACCGATATTCTTCAAGTGGTTCGATATTTGCGCGACAATAGCTCGTGCAAGTTCATCAACCTGACTGATATTTGCGGTGTGGATTGGCCTGCCCGCGAAAAGCGCTTCGATGTAGTCTATCACTTCCTGTCTCCTGTGCAGAACCAGCGTATCCGTGTGAAGATCGCAACGGACGAAGAAACACCGGTTGCCTCTCTTACGCCTTTGTTTCCAGGGGCAGAATGGTTCGAGCGCGAAGCCTACGATATGTACGGCATCCTCTTCTCCGACCATCCAGACCTGCGGCGCATCCTCACTGATTACGGCTTCGACGGGTATCCGCTGCGCAAGGACTTCCCGGTCACCGGCTTTGTCGAAGTTCGCTATGACGATGAGAAAAAGCGTGTCGTCTATGAGCCGGTTCGACTGAACCAGGAATTCCGCAATTTCGATTTTCTCTCGCCATGGGAAGGCACTGACTACGTGCTGCCGGGCGATGAGAAAGCAACCACGAATTAAGGCTCTCCCGGATGGCTGAAGCTCAGGTTCGAAACTTCAACATCAACTTTGGCCCTCAGCACCCGGCGGCACACGGCGTTCTGCGTCTTGTGCTTGAGCTGGATGGCGAGGTCGTGACACGGGTAGATCCGCATATCGGTCTTCTACATCGCGGCACGGAAAAGTTGATCGAGCAGAAGACGTATTTGCAGGCGGTACCTTATTTCGACCGTCTCGACTATGTTGCTCCCATGAACCAGGAGCACGCCTTTGCCTTGGCCGTCGAGCGTATGCTCGACATCAATGTGCCCATGCGTGGGCAGTTGATCCGCGTGCTCTTCTGCGAGATCGGTCGACTGCTGTCGCATCTTTTGAATGTAACCACGCAGGCGCTTGACGTGGGTGCGCTGACGCCACCGGTTTGGGGCTTTGAGCCACGCGAAGAACTGATGGTCTTTTATGAGCGGGCTTGCGGTGCACGCTTGCATGCCGCCTACGTCCGTCCAGGCGGTGTTCATCAGGATCTGCCGCAGGCACTTCTGGATGATATCTGGGACTTCTGTGACCCGTTCCTGCAGACGCTGGACGACATCGAGGGCCTTCTCACCGACAACCGCATCTTCAAGCAGCGCAACGTCGATATCGGCGTGGTTGATCTGGATGATGCCTGGGCCTGGGGCTTTTCGGGTGTCATGGTGCGTGGATCTGGCGCTGCCTGGGACCTGCGCAAGTCGCAGCCATATGAGTGCTATGCGGATCTGGATTTCGACATTCCGATCGGCAAGAACGGTGATTGCTATGACCGCTATCTCATCCGCATGGAAGAGATGCGCCAGTCGGTGCGGATCATGAAACAGTGCCTGGAAAAACTGACTGTGGAAACCGGCCCGGTGTCCTCCGCCGACGGCAAGATCGTTCCGCCCAAACGCGGTGAAATGAAGCGTTCCATGGAAGCGCTGATCCATCACTTCAAGCTCTACACAGAAGGCTATCATGTGCCGGCCGGCGAGGTTTATGCCGCCGTGGAGGCGCCGAAGGGCGAATTCGGTGTCTATCTTGTCGCAGACGGCACGAACAAGCCGTATCGCTGCAAGATCAAGGCGCCAGGATATTCGCATCTTCAGGCAATGGACTTTCTATGCCGTGGGCACCAGCTCGCCGACGTCTCGGCCGTCCTGGGCTCCATGGATATTGTATTTGGCGAGGTCGATCGTTGATGATCGGGCCGCGCACATCTTATTCGAACCTGGCGGCCGACCTTTCGGCTCCGGTCATCGAAACAGGACGGGGATAGCACCATGGCGGTTCGCAGACTTGCCGCGGAACAACCTGACAGTTTTGCCTTCACCGAGAAGAACCTCGCGTGGGCGAAAAAGCTGATTGACCGGTACCCGGCGGGACGGCAGGCATCTGCCGTGATACCGCTGTTGTGGCGTGCTCAGGAGCAGCACGACGGCTGGGTGTGTGAGCCTGCGATCCGCTATATCGCGGACCTTCTCGACATGCCGCATATTCGCGTTCTGGAAGTCGCGACGTTCTACACGATGTTTCAGCTGCAGCCTGTGGGCAAGAAGGCGCACATTCAAGTGTGCGGAACAACACCGTGCCAGTTGCGTGGGTCTGAAGACCTGATCAACATCTGCAAGAGCCGTATTGCCAAGCACATGCACGAGATTTCCGAGGACGGCATGTTCTCCTGGGAAGAGGTAGAGTGCTTGGGGGCCTGCGTGAATGCGCCAATGGTTCAGATCTTCAAGGACACCTACGAAGATCTTACGCCAGACAGCTTCAACGCCCTGCTTGACGATATTTCCGCAGGCAAGGAAGTGACGCCTGGTCCGCAGAACGGTCGCCGCTTTGCAATGGCCGAGGGCGGTCAAACCAGCCTGACCGAAATTGACGACGACACCAAGGGCGTGCTGCCTGTGCCACATCTGGTCGAGGGCAACGAGAAGGCTTCCCACGCGTTTGCCGGTGGCCCCATCAATGCTGACGGCAACGATTATGATGGCGTGCCGACACCAGCCGAAGATGCTGTCGCGAAGGTCAAAGCCGCCTTTGCCGCCAAGCAGGCGAGCGAGAGCGCTGCGGCGACAGAAACGAAGCTCGAGAAGGCTGATGCAAAGCCAGCCGGACCCAAACCCGTCTCAAAGACCAAGCCTAAGAGCGCTGAAGCCCCTGCCGAGCCGACTGCGGCGAAAAAGGCACCTGTTGCCGTTGCGGCGGCGACTGATGTTGCTGAAAAAGAGCCCGAGATTCTCAAGGAAGCGCGCGGCGGCAAGGCGGACGACTTGAAGCAGCTTAAGGGCGTTGGTCCGAAGCTCGAATCAACCTTGCATGAGCTTGGCTTCTTTCATTTCGATCAAGTCGCCAACTGGGGCCCGGCCGAGATCACCTGGGTCGACAGTCGCTTGAAGTTCAAGGGCCGCATCGAACGGGATGGCTGGGTCGCTCAGGCCAAGATCCTTGCCGAAGGCGGGGAAACGGAATTTTCCAAGCGTGTTGCCAAGGGCACTGTGCCCTCCAGCGAGAACGAAGGGTAGGGGGAAGAGATGCTGAAAGATCAGGATCGGATCTTCACCAATATCTACGGGCTCCATGATTGGGGTCTCGAGGGCGCCAAGAAGCGTGGCCAGTGGGACAACACCAAGGGGCTGCTCGACAAGGGGCAGGCCTGGATCATCGATGAGATGAAGGCTTCCGGCCTTCGGGGGCGTGGTGGTGCGGGTTTCCCCACCGGCCTGAAGTGGTCTTTCATGCCGAAGGCCTCCGACGGACGTCCTGCCTATCTTGTGGTCAACGCAGATGAGTCAGAGCCGGGCACCTGCAAGGACCGAGAAATTCTTCGTCATGACCCGCATACGCTGGTGGAAGGTTGCCTCGTTGCCGGCTACGCCATGGGCGCGATTGCGGCCTACATCTACGTGCGCGGCGAGTTTATCCGTGAGCGTGAGCGTCTGCAGGCGGCGATCGACCAGGCTTATGACGCCGGCCTGATCGGCAAGAACAACAAGAACGGCTACGATTTCGACATTTATGTCCATCACGGCGCCGGCGCTTACATCTGCGGTGAGGAAACGGCGCTTCTGGAAAGCCTTGAGGGCAAGAAGGGCCAGCCGCGGCTGAAGCCGCCGTTCCCGGCAAACGTTGGTCTTTATGGTTGTCCGACCACAGTTAATAACGTTGAATCGATTGCTGTTGCGCCGACGATCCTACGTCGTGGCGGTTCCTGGTTCGCTGGTCTCGGAAAGCCAAACAACACAGGCACCAAGCTTTTCTGCGTCTCCGGACATGTCAATCAGCCCGCGACTTTCGAGGAAGAACTGGGCATTCCCTTCGCCGAGATGATCGAACGACACTGCGGTGGCATCCGTGGTGGCTGGGACAACCTCTTGGCCGTGATTCCCGGTGGCTCCTCCGTTCCTTGCCTGACCGCAGAGCAGATCAAGGATACGCCGATGGACTTTGACACGCTGCGCGGCCTTGGCTCCGGTCTTGGAACTGCTGCGGTGATTGTCATGGACAAGTCCACAGACATCATCAAGGCAATCGCTCGCCTCAGCTATTTCTACAAGCATGAAAGCTGCGGACAGTGTACACCCTGCCGTGAGGGAACCGGCTGGATGTGGCGGGTCATGGAACGGATGGTTAAGGGCCAGTCGTCCTATGAGGAGATCGACATGCTGTTCAATGTGACGAAGCAGGTCGAAGGCCACACAATTTGTGCACTCGGAGACGCGGCTGCATGGCCGATCCAGGGACTGATCAAGAACTTCAGGCCTGTGGTTGAGCAACGCATTGACGACTATGTCGCCAAGGCTAAACCTTCACCATTGGTTGCAGCCGAGTGATGCGGAAACGGGATTTGGAGAGCAGGCGATGACAAAGCTGATCATCGACGGCAAAGAAGTAGAAGTCCCAACGGACTACACGCTGCTTCAGGCCTGTGAAGACGCCGGTGCCGAGGTCCCTCGGTTTTGCTACCACGACAGGCTGTCGATTGCCGGCAACTGCCGCATGTGCCTTGTTGAGGTGAAGGGTGGACCGCCCAAGCCAACAGCATCCTGTGCGATGTCGGTCAAAGATCTGCGCCCTGGCCCGAATGGCGAACCGCCCGTCGTTGAAACCAAGAGTCCGATGGTCAAGAAGGCACGCGAAGGTGTGATGGAGTTTCTCCTAATCAACCATCCGCTGGATTGCCCAATCTGTGACCAGGGCGGTGAGTGCGACCTCCAGGATCAGGCCATGGCTTATGGCGTGGACAACTCCCGTTTCGGTGAGAACAAGCGCGCGGTCGAGAACAAGCACCTCGGTCCGCTGGTTAAGACGATCATGACCCGCTGCATTCACTGCACGCGCTGTGTCCGCTTTACCACGGAAGTCGCCGGCGTGTCCGACATGGGTCTGATCGGCCGTGGGGAAGACGCCGAGATCACCACGTATTTGGAAGCAGCGTTGTCCTCTGAGCTTCAGGGCAACGTCGTTGACCTGTGTCCGGTCGGTGCGCTGACATCCAAGCCTTACGCTTTCCACGCGCGTCCCTGGGAACTGATTAAAACCGAAAGCATCGATGTGATGGATGCTGTTGGTTCGGCGATCCGGGTCGATACGCGCGGCAAGGAAGTCATGCGCATCATGCCGCGTCTCAACGAGACGGTGAATGAGGAATGGATTTCCGACAAGACCCGTTACATCTGGGATGGTCTGAAGACGCAGCGGCTTGACCGGCCTTATGCCAAGAAAGACGGTCGTCTTCAGCCGGTGTCCTGGAGCGAGGCGTTCCAGATCATTGCAGACAAGGTCGGCACGCTAGATGGCTCCAAGATTGGCGCTGTCGCGGGAGATCTTGCCAGCGTCGAGGAAATGTTTGCGCTCAAGAGTCTGATGACGTCGCTTGGCTCTGCCAACATCGACTGTCGCCAGGATGGTGCTGCGCTGGATCCCGCCAAGGGCCGCGCCAGCTACCTGTTCAACGCTACGATCGAGGGCATTGAAGATGCGGACGCTGTCCTGATTATCGGCTCCAACCCGCGTATTGAAGCTCCGGTGCTCAACGCGCGGATCCGCAAGCGCTGGCGTCATGGCGACCTGAAGGTCGGCGTGATCGGCGAAGCCGCGGATCTGACATATGAAACAACCTATCTTGGGGCAGGTACTGACACGCTTTCAGACCTTGTCGCCGGCAAGAACAGCTTTGTCGATGTTCTGAAAAGCGCCAAGAAGCCGCTGATCATCGTTGGTCAAGGTGCTCTTGCCCGCGTGGACGGCGTTTCTGTACTGGCGAATGCTGCGAAGCTTGCAAAAGCTGTTGGCGCAATCAGCGACGACTGGAACGGTTTCTCGGTACTCCATACAGCGGCGTCGCGCGTTGGCGGACTGGATATCGGTTTCGTTCCAGGTGAGGGTGGCAAGTCTATTGCCGCCATGCAGGATGCAGCCTCCAAGGGAGACCTTGAAGCCCTGTTCCTGCTCGGCGCTGACGAGATGGATATGTCGGCTTTTGGCAATGCCTTTGTGGTCTATATCGGAACGCATGGTGATCGCGGCGCTCACGGCGCCGATGTGATCCTGCCGGGGGCGGCCTATACAGAGAAGTCGGGAACCTATGTTAACACGGAAGGCCGTGTGCAGATGGCCGACCGCGCTGGCTTCCCTCCAGGGGACGCTCGCGAAGACTGGGCGATCCTGCGCGCGCTGTCTGCGGTGCTCGGAAAGACCTTGCCGTTCGACTCGCTCGGAGCATTGCGGGCGCTTTTGTGCGAAGCACATCCTCATTTCCTTTCCATCGACGCGATTGAGGTCGGCTCATCAGCCGATGTTGCGGAGCTGGCAAAGGGTGCAGGCAAGATGGAAGCGGCAGGCTTTGCCAACGCCATCACAGAGTTTTATCTGACGAACCCGATTGCACGTGCATCGGCCGTGATGGCGGAATGTTCCGCCCTGGCCAAGGCGCGCGCGGCCGAAGCAGCGGAATAAGGGGCAGGGACAGACAATGTCGGACTTTATGACGGCCTACGGCTTTCCGTTCCTCTGGATGGTGTTCCAGAGCGTATTGCTGCTCGTCGTTCTTCTGGTGATCGTCGCCTATGTGCTTTACGCGGACCGCAAGATCTGGGCAGCCGTCCAGATCCGCCGTGGCCCGAACGTGGTTGGCCCGTGGGGGCTGTTTCAGAGCTTTGCCGACCTCTTGAAGTTCGTCCTCAAGGAGCCGGTTATTCCGTCTGGCTCCAACAAGGTGCTTTTCCTGCTTGCGCCGCTTGTGTCCGTGATGCTGGCACTGGCGACCTGGGCAGTCATTCCGGTCTCCGAGGGCTGGGTGATCGCCAACATCAACGTCGGCGTTCTCTACGTCTTTGCGATTTCCTCGCTTGAGATCTACGGCATCATCATGGGCGGGTGGGCTTCGAATTCGAAGTATCCCTTCCTGTCAGCGCTCCGCTCCGCGGCGCAGATGGTTTCCTACGAAGTCTCGATTGGTTTCGTTATCGTGACGGTCCTGCTGTGCGCAGGGTCCCTGAACCTGACCGAAATCGTGATGTCGCAGCAGACGGGTCTTGCGGACATGCTGGGCGTGCCGTGGCTGGCCTTCCTGAACTGGTATTGGTTGCCGCTGTTCCCGATGTTCGTGATCTTCTTTATCTCTGCGCTGGCCGAGACGAACCGGCCGCCTTTCGATCTAGCTGAAGCTGAATCTGAGCTGGTTGCGGGCTTCATGGTGGAATACGGCTCCACGCCGTACATGATGTTCATGCTTGGCGAATATGTCGCCATCTGCCTCATGTGCGCGCTGATGACCATTTTCTTCATGGGTGGGTGGCTGCCGCCGTTCGACTTTGCTCCCTTTACATGGGTTCCGGGCGTCGTCTGGTTCCTCCTGAAGTGCCTGCTCGGCTTCTTCATGTTCGCGATGGTCAAGGCCATGGTGCCGCGGTACCGCTATGATCAGCTGATGCGCCTGGGCTGGAAAGTGTTCCTGCCGCTGTCGCTGGCTATGGTCGTAATCGTGGCCGCTGTGCTGATGATCATGGGCTGGGCGCCGTAAGGTGAGTATATCGATCGCCGGGATAATCGGGGCAGTGCTTGGGGGATACCTCGGTTGGCTCGATTGGAAGATCCTGAAAGGGGTCCTTCAGGCGGCCGAAGAGAAAAACAGACGTGAGGGTGGAGACGGCGGCTTTGTCGCAAAGTACGGCGCGCTCTTGCGAGGATTGATTTTTGCAGTTCCGATCTTCGGTTTTCCGATCATCGGGTATCTGGCCGGCAGTCAACTTGTCGGGTAAGCACGAGGGAAGGCAACAGGGCGATGGGACTTGATCAGGCCGCCAAATCGCTGTTCTTGAAGGAGTTCGTTTCGGCGTTCTTTTTGGCCATGCGCTACTTCTTCAAGCCGAAGCCGACAGTAAACTATCCCTTTGAAAAGGGTCCACAGAGCCCGCGTTTTCGCGGGGAGCATGCCCTGCGCCGCTATCCCAATGGGGAAGAGCGCTGCATTGCATGCAAACTGTGCGAGGCAATCTGCCCGGCACAGGCGATTACCATCGAGGCGGGCCCGCGCCGCAACGACGGAACGCGCCGGACGACCCGATATGATATCGACATGGTGAAATGCATCTACTGCGGCTTCTGTCAGGAAGCCTGTCCGGTGGATGCGATTGTCGAAGGACCCAACTTCGAATTCGCCACCGAAACCCGCGAAGAGCTCTACTACTCCAAGGACAAGCTGCTTGCGAATGGTGATCGCTGGGAGCGCGAGATCGCTCGCAACATTGAAATGGACGCTCCTTACCGCTAGGGGCGTGACGCAACTCATCGAGGCGTTTCGGCAATCCGGCCGAATGTCTCTTCCCGGCCGGTTCCGGCCAGACGACAGGCAGGTCTATCCATGATCCTGAACGCGCTTTTCTTCTATCTGTTTGCCGGGGTAACCGTGGCATCGGCCTTTATGGTCATTGCCTCCCGCAATCCGGTGCACTCGGTGCTGTTTCTGATCCTCGCGTTCTGTAACTCTGCCGGGCTGTTCGTGATGCTTGGCGCCGAGTATCTGGCGATGCTGCTTATCGTCGTCTATGTCGGCGCGGTGGCGGTATTGTTCCTCTTTGTCGTCATGATGCTGGATGTCGATTTCGTCGAGTTGCGCCAGGGCTTCCTGCAGTATCTGCCGGTCGGTGCGCTGGTCGGACTGGTCCTGCTTGTCGAAATCCTGATGGGCGTTGGCGCCTGGGTGATCGCGCCTGAGCTTTTGACGCATGTTTCCGAGCCGACGCCGGCCTTGACCGAGATGTCCAACATCGAAGCCATCGGCGCAGTGCTCTACACAAAATACATCTTCTACTTCCAGGTGGCGGGGCTTGTGCTTCTGGTTGCCATGATTGGCGCCATTGTTCTGACCTTGCGCCATAAAGAATACGTCAAGCGGCAGAATATTGCCGAACAGGTTGCCCGGACGCCGGAAACGGCCGTCGAGATCAAGAAGGTCGAGACGGGCAAGGGTATCTAGCGCCAAGGCGCAATTCATCTGGATCGGACCAAGGCGAACCACTCCGCGCCAGGTCCGGTGGAGTTAAACGAGGGGAGCACGGCGAGGCGCCCATGGAAATCGGTCTGTCGCATTATTTGGCGGTTGCAGCCATCCTGTTCACGATTGGAATCTTCGGGATCTTTTTGAACCGGAAGAACGTGATCGTCATCCTGATGTCCATCGAGCTCATTCTGCTTTCGGTGAACCTCAACTTTGTCGCCTTCTCGTCGCATCTCGGCGATCTGATGGGGCAGATCTTCACCTTGCTGGTGCTGACAGTGGCAGCTGCTGAAGCTTCCATCGGCCTTGCTATTCTGGTGGTGTTCCACCGAAACCGCGGCTCTATCGCCGTGGAAGACATCAACATGATGAAAGGCTAGGGGCGAATGTACTCCGCAATCGTATTCCTGCCTCTGATCGGCTTCCTGACTGTCGGGTTGTTCGGTAAGGCTCTGGGGGACAAGGCCAGCGAATATATCACCACCGGGTTGGTGATTGTGGCGGCGCTTTTGTCCTGGGTCGCGTTCTTTACGGTCGGCTATGGCGAAACGGCGCTTTATCAGGTCGAGATCATGCGCTGGATCACGGCAGGGGCGCTTGATGTCTCCTGGTCTCTGCGTATCGACACGCTGACGGTTGTCATGTTGGTCGTTGTGAACTCGGTTTCTGCTCTGGTTCATGTCTATTCGATCGGCTACATGCACCACGATCCGCACCGGCCGCGTTTCTTCGCCTATCTGTCGCTCTTCACCTTTGCGATGCTCTCTCTGGTCACATCCGACAACCTGTTGCAGATGTTCTTTGGCTGGGAAGGCGTTGGTCTCGCGTCCTATCTGCTGATCGGCTTCTGGTACAAGAAGCCGTCGGCCAACGCGGCGGCGATGAAAGCCTTTGTGGTCAACCGTGTGGGTGACTTCGGCTTTGCGCTCGGCATCTTCGGTGTCTTTTATGTTTTCAACAGCATCGATCTGTCCACGGTGTTCGCAAATGCGCCGGCGTTGATGGAAGGCGAGGGGCATGGCGAAGTCATGAGCTTCCTTGGCTATCATCTGGATGCCCATGGCGCGATGACCGTGATTTGCCTGCTGCTCTTCATGGGCGCGATGGGCAAGTCGGCCCAGTTCCTGCTGCACACCTGGCTGCCGGATGCGATGGAAGGCCCGACGCCTGTTTCCGCTCTGATCCACGCAGCGACCATGGTTACTGCGGGCGTCTTCATGGTGGCACGTCTGTCTCCGCTCTTTGAGCTCTCGCATACGGCTCTGACGGTCGTCACCTTCTTTGGCGCAACGACGGCGTTTTTCGCCGCGACGGTTGGTCTGGTGCAAAACGACATCAAGCGCGTGATCGCCTATTCGACCTGTTCGCAGCTTGGCTACATGTTCGTGGCTTTGGGTGTTGGGGCCTATTCCATCGCCGTGTTCCATCTCTTCACGCACGCCTTCTTCAAGGCTCTTCTGTTCCTTTGCGCGGGGTCGGTCATTCACTCTGTGTCCGATGAACAGGACATGCGAAAGATGGGCGGCCTGCGGAAGCACATTCCGATCACCTATTGGACGATGTTCATTGGAACAGTCGCCCTGACCGGTGTCGGAATTCCGTTCACGCACATCGGTTTCGCCGGCTTCATCTCCAAGGATGCAGTGATCGAGGCAGCCTATGTCGGCCATAATTCAATGGCGCAATACGGCTTCTGGCTGACCGTCATCGCTGCCGGATTGACGTCGTTCTACTCTTGGCGCCTGACCTTCATGACCTTCCATGGCAAGCCGCGTGCGTCGGTCGATGTCATGAAGCACATTCATGAATCTCCACTGGTGATGACTGTGCCGCTATTTTTTCTGTCAATCGGTGCGGTTCTGGCCGGGATGGTCTTCTACGGCTCTTTTTATGGCGACGGTTACGATGCCTTCTGGAAGGGCGCATTGTTCACCGGCGCAGAGAACCATGTGCTGCATGACATGCACGAGGTTCCTGCCTGGGTGAAGGTGTCACCCTTCGTGATGATGGTCGTCGGTTTCCTTGTGGCCTATCAGTTCTACATCCGCTCTCCGGAAACCCCGAAGAAGCTGGCGGAGGAACACTCGGGGCTCTACCAGTTCCTGCTCAACAAGTGGTACTTCGATGAGCTCTACAACTTCCTCTTCGTGCGTTCCGCAATGTGGATCGGCCGTGTTCTTTGGAAGCAGGGAGACGGCAAGGTGATTGACGGTTACGGGCCCAACGGCGTTGCCGCCCGGGTTCAGAACGTCACGACCTGGGTCGTGAAACTGCAGACCGGATACCTTTACCACTATGCCTTTGCGATGCTGATCGGCGTGGCTGCCCTCATCACCTGGTCGATGTTTACAGGTGCTGGCACCGTCGGAGGAGCTCACTGATGATCGACTGGCCCATTCTCACCACGACAACGTTCCTGCCGCTGGCAGGAGTGCTGGCGATCCTGCTGGTGCCGGGTGAAGACGAGGACGGCAAGCGGAACATCCGCATGGTTGCGTTGTTCTCGACCATCTTCACCTTTGGCCTGTCACTGTTCGTCTGGGGTTTCTTCGACTATAGCAACCCTGGCTTCCAGATGGTCGAGAGCACCGAGTGGCTCGGAGGTGCGATCAACTACAAGATGGGTGTTGACGGCATCTCGCTGCTCTTTGTGATCCTGTCGACCTTCCTCATGCCCTTCTGCATCCTCGCGTCCTGGGAGAGCGTGCAGAAGCGGGTGAAGGAATACATGATTGCGTTCCTCATCCTGGAAACCCTGATGATTGGCGTGTTTTGCTCGCTCGATCTGGTTGTTTTCTACGTCTTCTTCGAAGCTGGCCTGATCCCGATGTTCCTGATCATCGGTGTCTGGGGTGGTGCTCGCCGCGTCTATGCGTCCTACAAGTTCTTCCTCTATACGCTGCTCGGGTCGGTTCTGATGCTGATTGCGATCATGGCGATGTACTGGGAGGCTGGCACCACGGACATCACGGTGCTGCTGCAGCATCCATTCCCGGCCGAGATGCAGACCTGGCTCTGGATCGCATTCTTTGCAAGCTTTGCCGTGAAGATGCCGATGTGGCCGGTTCACACCTGGTTGCCGGATGCTCACGTTGAGGCCCCGACTGCCGGTTCCGTAATCCTTGCCGGTATTTTGCTGAAGCTCGGTGGCTATGGCTTCCTGCGCTTCTCTTTGCCTATGTTCCCGATCGCCTCGGACATGTTTGCCCCCATGGTGTTCACCCTGTCGGTTGTGGCGATTATCTACACTTCGCTCGTGGCGCTTGCCCAGGAAGACATCAAGAAGCTGATTGCCTATTCGTCCGTCGCCCACATGGGCTATGTGACCATGGGGATCTTCACGATGACGCCGCAGGGTGTTCAGGGCGGCATCTTCCAGATGCTTTCTCACGGGATCGTCTCCGGCGCGCTGTTTCTTTGTGTCGGCGTGATCTATGACCGTATGCACACGCGCGAGATTGCCGCTTACGGTGGCTTGGTCAGCCGGATGCCGAAATATGCGGTTGCCTTCCTGATCTTCACGATGGCGAATGTCGGGTTGCCGGGCACCTCAGGCTTCGTAGGTGAAATCCTGACGCTCATGGGCGCGTATCAGGTCAACACATGGGTTGCGATGTTCGCGACCACGGGTGTGATCCTGTCGGCCGCATATGCGCTGTATCTCTACCGCCGGGTGGTGTTCGGCGCGCTTGAGAAGGAAAGCCTCAAGTCGATGCTTGACCTGAATCTCAGGGAGAAGGTGATCCTGGTTCCGATGATTGTCCTGACGATCTTCTTCGGGTTCTACCCGATGGCAATCCTGGATGTCACACAGGGCGCCGTCGATAACCTGATTACGCAATATCAAGCAGCCCTTGAGGCAGCTGGACAGATCCAGCATGCCACAGCGGCCGCGCACTAACGTTCCGAAGGCGAGATGAAAGCCAATGTCTGACATGACACAATTGCCTGATCTCATGCCGGTGCTGCCGGAGATCTTTCTGGCCATCGGAGCCATGGTGCTCCTGATGATCGGAGTGTTCGGCGGCCAGCGGATCAGCTTCCTGGTCAATGGTATGTCCATGGGCCTGATTGCGGCGACGGCGCTTTTCGTACTGCCTTTCGGAGCACATTTCGGTGAGACCTTTGGCGGGTCCTTCGTTCTTGATGACTTCGCCTACTTCATGAAGATCCTGGTCCTGATCGGGTCTTTCTTTGCGATCGCTATGTCCTGGGCCTTTGCCAAGAGCCAGGCTTTCGACAAGTTCGAATATCCGGTGTTGATCGTTCTGGCGTCGCTCGGCATGCTGTTGATGCTGTCGGCCAACGACATGATTGCGCTGTATCTTGGCCTGGAACTGCAGAGCCTTGCGCTCTATGTCGTCGCCGCGATCAACAGAGAATCCGTTCGCTCGACCGAGGCTGGTCTGAAGTATTTCGTCCTCGGCTCGCTCTCTTCGGGCATGCTGCTCTATGGCATGTCGCTGGTCTATGGTTTCTCCGGTCAGATCGGCTTTCCGGAAATTGCGGAACTTCTCGCCCACGAGGGCGCATCCATCGGTCTCGTGATCGGTTTGACATTTGTTCTTGCCGGTATTGCCTTCAAGATTTCGGCGGTGCCGTTCCATATGTGGACACCAGATGTTTATGAAGGCGCGCCGACACCTGTGACGGCGTTCCTGGCGGCTGCCCCCAAGGTTGCTGCCATGGGCATGCTGATCCGGATCGTGATCGACGGGTTTCAGCCTGTCACTACGGACTGGCAGCAGGTGATTGTCTTTGTCGCGATTGCGTCCATGGCACTCGGGGCCTTCGCTGCGATCGGCCAGACAAACATCAAACGCCTGATGGCCTATTCGTCTATCGGCCACATGGGCTATGCGCTGGTCGGCCTTGCCGCGGGCACCCAGATCGGGGTGGAGGGTGTTATCATCTACATGGCAGCCTATCTTGCCATGACACTTGGTGTGTTCGCCTGCATTCTCTCGATGCGACGCAAGGACGGCATGGTTGAGGAGATCAGCGAGCTGGCCGGATTGTCGCGGACCAATCTGCCGATGGCCATTCTTCTGGCCGTTCTGATGTGGTCGCTGGCAGGAATTCCACCTTTCGTTGGTTTCTTTGCCAAGTGGTTCGTCTTCTCGGCGGCTGTCGAGGCAGGTCTTTATCCGCTCGCCGTCATCGGAGTCGTGATGTCGGTTGTCGGTGCCTACTACTACCTGCGCATCATCAAGGTGATGTTCTTCGACGAGCCTGCGGAGGCTTTTGAGGCGATGCCGATGGAACTCCGTTTCGTGTTGGGCATTTCCGGGCTGTTCGTGATCTTCTTTGCGCTCATGCCAGGTCCGATTGTTCAGGCGGCGAGTTCTGCTGCAGGGGCGCTCTTCTGACCACATCCGATCGAAACACCGAGTTCCCAAACCCGGCGCCGAAGGTGCCGGGTTTGCGCGTTGAGCGGCACGGTGCTGTCGGCTCCACCAACAACCTTGCGTTCGAAAGAGCGCGTTCGGGCGATCCGGGTGGTTTGTGGATTGTGGCTGAGGAACAGTCCGATGGCCGTGGACGCCGGGGGCGTGACTGGGTCTCGCCGCGCGGCAATCTGTTCGCCAGTCATTTCCTGCTCGACCCAGGACCCAGGGAACGGCTTGGCGAGGTGCCGCTTGTAGCAGCGGTCGCTCTGGCGGATGCGATTGACAAATGCGCCGGAACGCACCAGATGGTTGGGTTGAAGTGGCCGAATGATCTACTTGTCGATGGTGCAAAGCTTTCGGGTATTCTGCTTGAGGCAGAATCGGTTGCCGGCGGCAGAACGGCGATGGTGCTCGGGTTTGGTGTGAACTGTGTAGCTCACCCTGAACATGGGCTCTATCCGACAGTCGATCTTGCTGCCCTCGGACACAGGATCTCTGCAGATCAATTGTTCAATGCGCTGGCTCTAAGCCTGGATCACTGGCTTTCAGTCTGGCGGCGTGCGGACGGCTTCAAGGACGTCCGGAAGGCCTGGTTGGCCCGCGCTGTCCACCTTGGAAAAACGATTAGGGTGCGCAACGGCGATCGCGAGATGGCGGGCACTTTTCTTGATCTCGACAACCGGGGCCATCTTGTTCTTGGCCTTGAGAATGGTCAACGGGAGACCATTTTCGCAGGTGACGTCTTTCTGGAGGGCTTGCAGCCTGAGGGCTCGCCCGACATCCCGAAGTTTTAAGTTTGGAGAACTAAATGGCATCTGCCAACGACATGGTCTTTCTGCCACTTGGCGGGGTTGGTGAAATCGGAATGAACCTGGCGCTCTACGGCATCGGCCCTGAGGACAATCGGTCCTGGCTGATGGTCGATTGCGGAGTTTCCTTTGCCGGCCCGGAGTTGCCCGGGATTGATCTTGTCTTCCCGGATATCAAATTCCTCGAGGAAGAAGCCGACAACATCGTCGGCATGGTCATCACCCACGCGCATGAAGATCACTATGGCGCCATCGTGCACCTGTGGCCTTTTCTCAAGGTGCCGGTCTATCTGACACCCTTCACGGCAGCGTTGCTTGAGGCCAAGACGGAGAGCGAACCTGGCGCTGAAAAGGTTCCGGTCACGGTCGTCAATCAGGGGGACCGGATCGACATTGGGCCGTTTAACGTTGAATTCGTTACCATGACCCATTCGATCCCCGAGCCCTGCGCGCTTGCGATCCGCACAGACGCGGGTCTCTTCGTTCATACGGGCGACTGGAAGATCGACCACACGCCAGGTGTTGGCTTGCCGATCGACATGAAGCGGCTGCGTGAATTGGGTGACGAGGGCATCACAGCTCTTGTCTGTGACAGCACCAATGCGATCCGTGACGGAGTAAGTCCGAGTGAGGGCGATGTAGCCAAAGAGCTGAAGAAGGTGATGAAGACCGCGAAACACCGGATCGCGATCACCACCTTTGCGTCCAATGTGGCCCGTATCCGCGCGATTGCCGAAGCCGCAGCTTCTTGTGAGCGCGATGTTGTGGTTGTTGGGCGGTCCATGCACCGGGTGATCGCCGTTGCGGGCGAACTGGGCTATCTGGACGGCTTGCCGGCCTTTCATGACGAAGATGCCTATGGCTATCTGCCGCGCGAGAAGACGGTTCTTCTGTGCACGGGGTCCCAGGGCGAGGCGAGGGCGGCCCTGGCGCGTATCGCAAGCGGCGATCATCGCAACATTGCCCTGTCCAAGGGCGACACCGTGATCTTCTCGTCACGGACGATCCCGGGCAATGAAAAGGCGGTCGGCGAAGTTCAGAACCATCTGGCGGATCTTGATGTTCAGATCATCACGGACAAGGACGCCATGGTGCATGTTTCCGGCCATCCGCGCCGCGGCGAGCTTGAAGAACTCTACAAATTGCTGAAGCCCAAAGTCGTGGTTCCAGTCCATGGTGAACCGTTGCATCTTGCCGCCCATGCGGAGTTTGCCCGGTCCATGAAGGTGCCGGAGGTCATTCGTGGCAAGAACGGCGACGTCATACGGCTGAATGCGGGCAGGGCGGCCATCATTGATGAAGCGCCTTTCGGCATCATGGTCAAGGATGGGTCCATTCTGGACGATCCGGAGGTGACCGGCGTCAAGGAGAGACGCAAGCTGTCCTACGCGGGCGCCCTTGTGATTTCCCTCGTGGTCAACCGGCAGGGAGATCTGCTGGATGACCCGCAAATGTCGCTCATGGGCCTGCCGGATACGGACGACGACGGCGAGCCGATGGAAGACATCGTTACAAAGGCGATCGTAGGGGCCGTCACGAGCATTCCCAAGGCCCGCCGCAAGGACAAGGACCTGATCGGCGAGGCGGCGCGGCGTGCCGCGCGCGCTGCGGTCCTCGAGGTCTGGGGCAAAAAGACGCTTTGTCAGGTGCTCGTCACCCGGCTATGAGGAAAACAATGGGCGCGGCCGACACTTGGTGCGGGCGCAGCCCAATGGGAGGTTGAGATGATTGGACGTTTGAACCATGTCGCGATCGCTGTCTCGGACATTGAGGCAGCGACGGCGGTCTACCGCGATACGCTCGGCGCGAGCGTATCTGACAAGGTTGCGCAGCCCGATCATGGCGTCAGCACCGTCTTCATCAATCTCCCGAACACCAAGATCGAGCTGCTGGAACCGCTGGGAGAGAACTCTCCGATCAACAAGTTCCTGGAAAAGAACCCGTCTGGCGGCATTCATCATGTCTGCTACGAGGTCGATGACATCCTGGCAGCGCGCGACAAGCTGGTCGCAGATGGTGCTCGCGTTCTCGGCGATGGCGAACCGAAAACCGGTGCGCATGGAAAACCTGTCTTGTTCCTTCATCCCAAAGACTTTCTGGGAACCTTGACCGAGCTGGAGGAGGCCTAGACTTCATGAGCGTTGTGTTCGCCGTTGCTGTCTATTTCATGATCTGGTGGATCGTTCTCTTTGCCATTCTGCCTTTCGGGATCCACCGTAGCCAGGAGGAGGCAGGAGATGTTCTGCCCGGATCGGAGCCAAGTGCTCCCGAGCGACCCCGCTTTTTGCGGGTGATCATCCTGACGACGCTGGTCGCGACGTCCATCTTTGCCGGCTATTTCTGGCTCCGGAACTCTGGCGTTACGCTGGCGGATATTCCGTTTCTGACGCCCCCCTCCATGCGTTGAGAAACCACCTGTTTCGGTTGCATCGAGGCGATCGCTCAAGCTCAGAACGAAAAAAAAGCAGGGCTTTCGCCCTGCTTTGCTGTGAGTTCCGCGTCTAATACCCCTCATCCCTCGTCTAATCTTGCGATGTCGACGGGTCGGCTGCGAACCATAAAGATGCGCCGGAGGGGATCTTCCTCCCAAGACTCAGACCGCGATGCCTGTTGGATCGTAAGTTATTTTCACAACGACCCTTTTTCTTATGTTTTAAGACAATAGACGATAGAAATTTAGTTGTCACCTATTTGTGCGCATACGCATACATTTTTTGCTTGCGTAAGAAAGTATCATCTTCGCTTTGGCTTCATTTACCTTTCGAGTGAAATTCCTGACGGGATCAGTAAGCAATTTGTTGGAATGCATAATTCTTGGCCATTGCGAAAGTCAGGACTTGTCTTTCAAGCTGCCTTGCGGTTTCACTGCGCTTCACAACGGCCTTTGCCCATATCAAGAGAGAATCCATGCGCCTATCCCGCTTTTTCCTGCCCATTTTGAAGGAAACCCCAAAGGAGGCGGAGATCGTATCGCACCGGCTGATGCTGCGCGCCGGCATGATCCGCCAGCAATCGGCGGGGATCTACTCCTGGCTGCCGCTTGGCCTTCGGGTGCTGCGCAAGATCGAACGAATCGTGGAGGAGGAGCAGGCACGGGCAGGGGCGGTGCAGCTGCTGATGCCGACGATCCAGTCTGCCGAGCTTTGGCGCGAAAGTGGGCGGTATGACGCTTACGGCAAGGAAATGCTGCGTATAACCGACCGGCACGACCGCGATATGCTCTACGGTCCGACAAATGAGGAGATGATTACTGACATCTTCCGGTCCTCTGTTCGCTCCTACAAGGACCTGCCTCTGAACCTTTATCACATTCAGTGGAAGTTCCGCGACGAGGTGCGGCCGCGGTTTGGTGTGATGCGCGGCCGTGAGTTCCTGATGAAGGATGCCTATTCCTTCGATCTGGACCAGGAAAAGGCCGTCGAATCCTACAATCGTATGTTCGTCGCTTATTTGCGGACCTATCGGCGCATGGGCCTGACAGCCATTCCAATGCGCGCCGAGACGGGGCCCATCGGCGGTGACCTCAGCCACGAGTTCATCGTTCTGGCCGACACGGGAGAGAGCGCGGTTTTCTGCCATGCCGATTTCCTGACCAAGGAGATACCGGGCGAGGACGTGGATTTCGACAGCGATCTGAGCCCGATTGTTGCTGACTGGACCTCGAACTATGCCGCGACTGAAGATGTCGTTGACATGGCTGAGTTTGAGGCAGCCGTTCCGGAAGACAAGCGAATTTCCGCCCGTGGGATCGAGGTCGGCCAAACTTTCTACTTCGGCACCAAATACTCTGAGCCGATGGGCGCGAAAGTTACCGGACCGGATGGCAAGGACGTGCCGGTCCATATGGGCTCTTATGGTGTCGGGGTGTCGCGTCTTCTTGGTGCAATCATCGAGGCGAGCCACGATGACGATGGCATCATCTGGCCGGCATCTGTTGCGCCGTTCCATGTGGGCGTCGTTAACCTGAAGCCAGGCGACGATCTGACCGATGGCGCGTGCGAAGATCTCTACGCAAAGCTGGAAGCAGCAGACATCGAGGTCCTTTATGACGACACGGACCAGCGTGCGGGAGCTAAGTTCGCGAGCATGGACCTGATCGGACTGCCGTTCCAGGCCGTCGGCGGTCCACGTGGGCTGAAAGACGGTCTCTTTGAGGTCAAAGACCGCCGCAGCGGCGAAAAAGAGATGCTGTCCCCAGAAGCCACGTTCAACAAGCTGAAAGCGGCATTGACGGTTTGAGGCAGCTCGCCGATCCTCCCCGTTAGGATTCGCGGGGGCGGACAGCAGGTGGATGGCCCATGACGGCGCACACGAGCACAGAGTCTGAAACGGAAACCAGCAGCGGCGCCGGCGGGACACGTCCCTTTGCGCCGTTCGAGTGGATGATCGCGGGGCGCTATCTGCGGTCCCGGAGGCGCGAGACATTCATTTCGGTGATTGCCGGATTTTCTTTCGCGGGCATCATGCTCGGCGTGGCCACATTGATCATCGTGATGGCGGTGATGAACGGCTTTCGGTCCGAGTTGCTGAGCAAGATCCTTGGCATCAATGGCCATATGCTTGTCCAGCCAATCGACATGCCCCTGACCGATTATGATGCTGTCGCGGGGCGCCTGGAGACAATTCCCGGCGTTGTCAGTGCGATCCCGTTCGTTGAGGGACAGGCGCTAATCTCGGGTCCTGCCGGCAATCTTGGTGGCCTGGTGCGGGGACTTTGGGAAGCCGACGTTCGCCGAATTCCCCTTGTTGCTGAAAACATTCGCGCAGGCTCCCTCGATGACTTTGACGCCGGCAAGGGAATTGCTCTCGGCACGCGCATGGCGCAGGAACTGGGGGTCAGTCTTGGCGACAATGTCACGATCATCTCGCCGCGCGGCAATGTCACGCCGATGGGTGTGACGCCGAGGGTGAAGGGATATCCAGTCGCAGCGATCTTTGAAATCGGCATGAGTGAATACGACGGCACGTTCGTCTTCATGCCCATTGTCGAAGCGCAAGGGTTCTTCCGTATGGACGGAAAAGCAACCGGCGTCGAAGTCTATGTCACCGATCCGGATCTCGTCGGCGGTATGCGGTCGCTGGTGGAGGAGGGGGCTGAGCGCCCGACCTTTGTGACCGACTGGCGCCAGCGGAATGTAACTTTCTTCTCCGCGCTTGAGGTCGAGCGGAACGTGATGTTCATCATCCTCACGCTGATTGTCCTGGTCGCGGCGCTCAACATCATTTCCGGTCTGATCATGCTGGTGAAGGACAAGGGGCGCGACATTGCGATCCTGCGAACCATGGGGGCGACGCGGGGCGCGATCATGCGCGTGTTCCTGATCACGGGCGCAAGCATCGGCTTTGTCGGGACGCTTGCCGGATTTGCCCTCGGACTGGTCGTCTGTCTCAACATCGAGAGCATAAGACAGGGTGTGTCCTGGCTTACGTCGACGGAGTTGTTTGACCCGACGCTCTATTTCCTGTCGCGGCTGCCAGCTGAAATCGACAGCGGAGAAACCATTACGGTTCTGGTAATGGCGCTTGTGCTGTCGCTGCTGGCTACGCTCTACCCGGCTTGGCGGGCCGCGCGGCTCGATCCCGTTGAAGCCCTGAGGTACGAATGATGACCGAGCCGGGTGCAACGATGGATCAGAGCGCGGTAGAGACGGCCCTCGCAAGCACAGCTCTTGCGCTGGTGGACGTCACGCGGAGTTTCTCCGAGGGCGAGCGGGAGTTGCATATCCTGCGCGGTGTCGATTTTGCGATACAGCCTGGTGAAATGGTTGCCCTCGTTGCGCCATCCGGGACGGGAAAGTCGACGCTGCTTCATATCGCCGGCCTCTTGGAACATCCGGATAGCGGTGACGTCTATGTCGGCGGAACAAATTGCGCCGAGCTTGATGACGAGTCGCGCACAGCGATCCGCCGCAACGACGTTGGCTTTGTCTACCAGTTTCACCATTTGCTGCCCGAGTTCACTGCCCTTGAGAATATCATGATGCCGCAAATGATAGCTGGCCTTGCAAAGAAGGAAGCTGCTGTCCGGGCGCAGGAACTTCTCGACTACATGCGTATGGGGGCACGCAGCAGCCACAGGCCGTCGGAACTTTCGGGTGGTGAGCAACAGCGTGTTGCGGTTGCCAGAGCTGTGGCCAATGCCCCGCGCGTTCTGCTTCTCGACGAGCCGACCGGTAATCTCGATCCGGAGACGGCGCATTACGTCTTTGAAGCTCTCCAGGCCCTGGTCCGGGCTTCGGGTGTTGCAACGCTCTTTGCGACCCACAACATGGAGATCGCTGGGCGCATGGATCGCTGCGTGACTCTCAAGGACGGGCATATCATCCCCCTTGCTCTTTAGGCCGTAGTGCGGACGTTCAATGTCTCCAACTTGATAGGACGAGGGCGCCCACGCGACTTGAGGGCGGTGTATCAGTGGGAGAACAAAACAAAAACATGTGAGAATTCAGTGGCTTTTCTGACTTCTGCAGAGTGAGAACAAAAAGTGCTTGCAATAAGAACATGAAGTGAACATAATCACTTTTAGAGTGAAACCTTACTTCGTGTTGGAGAGACAAGATGTTCCACATGGCTCGCGATTTTGCTGCATTCGGTTCTATGGTTGCCTTCTGTGCGACGCTGGTTGTCTGGGGTGATGTGCTCATGGCGGTCAACTGACACCGGGCTTGATGTTCTGCGGGCTAGACGTTGTAGCCCGGCTGCGATGGCGGGTGGCCTGCAGTGAACAACGGTAAAGACTCGGCTGCAGGTGCCTGTGGCGGGTCGACAGGGACGGCACAACACGGTTCACTTGACGGTGATTCTTTCAGATAAGGGAGGCGAAACGCTTCCCGTCGTGTTTGGTGCGCCATGTCCAGCGAATTCCCTTCTTCCGATCAAGGCAGCGATCTGACAGCAGCAGATGGTCCCGCTAAAGCCGCTGCCGAGCGCGTTGGCTACGTCCACCTCAGGGTACATTCTGCACTTTCCCTGCTAGAGGGCGCGCTACCGATCAAGAAGCTGCTCGATTTGGCAAAGTCGGACGATCAACCGGCTCTCGCCATCACCGACACGGGCAACCTTTTCGGTGCTCAGGAATTTTCCGCCAAGGCTTGGGGGGCGGGTATCCAGCCCATCATCGGCTGCCAGCTGTCGGTTGCCTTTGGCGGTGCGTCTGGGGGCGGGGACCGTCATGGCGATCTCAATCTGTCCGACATTGTCGTGCTCGCCTGCTCGGAAGAGGGCTATGAGAACCTGATGGAGCTCAGCTCCCGGGCGTTTCTCGATACGGACACGGGATTGAAGCCCCATGTGACCTCGGACTACCTGGCAGCAAAGTCAGGTGGGCTCATTCTTCTGACAGGCGGCATTCACGGTCCGGTAGGGCAGGCTTTGCTTGCTGGGAGGAAAGATGATGCACGGGCACGGCTGACATGGCTGTCCGATCAGTTCCCTGGCAGGTGCTATGTGGAAATTCAGCGCCACGGCATGGAGCCGGAGCGACGCACCGAAAGTGATTTTCTAGAGCTTGCCTATACTCTTGGTTTGCCGCTGGTTGCCACCAATGAGGCATTTTTCCCCGCAAGGGAGGATTATGAGGCGCATGATGCCCTGATCTGCATTTCCGAGGGGCGGGTCATCATCGAGGATGATCGCCGCCGGCTGACACCGGAACACTATTTCAAGTCCCGGGAGGAAATGCAGGCGCTGTTTTCGGATCTGCCGGAAGCCGTTGCGTCGACGGTCGAGATTGCGCAACGCTGTCACTATCGTCCCTTGCGCCGCGATCCCATTCTGCCGAGGTTTGCCGGTGCGGATGCAGATCCCGAAGAAGCGGTGCGCGTCGAGGCTGAGGAACTCAAGCGGCAGGCGCGCGAAGGCTTGCAGGCCCGTCTCGACGCCCATGGACTTGCGCCGGGGCTGGAGGAAAAAGACTATTGGGAGCGGCTCGACTATGAGCTGGGCATCATCGAGCGGATGAAGTTTCCCGGCTACTTTTTGATCGTTGCCGACTTCATCAAATGGGGCAAGGCCCAGGATATTCCGGTTGGTCCCGGTCGTGGCTCTGGTGCGGGGTCGCTGGTTGCCTGGTCCTTGACCATCACCGATCTCGATCCGATGCGGTTCTCTTTGCTGTTCGAACGGTTCCTCAACCCGGAACGCGTCTCGATGCCCGACTTTGACATCGACTTCTGTCAGAGCCGGCGGGAAGAGGTTATCCGCTATGTTCAGGAAAAATATGGCCGTCAGCAGGTGGCTCAGATCATCACATTCGGGTCCCTGCAGGCACGTGCGGTGTTGCGCGACGTGGGGCGCGTGTTGCAGATGCCCTATGGCCAGGTGGACAGGCTCTGCAAGCTCGTGCCGGCCAATCCGGCAAACCCGGTGACTTTGGCCCAGGCGATCGAAGACGAGCCGAGGCTTCGTGAGGCGGCCCGTGAGGAAGAGATCGTTGACAAACTGCTGACCATGGCGCAGAAGCTCGAGGGGCTTTATCGCCATGCTTCGACCCATGCCGCCGGCGTTGTCATCGGCGATCGGCCGCTCGAAAAACTTGTGCCGCTTTATCGCGATCCGCGCTCGGACATGCCCGTTGCGCAGTTCAACATGAAGATGGTCGAAGATGCCGGCCTGGTGAAGTTCGACTTTCTCGGCCTGAAGACACTGACGGTGATTGATACGGCTGTGAAGCTGATCGAGCGGCGGGGCATCAAGGTCGATGTGGCCGCGCTTCCGATTGATGATGCGCCGAGCTACGAAATGTTGACCCGAGGCGAGACATTCGGTGTTTTCCAGCTGGAAAGTCAGGGCATGCGGCGCGCGGTTTCGGGCATGAAGCCAGACCGTTTTGAAGACATCATTGCGCTGGTAGCGCTCTATCGCCCCGGTCCCATGGAGAACATTCCCGTCTACAACGCGGTGAAGCATGGCGAGCAGGAGCCGGACTGTCTCCATCCCTTGCTCGAGCCGATCCTGATGGAGACCAACGGCATCATCGTCTACCAGGAACAGGTGATGCAGATCGCGCAGGTTCTGTCTGGCTATTCCCTCGGCGAGGCGGATCTTCTGCGCCGGGCCATGGGCAAGAAGATTGCCGCGGAGATGGAAGTCCAGCGTGCGCGCTTTGTCGACGGTGCCGTTGAGCGCGGTGTGAACAAGGCGCAGGCCGGATCGATCTTCGACCTCGTGGCGAAATTTGCGAACTACGGCTTCAACAAATCCCACGCGGCGGCCTATGCGCTGGTCTCCTATCATACGGCCTGGTTGAAGGCGAACCACCCGGTCGAGTTCATGGCCGCGTCCATGACGCTTGATATGGGCAATACCGAAAAGCTGGGCGATTTCCGACAGGAAGCCCGGCGAATGGGTATTGAGATCGTTCCGCCCTCGATCAACCGGTCCATGGTCGAATTCGATGTGCAGGACGGAAAGGTCGTCTACGCCATGGGCGCGATCAAGGGCGTCGGCGAACAGGCGGTCGAACATATCGTTGAGGTGCGCAGCCAGGGGGCGTTCAAGAGCCTGGGCGATTTCGCCCGCAGGATTTCGCCAAAGCAGCTGAACAAACGGACCCTGGAGAACCTTCTGGCGGCGGGCGCATTTGACGAGCTTGAGCCCAACAGGGCGCGTGTTCTGGAGGGCCTCGACCGGATCATGGGACTGGCTCAGCGAACCGAAGAAAACAAGACCCTCGGGCAGGATGAGCTGTTTGGCGGCAGCGACAGCGAAGAACCCTTGCAGCTTCCTGATGTTGCGGGCTGGACGCCGGACGTGCGTTTGCAGCGCGAGCATGCGGCCATCGGCTTCTATCTCTCGGCGCACCCGCTCGATGAGTATGACGAGTTGCTTGAAAAGATGCGGGTTCAGCCCTGGGCGAAATTTGCCGAAGCGGTGAAGAAGGGCGCTTCGGCAGGGCGTCTCGCCGGCACGGTTATTTCCAAGCAGGAGCGCAAGACCAAGACCGGCAACAAGATGGGCATCGTCCGCTTTTCCGATGGCACGGGGCAGTTCGAGGGACTTCTCTTTAAGGAAAAGCTCGAGCAGTTCCGTGATGCCTTGGAGCCGGGACGCTCCATGGTGATTCTGGTTGGCGCCGACATGCGCGATGACGAGCCTTCGATCCGGATCGAACAGGTCGACCCGATCGAGAAAGTCGCGGCGCGCGTGCAAAAGAGCATGCGGGTGTTTTTGCGCGACGACCGTCCGATCCAAAGCCTCGTGCGTCATCTCAATGTGCGCGGCGAGGGGGATGTGACGGTGGTCGTTCTGCTGGAAAACGGCGCGCGCGAAGTGGAGGTGAAGCTGCCAGGCCGGTTCCGTCTTTCACCGGAAATTGCCGGAGCGCTCAAGGCCGTGCCTGGCGTGACGGATGTTCAGATGGCCTGACTCAAATCGTCAGGCTTTGGGCGCCTAAGACGCCGCAGGCCAGATGATTTCTAGGCGGATGCCACCAGGTTCGGCGAACATCATGTGCATGCGTGGCCCGCCCGACAATGGTTCGGGCTGAAACTCGATGACGACACCTGGCCAGCTGGAGATTTTTTCAGCCATGGCCATAAGAGCCGCCTGGCTTTCCACCTCCAGGGCGACATGGTGCAGACGGATATTGGACTTGCGGTCGAATGGCGTTATCGAAGAATTCCGGTCTGCTTGCCAGAGCGTGAAGCGGCAGACACCGTCAGTTACCGTCGTGCGTGGGTAGCTTTAATCGCGGTTCAGCAAGGACCAGCCCAGGCAGTCGGTAAAGAACGTCGTGGTCTGTTCCAGATCAAGGACAGTGAGCCCCAAGTGGTTGATTCCGATTGTTCCGGGCATGCATGCTCCTGTTCCGCCGCTCGCTGTCATTGAGCGAAAGATGCAATTGAAACCGGTGCCTGGCAATCGGCATAGCAGACCAAGCCGAACGGCGCACGTTGCCATCTTGTTGAAGGTGGTCTTCCCAAGATCTTGGGACGCTTTGAAAACACGCATGTTTTCTAGGCAATAGGTCTTGAATTTGTTGAAACTGCCGCTTATAAGGCGCGCATTCCACACGCAAGGGGCGGAAACCGAGCTTATCGGCCTTCCATCCGGTGACGATCTGGATTTGTCCAGCGTCCAAATCCTCTTGCGGAGGTCAAACCGGAAAATCAGGAGTTCAGGGCCATGGCTTTGCCCGATATCAACATGCGTCAGCTGCTCGAAGCTGGCGTTCACTTTGGTCACCAGAAGCACCGTTGGAACCCGCGTATGGGTCAGTACATCTTTGGTGTACGCAACGATGTGCACATCATCGATCTGGCTCAGACCGTTCCGCTTATGCACCAGGCTCTGAAAGCTGTCAGCGACACCGTCGCAGGCGGTGGCCGCGTTCTGCTCGTTGGCACCAAGCGTCAGGCGCAGGAAGCTGTTGCTTCGAGCGCGCGCAACTCTGCGCAGTACTTCGTCAACGCTCGCTGGCTCGGCGGCATGCTGACCAACTGGAAGACCATCTCCCAGTCGATCCAGCGTCTTCGCAAGCTCGAAGAAACCCTCAATTCTGATGCTGCAAATGCTCTGACCAAGAAAGAGCGTCTGTTCATGGACCGCGAGCGCGAAAAGCTCGAGCGGAACCTTGGCGGTATCAAGGACATGGGCGGCATTCCGGACCTGATCTTCGTGATCGATACCAACCGTGAATCCATCGCCATTCAGGAAGCACGCCGTCTGGGTATCCCGGTCGCTGCTATCCTTGACAGCAACTCCAACCCTGAAGGCATCACCTATCCGGTGCCGGGTAACGACGATGCTGGCCGTGCAATTGCGCTTTACTGCGATCTGATTGCCCGTTCCGCGATCGACGGTATCTCCCGCGCTCAGGGTGCATCGGGCATGGATGTTGGCGCTGGTGAAGAGGCTCCGGT
Source organism: Labrenzia sp. CE80 (assembly GCF_009650605.1). NCBI lineage: Bacteria > Pseudomonadati > Pseudomonadota > Alphaproteobacteria > Hyphomicrobiales > Stappiaceae > Labrenzia > Labrenzia sp. CE80. Next base: position 1,099,254 of record NZ_WAJT01000001.1, read on the forward strand.
CGAAGAAGCACTCGCCGAAGTCGCAGCTGAAGAAGTCGTGGCTGAAGCTGCTCCGGCGACGGAAGCTGCTGCAGAAGCTTGATTTTTTACCTGCCGCGGCAACGCGGCAGGTTCCTGTTAAATTCGCAGATGTTGGCGCCTTTTGTTGCGCTTTCGTCATAAAGGTACGGTGCCAGTCGGCTAAACCGTATCTATCAACAACCCCCCATCCACGAGGCAATCGATGAGCATTACCGCTGCGATGGTCAAAGAGCTCCGCGAAAAATCCGGCGCTGGCATGATGGACTGCAAGACCGCCCTGACAGAATCAGGCGGCGACATGGAAGCAGCTGTTGACTGGCTGCGCACCAAGGGCCTTGCAAAGGCCGCCAAGAAAGCCGGCCGCGTTGCTGCCGAAGGTCTTGTCGGTGTTGCTGCTGAAGGCAGCAAGGCTGCAGTTATCGAGCTGAACTCAGAGACCGACTTTGTTGCACGTAACGAAGGCTTCCAGGAGCTGGTGAAGAATGTCGCACAGGTTGCCGTTGGCACCGATGGCGATCTCGAAGCCGTTTCTGACGCTGGCTACCCGGCTTCTGAAAAGAACGTCAAAGACAGCATCACCGATGCAATCGCGACGATCGGCGAGAACATGACCCTTCGCCGCACGGCCGTTTTGTCCGTGTCTGAAGGTGTTGTCGCCACTTATGTTCACGGCGCAGTCACTGAGGGTCTCGGAAAGATCGGCGTTCTGGTTGCTCTGGAATCTTCCGGAGACAAGGACAAGCTGAACGGTCTAGGCCGTCAGATCGCGATGCATATTGCTGCGACGAGCCCGCTCGCTCTCAGCACCGATGATCTCGACCCGGCTGTTGTGGATCGTGAGCGCTCGGTATTCGTTGAGCAGGCTCGCGAATCCGGCAAGCCCGACAACATCATCGAAAAGATGGTCGAAGGCCGTATCCGCAAGTTCTATGAAGAGGTGACTCTGGTCAAACAGTCCTTCGTCATCGACCCGGACAAGACGGTCGAACAGGCTGTCGAGGCTCTCGGCAAGGAACTTGGCACAGACGTCAAGCTCACCGGCTTTGTCCGCTTCGCCCTTGGCGAGGGGATCGAGAAAGAAGAGCAAGACTTTGCTGCAGAGGTGGCCGCGGCCACCGGGCAGTAAGCTTCCCAAGGGCGCCGGTTACGACCGGCGCCTTTTTTTTAGAAGGACCCACAAAGAGAAGGCCACGATATGAACAAGCCCCTGCGTTGGAAGCGAGTGCTCCTGAAACTCTCCGGTGAGGCGCTGATGGGATCCCAGCCATTCGGGATCGATCCGGCGATTGTCGAGAGAATTGCGAAGGAGATCGCAGACGCGGTAGCGCTTGGTGCGCAGGTGGGCATCGTGGTCGGCGGCGGGAATATCTTCCGCGGTGTTGCCGTGGCCGCCAAGGGCGGCAACCGGGTTACTGGCGACCACATGGGTATGCTTGCGACGATCATGAACTCCCTGACGATCGCTGACGCCCTTCGCCGGCTCAAGGTCCAGGCCCGCGTTCTTTCCGCAGTTGCCGTTCCCTCTATCTGCGAGACATTCAGCCAGCGTGTTGCTGAACGGTACATGGAAGACGGCGACGTCATTGTTTTCGCGGGTGGAACGGGCAATCCCTTCTTCACCACCGATTCTGGCGCTGCTCTCCGGGCCGCAGAGATGCGTTGTGATGCCTTTTTGAAGGGCACACAGGTGGATGGGGTCTATTCAGATGATCCCAAGACCAATCCGGATGCCGAGCGCTATGAGACACTCGGTTACGAGGAGGTGATCAAGCGCAATCTGAAGGTCATGGACACCACTGCGATTGCGCTCGCGCGTGACAATTCAATTCCCGTCATTGTGTTTTCCATTCACAGTCCCGGTTCGCTTGTGAACGTTCTTCAGGAGAGCGGCCGGTATACTGTTGTTGGCGATTGATTCTTTTGCCAATATCCGCGGCACAGGGCCTTGTGTTTCGATGCAAGTGTGCGATCTTTGCCGCGGCCAAGACACAGTAAGCCACCAAAGCAAGAATTAAGTGAGGAAGTTATGCCGGTAGAAGGTATAGACCAGGACGATCTCAAGCGCCGGATGCAGGGCGCGTTGTCGGTGCTCAAGACAGAGTTTGCCGGCCTGCGGACTGGCCGGGCCTCATCCAGCATGATGGATCCGATCATGGTGAGCGCCTATGGCCAGGCGATGCCGATCAGTCAGGTTGCGACTGTCAGTGTTCCGGAGCCGCGCATGCTTGCCGTTCAGGTCTGGGACAAGGGCATGGTTGCTGCCGTTGAGAAAGCGATCCGCGAATCCAACCTTGGTCTCAATCCTGTCGTAGATGGCCAGCTGCTGCGCTTGCCGATCCCGGAACTGAACCAGGAGCGCCGCCAGGACCTGATCAAGATTGCTCACAAGTATGCCGAGCAGGCCAAGGTCTCCATCCGCCACGTCCGCCGCGATGGCATGGACACGGCGAAAAAACTCGAGAAGGACGGTGACATCAGCCAGGATGATGGCCGGGTTGCGTCCGACGAGATCCAGAAGCTAACCGACAGCATGATCGCGGAAGCGGATGCGATGCTTGAAAAGAAAGAGCAGGAAATCTCCCAAGTCTAAGCTATTCAATCAAACGTGTTTGGCCACGGGGTGGTCTTGGCCAGGCAAATCAGGGGGACTTTATGACTGCAAACCCAGATCCAATCGACGGTATGTCCCCCGCGCCCAAATGTAGTGTTTCTGGCGTGCGCCATGTCGGTTTGATCATGGATGGCAATGGCCGATGGGCCCAGGCGCGCGGTCTCTCCCGTTCAGATGGCCACCGTCATGGCCTTGATTCCTTGCGCCGCATGATCCGTCACGCAGTGCGGATCGGTCTTAAGTACGTGACGATCTACAGCTTCTCTTCGGAAAACTGGAATCGGCCCGAGACGGAAGTGAGTTTTCTCATGTCTCTTCTGCGCCGCTTTGTGCAGAGGGACCTTTCGGAGATTCACCAGGCCAATGTTCGGATTCGGGTGATTGGTGACCGTGATGGGCTGGAGCCCGGCATTCGTCAACTGCTTGTGGAAGCTGAACAGCTGACGCGGACAAACTCCGGAATGACCCTGGTGGTTGCCTTCAATTATGGCGCGCGCGATGAAATCACGCGAGCTGTCCGGTCCATTGCGCAGGACGTGGCAACTGGTGCCATTGAGCCTGACGCGGTGACGCAGGAGATGATTGGCGATCGCCTTGATACCTCCGGGATACCAGATCCTGACCTGATCATTCGGACAAGCGGCGAAATGCGGCTTTCCAACTTCCTCATGTGGCAGGCTGCGTATTCGGAATTCTATTTCTGTGAGTGTCACTGGCCGGAGTTCGATGAGGCCGCCTTTGACAAGGCGCTCGCCGATTACAGCAGTCGTGAGCGCCGTTTTGGCGGGCTCAGCGCCAAAGCGCTCTGAATGCCGGACCCTCTTCAAAAGCCTGGCGGCGGTTCCCGGATGTCTGACCTGAAGTTGAGGGTTATCTCCGCTGCGATACTCGGGCCGGCCGTGCTGGCGATTGCCTTTGTTGGCGGTCTTTGGTTTTTCGCGCTTGTTCTCGTGGCCGCGGTCCTGTTCCAGCATGAGTGGTTTTCGATCACGGGAACCTCCGACAAAAGCGCTCCTGCGGTTCTTGGATATGCGGCACTTGTAGCAGCGTGTGTGCTCTACGCTGTGAGCTATCCAATCCTGGCGATTGCCATTGTCGGCGGCGGAGCGCTCGCTGTCTATCTGGTTGGCGGCCTGAGCCAGCCGGCGCGCTGGGGCGCTGAAGGTATTATTTATTCCGGGCTCGCGTTGTTGTCTCTCATGGCCTCCCGTCTTGGTGATATCGGGCTGGTCTTCGTCTTCTTCCTTCTGATCGTTGTTTGGGCCACGGACATCTGCGCCTACTTCGTTGGCCGTTTTCTCGGTGGACCGAAGCTTTGGATGCGGGTTTCTCCTAACAAGACCTGGTCGGGAGCGCTCGGGGGATTGTTTTTCGCTGTTCTGTTCGGCGTCGGATTCGCCGCGATCAGCGGGCAGACCGATCTGCTGCGGTGGGGCGGTTTGGCGGTGGTTCTTTCTATTGTCTCCCAGGCAGGTGATCTTATGGAATCGGCAATCAAGAGGCGTTTTGACGTAAAGGACTCTAGTGGTCTGATTCCTGGACATGGCGGAATCATGGACCGTGTTGATGGACTTGTTGCAGCAGCTATCATGGCTGCAGCCCTTGGACTTGCCTTTGGCGGAGATCCGGCCAACCCGATTGCGGGTCTGTCTCTGAGCTAGGGGCACGCCGATCTCGTCGCAAAACCAGAAATCAAACAAGGTGGATATGTCTGCAAACTCTGAGAGATGGCCGAGCGCGGCTTCGGGCAGACGAATGCGGCTGAGCGTCCTTGGGGCGACCGGGTCCGTCGGACGCAGCACGCTTGATATCGTGGCGCGCAATCCGGACCGCTTTGATGTCGTTTCCCTTGTGGCCAATTCTGATGTTGCAGGTCTTGCGGAGCTTGCCCGCAAGGTGGGTGCGGATTGCGCGGTTCTCGCAAGGCCTGACAAAAGGGTGGAGCTTGCGGAGGCGTTGGCCGGAACCAGCATTGAGTCTGCTGCAGGTGAGGAGGCCGTTCTAGAGGCTGTGGATCGTCCGGCGGACATGGTTGTTGCTGCGATCGTCGGCGCGGCGGGTCTTCGGCCGACCTTGCGGGCAATGAAGTCCAGCCGAGCTGTTGCTCTGGCCAACAAGGAATGCCTCGTCTCAGCTGGCGATCTTTTCATGACAGAAGCGCAGCGCAGCGAAACGACTGTTCTTCCCGTCGACAGCGAACACAGCGCTATTTTCCAGGTTTTCGAGCAGGAGAATGCGGATCAGGTCGAGAAGGTGATACTGACCGCGTCGGGTGGTCCATTTCGGACAGTGTCGAAAGCTGCGATGGCTGATGTCACGCCGACTCAGGCGCTCAAGCATCCAAATTGGGACATGGGAAGCCGTATCACGATCGACAGTGCGACGATGATGAACAAGGGTTTTGAGGTGATCGAGGCGTTTCACCTCTTCCCCTTGGGGCAGGACCAGCTGGAAGTCCTCGTGCATCCGCAATCTGTCGTCCATGGCCTGGTGCAGTACCGCGATGGTTCGTTGCTTGCGCAACTGGGTGCGCCAGATATGCGCACGCCAATCGCACACTGCCTGGCCTGGCCACACCGCATGGATGTCCCCGTGGAGAGGCTCGATCTCGCGCGGATTGGCGAGCTGTCATTCGAGGCGCCGGACCTCGACCGGTTCCCGGCACTCTCGCTTGCGCTGCAGGCGATGAGGCGCGGTGGTGGAGCGACGACCGTCCTGAATGCAGCGGATGAGGTGGCCGTTGACGCCTTTTTAAACCAGCAGATCGGCTTCATGGATATTCCGTTGGCAGTCGAAGCGTCGCTCGAAAGGCTCGATGCTTCTCACGGAGGGAGGGCCCTTGAAGGAGTTGAGGATGTTCTGGCTGTTGACGAAGAAGCGCGGGACAGTTGCCTTGAATGGGTTGCATCTCGCTAACCAACCGGCTCAAAATCGGGCAGCAGTTCAAAAAACGGTGTTGTCCTTTAACCTGCCTTAATTGCCCAGCGTATATCCTGTAAGAATACAGGATCAAACGAGCCTGAAACGGGACCTCATAATGGAATTGATTTCGTCGGCTTACGACCTCCTTATCGGCTATATCGTGCCGTTCCTCTTTGTTTTGACCATCGTGGTTTTTTTTCATGAGCTCGGGCACTTCCTCGTTGCACGCTGGTGTGGTGTCAATGTCGATGCATTTTCGGTCGGTTTCGGGCGTGAGATCTTCGGCTGGAACGACAGCAAGGGAACCCGCTGGAAGCTCTCGATGATTCCGCTTGGCGGCTATGTAAAATTCGCCGGGGACGAAAATGCAGCGAGCGTGCCAGATCGCGAGCGGGTCGCGGCGATGAGCGAAGCTGAACGGGCAGGGGCGTTTGTCGCCAAGCCGGTCTGGCAGCGTGCCGCTGTCGTTGCCGCGGGTCCGATTGCAAATTTCATCCTGGCGATTGTCATTTTTGCTGCAATCTTCATGGCCTTCGGAAAGATCGTTACCTCTCCGGTTGTTGAAACGGTTCAGCCCGGCAGTGCGGCTGAGGCTGGCGGGCTGCTGCCCGAAGACCTGATCCTGTCTGTTGATGGCCGTGAGATTGCAACGTTCTCCGATCTGCAGCGGATTGTTTCAGTGAGCGCCGATGTGCCGCTTTTGCTTGAGGTCGAGCGCGGCACGAGCGTCGTCACACTGACTGTGACGCCGCAATACCGGGAATTGACCGACCGTTTCGGCAATGTCCAGCGTCTTGGCCTTTTGGGCGTTTCACGTAGCCCCAAGCCGGAGGATCTCATTCAGCAAACTTACGGCCCCGTCGAGGCCGTTGCTGAGGGAACGCATGAAACAATCTATATCGCCGGGCGGACACTCGATTATCTGTGGGGCGTTCTTTCCGGCAGGGAGGCTGCTGATCAGCTTGGCGGGCCGATTCGCGTCGCACAGGTGTCCGGGCAAGTGGCTACACAGGGCATCATTCCCCTGTTGAGCCTTGCTGCGGTTCTGTCGATCTCCATCGGACTTTTGAACCTGATGCCAATTCCCATGCTCGACGGTGGGCATCTGGTCTACTATTTCGCCGAGGCGGTGCGAGGGAAGCCTTTGAGTGAAGGTGTGCAGGATATAGGCTTTCGCATCGGTATCGGTATTGTTCTCCTGTTGATGGTATTTGCGACCTGGAACGATGTCATGCATCTGACGAAGCTCTAGCCGCTGAATTGCCGAGGGAAATTGGGGCGTGGCATCCTCGCAACGCCTTCAATTGAAATCGATTTTCGGCCATGAGCCCGGTTGCACATTCGGCAAAAGGCTGTAAAACGATTTCAGTTGCTGAGAATCTGGGGTTACCTCTGCGCCTTAGCGCATTGGATTTAAAAACATAAAGGCATAGCGCACTAATGCAGCGATTGCAGAAACTCACTCGCGCCGTTGTTCTCGCGGCCGCCGTATTTTCTACGGGCGCGATTCTTCCCGAGACCTTTGGTCCGTTCTCCGCTGCAACGGCAGAAGCCGCTGTTGCCCGGAGTATTGTCGTTCGCGGAAATACGCGTATCGAAGAGGAAACGGTGCTCAGCTACATGACGATCCAGCCTGGCCGCTCCTACAGCGCCGCGGATGTTGATGAATCGCTGAAAGCGCTGTTCGCCACTGGCCTTTTCGCCGACGTGAAAATTTCGCCGCAAGGCGGAACGGTCGTCGTGACAATTACTGAGAACCCGATCATCAATCGCGTTTCCTTTGAAGGGAACAAGAAGCTCAAGGATGAGGCTCTCAAGACTGCTGTGCGCTCGACTGAACGGTCGATGCTGACGCGGGCCAAGGTTCAGACGGACGTTCAAAATATTCTTGAGGCTTATCGCCGTTCTGGCCGTTATGGCGCCTCTGTCGATCCCAAGATCATTGATCGTAGCAACAATCGCGTCGATCTGGTCTTCGAAATCAATGAGGGCGACAAGACCGGCGTCGAGCGGATAACCTTTATTGGTAACTCCGCATTCAGTGATGGACGCCTTCGTGATGTGATCAGGACCCGCGAAAGCGGACTTCTGAGCTGGCTGCGCAGCACCGATACGTACGATCCTGACCGTCTGTCCGCTGACCAGGAATTGCTGCGTCAGTATTATTTCAAGAAGGGCTATGCTGACTTCCGCATTGTCTCGGCTTCGGCTGATCTTGATCGCGAACAGAACGTCTTTCATGTGACCTTCACGGTCGATGAAGGTGAAGAGTACACCATCAGCGATGTTGAGGTGGTTTCGTCGTTGTCTGAGGTCGATCCTGAGGCACTGCGGTCCCAGGTCCGCACCCGTGCGGGGCAGACCTTCAACTCACTTCGCGTCGAGCAGAGTGTGGAAGACATCACCATCAAGGTGGCTGAGAACGGCTACGCTTTTGCTCAGGTTCGCCCTCGCGGTTCGCGTGATTACGAAAACAAGACAATCTCTCTGACCTACTACATTGAAGAAGGTCCACGGGCTTACGTCGAGCGCATCAACATCATCGGCAATGACCGCACACGCGAATACGTTATTCGCCGCGAGTTTGACCTTGCTGAAGGTGACGCATTCAATCGTGCGCTTGTAGACAAGGCTGAGCGTCGCCTGAATAACCTCGGTTTCTTTGAGCGCGTGAGCATCACGACCGCGCAGGGCTCTGCGCCAGACCGTGTTGTGATCAATGTTCAGGTCGACGAGAAGGCGACTGGTGAAGTTTCCTTCGGTGTTGGCTACTCCACAACAGATGGCATCATTGGCGATATCTCTGTGACCGAGAAAAACTTCCTTGGACGGGGTCAGTTTGTAAAAGTCGCCGTTGGCGGTGGTACAGACACGCAGTCCTACGAGTTTGCCTTCGTCGAGCCTTTCTTTATGGGTCGTCGCATCGCACTTGACCTTGATGTGTACAAGAAGGTCACGGATGCGAATGACTACCGGTCCTATGATGAAGACAAGATTGGTGGTGGCTTTGGGTTCTCGCTCCCGCTTCGCGAAGAAGAACTGACGCTCCGCCTCTATTACAAGATCTTCCAGTCAGAAATTACGGACCCGGACGATCTAGCGACTGGCCTTTCTGATTGTTCCAACAACTCAGACCTGTCTCCTGCAATCTGTGACTCACTCGGTACCTATCTAACCTCATTGGTTGGTTACACCCTTGTTCACAGCACGCTGAACAACAACCTGAACCCAACCGATGGCGTCTATGCCTCCTTCGGTCAGGAGTTCGCTGGTGTTGGTGGCGACTCCTACTACATCAAGACGACAGCCGAAGCTCGCGCCTACAAGGAAATCCTTGCTGACTACGGTGTCGTTGGTAAGGCGAGCATCAAGGGTGGCCACATCACGGCAATCGGTGATGAGCGCCTCCGTGTCTCCGAGCAGTTCATGGTCGGCGGTAACATCATCCGCGGCTTTGAAAACCAGGGCATTGGTCCGCGTGATGCGACTACGGAAGACGCTATCGGTGGCACGATGTATGTCGCTGCGACTGTCGAAACGACTTTCCCGTTCCCTGCAATTCCTGATGAGTTTGGCCTGAGCGGTGCGGTTTTCGCAGACGCTGGTTCACTTTGGGATGCAGATAGCGACCTTATCAATGCAGTCGGGTCAAACGGCGTTGTCTCGAATGACTTCGAATTACGTGCCTCTGTTGGTGCCGGTATTCGTTGGAACTCGCCTTTCGGTCCTCTGCGTGCAGATTTTGCCTGGCCTATCGTCAAGGACGATGCCGACAAGACACAGGTCTTCCGTCTGAGCGGTGGTACCCGTTTCTAATTCGCAAGAATTTGTGAGATAAGACGGCCGCCGATGTATCGGCGGCCGTTTTCTATTGGAAGAAGAGTATGTCTGATCCTGTTTTCTTTGCTGCTCCGGAGACCGTGAGCCTCCAGACCATCGCTGATTGGGCGGAGGCGGAGATACTCTCGGGCGATCCGGATCTGAAGATTTCCGGCGTTGCGCCGGTTGAAGACGCTGTTCCGGGGTCTCTGGTCTTTTTTGATAATACGCTCTACTTGGACAAGCTGGTGGAAACGCGCGCCGCGGCCTGTCTTGTCGGCCGCAAGCATAAAGACAAGGTGCCAGACGGCGTGGCGGTACTTTTATGTCGTGAACCCTACAGGTCCTGGGCCCTGGTCCTGGCGCAGCTATTTCCTGCGGCAATGGTGCCGCGTGCAGAGAATGCGCTTGGTGTCGCTGACCGTGCTGCGGTTGATCCCACCGCGGTGCTTGAAGAAGGCGTTGTCGTGGAGGCCGGTGCTGTGATTGGTGCCGGTGCAGAGATTGGTGCTGAAACCGCTGTAAGGGCGAACGCTGTGATTGGTGAAGGCGTTCGCATCGGACGTGAGTGCGTTGTCGGCGCAAATGCGTCTGTCCAGCACGCGCTGATCGGAAACCAAGTGTATCTTCACCCGGGTGTTTGTATTGGTCAGGATGGTTTTGGTTATGCAATGGGACCGGGCGGTCACCTGAAAGTCCCTCAGATCGGACGCGTCGTCATTCAAGATAATGTGGAGATCGGCGCCAACACTACAGTTGACCGGGGCGCTAACCGAGATACGGTCATTGGCGAAGGCACAAAGATCGACAATCAGGTCCAGATTGGACACAACGTCGTCATCGGGCGTCATTGCGTGATCGTGTCCCAGGTTGGGCTTTCAGGCAGCTGCACGCTTGAAGATTATGTTGCCATCGGTGGCCAGACCGGCGTTCGCGGTCATGTCACGATTGGCATGGGCGCCCAGATTGCCGGCGTGAGCATCGTCAATGACGATGTGCCGGCTGGTGGCCGGTATGGCGGGACACCGGCCAAGCCCGTAAAACAGTGGTTCCGGGAACTGGCGGCGATCCGCAAGCTTGCAGAGCGTGGCAGCGAGAAATAAACGGATCTGCACGTGATCCACCTATGTGACGGCGCATCCGGCGCCAAGGGGCTTTGAATGGAAGAGACAGACAAAAAGACGCTCGACAGCGCAGACATCATGCGGATCATGGAAGTTCTTCCGCACCGCTATCCGTTCCTTCTCATCGATAAAATCGTTGAGATGGACGGCGATGACAGCTGTATCGGCATCAAGAACGTCACGATCAACGAACCGCATTTCCAGGGGCACTTTCCGACACGCCCCGTTATGCCTGGTGTCCTCCTGATCGAGGCAATGGCACAGACTGCTGGTGCCTTGTGCGTCCATGCCAAGGGCAAGGACAGCCCACCGCAGCTTGTCTATTTCATGACCATCGACAAGGCCAAGTTCCGCAAGCCGGTGGTTCCGGGCGATCAGGTTCATTTTCACGTCAAGAAGATCCGGCAACGCGCCACGATCTGGAAATTCGACGCAGTGGCGATGGTCGACGGTGCGAAAGTTGCTGAAGCGGAAATCAGCGCAATGCTGGTGGATGCGTGAGGACTTGATGACAGATATTCATTCCACCGCGATCATTGAAGATGGTGCTTTTGTCGGCGATGGCTGCCGGATCGGACCCTACTGTGTGGTTGGTCCAAATGTGCGCCTGGAGGCAGGCGTCATCCTCGAAGCGCATGTAGCGGTGGCCGGTCATACGACGATCGGCAGCGGTACGCATATCTTTCCCTTTGCGAGCATCGGGCACAAGCCGCAAGATCTTAAGTACGCCGGAGAGCCGACCCGGCTCGAAATCGGTCAGAACAATCAAATCCGCGAACATGTCACCATGAGCCCGGGAACAGCTGGTGGTGGTGATCTGACCAAGGTCGGGCACAACAACCTGTTCATGATGGGCGCCCATGTCGGGCACGATTGTGTCGTGGGCGATCATGTCATTCTTGCAAACAATGCGACTCTGGCAGGTCACGTCGAGCTGGAAGACCATGTCATTATGGGTGGTTTGAGCGCGGTGCGCCAGTGGAGCCGAATTGGCACGGGAGCGATCGTTGGGGGCATGACTGGCGTCGAGTTTGATGTAATTCCCTTCGGTTCGGTTATCGGCGATAGGGCGCGCCTTGCTGGTCTCAATTTGATTGGCTTGAAGCGTAAGGATCTGCCTCGTGAGCAGATACATGCGCTGCGAAACGCCTACAAGAAGCTCTTCGAGAGCGATGAAGGCACCTTGCGCGAACGCGCTGATGAGGTGGCCACTGCAAATGCTGATCAGCCTCTGGTCAAGACGGTGACCGACTTCATCCTCGAAAAGGAAAACCGCCGGTTCTGTACGCCGCGCGGCGGCGATTGATCGGCCGATCATGCCAGCGCCTGCGTCCGCATCCATTAGTTTGCAGGAGCAGCATAAGACTGCTCCTGTTGCGGTGATCTGTGGCAACGGTCGTATCCCGCTTCAAGTTCTGGACGGCCTTGAGACTCAGGAGCGCGCTACCTATGTGGTCGCGATCAAGGGAGAGGCAGAAGCCGATCTTCAGGCGAGGGCGGATATCGAACTTGGTTGGGGGGAAATCGGGCGGCTTTACAAGTCTATGGCCAAAGCCGGTTGTAAGCAGGTCCTGCTGATTGGGGGCGTCGCAAAGCGTCCTGACTTCACGTCCATTGTCGGCGATCTCGGCACGTTGAAACGCTTGCCGAAAATCATCAAGGCGCTTGTGGGTGGAGACGATAGTCTTTTGACGAAGGTCATCGGTCTCTTCGAAGTGGAAGGTTATCAGGTGGTGGGCATCAAGGACATCACGCCAGAACTTTTGGCAGCCGGCGACGCAATGGGCCTGCAAAAGCCGCGCGCGGAGGATTTTCGTGACCTGGAACTCGCCCGTTTGGCGACAACGCGTCTGGGTGATCTCGACATTGGCCAGGCTGCAGTCGCGCTCGGCGGGCGTGTGATCGCGGTTGAAGGCGCGGAAGGCACGGATGCAATGCTTGAGCGTTGTGCGTCTCTTCGGGAGAGCGGTCGAGTTCGGGCCAAGGGGAAGGCCGGCGTGCTGGTCAAGGCGGTCAAGCCCAGGCAGGACCTTCGTGTCGATCTTCCTACCATTGGCCCCAAAACGGTGGAACTTGCGTCCAAAGCCGGGCTGGCAGGGATTGCTGTGGAAGCTGGCGGCGCCCTTGTTTCCGACCGTGCAGAGACGATTGCCGAAGCTGATGCCGCCGGTCTCTTTCTGTTTGGTTTTCAGACCGACCCACCTGACGACGGGAGTTGAGGTGACATGTCACTGTCTGGCAACCCGGTCAGGGTCGCGATCTGTGTCGGCGAGGAATCTGGAGATCTTCTTGGCAGCCGGCTCATGGCCGCCTTGCAGGAGCGGCTCGGTCCGGATGGGGTGACTTTTACCGGGTTGGGCGGTGGTCGCATGCAGGCTCTTGGTATGGAGAGCCTTTTCGATATCTCGGACATTTCGGTGATGGGGATTGCCGCCGTTCTAGCTCGGCTGCCCCTGATTGTCAGTCGCGTCTATCAAACCGTCGATGCGATTGTTGAGAGCGATCCCGATGTGCTCGTGATCATCGACAGTCCGGACTTCACTCACAACGTCGCAAAGCGCGTGCGAAAACGCGCGCCTCATATTCCGATCGTGGGCTATGTCTCGCCATCAGTTTGGGCCTGGCGGCCGGGCCGGGCACGCAAGATGAAAGCCTATGTGGACGAGCTTCTCGCGATTTTGCCGTTCGAGCCGGAGATCCACAGGAAGCTAGGTGGACCGCCAACGCACTATGTTGGCCATCCACTGATTGAACGGCTGAGTGAGCTTCGGCCCTCAGAGGTGGAACGGACGCCGGTCGAGGGATCCGACAAGGTCTTGCTTGTCCTCCCGGGCAGCCGTGGAAGCGAGGTGGATCGTCTGTTGGCCGACTTTGGCGGAACGGTTGAAAAGCTGAAGGAGCGTTTCCCGGATCTCGAGGTACTTCTTCCTGCGGTTCCGCATCTGCGCGAACGCATTGTCGAGGGCGTGTCTCAGTGGAAGAGCAAGCCGACCATCGTTGATGGCGAGGCCGACAAATATAGTGCTTTCCGCAGGGCCCATGCGGCTCTGGCAGCTTCGGGAACCGTGTCCCTGGAACTTGCCATCTCCGGCGTTCCAATGGCTATCTGCTACAAGCTTGATTGGTTCTATCGTCGTCTTAGACAAATTCACAAGATCATTCCGATTGCCAGCGTCGGTTCCATGGTTCTGCCAAACATCATACTTGGCCGGAATGTCGTTCCTGAATTCCTGGATGAAGAGGCCAATCCCGACAAATTGTCGGATGTGATCGGAGATCTTCTGGTCGATGGCAGCGAACGCCGCCACCAGGTTGAGGCGTTGAAGGATCTGGATGTGAGGATGCAGCTGCCAGACGGGGGAAAGCAAAGTGATGCGGCGGCCTCGATTGTGCTCAAGGTTTTGAAACGCCAGGCTTGATTGAGCCGGTTGGCTGAGGGACAAGAAGGGGCGCCGCGAAAGGCGCTGCCTGTCTTTTCCGAGGTCTCATGAATATTCCAAGACTTGAAACCGAACGTCTGATCCTTCGTGCCCAGTCTTATGATGACTGGCTAGCCTACCGGGACATGATGCGGTCGGGAAGATCTGCAGGCATGGGCGGACCGCATGAGGCCCCCTTTGCCTGGGGCATGTTCTGTCATGACCTGGTCCAGTGGCAACTCTTCGGGCACGGAGCCTTGATGATGGACGACAAGCAAAACGGGCGCTGTGTTGGTCAGGTCGGTATCAATGGCGGGCCTTTGTTTCCCGAGCCTGAGCTTGGCTGGTTTGTCTATGAGGATGCGGAGGGCAGGGGCTATGCCTTTGAAGGCGCAACAGCCTTTCGGGAATGGGCGCTGGCTGAACTGAACCTGTCGTCACTGGTCAGCTATATTGATGATGACAATCTGCGCTCGCGGGCTCTTGCTGAGCGCCTGGGCGCGCGCCTCGATGATCGTGCGAAAGCTCCGGACCCCAGCGATCTGGTCTATCGGCACAAATGACGTGGCAAGCAGAAAGGGCGCCCAATGGGCGCCCTTGGTATTTGCATCGATGGCAGCGCCTTAGCGCTGTTCGATCGGTGTGTAGTCGCGCTTTGGCGAGCCCGTGTAAAGCTGACGCGGACGGCCGATACGCTGGGACGGATCTTCAACCATTTCCTTCCACTGGGCGATCCAGCCCACTGTACGTGCAAGAGCGAAGAGCACGGTGAACATGGTGGTCGGGAAACCGAGCGCACGCAGGGTTATGCCGGAATAGAAGTCGATGTTTGGATAAAGCTTCTTCTCGACGAAATACGGATCGTTGAGTGCAATCTTTTCCAGCTCCATCGCAATGTCGAGCAGCGGATCATCCTTGATACCGAGCTCACCGAGGACCTCGTGACAGGTCTTCTGCATGATCTTCGCGCGCGGATCATAGTTCTTGTAGACCCGATGACCAAAGCCCATGAGACGGAACGGATCGTTCTTGTCCTTGGCGCGGGCGACATATTCCGGAATACGATCGACAGAGCCGATCTCGGACAGCATGTTGAGTGCTGCTTCGTTGGCGCCGCCGTGTGCCGGACCCCAAAGGCAGGCGATGCCGGCTGCGATACATGCAAACGGGTTTGCGCCTGAGGAACCGGCCAGACGAACGGTCGAAGTCGATGCGTTCTGTTCATGATCAGCGTGGAGGATGAAGATCCGGTCCATGGCACGGGCCAGAATCGGGTTCACCTTGTACTCTTCACAAGGAACTGCAAAGCACATGTGCAGGAAATTGGCCGAGTAATCCAGGTCGTTGCGCGGGTAAACGAACGGCTGCCCGACATGGTACTTATAGGCCATGGCAGCGATGGTCGGCATCTTTGCAATCATGCGCAGGCTCGCGACCATGCGTTGATGCGGGTCGGAGATATCCGTGCTGTCATGGTAGAAAGCGGCCAGGGCGCCAACGGTGCCACACATGACGGCCATCGGGTGAGCGTCACGACGGTAGCCGGAGAAGAAGCGAGACATCTGCTCGTGAATCATCGTGTGGTAAGTCACACGCTGAACGAAATCTTCTTTCTGCGACTTGGTCGGGAGTTCACCGTACAGCAGTAGATAGCAAGATTCGAGGAAGTCACCGTGATCGGCGAGTTGGTCGATCGGGTAGCCGCGGTAAAGAAGCGTGCCTTCGTCGCCATCGATGTAGGTGATTTTGGATTCACATGACGCCGTGGACGTAAAGCCCGGATCGTATGTGAACATACCGGTGTCTTTGTAGAGTGAGGAGATGTTCACTACAGACGGGCCAACGGATCCCTCCAGAACGTTAAATTCGTGGTCTGCCCCACCGACGTTCACTTTGGCTTTGTTTTCGGCCATTCAGGTAACCCCCTTTTCAAGAACTCTTTGCGGCACCCGAGTGGCTGGTTGCTGCGTTCCACATGTGGGATTGCAGGCCTGCCAGATGCAGCCGGAGAAATGGTCGCGTTCTGCGTATCCCATTTGGTGCAGGGCCGCAAGGCAACGGTCCTAACGCTTTGGTCACATGCCTTCGTTTCGGCAGAAATCGCTAGGGCAGCCAAATGCTGCCCAGCGACAAATTACGGTAATTAGCTTGCCTGATCGCTAACGCGAGCGATGGATTCTTCCCTGCCGAGTGCAACGAGAACATCATAAATTCCGGGAGACGTGCCGCGACCTGTGAGTGCTGCGCGCAGAGGCTGCGCGACCTTGCCCAGTTTGAGTTCCTTTTCTTCGGCATAAGCCTTGACCGCGACCTCGAGAGGTTCAGCTGCCCACTCGGAAACGCCCGAGAGCAGATCGGTTAGGTCAGCCAGAATCGCGCGCGCGCCTTCATCGAGAATCTTGTTGGCTTTCTCGTCGCAATCCAGCGGCCGCTGCCGCCAAAGGTAGCTGGCGCTTTCGGACAGTTCCACGAGGGTCTTGGCCCGTTCCTTCAGGCCGGGCAGGGCTGCAAGTGCCGTCGCCTCGTTCTTGTCCTCCGCCATCCAGGCCAGGACGACATCGCCGCCCTCCGAATGCGCAAGGCAGGCTTTCCAATGGCCGAGCAGCTCGGCATCATCCGTGCTGCGCATATAATGGCCATTGAGGTTTTCTAGCTTCTTGAAGTCGAAGCGTGATGGCGATTTGCCGATGGCATCCATGCCGAACCACTTAATCATGTCTTCGGTCGACATGATTTCCTCATCGCCGTGGCTCCACCCAAGGCGCGCAAGGTAATTACGCATTGCCTGCGGAAGGTAGCCCAAGGAACGATAGGCTTCCGCACCGGTCGCTCCGTGGCGCTTGGACAGTTTCGCGCCATCCGGTCCGTGAATCAGCGGGATGTGCGACATGGCAGGCACAGTCCAGCCCATGGCTTGGAAAATCAGGCTCTGGCGGGCGGCGTTGGTCAGGTGGTCATCGCCGCGGATGATGTGGGTGACGCCCATATCATGGTCATCCACAACGACAGCAAGCATATAGGTCGGGGTGCCGTCGGAGCGCATCAGGACCAGATCGTCCAGGTCCTTATTCGGGAAGGTGACACGGCCCTGGACCAGATCGTCGACCACGGTCTCGCCTTCCTGGGGCGCTTTCAGCCGGATGGCCGGTGCAACGCCTTCAGGGGCCTCCGAGGCATTCCGGTCGCGCCAGCGGCCGTCATAGCGGGGCGGACGGCCTTCAGCGCGCGCCTTTTCACGCATCTCGGTCAGTTCTTCGGGAGTGGCGTAGCAGCGATACGCCTTGCCGGATGCAACCAACGCATCGACCACTTCCCGGTGTCTGTCGACGCGGCCCACCTGGGAGATCGGATCGCCTTCCCAGTCGAGACCAAGCCATGTCAGCCCGTCGAGGATGGCATCAACGGCGTCTTGGGTTGAGCGCGCGCGGTCAGTGTCCTCGATGCGCAGAAGCATCTTGCCGCCGTTGTGCTTGGCAAACAGCCAGTTGAATAGGGCTGTGCGGGCACCGCCGATATGAAGGAAACCGGTCGGGGAGGGAGCGAAACGCGTGACGATCTGATTGGCCATGGTGATTTTTGTGGGTCTCTGCCAGAATGTTGAAGCAGGCGGACGGCCGCCGTGTTGGCGGCGTCTTAGCATAGGCTTGTGAAAGTCCAAAGGGGCGCGAAGGATTTGACCGCAGCTGGTGCGGATCCACCGCCCGGCTCAGATGGCAGCATCGATCCTGGGGCTGACGCTGCTCCAGTTGCGCAGTCCATCAAGGGCCGCCGGGCGGACAGGAAAACGGGCGTAAAAGATGACGCGGGCCGATCGGCCGGACGGAGAAACCGTCGCTTTCGTCAAATACTCAAGGCCTTTCAAGTCATGTCGCGCGGCTCTGCCGCATTTGATCGCAGCTTTCATGATCGGGCGGTGACCGGCGCGCTGTCTCAGCCGCCACGGTCGAAGCTCCGCCGCAATCCCTTGCAGGAAGAACAGGGGCTGCTTTGGATTAGCTTCGCCTTCGCTATTGGGATCCTCATCTACATGGTCCTTCCCGAGGAACCGGATCCTTTCGCCCTGGGTGCGGTCTTTCTGGCAACACTGGTCTGGACGGGGCGCAAAGCGGTAACCGGACGGACCGGAGTGGGGGCGATCCTTCTCTTGGCAGCGTTGAGTGGTGTTCTGGTGACAAACCTTCGCGTGACGCTTTGCGAAGCGCCACGGCTTTACCAGCCTCGAACCTTGTCGCTTGAGGGGCGCGTCCTTGAAAGACAGGAAAGTGCGCGCGGTCCACGTCTCATCCTTGAGGTTCATAGCTACAAGGACTACGGCAAAGTGCGGTCGCCGGGCGCGCCTTTCGGCGAGGGGCGTCTTCCAGAGACCATTCGCATTTCCATACCCAAGGCGGCGATGGTGCGCACCGGTGACGGGGTCAATCTGACTGCCCGTCTGTTCCCGCCATCAGGTCCGGCGCGCCCCGGAGGCTATGACTTCTCGTTTTGGGCTTACTTTGATGGACTTGGCGCAACCGGATTTTCCTATGGCACGCCTAACCCGGCAGATCTTGGACCGCCGCCGCTTTGGCTTCGTGTCAAACGTGGCCTTGAGACTGTCCGATCGAGTATCGGAGATCGCATTCGGGCTGTTCTTCCCGTTGGAGATGGAGCCGAGCTCGCGGTAGCACTTCTGGTCGGGGACCGGAGCGGGCTTTCGGAGCAGGCGGAGGACGCCTTGAGGGCCTCCGGGTTAGCCCATGTTCTTGCAATTTCTGGGCTTCACATGGCGCTTTTTGCCGGTGGCGCATTCGGAGTCGCTTTGCTCTTGCTGGCTGCATCCGAAACCGCCGCACTCAAGCTGCCGTCGCACAAGGTCGCAGCTGTTGTGGCGCTGCTGGCCGCAACGCTATATCTGACGCTTTCCGGCGCGTCCGTCGCCACACAGCGCTCCTACATGATGATCAGTCTGATCTTCCTCGGATTGATTGTGTCACGGAAGGGGTTGACCCTGCACAGCGTTGCGTTGGCTGGGCTTGTCCTGCTCTTGCTGGCTCCCGAGCGGCTCCTCCACCCCGGATTTCAAATGTCCTTCGCTGCCGTGATCTGTCTTGTCGCAGTCTATGACACCTGGCGCACGCACCACCTCGAGCGCGGAGCCTTCCAGCTGCGTACAGATGGCGGGATGGTGCGGCGCCTGCTGTCGTTCGTCGGGGGCTCGCTCACTGGCCTTCTGGTCACAGCGCTTGTGGCCGGGGTCGCGACCGGGATCATTGGTGCGCATCACTTTGGCCGTATTGCACCCATGGGGCTCCTGGGAAACTTGCTCGGCATGCCGGTGTTCACACTCGTGATCATGCCGATGGGCGTCCTTGCGCTTGTGCTCATGCCATTTGGTCTGGCGGCGCTACCTCTCAAGGTCATGGAGGCGGGCCTTGAGCTTTTGCTTGCGATTGCCGGCTGTGTCATTGACTTCGGCACGGATGGGCTCGGCTTGGGCAACGGGCATCTGGTGCCGCCGGGAGGCCTGCCAACCGTGCTTCTGATCATGGGGTTTTTTGGGGTTGTTCTGGCGCGACGTTGGTTCCGTCTTGCCGGCGTTCCGGCGCTTTTGCTGGCAACAGGGCTGATCTGGGGCGAACGGCCGCCAGATATTCAGATTTCGGCTTCGGGAGACCGCATCGCCGCCCGGGGAGCGGATGGGCTTTTATATGTCGCGTCGAGACGGGCGGGGTTTGAGACGGACATCTGGCTGCAGGCAGAAGGTCAGGCCCAAGATGCTTTCCAGAGACAGAAAATGACATCGGATCAGTACCGCTGCGACGACCTGGGATGTGTCTACCAGGCCCATCCTCCGGGGCCGGAGAACGCGTCTCGGACGGAAAAGGGGCCTGAAACAATTTCAAATTCTGCGCAGCAAAGCCTCGTCACGCCCACTGGTCAGCCCCTGCGCATTGCCATGCCAAAGACCCCGCAGGCGTTTGCCATCGATTGTGACTTGGCTGATCTTGTCGTCACGGATCTGGAGGTTCCGGAAGACTGTGCTGCAGAGCTCGTCATTTCCGGGGCCGAACGGCGTGAGGCGGGGGCATTGTCGCTCTGGCTGGGTAGGGTCAATGACAACAAATTATCAAAAGAACGCGGTAGCCGTCCTGCACAGACAGTTGTCGCCCGCTGGATCGCCGCGAAATCTCGACCGGCGCGGTCCTGGCATCAGGGGACGCCATAAGCCTTCTTGAAAAGTCCCTTACTCTTGCTTGGGCGCTCAATATTGCCTGAAAAGGGCAACCAGACGGCCTTGAACTTGCACGCGACCAGGACCGAAAATGCGGGTTTCATAGGCCGGGTTGGCAGCCTCCAGAGCAATCGAAGGGCCCTTTTTGCGCAGGCGCTTCAATGTGGCTTCTTCGTCGTCGACCAGTGCCACGACAATGTCGCCGCTGTCCGCGGTGTCGGTCCTTCTGATCAAAACCGTATCACCGTCGAGAATGCCGGCCTCGATCATGGAATCGCCCCGAACTTCAAGGGCATAATGTTCGCCTCTGCCGATCAGCTCAGGCGGAACGGTGATGGAATGACTATGGGTCTGGATTGCCTCAATTGGCACACCTGCGGCGATCCGGCCCATGACCGGGATCTCGGTACCGGCTACTTCCGGTTCAGGCGCGGACACTTTTGGCGCTTCCTTGCCGAGCGAGCCCTCGATGACTTCGGGGGAGAAGCTGCCGCGCGGCGGAGGCGAACTGAGCCCCGGCGCAATCGAGTCAGGCAGGCGGATGACTTCCATCGCCCTTGCCCGATTCGGAAGGCGGCGAATGAAGCCCCGTTCTTCGAGCGCCGTTATCAGGCGGTGAATCCCGGACTTCGACCTCAAGTCAAGCGCGTCCTTCATTTCGTCGAAGGAGGGCGGAACCCCGGCTTCCTTCAACCTTTCATGAATGAACATGAGCAGTTCATATTGCTTGCGCGTCAACATCCCTAGATTCTCCAGCGTGACCCGGTTGGGTACAAATCATGAACGTACCATACCTGTTCTCACTGTGTTCTACAAGGCTTAAGGTTTTGTTGCGGTTATGATGAGGTTGTCGGAATTAGTCTGCTGCGGAAGTGGGGCTTTTGGCCGGAATTAATCGGCACCAGACTGCCAAATGTGGCTTATTTTCATAAAGTTGATTGGTTTTCGATTGCGGACCGTAGGGTCCGCAATATCAACCAGTGCAGATTAATTTTGGAACATATTGAAAACAAAAGAAGAAATATACTGCGGATTAAATTTTTGCCTATGTGGAACGGCCGACTGCGGACCTATTGCGGACCATTTTTGTTTCTGTGTTTGATTGCCCGTGCAAAGTAGGGGAGGTCGTAGCGGTCGACGTTTCGAATGTATTCTTTGAATTCGTCGTTGGTCATGCGGCCGCTGTCGACAAGCTCCTTTTTCTTTCGTTCGATAAAATCGGCAAATATCAACATCGCCATGCCGATGGATTCACCTTTGGCCAGTGTTTCCTCCGCATCCATGAAGGCAAGTTCTTCAGGTGCGTGCTTTTCCAGGATCTCGATAAGGATCCGCTCGCCGGTCAGCTTCATGGTCGTAATCCAGAAATCATCGATCCGGGTCTCAAGCGATTCGGTCTGCTGTCGCGGGAATGCTTCGCCAAAGAGAAAGTAGTCTATCTTTTCTCCGGTTCCGGCACAGGCCTGTAGCAAAAATTCCAGGGGGATCGAGTTTCTCGTTCTCCAGGATGAAATTGCTTTGTTGGAGACCTCAAAGTAGTTAGCCAGGTCGATATCGGTATTCGTACTGGTTGATGCCTTTAAGCGTTCAATTACCTCGCTGGCGTTTACTTTGATTCCTTTTGCCATTGTTTCCTTATCCGCATAATGCTGACTTATGATTGACATCTGCAAAATGACGATTAATATGCTGCAAAATGCAGACAATTAGGATGCATATTATGGATTACCTTTCAATTAAAGACGATGATCAGTTATTGCGTGCCGTGCGTGCGGGGTTTGTTTTACAGGGCACATCGCTGAACGCGTGGTGCAAGGCGCACGGAATTGTAAGGCGAACAGCTGAACAGTCGCTGAATGGCGAGAATATAAGCAACAATGCGATTGCCCTTGCAGCGCGGATTAGGCTTGCCGCTGGTCTGAAGTCGTCGGATTGCTCGCGATGTGGCTAAGCGTTCTGGAGCTCGCGGAACGCGCTGGAATATCACCACGCAAGGCGAGGCAGGCGCTCCAGCGTGCTCATACCGGAAAACCCTGGCGGAAGCAGATACTTGAAGTGAGATTGGTTGATGGGACCGGAGGACGGTCTGGCCTGTCTTATGAGGTCAGAGCGTGCAGCTTGCCGCGTGATCTTCAAGACTTTTGCAATGAGCCGACCAGTCCAGAGCGCAAATTTGCAAATCCTACGAGACGTTCAGTTCCTTCTGAGTTCAGCCGCAAGGTCGCATGGTTCCTGCAGACATTTGCAAATCTGCTTGAAACCGAACCAGGGTCGGCTGAACGCGGAAAGGTAATTGCACAACTTCAGGAGACTACGGTTATCGACTGGGCCGGTAGGCCTATCGTTCTGAAACGGCGGACACTTTATTCCTGGATCAAGCAGTATGAAGCCGAGGGACCAGTCGGGTTAAAACGTGCAGGGCGCTCTGACCGTGGCAAGTCCCGTTGTTTTATCTCGAGAGATTGGGACCGGGCGGTGTCAGGTCATTTCGATGACAAGACCAGGGCCGAGATCTCCGACGCTTTACGCCAGCAGGTGAGAGGGCTGGTCAAGGGTGGGGCTGTTGGCAAAGTGGTTCTTGTTTTGGCATCCGATTATCTGAAGAAGATGAGTCTTGCCAAAGGTTTTGCCTTGAATGATCAGGCGGAGTTTGAGCGTGTCTGCCGGGTGCCGAGATCCCTGATCCGGTCTGAGCAACATCTGAGCAAAGTCTACCGACACAAGTATGACCGTAAGGCCAGTGAGGACGACCGGCCCCGCGTCAAGCGCACGACCGACGGCATGTTGCCAATGGACTGTGTGGTGATGGATGTGCATCACATCAATGTTCTCCTGACACGCGAGAACGGCACGACAGGCACGCCAAAGCTGCTGGCCTTCATGGACATGGCCACAAGACGCGTCTGGTGCGAATTGGTCTTCATCGAGACCAGGGGCGGGGTTCGCAATGTTGATGTGATCGAGGCCTTTGCTGCCATGGCGCAGCATTCAGCTTTTGGTCTGCCGAAGTCGCTGTATTGCGACAACGGCAAAGAATATCTCTTCGCTGACTTTCTGGATGATGCCATGCAGCTGCACATTCCAGTCGTTGGGGAGCCGGGCAAGTCCCGCGTTATCCGGGCCTTGCCCTATAATGCATCTGCCAAGCCGATCGAGGCCTGGTTCGGTCATTTCGAGCAACAGTTCCTGAGGACGTGCCCCGGTTATATCGGCGATGACCGGATGAACCCGAAACGGTCGACGCTCGGCAAACCTCCCAAGCCCTTCGAAGGCGATTTCAGGGGCTTTCAAAGCCTGTTTAAACAGCTGCTCAATGCCTATGAGGTGTTGCCGCAATCCGGCGCGTTGAAGGGCCAATCTCCAAGGCAGACATTCGATACCCATGTCCAGCAAGGCTGGTCGGCAACAGTGATGGATCCGTCCCGACTGCATACAGTCTTCACCAGGCCGGAGACCCGGAAAGTTCGCCAGCACGGGATTTCGGTCGGTGGAAGGACCTGGACATGCGATGAGCTCGATACCTGTTTCCATGACACTGTGACGGTGCATATCCCGCAGTTCCATGGCTACAACGCGCTGAGGCTGACTGGGCCGGACGGTGAACTCCTCGGCATCGCTACGCCTCAGGAAGAGTTTGCATTCAATGATCCGCGTGGCGCCAAACGCTCGGCGGACCGAGTCAAGCGCCGCAATAGGGCTCTGAGAACTCTCGATAAGTCTGTACCCAATGTTGATGTTGGTGCGGCTCTGGTCGAGCTGGGTCGGACTGCGTCGCCAATTTTACCAGACAGCCCTCGTGCAACGGTTCGGGTCACAGGAGAGGAGGTTTATGCTCAGGCGATCCTTCCGGCTTCTGAGATACTGCCTTCGCTGACCGAAGATGAACGCGAGCGGCGTGAAATCGCGGCAATTCGGGAGGCTGCCTTCAGCGCGTTAAGAGGACATGGCTCATGAATGAACAGATCGTGCGGCGGTCCGGGACGGGTTTTGTCGATATTGCTGCAAGTCGCGAGATCCTGAAGGCAATGGAGATTGCCCGCGATATTCCGGCTTATCCGGTATTGATCAATTCCAAGCCTGGCATGGGAAAATCGACGGCGCTTCGGCATTACGCCAAGACGATGGAAGCTTTTTATTGCGAGGTGGGACAACCGAGCAAGGGAATGAAGGGCATGCTGAAGATGATCGTCGAGGCAACCGGCGGCTCGGCGTACAATCAGTACAGTGCCGATCTGGCAGATACAGCGGAGGAACGGCTCAAAGGGTGCTGGTCATGGTCTCAGCGTCCCATACTGATCATGGACGAAGTCCAGATGCTGGAGTTGGCGCCGCTCCGGGAACTGCTGCGCCTTCAGGAGCTGAGTGGTTGTTCGCTTGTGCTCAGCGGCAATGACAAGCGGCTTGCCCGCACGCAAAGCCATGATTCAGCCCTGCAGCAGATTGTCAGCCGTCTTGGAATGCGCGTCGATCTTGGTCCGCCAACGGAAGAAGACTGCTGCAGCATCGGCATTGACTTTAATGTAGAGGGCAGGGAAGCATATGAGGCCCTGAGGCGCTACGGTCGGCAGACATCCGTGCGCGATCTCGTTCGGCTGCTTAACTTTTCCGGGAAGATGACAGGCGGTCATGGTAGCATCCAATTGCATCACCTCAAAACCGCTTTCCTCACGATCTACGGCAGCAAGAAGGATTTGAAGTTGCTGGCGGGGTAAAGTTGACTTGTTTTCTGCCTTAGATGGCTCGGTTCTCTCGGATAGCGTATCACTCACGTCAAATAACCTGTCGTTGGTAATTGTCCGTCATCAGGGTATTTGGAACAGATAGCCGCGTGATTTAGCGGAGAGATTGGCCCATCTTGTTTTTTGAATTTAAGCGGCTTGATTGCGGTTTTGCAAACGCCGTTGATTGATTGTGTTTCGTTTGATCCTTTCACGTTCGAGCAGGACGGTTTCGCCACGTCCGAAGTAGATATCGGCGGGGGTGAGATTGCCGAGGCTCTCATGGTATCGGTGATGATTGTAGTGATTGACGAAGCGCTCGATACTCGCGTTGAGGTCACCGGGCAAGAAGTAGTTTTCCAGCAGAATGCGGTTCTTCAAAGTCTGATGCCAGCGTTCAATTTTTCCCTGTGTTTGCGGATGATACGGCGCTCCACGAACATGATCCATGCCTTGGTTGTTAAGCCATTCAGCCAGTTCACCAGAGATATAACTCGCACCATTGTCTGACAGCAGCCGTGGCTTGTGCCGAACATCGACCTGATCACAGCCGGATGCCTCAAGGGCCAGTTTCAGCGTGTCGGTGACATCGCTTGCCGTCATCGTCGTACATAGCTTCCAGGCGACAACGTACCGGGAGAAGTCATCCAGAATGGTCGACAGATAGAACCAACCCCAGCCAATGATCTTTATGTAGGTGAAGTCAGTCTGCCACATCTGGTTGATGGCTGTGGTCTTGTCTTGGAATTCATCCGCAGCCTTGATGACTACGAAGGCCGGACTGGTGATCAGATCATGGGCCTTGAGCAGACGATACACCGATGCTTCCGACACGAAGTACTGCTGTGTGTCAGTGAACCGCACCGCCAACTCTCGTGGTGACAACTCGGGCTCTGCCAGGGCCAGATCAACAATACGATCCCGAATGTCATTCGGGATGCGGTTCCACACTCGTGACGGCTTTGGAGAGCGATCTTCCAGGGCTTCCGGGCCACCTGTCAGATATTTATTGTACCAGCGATAGAAGGTAGTGCGGGGGATGCCAAGCATATCAAGTGTCTGTTTGGCAGGAAGGTGGGACTGCTCCACCAGCCGAATGATTTCGAGCTTCTCTGATGCAGGGTATCTCATTCGTCCTCGCCCCCATCCCCGACCATGCTTTTTTTGAGCAACCGCAACTCAAGGGCTTGCTCGGCAACCACCTCCTTGAGGTCTCGAGCTTCACTACGCAGATCCTGCACTTCACCTGTGTTGGCTTCCCGGGCAGTATCACCAGCCAAACGCTTGCGGCCAGCTTCCATGAATTCCTTCGACCAACTGTAGTACTGGCTCTGGGCAATACCTTCCTGGCGACACAGCTCGGCAATGCTGTCTTCGCCGCGAAGGCCAGCAAGCACAATCCGGATCTTGTCTTCTGAGGAATACCTCTTCCGCGTCTTCCGGCGGATGTCTTTCACTGTACGATCTGCTGCATCCCGATGACGCTCGCTCTTCTGTCTCATGCTTCACTCCTGATCAGTGAAAATGAGCCAAAACCTCTCCCTTAAGCAATCAGCTTATCTGGACCCATAAGCGCTGACGGGGAACACTCGAATTCTTACGTGAATTTCCGTTTCTCGCGTTTGACCATCGGATCTTCCTGTCGCCTCCAGCGCTAACGGAAAGTCCCTCCACTTTCTCCGGGCAAGTCCATTGCTGTCGTAGTCTTCTTCCAAGCGATAATTCGAGATTAGGCTTCTGCCAATGATGAGACTGGCTGTTAAGGCTTCATGATCGTGACTGGGATTGAAGGCAAAGGAATTTTAGTTGCAAGTGAGAAACAGTTCAGACGATCCGGTAGCTGCGGTGCAACCGCAGACCACATTTGGCAGGTCCTTGACAGCGGAACCTATTCGGATGAAGCCGCCAAAAGCTGTGCGGCAGACAAAAGCCCCTCCCAGATAATATCGAGGGCCGCAATAAGAGACAGACTTTCTGATTGCTCCCAAAGCCTTATCGCTCGCTCTGTTACATCTGTGGCGTTGCTTGCGAGCGCGGCCGCAATTTGACGGTCTTTCACACGAGCAAATAGACATTCGGTGAGCTGGTCGCGTTCGGAAGCGAGAAAGCCATCGAGGATGCCACGTGCCTTTTCATTCGAACGCAGGACGCTTCCCACCATCCTGAGCACAGCTTCATCTTCAGCCAGCGTCTCCATGTGTTTGTCTAAGAATGCTTTGAGATCTGCCGCCAGCGACGCCGTTCCCGTCTGCAGCGCTTCCATGTCTTCCTCCCGGTAGCCCGGCGGCTCCCCAATCGCAGCAGCTTCCTTGTTTAAGTAATAGTTGAAAAAGGTCCGCGTGCTGATCCCTGCGGAAGCTGCGATTTCTTCCGTGGTCACGTTTTCAATGCCGCGCTGAACCACCAATTTCAACGCGGCTTTCTGGATCTCGCGCGCCGTTTCCAGCCGCCGTCTCTGTCGTAACGAAAGTGTCATCTCCCAATCCTTGCATAGTGTGCAAATTGTGCGTAGAAGGCAACAAAATCGCAAATTAGTCAAGGATCGAGAAGCAGATGAAGGTCGGCGTTTGGAAAGCGATTTGTGCGACACTCGCCCTGACGGGGTCTGTCACGATGGCGATTGCCCAAGGTGGACCACCGGGGTCACAAGGGGCGCCATCAGCGCCGATCGAAGTCGGCATCATCGAGTTGACATTGCAAGAGGTGCCGCGCGTCGTGACCCAGCCAGGGCGTGCTGTTGCATTTCAGGACGTAGAGGTGCGACCACGCGTAGGCGGTGCTGTCGAAGAAATACTCTACACACCAGGTCAGGATCTTTCGGTCGGTGACCCGTTGTTCCGGATCGATGATACTTCATATCTCTCAACCGTGGCCTCTGCCCGTGCAAGCTTAGCAACAGCGGAAGCCAATTTGCCTGTGGCACAAGCTGCATATGATCGCGCGGAACAATTAACTGGCCGAGGCTATACCGAGGCCGAGGTCGAAGCCGCACGCGCGGCTCTTGCGGAAGCCAAAGCAACATTAGATGCTGCCAAAGCCACGCTGGAATATGCAAGAGCCGAATTATCATGGACGACACTGACGAGTCCGATTGAAGGGCGTGCCGATGTGGCGACGGTTTCTGTCGGCGATCTTGTGACCGTCGGCCAGTCGGATGAGCTGACGACGATCGTGCGCTCCGACCCGATCTATGTGGACATGACGGAAGCGAGCGCACGTATCCTATCTGTCCGCAAGAGCATCATCGAAGGCAGCCTGAAGCAGAACGACGTCCTTCAGGCGACCCTCTTGCTGGAAAATGGCGACGTTTATCGCGGTACCGGAGAACTGGTTACCCCCGGAAACACCGTATCCACAACGACCGGAACCGTGACCATCCGGTTCAAGTTTGACAACCCCCAGCACCTGATCATTCCTGGCATGTTCGTCCGCGGCGAGATCGTCCTCGGCACGATGCAGGCCTATCTCGTGCCGCAGCGTGCCGCCACGCGCGGAAAATCGGGCAGGCTTGCCGTCTACGTCGTGGGCGACGACGGGACGGCACGACAGATTACGTTGGAAGACCAAGGAAGCTATCAGAACGCATGGATCGTCCGCGAAGGCTTGAAAGAGGGAGACCGGCTGATCGTGGATGGACTGTCCTCCATCCAGGCCGGACAGGCGGTGACACCGGTTCCCGCGATCATAGATGAAGACGGCATTGTGCACGATGCCGACACCACTGCCGCGGAGGATTGATCCATGGCCTCATTCTTCATTCACCGCCCCGTCTTTGCCTGGGTGCTTGCCATCGCGACCATGCTTTTGGGCGCCTACAGCCTCTCCAGCCTGCCGATTTCCCAGTATCCCGACATCGCGCCTACGACGGTGCGTATCACGGCGTCCTACACCGGGGCTTCTGCCGCGACGGTCGAGAATTCGGTCACGACGGTCATCGAGGACGGGATGACTGGGTTGGATGGCCTGACCTACATGACCTCCTCCTCGAGCGAAGGAACCGCCAGTATATCCCTGACCTTTGACGACAGCATTGATCCAGATATGGCGCAGGTGCAGGTGCAAAACAAACTGCAATTGGTGGAGTCTCAACTGCCGGATGTGGTGACGAACCTGGGCATCTCCGTCACCCGCTCGACCACGTCGATCCTCCTCGTCGGTGCGCTCGTTAGCGAGGATGACAGCTATTCCTCGCTGGAACTGGGCGACATTCTGAGCAGCACGATCCAAGATGCGGTGCAGCGCACGGATGGCGTGGGCTCGGTCAACATATTCGGTACGGAATACGCGATGCGAATCTGGTTGGACCCTGAGCGCTTGTATCAATACCAATTGACCCCAAACGATGTGACCTCGGCCGTATCCGAGCAGAACACCAACGTCACCGTTGGCAGTCTGGGTGATCAACCTGTCACCAAAGGCCAGCAGTACACAGTGTCGCTGTCCGCCCAATCCCAGCTTGAATCGGTCGAGGACTTTGAGAACATCCTTTTGAAAACCAAGCCAGACGGATCGGCGATCTATCTTGCCGATGTCGCTGCGGTCGAGCTGGCCGAGGAAGACTACAGCAGCGTCAGCCGCTTCAACGGCCATCCCGCTGCGGGTTTTTCCGTAAACCTTTCCAGCGGTGCCAATGCGGTGGATACTGCCGAAGCGGTCCGCGCCGTGGTCGACGGCCTGTCCTCTGCCTTGCCGGCGGGAGTGACCGTTGAATACCCCTATGACACCTCGCCCTTTGTCGAAGAGTCTATTGAGCAGGTGTATCAAACACTTATCGAAGCAATCATCCTCGTGTTTCTTGTCATGTTTTTGTTTCTGCAAAGCTGGCGGGCGACACTCATTCCGACGATTGCCGTGCCTGTGGTTCTGCTGGGGACGTTTGGCGTGTTGTCGGCCTTTGGTATGTCGATCAACACCCTCTCCATGTTTGCGCTGGTTTTGGCCATCGGGCTGCTTGTCGATGACGCAATTGTTGTGGTCGAGAATGTCGAGCGGGTGATGGAAGAAGAGGGGCTCGATGCGGTTGCGGCGACAGAAAAGAGCATGGGCGAAATCTCCACCGCGCTGATCGGGATGGTGATGGTTTTGACTGCGGTGTTCCTGCCGATGGCCTTCATGGACGGGTCGACCGGGGTGATCTACAAGCAGTTCTCGGTCACGATCATCTCGGCGATGGTGCTGTCGCTGTTCGTGGCACTGATCCTCACGCCCGCGATGTGTGCACAGCTTCTCAAGCCGAAGCACGACAAGACCCTCGTAGCACCCTTGCGCTGGTTCAATGCGGGGCTTGATCGGTTGACAGGCGGCTACGGCACCGTGGTTGAGCGGTTCTCTTTGCGTCCTTTCCGAATGCTGCTGGTCCTGGGGCTTGTGGGTCTGGGCGCTTATTGGGTCTATGACCGCCTGCCTTCATCATTTCTGCCGACCGAAGATCAGGGCGTTCTGATGGCCATGCTCGAATTGCCGCAAGGATCGACTGTCCAGCAGACGCAACACATGATCACGCAAATTGAGGAATACCTGCTGACCGAGGAAACTGACATCGTGGACGGTGTCTTTGCCAATGTCGGGTTCAGTTTCAGCGGAACGGGGCAAAACTACGGGATGATGTTTTTCCGGCTCAAGGACTACGATGACCGGCCCGGACTGGATGCGGCTGATCTGATGATGCGGACAAACATGAAGTTCTTCCAGTCCCGACTTGGCAGCGTCTTTGTCCTTCAGCCTCCTGCAATTCAGGGGCTTGGAACCTCCTCCGGCTTCACCATGTATCTCGTCGATCAATCAGGTGCAGGGCTGGATGTCTTGACTACTGCGGCCGATCAGCTCGTGGCGAATGGACTCCTGGACGGGCGGGTGACCAATCTTCGCGGCAACGATGACGCAACCGAGCCAGCCTTGAAAATGAAAATCGACCAGCAGAAGGCCGAGGCGTTGGGTGTGTCCCTATCGGACGTCAACGCAATGCTATCCACCGTGTTTTCAGGTTCATATGTCAACGACTTCCCCCTTGGAAACGATCTTCGCGAGGTGATCGTTCAGGGCGGCGCCAATTGGCGAATGCAACCAGAGAACATTGATCAATGGCATGTGCGCAATAGCGACGCCGAAATGGTCCCGCTTTCGGCATTCCTCAGCCGTGAGTGGGAAACGATCACGCCCAAGCTCTCCAGATATGGTGGCACCCGCGCACTGGAAATTTCTGGCGAGGCGGCTGCGGGCATTAGTTCCGGCGACGCCATGAACATGATGGAGCAGCTAACTGCCAATCTCGATGGCTCCTATGCCGTCGCCTGGACAGGTCTGAGCTACCAAGAGAAATTGTCCGGGGATCAGGAAGTCATTCTATACGCGATCTCGGCGCTGGTAGTCTTCCTGTGCCTTGCCGCCCTTTACGAAAGCTGGACTGTGCCCTTTGCCGTGATGCTTTCGGTTCCCCTGGGCATCCTGGGCGCTTTGGTGACGACGTGGTACTTCGGCCAGTCGAACGACGTTTATTTCAAGGTGGGCCTGCTGACTACAATCGGCCTTGCCGCAAGAAACGCCATTCTGATCGTCGAATTTGCGGAATCCCTGCGTTCGCAAGGTAAGACATTACAGGAAGCGACGACCACGGCGGCCCGCCTGCGTTTGCGCCCCATCCTCATGACTGCGTTGACTTTCGGCATTGGCATTACGCCGCTGGTTCTGGCCTCGGGAGCAGGAGCAAATGCCCAAAAGTCCATTGGCACCGGGATGCTCGGCGGGATCGTCTTTTCAGCGGTCATCGGGATCGTGATGGTTCCAGTGTTCTACGTCGCCGTCATCAAGGCCACGGAACGGTTCCGTGGCCGAGGGGAGATTGCCCAGTGAAAGCCCGTTTCCTCCTGATCGGTCTGCTTGTCGGCAGCTGCGCTGTCGGCCCTGACTTCGAGCGCCCCGAGGTCGCGCTGGAAACCCGGTTTGTCGGCGGCGATGCCGAGGCGATCGCGGCCGTGGCCTCGGAAAACTGGTGGCTCAGCTACAATGACGCGGTGCTCAGCCGGTTTATCACGCGCGGCCTTGCACGGAACCTCGACACGCTTTCGGCGACTGAAGCGATCCGACAGGCACAGGCAGAACTGCGAGAAACCGGCGTCAACTCTGCCATCGACGGATCGCTGACCGCATCGCGAGAATGGTCCGGCGGCAATGCGATCGACGGCACCAGCATCGTCAACTCGGTTGATCTGGGGGCGTCGTTGGTCATCGATCTTTTCGGAGGCATCCGGCGCGAGCGTGAGAGCGCGCAGGCCTCGGTTACCGCGGCGCGCGCAGATGCGGAAACGATCCGCCTGGCCTGGCTGGCTGAACTGATCTCGGCTTACTCGGATGCACGATATTACCAGGATTCTCTTGCGCTCACCCGCAGCACGATCCGCGCTCGACAGGAAACCG
Organism: Labrenzia sp. CE80; assembly: GCF_009650605.1. Lineage (NCBI taxonomy): Bacteria > Pseudomonadati > Pseudomonadota > Alphaproteobacteria > Hyphomicrobiales > Stappiaceae > Labrenzia > Labrenzia sp. CE80. The sequence goes on from NZ_WAJT01000001.1 coordinate 1,131,512, forward strand.
TCAACATCACGCAAAGCAAGTATGAGGCAGGAGCGGCAACCGAGTACGAGGTCGCGGAGGCCCGAGCCCTCCTGTCCAACGCACGCGCGGCCTTGCCACAATATGCGGCGCTGTTTGACGCCCGAGTCTACGCCATCGCCACGTTGTTGAACGAGCCCGCCGGCCCGATCATGACAACGATGCAAAAAGGTGCCGCGCAATTGCGCACGCCTGGCGGGACCCGGACAGGCGTTCCCGCGGATCTGTTGCGCAACCGGCCCGACGTGCGTAGCGCGGAAGCCGACCTTGCTGCCGCCGTAGCCGACATCGGCGTGGCTGAAGCCGCGTTGTATCCATCGCTTTCGATCGCCGGCACAGTCGGACGTATCGAAGCGGTGAACTCGTGGAGCTTCGGGCCGACACTGACACTGCCAATCTTGAATCAGGGCAAGCTCAGGGCAACCCGGGATGCGGCCATCTCGTCCGCGAAGCAATATGAGATCGCCTGGAGAGCTGCTGTCATGGACGCCGTGGAGGACGTTCAGGTCGCGCAGTCCAATTTAAGCCGCTATCGCCAACGGGCAGCGCTCCTGCGTCAGGCAGCCGACGAATACGGTCATGCTCTGAAACTGGCCCAGGAAAATTACCGAAGGGGCGCAATCACGCTTTTGGACCTGCTGGAAACCGATCGGAACACCGCATCAGCACGCATTACTGCTGCCTCTGCTGTGAATGACGCAGCGCAGGCCTGGGCAACGTTGAAGCTCGCCACAGGAGCGGGCGCCGCCGGGACGGAAACGGCAAGCAATTGACTGGGACAAATGTGGTGAGCTCGATGAGAGAGCAAGCTATCTGCACCAAAACCTCGATTATGAAGGTACGACTTATATGATGAAACACACTGGGAAATTAGCCTTGCTCGTTGCCCTTATCGGTGTGCTAGGGGTAGCATTTTTGCTGTTTGGAGCTCGTTTGGGGCTGTGGGAGCCGACCACGGGTTTCGGTCTCTATCGCACCTATCTAAATCCACTCGGCTTGACTGTCGCCGGGTTGGGCGCGCTGGCGTTGGTGATTCACCTTATTCGCAAGGAAAAACGCGGGACAGTTTTAGGCAGCGTTGCGTTACTAGTGGGGCTAGTCATTCTGACGCCCTTGATCGCCGGTTCGCTCAACCCGCCGCGACGCGCGCCGCCGATCCACGACATCTCGACCGATACCGCCAATCCGCCCGCTTTCGAGGTGCTCGATGACAGCCGCGCAGGCGCCCGTAATTCGCTCGAATATGGAGGGTCCGAGGTGGCCGAAATTCAGGCGATCTCTTATCCGGACATCGCACCCCTAAAAACGGGTTTGGCCGCGGATGCCGCCTATGAACGCGCGCTGGCGGTTGCCCAGGATATGGGGTGGGACATCATCGTTTCGGATACGGAGCGTCGCCGTTTTGAGGCAACCGCGCGTACATCTGTATTTTACTTCGCAGACGATGTTGCGCTTGTCGTGACGCCACAAGGTGACGGAAGCCGGGTTGACATGCGCAGTGTATCGAGAGTGGGCCGGAGCGATCAAGGCGTCAATGCCGCACGCATCCGCGATTTCCAGCAGAGGTTCGATGGATAACCTTCGGTCTCGCAGAACGCGGGACCATTACTTCCAACCCTGCTCGAATGTGGACGAACAGAGCTGGCGAACAAGCATGCGCGCACAGCACCTTGTTGGTCTGAACGAGCCAGCCACCGTGTTCGCAAACAACTCTGCCCATGGCCGATCTGCGCCAGGGCCGCACGAGCTTTGTGATTGCGCATTGCTTGTCGACCATCTGCGACGCAGACATGATCGTTTATATGGAAAATGGAAATGTGCGCGAGACTGGTACGAACGAGCAACTCATGGAGTTTCAGGGCGGGTACTGGCGACTCCAGAACGCGGTAAAGAGCTAACCCATTGAATATTCGACTGCACTTGAACCTACACTACAAAGGATCGACCGATGACGAAAAGCCCCTCAGTTTACACCGCCGTTTTTGTCGCTTCAGTGGGTTTGGCAATTCCTCAAAGTTCGCTTGCCGAAACTCCGACGATACAAACCGTCGGGCCAGTGATCCACCTCGCGGACAACCTTAACGAAGAAGCCAAGCTAGGTTGGTGTATCGACACCGAAGGTCGCGGGTTAGGTGACCAGCTTCACGCGCATTCCTGCAAACCAAACGGCGATGACGTGCTGTTTTCGTACGTACCGGACACCGGCATGATCAAATCGGCGACGTATGAGGGCTTGTGCATGGCCTATAACGCGCCAGGAAGTTTAGAAAACCCGTTCGGTTTGATCACTTGCGATGATACTGATCCAAACCAACGGTTTAACTATGATGTGGCTAGCATGGAGATGCATTTGGCCGCTGATGAGCAAAAATGTGTGACAGTCGCGGAAACCATTGACGATGCCGGGCCCTACCAGTCACGCGATCTCATCCTCGGTGACTGCGCTGAATTGGAGCTCAGCTTCAAGCAATGGGTCATTCAAAAGTAAACCAATATAACATTTTGCCGGAGCCCCGTGCTGTTTCTTCCGTGTGGCTCCGGCACGAAATGAATAGCCCCGCGTTTTCTGGACACCCTCGGCTTTCGTCATCTTCCACTATTCGCCCTCTATGGGCGACAGCATCCAGTTCTGACGTTTTGTCGCACCGGGTTGCCGAATTTCCCGATGCACTCAAGCATGTCCTGCTGTGCGAGCTACATCTTGGATATTTGTGGATTCATATATTTTCAAATTCTTGGTCAACAAAAAAAACCGCCGAGATTTGCGAGCGGGGTTTCTAATTGGGTTGGGGGCGGGATTTGAACCTGCGACAAGCGGGATAGGATTCCGCTGTTCCTGCATAAATCATAACCACCAAATACCGCCTTCTCCCGGATAATCCCGTCAAAATTTTTCTGGTGCCGATTAATTGCGGCCAGTGCCAAATAATTCTGGCAAGTACAATGATGTCGTGGACTGAAATAAAATTTACGAAAGCGTAAGACGGGCTTTTTTCTAGTAAGTTGGCCTGTTTTTGACTACGGATCGTAGGGCCCGCAATATCTGTTGGTGCAATTTAATTCCGGAACAATTTGGAAACTAAAGCGGAATTTGGATGGCGATACCATTCTTTCCGGTTCGGGCTTCCCTATTGTGAAACTTGACGATTTTCAGTGCGAAAAAGGATCAGAGATTGTTGTTGGGCGAGACTAGGTTGATCTGCCATCCGCTCCGGGTTGGTCCATTTTGAATGGTTAGCGTCCACTAGGGTTTGATTCATCAGAACAATGACGTCAGGAGCTGGTGGGCGGGAGACTAAAACACGATTTTAAGCCACTTGGGGCTGTTTGGTGTTGTAGTGTTTCCTCCAGCTTTCGGTGATGACTTGAGCCTCCGCGGGGATGTGAGGAGGCCTTAATTCAGCAGTTCATCGCGCAAGCGCGCATTGAAGCTTCCACAGTATGCGTTCTCCTGGGCGAGTTTAAGCACTATGCGTATCGCGATTTATGCGACGTCAAGACGATCCGGCCTTCGCTGGAACGTCGCGGCAAAGGTTTCCGCGACCGCGAGAATGGCGGCATGCACAGGGCCGGAGGTCAACGCAGGGAAGACGGATGCGTCGACGATGTGGAGGTTTTCGAGCCCATTGACCTTAAGGTTGTCGTCGACGATCGCCTCGTCGTCAGCTCCCATGCGGCATGTGCCGATTGGATGGTGGTGGGTGATGGCGGCACTTGCGATAAACGCGTCGAACTCCTCAGCGGTCCGGACGTCCTTGCGAGGCAGCACTTCCTCAAGCCTCCAGTCGGACATTACTTCGCTGTGACCGACCTCACGTGCATATTCCAGTGCCCGGCGGAAATATGTCCTGTCGGTTTCTGTCTGCAGATAGGCAGGGTCCAGCAGCGGTTTGTCGCGAAGTCCGGGACCGCTCGGCGTCAGGAAACCTCGGCTTGTTGGGTGTGTGACGCCAAAGAGGAACGTGTAGGCGTCTCCGGGCGCCGGCGCTTCGAAGCATTCGGAAACGCTCGGCGCGGTCACGCAGCCGAGCACCACGTCCGGCTTGCCGCCTGATTTGGTCATGTCTTGCGCGCTCAGATACATAAGCGACTCGGATAGTTGCAATTTCGAAGGTGGAACGGGCTTCTTGGAGCGGTAGACGTTGCCGGCTCCGAGCAGGTGATCCTGAAGGTTCTGCCCGAGCGCCTCGCGGCGAAGCAACAGGGGCACGCCGATGCGTGCGAGGTCTTCTTCCGGGCCGATGCCGGAGCGCATCAGAAGCAGAGGATTGGCGATTGTGCCGCCGCTCAGGATATACTGGTTCGCGATCAGCGTTTTTACTTTGCCATCTTGCTCGACCTCCACACCCGTCACGCGGTTCTTTTTCAAGAGAAGCTTCAAGGCAGGCGTTCCGGGCAGAACTGTCAGGTTCGAGCGACTCATAATCGGAAACAGATAGGCATCTGCGACATTCACCCGTTTTCCGTCGCGAATGGTCAAGGAGTTCGGCGCAGTGCCGATCAGGTTAGGGCCGTTGTGGTCGCTCAGTTTGGGAACGCCCATGGATTGCCCGGCCTGCATAAAGGCAGAGACCACAGGATTGACATCGGCATCCGGAAGATAGACGGGCAGGGGACCTTCCGTGCCGTGATAGTCGGATCGTCCTTGCGAGAAGGTTTCGCTCTTGATGAAGCCCGGCAGGAGGCCTTCATAGGACCATCGGGACGAGCCGGCTGCGTCCTCCCACGGTTTGAAGTCGTCCGGATGCCCGCGGACATGGGCCATGGCATGCAGGCAGCTCGATCCACCAAGAACCTTGCCGCGAGGCCAGGCGTGACGCCGACCTGCGGTTCGCGGTTGCGGTACCGTCTCGTAGCACCAGTCGAAATCCCGCGCCTGGATGAATGGCCACATCTGAGGCACGGCGATGTCGGGGTCTGTCGGTCTACCCCCAGCTTCCACAAGGGCGACAGTCGTTTGACCGTCCGCGGAAAGGCGATTTGCCAGAACGCATCCGGCTGAACCTCCACCAACAATGAGGACATCGTATCTTTCCACGGAGCAGGACCCTCTGCGGTCGGGAATGGGAACCTAAGCGGCGTCGACGGAGCCGACGCCAAGGCGACTCATGATCTTGCGCTGAACCACGGCCAGGTGTCCCCACATGGCTTTTTCCGCACTGTCCGGGTCCCGCCGCGCAATGGCGCTGGCTATTTGTTCGTGCTCCGCGTCGCGCGCCGCGACACGTTCGGGCGTCGTCTGACTGTCGCTGTCGGCGAAGCGGAGACGGCTGTCGTTCTGTACCTGATGCAGCAGAACGTGCAGTTCGCTGGCCAGGCTGTTCCGTGACCCGGCTGCAATTGCCCGGTGGAAGAGCTGGTCGGCCTCGCTCGGGTTCATGCCCGCAGGTGATTTGGCCGCACTCACGATCCGCTCGATCTCCGCCGGAGACGCGCGCAGAGCCGCTAGCCGCGCCAAAGCCGGTTCCAGAAGCATGCGCATTTCCATGACTTCCAGCGGGTTCGTCGACTGGGCGATGCGTCCGCTCTGTACCGTGCCGTTCGGTGAATTGGCACGGCGTCCGGTCTTGGCAGGTTCGACCTCGCCCAATTCCCGCAATACCTGCAAGGCCTTGCGTAAGGTATGCCGCTTAACGTCGAGCTTTTCGGCCAGCACTCGCTCTGGTGGAAGTTCTCCTTCGCTGCGCTGGATGTCCCTAAGACTCTCGATCAGGTTCCCAAGTTTCTTCGGGACTGCATTGGGGAAAGCAGGGGTATCATGGTCCGGTGTCGAATTTTTCTTATCCATGCTCAAATTGGTCAAGCGTTTCCTCCCGTGGAAATTTTTCTTTTAAAGAATCGGTGTTTCCTTCTGTATAAATCATAAAAACTTTGCACAGTGATAGTGGATAAAAAGAATAGTCTATTTGCTGATCAAACGGTTGCGATTTGGTTGTTAAAGACATCCGATCTCCAGTTTGAACTTGGTTGCAAAAATAACGAATTTATCCTGAGTCGGGAACTTTTTGAGCAACTGGTCCTGAAAAACCAACCAAAATTATCGCTTCTGTCATTTTGGTTATCCAGCTTTGGCGATGATCTCCATGGCGGCGGTGACTCCTGCGCCGACGTCGTAGGACTTGCCTGTCAACTCCGACAGCGCGCCACCGAGTGCGGTCAGGGCCACAATTGCATAAAGAGGTTCCGCCGTCGGGCCCATGTGGCCAATGCGGACGAGCTTGTCATGGGTTTCTCCTCGGCCGGAGGAAATCATGACGCCGTACTTCTCTCGCATCTTTCCCCGCAACGCGGCGTCGGCGACATCTTTTGGCAATGTCACGGACGTTGCTGTCGGCGACGCAATGTCCTCGGACGCTGCCCAGAGACCGAGGCCCATGGCCGCGACTCCTGCCCGGCAGGCCTTGGCGGTCAGCGTGTGGCGGGCCCATACCGCTTGCTCTCCCTCTTCGAGGTGTCGGTCTATCGCGGCCTCCAGACCGTTAATCTCCGCGACTGAAGGCGTGAATGGGAAGGGTTCGGTTGCCTTATGGGCAGTCTTCCAGTCCGAGAGGCTTAAAATGGAGGCCGACGGCGCTGTCGGATTGGTCTCGATTTTCTTCCAGGCCGCATCGGAGACAGACAAGAGGGACAGCCCAGGTGGACAGCCGAGGCATTTGTTCGGACCGGTAACGAAAATATCCGCCTTGATGGCGTTGGGCAAAACCTCCATGCCGCCGAAGGACGAGACGGCGTCGACGATGAAAATAGCGCCGCTCTTCGCCACGATCTCACCTATCTCCCGGACCGGATTGATGGTGCCCGAAGGGGTGTCGTGGTGGCAGGCTGCGACCACCTTGATGTCAGGCCTCTCGGCAAGCATTTTTTCCACGCTGGCGGGATCTATCGCTTCGTTGAAAGGCACGCGGATTTCCAAAAGTTCCTTGCAGTAGCGCTGAAGCCAGAAGCCGTAGCCTTCGCCATAGACTCCGGACACGAGATTGAGCACCGTGTCCTCGCCGGACACGGCAGAAGCCGCCGCAGCTTCCAGCCCGAGCACTGGTTCGCCCTGGAGGATCAAAGGCGGTTCGTCGCTCGCCATGACCTTGCAAAGCTTGCGCGAAACCCTCTCGTAGGTCTCCTGGAACACAGGGTCGTAGTCGTAGAGGACCGGACGCGCGAGGCCCTGAAGGACTTCCGGGTAACAGTTCACCGGGCCTGTGGTCAGCGTAAATGTCGGCTGTCTGAGCTTGGGCATAGATCTCGTATCTTTGTTTCAAGGAAGCGGAGAAAGGGCGGCTTCTTCGTCAACGCTCCCCTCGGGCGTAGGCCGTGCCCAGCGATACAGGCAGGTTCGCCTTGCTGCCGAGAACCACCAGAACGCCCATCACGGCGGCAAATGGCAGCATCTGAATGACATCGGTCGGAATATCTATGCCGGCGACCTGTAGGGCGGTGGTCAGAGAGAGGCAGGCTCCAAACAATGTGGCGCCACCCAGCACCCAAAGCGGCCGGCCGCGGGCAAGCATGGCGAGGACGATACCGATGAAACCGTTGCCATGTGTCATGAAGGGCACGAATATGCCCGCACCGACAATGGCCATGAAGGCGCCGCCGAGACCTGCCAACGCCCCAGTTGTCAGGACCGCCACTGTTCGCACCTTGATAACGTCGACGCCTGAGGAATCGAGAGCCGCCGGTTTGTCGCCTGCAGCCTGCAGGGCCAGGCCGAAATGCGTGCGGCGGTAAAGATAGGCGAAGACGGCCACCAGAAGCAGCGCGAAATAGACGACCGGTTCGCGGCCGAACAGGGCCGGGCCGACCACTGGAATGTCGTGCAGGACAGGAATGTCCCATTTGAGCGTTGCCGGCAGGCGAGGGTAGGTACGGCTGAACTGGAAATGATGAAGGATTGCGGTCGCACCTTCTGCGCATAGGGTCAGTGAGATGCCGATGACGATCTGGTTGAGGCCCATACGCACGCACAGCACTGCCATGAACAGCGCGACGAACATGCCGCCCGCGGCTCCGGCGATAAAGCCGAGCCCCATGGACTCGCACTTCCACGCGATCAGGAAACCGGTATAGGCGCCGGCCAGCATCATGCCCTCGATACCGATATTGAGGACGCCGGACTTTTCGGACATCTGCTCGCCGATCCCGACCAGTAGGAGGGGGATGCCCGCCGAGATCGCCCCGGCCAGAAGAGCCGTCAGGAATGCTTCGGTGAAGAGCGCCATCTTAAACTGCCTTTCCCTTGCTTCGGCGCTGGTCGACCATTTCGGCAACCGCCATCAGAATGAGCAACATCGCCATGGTGACGAGGGTGAAGTAATTGGGAACGCCGAGCCGCCGCGCTGCGCTCTCGCTGCCGATGGACAGCACGGAGAACAGAAAAACAAAGGCGATGGTGGCGAAGCCGTTGAAACGGGCAAGGAACACCAGCGGCACAATGGTTAGCGTATAGGCCGGGTTCCAGTCCGCCCGCACATTGCCATACTGGCCGAGCACGGAGACAGCGCCGGCCAGGCCAGCAAGCCCGGCGGAAATGGAAAAGACGACGACGGTCAGTGCCGCGACTGGCAGCCCGGCATGCACCGCCGCCTTGGCATTAGCACCGACGATGCGCAGGCGCAGGCCGAACGCCGTTCGGTTCATGGTGAAATGAACGATCAGAACCGCAGCCAGCCCGAGCAGAACGCCGCTGGAAACGGTTGTGTCGAAGAGTCTCGGCAGACGGTCCGAAACGGCAAGAGTACGGGTCTGCGGAACCGTCGTTTCCGGATCAAGAAAAACGAGCTTGACCAGGACGTTTGCCAGCGAGCCGCCGAGGAAGGTCATCATCATCGTTGTGATGATCTCGTTGATCCCCTGATAGGCCCTCAAAAAGGCGGGCACGAGGGACCAGATGGCGCCTGCCGCTGCACCGATGGCAAGGCATAGAATCATCATCAGCCAAGGCGGCAGGGTATCGACGAGTACGGGTCCCGCGGCGGCCACGAATACAGCGCCGAGAATGAATTGGGCATCGCCTCCAAGGTTCCAGATGCCGGCCCGGAAGCAGACAATCAGGCTTGCCGCGATCAGAAGCAGCGGTCCCATCCGGGTCAGTGTCGCCTGCACCCCTGACGGCGACATAACCCCGCGCTGAAAGATGTAGCCGTAGTAATCCTGCGGACTAACCCCCATTGCCAGGAGAATGAGGCTGGCCATGACAAGCGTTGCCAGGACTGGTCCGATGGTGATGATGAGAAAGTGAAGCCGGTCGTCGTGCATGCCAAGCTGGACCTTGCGTTTCTGTTCGCCTGATTCAGGCGCGATTGCTATCTCGCTGGTCATTCGCCAACACCACTCATCAGCTCTCCAACGCGCTGGCGCGCCGTCTCATCGTTGTCCACGATTCCGACCATGCGCCCCTGCGACATGACGGCGATGCGGTCGCTCAGCTCAAGGAGCTCATCAAGTTCCGTCGAGATCAGCAGAACCGCCTTTTTGGCGTCTGCGGCTTCGCGAATGCGGTTTCGCGAGGCGGCGATGTTCTGGAGGTCGAGGCCATAGGTTGGCTTTGCGAATATGACGGTCCGGGTCTTCTCGCCGAGTTCGCGGGCGAGTAGGAGCTTCTGGATATTGCCGCCTGATAGCTTTCCGGCAGGCGTGCCGATGTCGGGTGTGCGAATGTCGAACGCCGCCACCTTTTCCGTCGCGTTTCGGGCAATCTCTGCCGGCTGCTCCAGGCCATGCTTCCAGAACGGCGCGTCACCGATTTGTTTCAGGAGGAGGTTCAGCGAGACCGGGAAAGCACCTACTATACCTTCTCCGAGCCGATCGTCGGTCACATAGCTGAGCCCCAGGTCACGGCGGGCACCAATGGATTTATCCTCGATCGACACGCCATCCAGATAGATGCGTCCGTTCTTGACTGGACGCTGGCCCGCCAGGGCTTCTGCAAGCTGCACCTGGCCGTTACCATCGATGCCGGCAACGCCGACGACCTCTCCGGGGCGGATCTTGAGTTCGATCCCGGTGATTGGCGTCGCGTCGTCATCCACTTCCAGCGCAAGGATTTCCAGGATCGGCTTTTCCGTTTCATTGATATTGTGCTGGGGCAGCGGCGTGTTTGCAGTTGCCCCGTTGCCGGTTGTCTGGGTGCCGAACATAAGCCGCACGATCTCGTCATGGGCCTCGGCCTTGTCCATGGCGCGCAGCTGCTCAGGAGGCAGACCGCCGACGTTCCTGCCCAGGCGCAGCACCGAAATCCGGTCGCCAAATGCCACGGCTTCATTGAGCTTGTGTGTAATGAAGACGACGCCCCGTCCGTCCTGTGCGATCAGCCGCATCAGATTGCCGAGCTTTTCGGCATCTTTCGGCGTTAGCATCGCGGTCGCCTCGTCAAGGATGAGAAAACGACTGCCTCGCATGAGGGCACGGACGATTTCCGCTTGCTGGCGTTCGCCAAGCGAAAGCGCGCTTGTCGGGGCGTCGGGCCGGATCTTGATGCCGACCGAGTTCGCGGTCTTGCGCATTTCATCGGCAATTCCGCGTCTATCAGGCTTTTGCCACCAAGCGCGGCCGAGAGAAGCATTCTCCGCCAGCGTAAGCGTGGGGGCAAGCATAGAATGCTGGTAGACTGCACCGATCCCGAGGTCGAGCGCGCGCTGGGGCGATGAGAGTTCTTGCTGGACGCCCGCGACCTCAATCTCGCCTTCACTTGGTTGCTGGAATCCAGTGAGCATGCTGACAAGAGTGGATTTGCCTGCACCGTTTTCGCCGAGCAGAACGTGAACCTCCCCGGGCCAGAAGTCGATGGATACCCGATCGTTGGCGACGATGCCGGGAAAGCGCTTGGTCACATTTTTGAGGGATACGAGCGGAACGTCTTGGTCAACGGCGTTCGCGGCTGCTGAGGTTCGGGCCATTCGTCTTTCCCGTTTGATGACAAAGAGCCGGGCGAAAGGTCGCCCGGCCAGTCGGATCAAGGACAGATATCAGTCTAGCTGGGTTACCAGCGCATGGACCGAATCCGCGTCGAACTTGGGATCAACGGTGATTTTGCCGTCTATGATTTCCTGACGCAGGTCTGCGAGTTCAGACCAGACATCGTCTGGTATGTGCTCGGTCTTCAGCAGTGAAACGGAGCCGTCTTTTAAGTTGATGTCGTAGTTCCGGGTGCCGAATTTGTCAGCTTGGATGTCCTCGATCATCGCAGTGTAGATCGGTGTCAAATTCCACAGCACCGAGCTCAGGAGAAAGCCTTTGTCAATCGAGGTCTTGTCGCCAATGACATCAATGAAATAGACCTTTCCGCCATCGGTGGCCTTGGTGGTTTCTACCGCCTGCAACATGCCAAAAGAGGAGCCGTTGCCCTGGCCGAAAATGATGTCGGCACCGGCTGCAATCAGGGATTCTGTTACCCGCTTGCCGCCTGCGGCGTCCGCGTAGGCGGCTGGGCCGATTACGGCATAGCGGATGACGGTCTCGGGGTTTTCCGCCTTCGCGCCTTCGGCGAAAGCTGCGGACTGGGAGTTCCATGAAGGCGGCTCTCCGGAAACGACGATGCCGACCGTGCCGAGACGGCTCATCTTCGCGGCAAGACGACCGGCGAGATAAGCGCCGGCGTGACCACTTGCAGTGTAGTCCACCACGGCCCCCTCGGTCAGGGAGGACGGGCTGTCGACAATCGCGACCTTCACATCGGCCTCGGTTCCGATTTCCGGTGCAGCCGTGTTGTAGCCGCCAGCGTGGGCGATCAGGAGTCCGTGACCTTCTTCTGCCAGTTCCCGCAAGGTGGCGCGAACGTCGCCATAACCGAGATTTTCAGCGGTCACGACTTCGACGCCGGTGGCGTCGCCAGCGGCTTTGGCGCCGTCAACGCCCTGCTGGTTCCATCCAAAATCGGTGCCCTGTTCGGGGGTGAGAATTGCGATTGATTTAATGTCTTCTGAGTAACTTTGTGTAGAGGTGGCTGCAATTATAGTAAAAATGCTCGCCATTAAGATATATTTTCTTTTCATGCTGTTCCCCTTTGGTGAGATATTGAACTTTACATTGTTTTTTATTTATTTTAGTTCTGCGTATATTGAAAAATGAGAGATGAATTGATGAAGAAGATCTTGTTTGTTTTTTTGTTGGTCCTTTCCCTGCCTGCTGCTGACGTGTCCTCTGAGGGCCTTGGTCACGGATCCGATGGGCTGACGCAGGTTCCGTTGCAAATCGTCAACGCGGGCGAGGGGAGCATGGCCTGTAAGGTTAGTCTGGCGCATTGGTTTTCCGCCGAAGTCGGTCGTGCGGGGCCGGGAGCGCAGGTGGTTGATAATCTTTGGTCGGATTTGGACAGCGGCACCGTTTACTACCTCAACGGCGCCGGTGATCGGATGCCGGTGGAGCGGCTTTGGTGCGGTCCAGTTGGTCGCTCCTGGAAAAACCGTTTTGAAGTCGATCTCGATAGAAAGGCTGGAAAAATGGTTGAACCAATTCAGCTGAAGTGTTTGGAAAAAGAGTCCGTATTTGTCTGTGGTGCCATTTGAATTGTGTTTCACGGCGCTCTCAAGGGATTTCGAGCGTTCCATGTGATCTGCGACACTGGCGCTCAGTCTTGAGAATAAGTGAATTAAAATCATGTATTTGCTCTGAGATGGGTAGAAGGATGTTCGCGCTTCAACTGCCAAGTGGCGATTATTTGCATCAACTATAGTCAAGCACATAAATTGGTCAATAAAAACCAACCAAAAAAAATGGTTGCTTTTTTTTGGTTGTGGCGCGTAGCCTTGAAAACAGATTTTCGCAGGATCATTTGCGCGTCGCGGAATTGCAAAAGAACAAACGGCGCAACGTCATTCCAGTGGGTTTACGGCAGGCCCGGCCGGGTCGGTTTTTAGGAGCAGCAGTATGGACGCATCAGTGTCGAAGACCGTCGTCAAACGGTTGAAAACAGGTGAGGAATTCAAGGCCTCCCTCGACGACGGCCGCCAGATCTGGGTTGGTGGAAGGAAGTTGGAAAAGGTTACCGATGAGCCTGCTCTGAAGGCCGGTATCGATCTGATCGCCTCCATGTTCGACGATCAGTTCACCGAGGAGCATGCCGAGGAGACGACCTATCTGGAACCGGCCGCCAACGAGATTGTCAGTCGCGCTTGGCAAGTGCCGACAACGCCGGAAGAGCTTGGCGCTCGGCGCAAGATGATTGAATACACGAGCCTCAAGACTGCGGGCACTTTCGGCCGCCCGCCGGATCTTTCTCCGGCCATCGTTGCGGGTCTGATGGCGCATCGCGCGGCTTTTAAGGAAAAGAAATCGATGATCGACGGCTGCTCGCCGGATTTCGTCGAGAATATCGAAGCTTATATGGAGTTCGGGCGGACGAACAACTTGACCGCCTCTGAAAGTCTGGCCGGCCCGCAGACCGACCGCTCCAACCCTAAAGCTGCCGAAATGGCCTTTCTGCGGGTCAAGGAAGCGCGCTCGGACGGTATCGTCGTGTCCGGCGCCAAAACGGTGGGCTCCATCGCCGCTCAGGCCAATGACATCTTTTTCACCAACCTCGGTGGCCTGACAACGACCCCACCCGAGGCCTGCATCTGGGGCGCGGTACCAATCAACACACCGGGTATCAAGATGATTTCCCGCGAAATGGTCTCGCAACCGGAAGCTGACAAGTTCGACCATCCGATTTCGTCCATGGGCGAAGAGGCCGACCAGTTCATCATCTTCGATAATGTTTTCGTCCCCAAGGACAAGATTTTCAACTTGGGTGATCCCACCGGCATGTCCTGGTATGGCCCGGTCTGCGTTTTCGCGCATTGGCATGTCCTGACTCGCCTCGCGGTCAAGGCAGAACTCTTTGTCGGAGCCGGTCAGATGGTGCTCGATGTGCTCGGTACCGGCAAGATTCCGGCCGTGCAGCTGATGCTGGGCGAACTTATTGAATATGCTCAGACCCTGCGGGCCTTCGTCGTCGCAGCGGAAGCACAGGCCACTCTTACGGAAGCGGGCGTCCTGACACCTGACGTGTCGATGCTTACCGCCGGCCGTCTCTACTCGATCGAGAACTATCCCAAGATCATTCATATCCTTCAGGAAATGTGCGGTCAGGGCCTCGTCATGCGCTTTGGCAAGGCTGCCTTCGAGAATCCTGACGTCGGCCACTATCTGGAGGATCTTCTGCCGGGCCATGGCGTGTCAGCCATGCAAAAAGAACTCCTGATGAACTTCATCTGGGACATGACCACAGGCAGCCTGGCAGGCCGTGTCGCTCTGTTCGAAAACGTGAATGCCAGCCCGGCTCCGCGCCTTAGAGCCCGCCTCTATGACGAAGTAAACCGCGACGGGTATGTTACGCAAGTCAAAAAACTGGCCGGCATGGACTGGTAATCTCGCAAGAAGACGGCTCATTGAACGCCGTCTTCTTTTAAGTGTTTTCCTTCTCAAAATACGGTTGCCGATTTAGCCATGTCTGATATCGACCGGATCGTCAGCGCGTTTTACAGCGCGTACAACGCCCATGACGCCCATGCTGCTACCGAGCTCTACTCGCGCGAGGGATGGCATGTGGAAATCGCCTTGGGCGCGCGACGATCTGGCCAGGAGGCCTTGCGCGCGGGGCTCGAAGGCTTGTTTCGCATGCTGGAAGATGTCCATTGGCAGGAACGGCGGCGACTCCGGTCCGCCGAGAACGTCGTTGTCAATTACGAATTGACCGGAACCTTTACACCGCAACCAAGAGAGAATGAGCATCGCCCGGCGTCGCGTCGGGTCAGTTTGCCTGGTGTCCATGTGTTCGAGTTTTCTGAAGGCGTTCTTCAGGGGACACGCGACTATTGGGACAAGTCACTTTTCCTCAGCCAGGTTGCGTAAGAGCAGATGAAAATTTCAGACTATGTTCAATATGACGCCCTCGGGCTTTCTGGGCTCGTCAAGAGCGGTCAGGTCACCGCGCAGGAATTGTTCGAGGTCGCAGTCCGCCAGATCGAAGCCTTGAATCCTATTTTGAACTGCGTCGTTCACGAGCATTTCGACCTCGCACAAGCGGCGGTGGACGCTGGATTGCCGGACGGTCCCTTCTCTGGGGTGCCTTTTCTGATCAAGAATACTGGGCTCGATGTGGAGGGTATGCTGCTTTCCACTGGGTGTGATTTGTTTCGCGACATGATTTCCGTCCGGGATTGCACTCTGGTCGAGCGGTACAAGAAGGCGGGGCTTGTCATTCTCGGCAAGTCCAACACGCCGGAATTCGCCTTGAGTTTCGCGACCGAGCCCCAGGCATTCGGCCCGACTCGTAATCCCTGGGCTTTGAATCGCTGTCCCGGCGGTTCTTCCGGAGGGGCGGCTGCCGCGGTGGCCGCCGGGATTCTGCCCTTCGCCAATTCCTCGGACGGAGCGGGCTCGACCCGCTTGCCCGCCGCTCATACTGGACTTTTCGGCTTCAAGCCTAGCCGCATGCGCAATCCACTGGGCCCCGTTGCGGTCGAGGCGATCGCCGGTATGTCGACGCCGCACGCGCTCAGCTGGTCTGTTCGCGATAATGCAGCACTCCTCGATGCGACGGCGGGAGCGGACGTCGGCGATCCCTATGGCTGTCCGCGCCCGGAGACCACGTTTCTCGAAGCAAGCCTGAAAGACCCGCGACCTTTGAAGATCGCCATGACCCTGAAGTCCCCAGTTGGAACCCCGGTAGATCCTGAAATCCTAGAACGGACACGCGAGGCCGCGCGGTTGTTGGAAGATCTCGGGCACACCGTTGAGGACGTCGACGACGCGGGTTATGACGCCCACGCACTGAAGGTCGCCTGGCGGGTGATTGCCGCAGTGAATGTGGCGACGGCCGTGGCCGCGAGAGGCAAGGCACTGGGGATCGAGGATCCGGCCGCCCGTCTGGAACCGGTCAATGCGGAATGGGTTCGCGAGGGAGCTGGAAAGACAGGTGCGGACTATCTCGCGGCCGTAAACCAGCTGCACGCAACGGCCCGCGCCCTCGGGCATTTCTTTACACGTTACGACATTCTCCTTACCCCAACGACGGCTGAATTGCCGCCCAGGATTGGAGAGATGGCCGGTGTCGGGACCTCGCTTGACGCTTTCTACGACCGCTTCTGGTCACATGGGCCTTTCACCTGCGCCTTCAATGCGTCCGGGTGCCCGGCCATGAGCGTTCCCTTTGGCCTGTCTTCAGGGAAATTACCTATTGGTGTCCATTTCGGCGCGGCCTTTGGTCAGGAAGCGCTCCTGTTTTCGCTCGCAGGCCAGATCGAACGTGCCAGACCCTGGTCCGCTACGCGTCCCGTTCGCGATGACGCAGGCTTCGCGGCAGAAAACGGAGCCGCCGAATGACGTCCGAAACCGTGACATCCATTTTGAAGCTGAGTGCCCGGGAAACGGCAAGCAAGGTGGCTACGGGAGAGCTCAGAACTGTCGACGTCGCCGCAGCTTTTCTGGAGGTCTGCGAAGCGCGCGAGCCGAGCGTCCAGGCCTGGAAGCATCTGTCGGCGGAAGAGGTCCTCGCTGAGGCGGCCCGTCTGGACAAAGCCGGAGCCTCGGGCTCGCTTGCCGGCGTAACGGTCGGGGTGAAGGATGTCATCGATACGAAATCCATGCCGACCGGCTACGGTTCTAAGATCTACGAGGGGTTCCATTCCTATTGGGACGCGCCCTGTGTCGTCCTGTCCCGGTCCAGCGATGCCCTGATCATGGGCAAGACTGTCGCCACCGAATTCGCGATGTCCCATCCGGGCAAGACGCGCAATCCCTACAACTCGGCTCATACGCCGGGCGGGTCCTCCAGTGGCTCCTGCGCCGCGGTTTCCGCCGGTATGGTACATGTCGCGTTCGGCACTCAGACCGCTGGATCAATTGTCCGCCCCGCCGCCTATTGTGGCGTTACCGGCTACAAACCGACTTTCGGCACCTTGGATGCTTCCGGGGTGAAGGTTCTTTCCCATAGTCTCGATACACTCGGGCTCATCGGTCGTGACGTGCGCGACGTTGCATGGGTTACGGCGCATGTTGCCGGACGTTTGGGGCTTGAGGTCCAAGAGGAACCGGTAAAGCCCGTTGTCGGACTTTTCAGGACATCCCGCTGGGAACTTGCTGAGCCCGCCGCCATCGCGGCTATGGAAACCACGGAGCGACATCTCAAGAATGCAGGCGTCAGGATCAAGGTGGTTGAGGCGCCAGATACGTTTGACCGGCTGCACCAGGCCCACCATGGGATAATGGGTTGGGAAACGACACAGGCGCTTGCCAATGAACGGCTGCACCACTGGGATCGGCTCGGGGCTAACACAAAGGATTTCCTGACCCTTCTCGGAACCGCCACGCTGGACGACTATCAAGCGGCGAAAGCGGAAGTGATCGGTCAGCGCGAAATGCTTCACAGGCTGATGGAGGGAGTGGATGTGCTTTTGACACCTCCGGCGCCCGGTACCGCACCCGAAGGTTTGTCAGTCACCGGCGCGCCGGTCTTCAACACGCCCTGGACCACGATGCAGGTCCCCTGTCTCAGCCTGCCGGTTGAACTTTTCGGCGGGTTGCCCGTTGGAATTCAGGTGGTCGGACGCTATGGCGAGGACAGCAGGATGCTCGACGCGGCGGCTTATATCGAAGCGGTTCTCGGATTTTCGGACAGGCTTTATTGATGGTGTCCCTCCGCGATGAAACCCCAACGGACCGAAGGTACCTGCTACGGGCGGCCGACTGGGCGGGCCTGCTCGTGCTTGCCGCCATGTTATGGTTTTCATTGTCCCTTCTTCAGTTTCCCGCTTCGGCTTTGCTGGGGACGATGATCGCGGGCATCGTCTTTGGTATCAAAGGATCCGGTATGTCCATGCCGCGTCCGCTTTACCGCCTTGCTCAGGGCTTTGCCGGGGTGTTCATCGCGCGAAGCATGACGCCTGAGGTTCTCGTAGATGCGATGGCCTATTGGCCACTATTGATCCTGGTGACCGCGCTCACCCTTTTTGTTTCCTTTGCGGCCGGCTGGGGGATCAATCGACTGGGCAAAGTCCCGGCGCAACCTGCCATTCTTGGCAGTCTGCCGGGCATGTCTGGCGCGATGGTCGTCATCGCTCTGGAGCGGGGTATCGACGGCCGCATTGTTGCGCTCATGCAATATGCTCGCCTAGCATCCGTCATCCTCGCTGTCTCACTGATCTCTCATTTTGGGGCTGGCGAAGCCACCGTTGAGGCGCTCTCGCCGGAGAGGTGGCCCGAGTCAACTGTGTTTCCGCTCCTGATATCGGCCGGGATCGCTTGTCTTGGTATTCCGCTTGGGCGGTTCAGTTTCATTCCAGCAGCATCCATGCTCGTCCCGCTCATCATTGGCTCACTTCTTGAGGCAAGTGGAAGCTTTCATATTGTCTTGCTTGATGAGGCGATCAACTTGACCTTCGCCATCATCGGGCTGGAAATCGGCCTCAAATTTACCAAGGCCAGCCTGGTCAAGGTGATTGGCTACCTTCCGGTCATTCTGGTGTCCTGCGTGGCCCTGAACCTCGCGGGTCTCGTGCTCGGCGGCCTTTTGATGCTGTTCCTTCCTGTCGACCCGCTGACGGCCTTCCTGGCAACAGCGCCTGGCAGCATTGAGACGGTGGCGCTGGTCGCAGTCGCCAGCCATGCACAGGTGCCTGTCGTCCTGACCTTCCAGACCGTCCGCCTGTTCGTTGTCGTCCTTTTGGGACCCTACATCACCGAGCAATTGTCCAAATTACCCATCTGGCATCGGGTTTCTGAGGAGGAGCTTTAACGTGGCATCTTTCGCGGGCAAGTCGGACGTTTCCGAAACCCCGGCGCCCACCGGACCCGTGGACGCCTTCAAGAGCGCCATGCGTGTGTTGGCCTCCGGCGTGACTGTTATCACCGCAGGCGAAGGCGATGGCCGCAGAGGGGTGACCGCCTCCGCAGTCTGCAGCGTCACCATGGAACCACCAACTCTGCTTGTTTGTCTCAATCGGTCGGGGGAAAGCTTTGAAGCAATTCGCGAGGCGGGATCCTTCTGCGTCAACCTGCTGGACGGCGACGGCGAGGAAGCGGCGCTTTGCTTTGCCGGTCAGACCGAGCGCAGAGGTGTCGAACAGTTTGCGCCATTTTCCTGGACGTCTCTCAAAACCGGGGCGCCTGTCTTGGACGGCGCGCTCGCCAATATAGATTGCGAAATTTCTGAGACGATCGACAAGGGGAGCCATGCGGTGTTTTTCGGAACCGTCCGTGAGGTCCGTGTCCGAGAAGGCAAAGCAGCCCTCGTCCATTTTAATCGGAACTTCACATCGGTTTAGCCGATGTTCCCCTTTCAATAGACGGAGACGTGAAGATGGCCATTAGCGACGCTGACCTCGTGATCGCCTGGAAGCAGGTGCTGGAAATGTGCCGGGTTAAGGACGGTGAGCAGATCGCCATCCTGACCAGTGACGATTCCAATCCTCAGATTGTGCGCACCTGCCGCATCGCGATCGCGCAGCTTGGTGGTATCCTGACCATGATCAACCTGCCGCCGATCAACGGTGACAAGGCTCTGAGCCGTGACAAGTCCGGTTATGTCGGGAAGACACCGCTTGCCTTCAACACGGCCGCCCTGGCGGGACTGATGGCCGCCGACATGATCATCGACACAATGCAGCTGCTCTTCTCCAAGGAACAGGAAGACATCCTGAAGACCGGTACGCGCATCCTGCTTGCTGTCGAACCGCCGGAAGTGATGATGCGTATGCTGCCGAAAGCGGAGGGCAAGACGCGGGTACTGAACGCCAAGAAACTTATGTCGGCCGCCAAGGTCATGACGGTCACCTCGGATGCCGGGACCGATTTTACCTGCGATCTCGGACAGTATCCGGTTTTGACCCAATACGGACTGGCCGACGAAGCGGGGCGTTGGGATCATTGGCCAAGCTGTTTTGTTGCCCGTTGGCCGGATGAAGGGTCTTCCAACGGAACCATCGTAATCGACCAGGGCGACATCCTGTTGCCGTTCAAGATGTATGCACGTGACAAAGTCACCTTGACGATCAGGGACGGTATTGTGACCTGCATCGAAGGCGGGTTCACGGCCGAGTACATGCTGCGCTTTATGGAGAGCTTTAACGATCCCGATGCCTTCGCGATGGCACATGTTGGGTGGGGACTGGAACCCCGCGCTCATTGGACGACCCTCGGCCTCTATGACCGGGAGGCTGGTCTGAGCATGGATTCGCGCTCCTTCGCAGGGAATTTCCTATTCTCCACCGGCCCGAACACTGAGGCCGGCGGCGACCGCGATACGCCCTGTCATCTGGACATTCCCTTGCGTGGCTGTTCACTCTCGCTCGATGGTGAGCCCATGACGGTTAAAGGAAAGGTCGTTCGCGCAGATCAAAAGTAATCCTGAAGGGGCAAGCCTCGATAAAAGAACTCATCCCCATCACAGCGCTTTGTTTGGCGGTCAGACTGATATCGGCTACTCAGAACTGGAGTTGGAAAGGCCCTTATGGTGACTGTTTTGTCGTCTGGAATATGTGCGCTTATGTCTCGAGTAAGTTTGTTTTCTTATGAGTCTTACCTTTGGTCCAGGAAAGCGTCGGGTCAGCAGGATCCTCTTTCAACCATGCGAAGCTTAATCGCGCGAGGGGCGACATATTGTTGCCGCTCCCGCGTTTTCCCGGGTAATCCCGGCAAAATCTTTCTGGAGCCGATTAATTGCGGCCAGTGCTGTTTAATTCTGACAAGTACTGTGAAGTTGTCGGAATTAATCTTTTCAGTTGGCGGGACGCTGCTAGTAGCCTTGTGCATGTCGCGGTCCTTACGGTGAGAGCCTGGTAACAACTGACTCAGACACGTCCGACCGAGAGGCCGATACAGCTTCAGCCGACCAGTCGCGGTAAATGATTGATGGGTATTAGACGCGTCAGTCAAACTGAAGGGAAGCCATAGCAGTGTTGTGCCTTGCCAACTTTATGGAGCAGCCTGCCATATCCAGTGGGAGACGATCCGTTACTTAAGCCGTCCC
The DNA here is from genome assembly GCF_009650605.1 of Labrenzia sp. CE80. Lineage (NCBI taxonomy): Bacteria > Pseudomonadati > Pseudomonadota > Alphaproteobacteria > Hyphomicrobiales > Stappiaceae > Labrenzia > Labrenzia sp. CE80. The sequence goes on from NZ_WAJT01000001.1 coordinate 1,152,471, forward strand.
AAGGCCATAGGCCTCTTCGGCATTTTCACACCAAATGCGGCTCTTTTCTGCGGCCGTCAGGTCGGACAGAAGGTGTTCGGATGCTTCGTACCAGTCTTCATAGGTAGCGGCGAGGGTGCAGACCGGCCAGTCACTGCCCCAGATCAGGCGGTTTGAACCAAACACGTCTAGAAGGTGATCTACGTAGGGTTTCAGGTCTTCCACTGCCCAGTTTTTGGCGGCTTCCGTGACCAACCCCGACAGCTTGCAGTAGGCGGACGTGTTTCGTGCTATGGCGCCCAGGTCATCGGCCCAGGTTTCGAAGTCACCTCTGCTGATGTCCGGCTTTGAACCGTGATCAACAATGACCCTTAAATCGGGATGCCGGCGCAAGAGCGTCAGCAGATGTCCAAGGTGACGCGGCAAGGTCAACGCGTCAAAGGTGAGGCCTGCCTGCGTCATGGCAGCCAATGCATTGGAGACAGCCGGAGTTAGCATCCATCGGTCATCTTCTATGTCCTGGATCATTGGCCTCAATCCGACGAGACTAGGCCTCTTGCTCATCTCGAGGATGCGTTCGGGCGCCAGTGGGCTGTCAAAATCTGCCCAGCCGACGACACCCATTATGAAGGCACTGGTTTCAGCGAGAGAGAGCATGAATTCAGTTTCTGCTTCCGTCCGAGCTGCCTGAACGAGAATGGTTCCTGAAATTCCAAGCTTCTTGAGGTAGGGGGCCAGATGCTTGGGCTCAAAGTCGCGATAGAGTGGCTCAAGATCCGGCGTCAACCAGTCGTAATCGCCACGTGCTATCTGCCAGAAGTGTTGGTGCGCATCTATGCGCCGAATAGAGTCGGTCACTGCGCAACGACGCCCTTCTTCAAAATAAGATTGCCGTAGAGCCGTGTTTCTCCGGTCTGAACGATGGCAAAGGCCTTTTTCGCGCGGTCGTAAAACGCAAAGCGCTCAAGCGGAGAGACGGCGGCCGGGGTATCTGCGACCCGATTGATGATTTCTTGAAAACTGGCCACAACAGGTGGGATATTGTCCGGATCTCCAACGACCTCCATCGTAAGGGCTGGGGTAGGATCATATGTATCGAGAGGCATTACCTGAAGGATGGCCTCCAGCACTTCTGTTGCCGGAAGTCCGTCAAGGCGGACAAGGACTTCGCTGTTGCTGTCCGCCGGAAAGTTTGCGTCAACGATCACAATTTCATCGCCGTGTCCCATTGACCTGAGCACAAAGAGCAGATCGGGCGAGAGAAGCGAGGGAAGGCCACGTAGCATTATTTGTCCTCCGGTATGGGAGCATCCTCCCGGATGAGGCCTTCTGATTTGATGTCGCGCCAAAAGCCTAGCGGAATGGGCATATTCAACAGTTCGATATTTGCCTCTACCTCGCGCGCGTTGACAGCCCCGGGCACGACCGTTTTTACGCAAGGATGGCCGAGCACAAACTGCAAGGCGGCTCCGATCAATTGGACATCATGAGCCTTGCAGACCTCTTCTATCCGCCCCACACGATCGAGGATGCTTGGCGGCGCTTCTGCGTAGTTGTACTTTGCACCTTCGATTGCGCCTGTGGCAAGGATGCCGGAATTATAGGGACCGCCAAGTATTATTGAGACGTCTCTTCTTTCGCATAGCGGCAAGAAACTCTCCAGCGCATCCTGCTCCAGCAGCGTATAACGGCCTGCGAGCAAAAAGCAGTCGAATTCCGAGAGCCCGAGCAGCTTCTCGCAGACCTGCCATTCATTTACACCTGCACCGATGGCTTTGACTTCTCCGGCGTCTTTGAGTTCTGTGAGCGCACGATAGCCACCTAAGTCATATAGCTCACGCACCCTTTGGTCGCTCAGCTCCTGAGAGCCTTGTGAAAACGCACAGACGTCATGAATGAAAAGTATGTCCAGCTTTTCGACCTTAAGTCGTGCCTTGCTCGCTTCATGGCTTCGCATGACACCATCATAGCTGTAGTCAAATACGATCCGCTTTTGCGGCACATCGATAAAGGCTTCCGGTGTGACCTCCTCGGGCTCGCAGTCGACCAATAGCCGACCGATCTTGGAGGACAATATGACATTTTCCCGTCCAAACCGTGCCAACGCTTTGGAAAACCGTTCCTCAGAACGGCCAAGTCCATATTGCGGTGCAGTGTCGAAGACGCGGATTCCCAGGTCAAAGGCGGTTTGCAACGCTGCTTGAGCGTCATTCTCCGGAATCTTGCGGTAGAGGTTGCCAAGCGGTGCGCCGCCGAAACCCATTTCGGTAAGAGGGAGAACTTCCCCGTTTTGGACCTTCATCGGACGTTTGGCGAGTGTTGGCATCGCACTGTTCCCTGATATGGGGTTTGTTGTCGGCAATCCGGTTAGTCGAATAGATCGGGGCGATCGCGTGCTAGCGGTTCCAATCGGGTGACCAGCTCGCTCAAGTGCTTTTTCATGGCACCTCGTGCGGCTTCAGGATTTGCCGCGGTGATCGCCGCCATAATCTCTTGGTGTTCTTTGAAGGCGCTTTTCGCCCGCTCTGGCAGGGGAAGCAGGAGTTGCCGGGCGCGGTTAACCTGTATCCATCCGGTGTCTGCGAGTGTGCCGAGCTTTGGATAGCCGGTGAACTCGAGAATCAACTCGTGAAACCGCTCATCTTCTCTATAGAAGCCCAATTCGTCGTCTTCCTCCAAACACATGGCTTGAAGGCGCATGTTGCGTTTCAATTGAGAAAGCTGGTCGGCTGAGCGCTCCGCCGCAACCTTGGCAACCGCTGCTAGCTCAATGGCTTCGCGAAGGAACGCACCCTCGCGTATTTCCGGCATGGAGAACTTTGTTACCCGCGAGCCAGATTGTGGAATGACCTCGACAAGGCCTTCCGCCGCGAGCCGTGTGATGGCCTCAGTCACCGGTGAGCGGGAGACACCAAGTTGCTCGCAAATCGCCTGTTTTTTCAAAAGAGCGCCGGGTGGAAGGTGGAGCGTCAAAATCGCCTCACGCAATACGGCATATACCCTTTGCGCCAGCGAACCGCTCATTTTGGTGATGTCGGAGAGCTGGTAGAGGCTTTCGGTCTGCTCTATCGCTGGAATCATGATGTCCTCAAATTGAATGCTAACATGTTAGTTGACACAGTTGCCGTGTCAAGCTATCGGTTGAACAAGAAGGCGCTGTCCTAGAGCAGCGGCGGGGAGGGAAATCGTGCTCAATAGTCGCGCAAATGCGATTTTGTTACATGCTGACGATAATATTGTCATCGCGCTACAGGATCTGCAGAAAGGTGACAGTGCTGCGCCAGCTGACGCATCGCTGAAGGAGCCGGTTTTGCGCGGCCACAAGATTGCGCGGCATGCGATCTCCAAGGGCTCATTCGTCACTAGATATGGCCAGATCATCGGCCAGGCGACGACGGATATTGACGCTGGATCTCACGTTCACACCCACAACTTGGGAATGGGTGAGCATACGCAGGACTATTGTCATGCCGAGGCGAGTGTGGATCTGGCGCCGGCTTCTGAGCACCGTACTTTCCAGGGCTTTGTTCGCCCGTCCGGCAAGGTCGGGACGCGAAATTATATTGGAATTTTGACCTCGGTAAATTGTTCCGGATCTGTCGCTCGTTTCATTGCCGAGGCGGCGGCGAAAGCAGGTTTTCTCGACGATTATCCAAATATCGATGGAATAGTCCCGATCGTTCACGGAACGGGTTGCGGCATGTCAGCCAAGGATGAAGGCTACGCCACATTGTTCCGGACCCTGTCCGGCTATGGGCGACACCCGAATTTCGGTGCGATTCTTCTTATCGGGCTTGGCTGCGAAGTGATGCAGGTTGCCGATCTGGTTGGCCGTGACGCTTTGCAGCCAGGCGCCAACTTCCGGTATATGACGATCCAGCAGTCCGGTGGCACCCGCAGAACTGTCGACGTAGGTCTAAAAGAACTGCAGGAACTAGCCAATAGTGCCAACCGCGCGGAGAGAAGTCCGGCATCTGTCTCCGAAATCACTGTGGGTATGCAGTGCGGAGGTTCTGATGGTTATTCCGGGATCACAGCCAATCCTGCACTCGGGATTGCCTCTGATCTCTTGGTGCGACATGGCGGTACGACCATTCTTTCGGAAACCTCAGAAATCTATGGAGCAGAGCATCTGCTCACGAGGCGTGCGGTCTCGGTGGACGTTGGCGAAAAGCTCATCGAACGGGTCCGTTGGTGGGAAGCCTACACGGCGCGAAATGGCGGCGAGATGGACAACAATCCATCGCCTGGCAACAAGCGCGGCGGGCTGACTACCATTCTCGAAAAGTCGCTTGGCGCAGCGGCAAAGGGGGGATCCGCCCCTTTGACGGAAGTCTACAAGTTTGCAGAAATGATCGACAAGAAGGGGTTTGTCTTCATGGACAGCCCGGGGTTCGATCCTTGTTCCGTGACGGGGCAGGTTGCATCTGGCGCCAATCTCATTGTCTTCACAACTGGCCGGGGGTCTGTGTCGGGATATCAACCGACACCTTGCATCAAGCTTGCAACAAACTCGGAAATGTACGGACGGATGTCCGAAGACATGGACATAAACTGCGGTGATGTCGTCACCGAGGGGGTCGGTTTGGAAGACAAAGGCATGGAGATTTTCAACGCTATGGTGCGCGTTGCCTCCGGGGAGAAAACCAAGAGTGAAGAGCTGGGGTTTGGCGGGGTTGAATTTGTTCCCTGGCAGATCGGCGCAGTCATGTAACTCGGCTCATTCCGCAAGGGATGCCGAAAAGCTATTGCCATTTTTGATGGCTGTTTGATGGGAGGCTGCAAAGCAATGCGGTTGGCTGGAAAGACTATTCTTATTACTGCAGCAGGGCAGGGCATGGGCCGTGCGGCAGCGATTGCCTGCGCCAAAGAAGGCGCAAAGGTGATCGCTACGGATATCAACGCCACAACTCTCACGACGCTGGCCGGTGAGTTTCCAGATATCGAGACTCATGTCTTGGATGTCAGGGATTGCAAGGCAGTCGACTCTCTCGCTGCCGAGCTGCCTCCTCTAGACGGATTGTTCAATTGCGCGGGGGTGGTTCACAACGGAACCATTCTCGATGTGACCGAGGAAGACTGGGCATTCGGCTTTGATTTGAATGTCTCTTCGATGGTTCGCATGAACCGCGCCTTCCTGCCGAAGATGCTTGAACGCGCCAAAACGACGGGGACCTGTTCGATTTTGAACATGTCGTCCATGGCGTCTTCAATCAAGGGCTTCACAAACCGGACGATCTATGGGGCGACCAAGGCCGCGGTTCTGGGGCTCACCAAAGCCATCGCTGCGGATTTTGTGGGGCAAGGTATCCGGTGCAACGCACTGTGCCCTGGAACAGTCGATACGCCATCCTTGCGGGGACGGATCGATAGCGCCGCTGATCCTGTGCAGGCCGAAAAAGACTTTATTGCACGTCAGCCGATCGGGCGGCTGGCTACTGTCGACGACATGTCTCCCTTGATTGTCTATCTGCTTTCGGACGAGAGCAGCTATGTCACGGGACAAGGCTTTCTGGTCGACGGAGGTGTGACGATCTAGTCGCACATCTCTTCTTCGGCTTGGGAGGGCCGTCAAAATGACCTCACTGGTCACAATGGAAGGTATCGAGAAACGGTTTCCCGGCGTGCATGCCTTGAAATCCGTTAATTTCGAGCTGGAAAGCAGCGAAGTTCACGCTCTGATGGGCGAGAACGGCGCTGGCAAATCCACGCTCATGAAGATTCTGTCGGGAATCTATAAGAAAGACGGTGGGAGTCTCCGCGTGTTTGGCGAGGAGACGGAGCTGGACGGTCCGCGAGCCGCACAGGACCTTGGCATCGGCATCATTCATCAAGAGCTCAGCCTGATGAATGACCTGACTGTTGCGCAAAATGTCTTCATTGGGCGCGAGCCGCGCAAAATTTTCGGCCGCCTTGATGAGGCTGCTCTCAACCGCAACACGGCTGAGATCTTCAAGTCGATGAATTTGATGCTTGATCCTAGGACTGTTGTTGGGGAGCTAACCATAGCCAAGCAACAGATGGTCGAAATCGCCAAGGCACTCTCCTACAGGTCGCGCATCTTGATTATGGATGAGCCGACCGCGGCTTTGAACGATGCCGAGATCGCTGAATTGTTCGAGATCATCCACCAACTCAAGTCTGATGGGGTGGGGATCATCTACATCAGCCACAAGATGGATGAGCTGAAGCAGATCGCGGATCGGGTTACGGTCATGCGTGATGGTGCCTATGTGGGAACCGTTCAGGCCGCCGATACGGAGGTTTCCAAGATCATCGCGATGATGGTTGGCCGTGAGGTCTCCAATGAGCCTGTCGAGGTGCCGGACCTCTCGGACGCGGAAGTCGTTCTGGAGGTGACGAACCTTAATCGAGGGCGTGAGATCCAGGATGTGAGCTTTACGGTCAAGAAAGGCGAGATCCTTGGATTTGCCGGGCTCATGGGTGCAGGCCGGACAGAAGTTGCCAGAGCGATCTTCGGAGCTGATCCGCGCGAGAGCGGTGATGTTCGTGTTCACGGAACGCCATGTGCGATCTCAAAGCCTGCTGACGCGGTTCGAGCGGGGATTGGGTATCTGTCCGAAGACCGAAAGCACTTCGGCCTGGCAACCGGTATGGATGTAAGCACCAATATCGCGCTTGCGAGCCTTGATCGCTTAACGAGCCAAGTCGGTGTGCTGCGCGAGGATGAGATCCGCAGCACAGCGCAAGAGTATATCCAGAAGCTGGGGATCAGGACGCCCTCGGAGCGCCAGGAGGTTCGCCTTCTTTCGGGAGGCAATCAGCAAAAGGTTGTTATTGCCAAATGGCTTTACAGAGATTGCGACATTCTGATCTTTGACGAGCCCACGCGAGGGATCGATGTAGGTGCCAAAGCCGAAATCTATAAGCTATTGAAAAAACTCGCATCTGAGGGAAGGGCGATCATTGTGATTTCGTCCGAACTTCCAGAAATCATGCGCCTCAGTCACCGCATTGCAGTGATGTGCGAAGGCCGGCTGACCGGCATCTTGCCTGGGGGCGAGGAAACCACACAAGAAGACATCATGCATCTGGCGACACTTCGAAAACCCGCGATGCAGCCCGGAGGACAAATTCAATGACCATGGCAAGCCCTACCGCGAGTCAGTCCGTGTTCTCCAAGTTGGTCGATACTGGGGCCCACCAAAAGCTGCTTGCTTTCGCGAGTTTGATCATTCTCTTGATCGGGTTTTCGATTGCCTCTTCGAACTTCATGCAAACCTCCAACATGATCGCAATTTTGCAGGCGACTTCGGTCAATGGCGTGCTTGCGGTAGCAGCGACCTTGGTTATCATCACAGGTGGGATCGACCTGTCTGTCGGAACGATGATGACCTTTTGTGCGGTGATTGCCGGGGTTGTTCTGACCAATCTCGGCCTGCCGTTACCTGTCGGTGTTTTTGCAGCCATTGCGGCAGGGGCGCTTTGTGGACTGTGCTCTGGGACCTTTGTCGCGAAGATGAAGATTCCGCCGTTCATTGCGACGTTGGGGATGATGTTGATCCTCAAAGGTCTTTCACTGGTCATCTCCGGTACGCGTCCGATCTATTTCAACGACACGCCCGGATTTGACGCCATTTCACTTGGCTCGGTCATCGGCGATGTTTTTCCGGCCCTTCCCATTCCTAACGGCGTCCTGATCCTCTTCCTGGTGGCTGGGGGAACGGCCTGGATCCTGAACCGGACAGTTCTGGGCCGATACTGCTTTGCTCTGGGGAGCAACGAGGAGGCCGTGCGCCTTTCCGGGGTCAATACAGATCGTTGGAAAATCGCGATCTATGCCCTGGCAGGATCCATTGTAGGTATCGGCGGGCTGGTAATAGCGTCGCGGTTGAACTCGGCGCAGCCGGCACTTGGCCTGGGATATGAACTGGAAGCGATTGCGGCCGTCGTTATCGGTGGGACATCGCTTTCGGGTGGGCGTGGCACGATCGTAGGAACCCTCATCGGGGCTCTGATCATGGCCGTATTGACCAATGGTCTACGCATTTTGTCGGTGGCCCAAGAGTGGCAGACGGTTGTTACCGGAACAATCATCATCCTCGCGGTCTACGCCGACATGGTTCGCCGCAGGAAGACGGCTTGAGAACAACAAGAGGGGTGGTTAGCGCCCCCGATCAATAATCAAAAATCTAAATGAGTAAACGATGGGAGATGAAAATGATTTGTAGACGCATCCTACTGGGCACACTGGTATCTGCGGCCTTGATTTCTGGCAGTAACTTGGCAATCGCCGATGAAAAGCCATATGTTCCGCTGATCTCAAAAGGTTTCTCACACCAGTTTTGGCAAGCCGTAAAGATCGGTGCCGAAAATGCGGGTAAGGAATTCGATGTCGAGATCACGTTTGAAGGACCGGACAACGAAGGCCAAGTCGACCGTCAGATCGATATGTTGGCGGCCGCATTGGCAAAGAAACCTGCAGCGATTGGATTTGCGGCCGTAGATAGCCAGGCATCTATTCCGATGCTGCGAAAGATCGATGAAGCGGGAATTCCTGTTATTGCGTTTGACAGCGGCGTGGATAGCAAAATTCCTGTGACGACGACGACAACCGACAATGTAGCCGCCGCAGCTCTTGCTGCCGACAAAATGGCTGAAGCCATTGGCGGCGCCGGAAAAGTCGCTGTCATCTCACACGATCAGACCAGCCGTACCGGTATTGACCGGGTGGATGGTTTTGTTAACCGGATCGCTGAAAAATATCCGGATATCAACGTGGTATCGGTCCAGTATGGTGGTGGTGATCACCTGATTTCGACAGAGATCACAAAGTCGATCCTGACAGCAAATCCCGACCTCAAGGGCGTCTTTGGTGCGAACGAAGGATCCGCGATTGGCGTCGTGAATGGCGTCAAGGAAGCTGGTGCGGATATCGTCATCATTGGTTTTGACAGTGGTGCTGCACAGAAAGAAGCAGTGCGTTCAGGCCTCATGGCGGGAGCAATCACCCAAAACCCTGTCGGAATTGGTTATGAAACAGTCAAGGCTGCAGTCATGACGATGAATGGCGAAACTGTTCCGCCGGTCATCGACACCGGTTTCTACTACTATGATGCCTCGAATATGGATGACCCTGAAATCGCGGCTGTTCTATACGATTGACACTATCGCACACGGACCTGCGGCGACTGCCGCAGGTCCACCACTTTCAAGGAATGATGCATGAAACTTTTGCGCCATGGTGCGCCGGCCGCCGAGAAGCCGGGTCTGTTGGATGAACAGGGTATTATTCGTGACCTGACAGGTATCGTGCCGGATATCGCCGGTTCTGTCTTGTCAGATGACGGTTTGTCAGCCTTACGCGCAATCGACCCCCAGAGCCTTCCAAAAATTGGCGCAGATACGCGTCTCGGGCCGCCCATTGCCGGAACCGGAAAATTTATCTGTATCGGTCTGAACTATGCCGATCATGCGGCCGAAAGCGGGATGGATGTGCCGCCGGAACCGGTCGCCTTCATGAAGGCGACCAGCGCTATTTGCGGCCCCAATGATCCGATTATCATTCCGCGGGGCAGCACCAAGACGGATTGGGAAGTAGAGCTCGCCGTCGTGATTGGCTCAGCGGCAAAATACGTTTCCGAAGCGGACGCGATGAACCATGTTGCTGGCTACGCGGTGACAAACGATGTATCGGAGCGCGAGTTTCAGATCGAGCGGGCAGGGCAGTGGACCAAAGGTAAGTCTTGCGACAACTTTGGCCAGATTGGTCCCTGGCTGGTGACACGTGATGAAGTCGAGAATCCGCAAGACTTGAAAATGTGGCTGACAGTCAATGGCGAGACGGTTCAAAACGGTTCGACCCAGACGATGGTCTACCACGTGGCTCATGTGGTTTCCTATCTCAGCCAGTTCATGACGCTGCATCCAGGTGACGTGATTTCCACCGGTACACCGCCTGGCGTTGGCATGGGCATGAAACCGCCGCGCTATTTGAAGGCTGGTGATGTTGTCGAGCTTGGTATCGAGGGGCTCGGGCAGCAGCGTCAAAGCGTCATTGCGGACTAGGCTTTATAGCTGAACTGCCGTGAAACGATCCATCAGGATCTTGGACCCTTGGATTGCAAGGTTGTCTTGCCGACTACCTTCGGCACCCGGGTCGCTCAGCGTATTCATTGCGCCCATTCAGATTGGCAACGGTCTCGGAGAAACCAAGGTTTCTGAGACCGTTGTCGTCTGTCTATGGAAGCTCGAAAATGAGCAGCATTTTGGCTGCAGACGTGACCTTTGCCGATCGCATGTCGCCTTCGGCATCTAAATTTTGTCACATGAAAATGGACGACCGCTCCGTGAAGAGGCGGCCGATCTGTCCCATCAGATATCTTTTAGAGATATCGTTTCCCGGTTTTCTGCGGATTTTGCGATCGCTTCCAACACTTCAATGTTGTGGACGATCTCTTCAAGCGTGAAGGGATAGGAACCGGTGCCTGAGACATATCTTGCGAAAGACTCAAGATTTGCGACAACGGCATCTTCCCAGTCATAATTTTTCTGCTCAACCGGCTGACCGGTCTGCGCGGTCAGAACGCGGACGATCCCGTCGGGCGTGTCAGGATGGCTATCGTTCAGTACTTCAATCCATTTTTCAGTGCCGAACACATGCATGCGGATGAAGTGCGGTGTATGTAGGACCGCACTCAAAGTCGCTGTCATGCCAGCCTCAAAACCCAGCTGTACCGTCACGACGTCACCGGTTTCCCAGCCTAGCGAGCGGCTTGCAGTCATGGCCTGAACGGTTTCGACGCGACCGAAAAAGGAAATCAGCAAATCGGTCAAATGGATCCCCATCGCGGTCATTCCAGCAGCAGGGCAAACCTCCTTGCTCGTCCGCCAGTCACCTTTGGGCGTGTGAATGAGCTTGTCATGGCTGAACGCAGCTTCCGCATGCATGACGGTGCCCAATTCATCGTTATCGATTGAGGATTTCAAGGCCAGCATCGCAGGCTCGAAACGGCGCTCGTGGCCAATACCAAGAAGAACTCCGGCTTCCTTACAAGCCGCTACAGACCTGCGTGCACTGGCGGCTGTGAGGCCGAGGGGTTTTTCGCAAAATACATGCTTTCCGGCCAAGGCGCACTGAACGACCTGCTCTTCATGCAGGAGGTTCGGCGTGGTCAGTATGACCGCATCAATACCCTCCTGGTCGAGTGCATCGGCAAGATCGGGGATAACGTTCAGCCCCAAGTCGCCTATCGCCGAATGGTTTCCGACAAATGGCTCAATGATCCCAGCCACCTTGATGAAGGGATGAGACTTCAGACGAGTCGCAATGTGTTTACCCCACCAACCAAATCCGGCGACGGCAACAGTCAAAGGCGCGTTTTGAGCGTTCAAAGTAGATTTCCTAGTTTTGCGAATTTGCCCTTGTGAAATATCAGCGGTGCCTTGTCCGTCTTGTGGCAATCAATAACGCGCCCGAGGTACATTTCGTGATCTCCGCCTTCAATGCGGTTTTCTGTGCGGCATTGAATGACGGTTGATGCGGCATCTAGAACCGGGACACCGTCTAAGCCTGCTTGCCAGGACACATCGGCAAATTTGTTATCCGACGGCTTGGCGAAGTTCATCACAAGATCCTTCGAGTCTTCGCACATGATGTTGATTGCGAATGAAGGGTGAGTGCGAAACGCCGAGAGGCTTGGTGCGTTCAGATCTATGCTCCAGACGACAAGGGGCGGGTCGAGCGAGACGGATGCAAAGGAATTTGCTGCCATCCCGACCGGCGCTCCGTTGTCACCGAGCGTGGTGATGATTGTAACACCAGTAGCGAACTGGCCCATTATATCCCGCAGTACACGGGTGTCGATTTGATCTGTTGGCATGTTTGGCGTGTACGCATTCATAGGTTTTGCGCCCCTGATGATCTCAATATCGATAAAAACCTAGCAGTCGAGTCCCTAAGTGCAACTGATCTCTGCTCATGCCTGCGTTCGGTTTTAAGTATGCCCTCGAAAGGCTTCGGTATAATCAAAACAGATGGATGGCATTAGCAAACATCACTATCGGTATGACCTGGATCAAGGCATGCTTTCTCGAGAATGAAAAATAATCGAGGGTTGAGATTGTGAAGCTTTCATTTTTTACGATGCCGATTCATCCGTTGGGGAAGCCCTATGCTCAGAGTTTGAGGGAGGATCGAGAGGCCTTCATTCTTGCAGATAAGCTGGGCTATGCCGAGGGATATTGTGGTGAGCACACCACAGATCAGGCTGAAATCATCACATCGACTGTCGCCTTCATGGCAAGCTTGGCCTACGAAACCAAGGACATCGTGCTCGGTACGGGGACAGTAAATCTTCCCAACTCACATCCGGCCCGTGTGGCCGCCGAAGTCGCGATGCTCGACCATATGCTTGAGGGGCGGTTTAACTTCGGTATTTCACCCGGTGGTCTGATGTCGGATGCTGAGGTTTTCGGCAATCTCGACAATGACCGCAATGCCATGTTCATTGAATGCATCAACATGGTCCTGGACATTTGGGCGGGAGAGCCTCCTTACAATCTGGAGGGGGAATACTACAAAGTCTCGACTGAAAATACGATGATGCCGGAAATCGGGCAGGGTGCGATCATGCGCCCCTACCAGGCACCACATCCTCAGATCGTCGGAACTGTCGTTGCACCCTTTTCCAAAGGCGTGACCGCGATGGCAGCCCGTGGGTGGGAGCCCATTAGCGCGAATTTCCTGCTTCCTAAATGGGTTGCGAGCCATTGGCCAAATTATGTCCAGGGATGTGTCGAGGGTGGTCGCGCTGCTGATTTCAACAACTGGCGGGTGGCTAAGAACCTCTGCGTTGCCGAAGATATGGCAACTGCACGCAGTTATGCCCGAGATCCTGGAAGCCCCTACGTCCTTTACTATAGCAGCTTGCTGACAAAGCTCAGAAAAGGTGGTCGCCTCAACCTGTTTAAGGAAGACCAGAACATGCCCGATGAGGATGTGACACTGGATTATGTGCTGGACCGGTTGGTGATCTACGGTGACCCATCGAGTGTCGCAGATCAGGTGTTGGAATTCAGGGAAGCCACAGGTGCTTTCGGTCAACTTGTCTATGCCGGTCATGACTGGACCGACTACGACAAGGGCCGTAACTCAATGATCCTGATGGCCGAAAAAGTCATGCCGAAGATCAATTCTGCTCTGGGAGAGAATTGATGTCGTTGTCAGTAAGTGGAAGTGTCGCCGGAGCGGGCGGCACAATGATCTCCTATCAGATCGATGGTCCGGAAGACGCTCCCTGGTTGATCTTGTCAAACTCCCTTGCAACCGACAGACGGCTCTGGGAACCGCAAATGGCGGGTTTGACAGCGTCGCGGCGTGTGCTGCGGTATGACACGCGCGGTCATGGTAAGAGTGGCCCAGGGCAAGCGCCCTACAGCTTCGATGAGTTAACCGATGACGTTCTCGCGTTGTGTACGGCCATTGGAATTTTGCGTGCTGACTTCATGGGCATCTCCCTTGGCGGGATGACTGGCCTGGCGTTGGCCCTGCGTGAGCCTAAGCTGATTGAGCGCCTTATTTGCTGCGATGCGCGCGCGGATGCGCCAGATCCTTATAAAGCGATCTGGGACGCCAACATTGCCAAGCTGGACGAAGTCGGGATCGGCGGGCTCATCGACCCTACGATGCAACGTTGGTTCACCGGTCCTTTTCTTGATGATGCCGAAAATACGGAACTTCTCGACCTGGTTCGCCAGATGATCGCTGCGACGTCGCCTGTTGGCTACAAAGGAGCCGCTCAATGCCTGCAGTCCCTCAATCTTTTGAAGGACTTGGGGCAGATCGAGTGCCCAACCTTGTACGCAACCGGCGCAAACGACATGGCGGCCCCTGTGGCAGTCATGGAGGACATGACCTCGCGTACGCCGAATGCAGTTTTCAAGATTGTTCCCAATGCAGCGCATTTGTCGAATTTGGAGCAGTCGGACACGTTCCTGACGATCGCTCAGGAATTCTTGAAATAAAAGTTAGAAGCTACAAGGGAGTGAGACGTGGCTGCACCTAAAGAAAAGCCAATTTGGAAGTTCAAGGTCACTGGAGAACAAGTGACCTCGACCAAGTCGACCGCTACAGCGCGCGGAAAGAACTACGTTATTGACGAGCCGATTCAACGTGGTGGGACCGATGAGGGCCCTATGCCCGTCGAGTATGTGTTCATGGGTCTGATTGGCTGTACCCATGTCATCTCGAACAAGCTGGCAGCCGCAAATGGCATCGTTTTCAAGAATATGGATATTGATATTGCGGTCACCATGGATAGCCACGGTACCCGTTTGATCTCCCCGGTCGAAATTCCATTTCCCTCGACGATCCTAACGATCAAGGCCGATTACGAAGGCCCACGTGAAGGGGCATTGGAGGTCGTCCGCAAGCTGCGTCATCACTGCGCTGTTTCAATGATGCTGCAGCAATCTGGTACTCGGGTTGAGGAAAACTGGGTTCTCAATGGTGAGGAAATTAATCTCAGCTAAGGGAGGAAACCTGGCTGGGACTTTGCCGCTACCTGTGTTTGTGAGGGATCGCAACCGCGATGGCTTTCAATATGGTTTCATTGACGTTTGCTGGCTGCATCGACAGTCAGCAAACAACCGGCGTCCCATCATTGTTGACGATTGAAACTATCACCTTCTTGAACAAAGGGGTGTCTAGTATCCGCTCAATCACGCATGGTGTTGGATCAGGTTGTTTCGTTGGGAAATTAAACGGGGTGTAGTTGCAATCTGATGACTTTTCCTTCTCAACCAATCTGCAATACCCGGCAACCAGAAGTGAAATATGCTTCACCTGTTGAATATTCTCGGGCCAATATCGATCATCACCTTTATCGGCTACGTGATGGGGAAGTCTACACTCGGCCTGCATTCTCGCACGCTGAGTTCGATCGTTATTCTTGTGGCAACGCCAGCGCTGATTTTCCATACGCTTACGTCCATGCACGTCAGCAGCGGTTCATTGGAAATAATGGCGCTGGCTGCCGCCGGGTGTATGGCGCTTTCGGGGCTGCTAGGCCTGCTGCTGGTGTGGGGGACAGGCGCATCCGTGAGTGGGTACCTGCCAGGCCTGATGTTGCCGAACTCCGGAAATATGGGATTGCCGCTCGCGATCCTGACGTTCGGAGACGAAGGCATGAAGCTCGGGGCCGCCTACTTCTTCGTCGTCGCGGTGATACAGCATTCTGTCGGCGTATCGATTGCGGCGGGAACTGTGAGCCTGTCGCATCTGCTCAGGCAACCGCTGATTTACTCGATCTTCCTCGTTTTAGCCGTGACCATCCTGGAGCTTCCAGTTCCTCAGGTTGTTCTGAAAACAACCGAAATGCTGGGAGGCATGATGGTGCCAGCGATGTTGATCCTCTTGGGAAATTCATTGGCGACGCTGAAGGTCACGGACCTGAAACCCGCTATGGCGATTGCGGTCGGACGACTTGGTCTCGGCGTTGTGTCAGCGCTGATCGTCATCTACGCTCTGGATCTTACCGGCACGGTGGCCGGCGTCACCTTCATTTTGGCAACCATGCCGACAGCAATCGTGACATATGTTTTTGCCGAGCAGTATCATCGCAATTCGAACCAAGTCGCGGGAGCCGTTGTCGTTTCGACCCTGCTAACGTTTTTGTCCTTGCCGGCTATCATCTGGGCAGCTCTCTGGTTCACCAAACACTCAATTTGATCTGGGTATTGCAACAGGGACATACGGACGGAATGAAGAAGATAAAGCTCCAGCATTTGCGTTTCTTTGTTGCTGTATATGAAGAGCGATCGATTACTGCTGCGGCTGAGAAAGTCCACGCAACTCAATCTGGCGTGAGTGTTCAGGTTCGCGACCTTGAGCAAATTTTGGGCCTGTCTCTTTTCGAGCGCAGTTCATCCGGCGTTGCACCGACAAAAGCGGGTGACCGAATTTATCAACGCGTCGCAGTAATTTTGCGTGAAATTGGAAAGCTCGAAGAAGAAGTTTCGGACCAATCCAAATTACTATCTGGCGAAGTTCGCGTTGGCGTAATGCCAACGTTTGCCAGAGCCATCCTCGCACCTGTGTTGACACATTTTCTCGACGCTAATCCGATGGTGGAAGTGAAAGTTACCGAGGGCTATAGCGCGGTCCTGACTGAAATGGTTCGTGCCGGCGAGCTCGATCTTGCCGTTGTTCCTCGAGGCGATCTTGGGAATGGTCTACGCTCAACTTTTCTCGAAACCGATCTTGAAATTTTGGTCAGCCCCCAGCCGCTCGACGGCGTAACGGGCGGCGCAGATTTGTCCGCAGTCCCACCGCTGAAACTGGCGCTTCCAGGACCGGGGAATGCGAGACGTGCGAAAATTGATCAGCATTTGAACGCTTTTTCTGGGGCAGTTCACTCAGTTCTTGAGATGGATTCCATGATGACCACGCTCAACCTGGTTCGCCAGGGTGAGTGGTGTTCGATCTTGCCTGGATGTCTTTGCCTTCCGGACTTGGAGAATTCTGGCGTTCATCTCCATCCGATCATTCGGCCGAATATGACCGTGGACTACTTATTGATCGAGCCTGCAACGAAAGAAGCGACGACCGTCGTGCAGTTGTTTTCTGATCAATTGGTTGCCGAAATTCGAAAGTGTTGCGAGATCGTTCGCGCGCATTTCCTGAGCAGCAGAGTGCCGACTTGAAATATTGACATATTGGTCGACCAATTTTGCTAAATACTATGCAGATTTAAAGAATTTGGACAAGAAAAGCGATATTAATATTGATATATTTACAGTGATATATAAAATGGTTGGACGATAAATTTTTAGATTAGATTGGTGAACCAATCGATCTGATTATTTGCTGGAAGCGAGTGGAAATCTGGGAGGGATTATGCCGCACGTATCACCTTTGTCGATGTCTGAAACCAAGCAGGCGCAGGAGGATATTGCTTGGTTGGCGTCTGCTACCGGGTTCACCGCAAACTCAATGTTGACGCTGTCTCGGCGACCTGAGATTGCAAAGGCTGTTTTGGAGCTGATCCGCGCCGTGGTCCGTAATCCGGATGGCAAGGTCGATCCAGAGCTTCGCTGGATGGTGGCTCATGTCACCAGTCTCTCCAATGGCTGCTCCTATTGCTCTGCACACACGTTTAAAAATGGCGCTGATGCTGGAGTATCGCAGGAAAAACTCGATGCGATTTGGGAGTTTGAAACGGCACTGGTCTTCTCCGCAGCCGAGCGTTCGGCGCTCAGAGTGGCGCTGACGGGAGGGCAATGTCCTTCCTATGCCAATCCAGACGACATGGTCGAAATGCGCAAGCATTTTTCCGAGGAGCAAATTGTCGAGTTGGGAGCGGTGATTGCATTGTTTGGTTTCAACAACAGATGGAACGCTCTTATGGAGACTGATGTTGAGCCGCAAGTGACCGAATTTCTTGAAGAAAATGGGTATCGGGGGGCGAAAGAAGATCGCGCTTGAGGGGGCGTGAAACTGCAGAAAGGGCACAAGTCCATTGCAATCAACTGGGAGGAAAAATCATGAGTGATGAAAAGACAGGTGGCTTGGATCGCCGTAAATTTCTCGCGGGATCAGCCGGATTGGCTGGTGCGGCAGCGTTGGAAATTACGATCCCGGGTTCTGCCTTTGCGCAAGGCTACCCAAGTCGTCCGGTCACGCTTGTTGTCATGTATTCGGCAGGCGGTGGTACTGATACGATCATGCGCAAGCTGGCTGAGGAAATGGCTGCTGCCAAGGGTTGGACCATCAATGTGGTCAACAAGCCCGGTGCTGTGGGAGGTGTGGCAACCCAGTATGTTTCTGCGGCTCGGCCGGATGGTTATACGCTGCTCGGCGGCGCCAACTACAACCGTTTTGTCCGCGTCCTCGGACATGCCGAATTCACGCCTTGGGAAGAATGGGTTCCGATGAAGGCGGCCAATGCGCTCGCGAGTTGGTCTGTACGAAAAGACTCACCATTTCAAACCTTTGAGGACATGATTGCTGCTGCCAAAGCAAATCCGGGCAGTGTATCGATCTCGACCTCTGGTACCGGTGGCGTATGGCACGAGCTTGCTTTGATCGTTGCCGACCTTGCCGGAATTGAGTTGAAATACGTTCCTTACAAAGGCGGCAAGCCTGCCACGTTGGCCGGCCTTCAAGGCGAGACCGACATTTCGGGCGGCGGCGTGCACGAGCACATCGATCTGATACGCGCTGGCGAGATGCGAAACCTGTGCCAGACGAGCGCAGAGGACATCGTTCTGGATGACGGTACGGTTCTGCCGTCGATCGCGTCCATCATTCCTGAAAGCCGCAAGATTCTTCCGGTTGGTGCGACCTACAACTTCATGATGCGCCGCGACCTTCCGCCGGAAGTTCTTCAGGAATTAGCTGATGGCTTCCGTGCTGCAGCGAATTCTGAGGGGTTCAAGGACCTGATGAAGGCAAAGTTCTTCCAGCTTGATGTCAAGGTGGGCGAGGAAGCTGATCGGGAAGGGGCATTGATGGAGACTGTCACGGTCGACATCTTCAATCGCTTCCAGGACCAGATTGGCGCCGAGGTCCAGACGGCCGACGCATTGGGTCTGCCTAAGCCGGAAGACTTCGATGCCTGGTGGCCGCCGAAGGGCTACACGCCAGCTCCAATCAAGTAGCACATCGCCAAATTTTCGGGCGCGTAGAAAAGCCGCGCCCGGAATCCCTTCTTTGTCCATTGTTTGAGGTCTTCGGCGTGAAGTCTGGTCAGGTAGATGAGATTAAATTTGAGGGTGAGGATGCGCATGCGGGTTACGCAGCTCCTTTCCTCGACCTCATTGCGGCTGCGGTTTTGCTCGGAATTGCTACGCTTGTTATTGTGGCGTCGCTCATGCTGCCCGTGCCAGGTGAATTGGCCACCGCGCCCGGGCTCTTGCCACTTTTGACTGCTGTATCGCTTGGGGGAATGGCAATTCTCCTTGCAATCTCGGCAGTGCAGCGGCGCCGGTCAGGAACACCTTTGATGAGGTTCGCGCCGGGTGAGATATCTGAGCAGATGCGCGCCGTTCCATTGGCTGCTGCGATCGCGATCTATATCGCCGGCCTGCAATGGCTTGCGTTTCAGATGCACCTTCAGGTTGCCGGTATTCACTACGTACTGAGCGCGTTTGAACCCCTGACGATACTCGCCCTGTCGGCAATCATGAGGGCTTATTGGGGCGGCCCGCTTCTCGCAATCGTCGCTATTTCGGCCTGTTGGACGCTGGTGCTCTCGGTTGTGTTTCAGAAAATTTTCCAAATTCCATTGCCGGGAGGGTTCTAAGTCATGATTGATGCATTTCTTCAGCTTATGAACCCGAGCCTCCTCGCTCTTACTCTCGCCGGTGTCAGTCTCGGTATAATCTGGGGAGCGCTGCCGGGTCTGTCGACCACGATGGCGATGGGACTGTTGATCGGGCTTTCCGCTGGCCTGTCCCAGGACGCATCGATCTGTTTCATGTTGGGCGTCTATACCGGCAGTGTCTTTGGCGGAGCGATCTCGGCCGTTCTGATCAATATTCCAGGCACGCCAGACGCCGTTCCGACCATGATCGAGGGGCATCAACTGGCTCAAAGAGGAGAGGGCGGCCAGGCGCTAGGGATGTCAATCGCGGCATCGTTCGTTGGCGGAAGCATCGGCATTGTTTTGCTGATTACCCTGATCCCGCTGATTTTGACCTTCGCACTCAACTTCCGCTCTTGGGAGATGTTCTGGCTTGCGGTCATTGGCATCATGGTCTCTGGTTCCATGGCCGCCGGCTCCATGCCGTTGAAGGGTTGGATCGCAGGTTGGATCGGCCTACTCGTGTCCCTTGTCGGCTTGGATTCGATTCATGCCGTGCCTCGTTTCACCTTTGGAAGCTTCATGCTTTTCGATGGTGTTTCCTACGTTGCGATCCTGATCGGGCTCTTCGGTCTTGCGGAAGTTCTAAGGACGCTCCCCTCAAAGGACACGCCGACCATTCCGAGCAAGGTTGGGCGCCTGATGCCGCGTTTCGGGTTGCTAATGCGCTTTGCGCCGTCTGCCGTCCGCTCGGGTATCCTTGGAACATTTATCGGGGCCATTCCTGGTGCTGGCGCGAATGTAGCTTCTTTCTTGGCGTACGACATCGGTCGTCGCCGGGCGAAGCCTGAAGAAAAGATGAAGTGGGGCAAGGGTAGCTATGAGGCCCTGGTCTGCGCTGAAACGTCAAACAACGCCAATATTGGTGGCTCGATGCTGCCTACATTGGCGCTTGGTATTCCAGGGAATGCGGCGGCCGCGGCGCTTCTGGCGGCTTTGACGCTCAAGAATGTTAGCGTTGGACCGACAATCGAGCTGGATCATCCCGGATTGATCTACTTCATCTACGGCGCGCTGATCATCGCCAACTTCATGATGTATCTGGCCGCCTTCGCTCTGATTGCACCTTGCGTAAAGTTGTTCAGCCTGCCGCGTGGCGTGTTGATGCCGCTGATTATTCCGGTCTGCGTGATTGGTGCCTATGCGGTGAAGCTCTCCATGTTCGACGTGTGGGTGATGTTCGGTGCAGGCGCCGCCGGTTGGCTGCTGACAATATTCCACTTTCCCGTCGCTCCTGTCGTTCTTGGTGTCATCCTTGGGCCGCTGGCGGACGAAAACCTCCGGCGCTCGCTGCTCGTTTTTGACGACAAGTCAATCGGTTTCGTTTTGTCGCAATGGATCGGAACAGGGCTGATGATCTGCGTCAGTCTTGTCGTGATCGAAGGTCTGGTACGGGCGATGCGGTCCGCGAAAGGCAATGATGCGGAGTATGCCGCGCAAAATCTTGAAGGAACTCGGAATGCTTAAACAAACACGCAAGGAAATCGGACTTGCCATCGTCGGGTGCGGGACGATCGGGCGTATCAGGGCCGAGCTTGCGCGTGCGTATCCTGGCGTTGGCTGGGTCGGATTGTGCGACCTGAAATCGGACATCGGCCGGAAGCTTGCCACCGATATCAACGCGGATTTCTTTACAACCGACTACCGGGAGCTTCTTGCCCGACCGGAGGTCACCGCGACGATCATTGCGACAGATGAAAACTTCCACTTTGATCCGACGATGCTCGCGATCGAGAAGGGGCATGATCTCTTCATCGAAAAGCCACTTGCTACAGATGCACGTCAGTCCGCACAACTTTTCGAGCAGATCAAAGCCAACGATATTGATGCCGTGATTGGTTACACCAATCGCTTTCGCCGTCGCTTCCTCGCGATCAAAGAACGATTGATCACCGGACAGATCGGCGACGTTCATTCTGTCGTGACCAGAGCTTTCATGAACAGAATGGTGCCACTTGCGACCGTGCAACGTACTCAGGATCGGGCGACCCTGACGCCGATGGTGGTCTCCGGTACGCACAGTCTCGATATGTCTCTGTGGCTCATGGAAGGCAAGACGCCGGTAAGCGTCTTCGCACAGTCGACCGATAAGGTGCTGGGCAAGTGGGGTACAAAAGACTCCACGTTTGGCATCTTTACGATGGATGACGGTTCGATTTTTTCCATGAACATTTCATGGGGGCTGCCGGAGGTATGGCCTGGCGCCGTCTACGGAATCGAAATCGGGATCGTCGGCTCGGAAGGTGTCATCGACGTAGAGGATACGCACCGCGATCTCGTGATGGCGACGAATGTCGCCCAAGGCGCGGGCTATGCGCCGGAGGGCTACACTGCGCCGGACAGGCATGTGGAGTTCCTCACCAGCTATCCGCCGGGCGATCTGCACGACGGCCAACTCTGGGGTCCAATGCGCGAAGAGACCAACGCCTGGTACCAGCATCTCTACACCGGGCAACGCACACCGCATGCGACAGCAGCTGACGGACACCGCAACTTGCTGATGACGATGGCGATGGACCTTTCCGCAAAGCGCGGGTGTCCGGTCGAACTGCCCGTCGCTCCAGACGAGCTGATGAAGGAGCTGGCATGAGCCCGATTAAGATAACATTTGGTGGCTATCAGGGCGATAACTCGGTCCACACCCGCGGCGCGCGCAAATTGTGTGAACTCTTGTCGAGTGCGCTTGGAGATAGGGTCGACGTAGAGTTCCGGCAGAACATCGTGTCGCAAGGGCACAAGGCTTCAGACCTCCTGTCGTTGACGGAGAGCGGGGAATTGGACGGGTGCTACTTCTCGTCGAGCTACCTCGCCGGACGGGTTCCTGAGCTGGCTTTGTTTGACCAGCATTTTGCTGTAGCTGATCGCCGGCATGCCTATGGTGTTCTGGATGGATCTTTGGGACGCCGCCTTTCGGACGAGGTTGCCGCCAAAACTGGGTTTGTGGTCCTGGGGTACTGGGACAACGGCCTGCGGCACATTTCCTCTGCTCAGACCGAAATCCGGCGACCGGAGGATTGTGATGGTCTGAAGTTAAGGACATTGGCCAGCGACGACCACCAACGTGTTTTTAAGGCACTGGGGTTCGATCCGATGGCGATTGATGTCCGTGACTTGCCGGAGGCCGTTGCAAACTTCCGCGTTGATGCGCAGGAAAATCCTCTGACCAATATCTACAACTTCGATCTTCACAAGACCCATCGCAAGATCACGCTTACCGGGCATCTTCTTGGTGTCGCCTTGGTTCTGTTTAACCGCAAAACAGTGGAGTCTTGGCCGACCGAGGTGCGTGAGGCAGTCATGAGTGCTGTCTCGGAGGCGACCCGGTATCAGCGTCAACTGGCGGAGGAAGACGATGGGATTTGCACCAAAGCGCTCGTTGCTGACGGCGTGAAACTCATCGAATTGACAGCGCCGGAACGGGCCGAATTTGCGAAGGCGACCCGAGCTGAAGTCGAAAAAACCAGACAGAGATTCAGCTCTGAACTGATCGATCTTTTTGAAAACGATCTGGCGCAGGTGAATTGATGACCGATGTAAATAAACAGCGAGGAGCATCCTGTTGCGATGATTAGCCGCGAAGTAAAAAAGTCTCCAGCGTTCATGTTCGCGGTCACCGTTCTGGTGCTTGCCTGCCTAGCGCTCGTTTTCATGGGAAGTCTTGTTGCTGCGCCGAAATTGTTGTTCGGGCGGTCTCTGACGGCGATTTCTCCGGACAGTTTCCCGACCGTCATTTTAATCCTGATGGCACTGCTGTGTGTCTTGCAGGTGGGCATGCAGGTCCGAGGCTTCCAAATTGAGTCAGGACCGGCACTTGGCAAAAACGGCTGGTATCGCGGGACCTACTTCTTTGCCATTTTGACAGGTTATGCCCTGTTGATGGTGCCTTTGGGCTTCCAAGTTTCTTCAACGGTCGCAACGGCGCTTCTGTCGGTGCAGATGGGAAATCGGAATTGGGCACAAATTGCAGTGTTGTCAATCTGTGGGCCGTCGTTGCTCTACCTCGGAGCAACGCGACTGCTGGCTGTATCCCTGCCGGAGCTTAACGTCATTGAATTGGCCTATGGCAGTCTTCTGGGTGGATGAGCCAGTGAACAAATTGAGATTGATGAGAATACACGATGATTGAACAGTTCATTGAGGGCTTCGGCCTCGCGCTGCGCGTTGATACTTTCGTGATGATGGGCCTTGGCCTATTTGGCGGCATGCTCGTCGGCGCGCTACCCGGATTTACGACGCTTATGGCGATGGCCATTTTGCTTCCGATCTCCTTCTTCCTCGATCCTATCGTTGGCATTCCCTTCCTTTTGGGAATCTATAAAGGAGGGATCTTCGGGGGAAGCATTCCTGCGATCTTGGTCTCGATGCCTGGTACGGGTGCGGCGGTTGCAACGTCAATTGATGGTTACAAGCTGACCCAAAAGGGCAAGTCGCGCAAAGCGCTGGACATGGCCCTGTTCTCGTCGGTGCTTGGCGATATGTCGAGCGACATCTTTACGATGATGATGATCTTCCCGATCGCCTATCTGGTGATGCAGTTCGGACCGCCAGAGCTGTTCGCAGTGCTCTTGATGAGTTTGGTGATCATTGCAGCGACATCGGGATCCAACCCGATGCGGGCGTTGATCATGATGCTGCTTGGAATCTGGCTTTCCTTTATCGGAACCGATCCGTTGGGCGGCGTAGAGCGTTTCACCTTTGGGTTGTTTGAACTCAAGTCTGGTATTCCACTTTTGCCGATGTTGATAGGCGTGTTCGCAATCCCGGAAGTTGCCGGCGTGGTGATGCGTAATGAGAAGGCTCGCCATCTTGCTGGACTTATGGGCGAACGACTGACGTGGGCTGAGTTCAAAAAAACGTTGAGAACGATCTGCCGTTCTACGGTTATTGGAACGGGCATTGGGACCATCCCCGGCCTGGGGCAGGTTGTCGCCGCAATGATGGGCTATTCAGCTGCCAAAAACGCGTCTGATCATCCTGAGACGTTCGGGGAAGGGGAACTCGAAGGCGTTGCAGCTGCGGAGGCTGCAAACAACGCAGTGAATGGACCGACTATGGTTCCTCTGCTCACGCTGGGTATTCCTGGAGACAATGTAACGGCGATCCTTCTCGGAGCATTCGTCGCTCAAGGATTGCGGCCCGGTCCGCAGCTGTTCGATGAGCAAGGTGCAACGGTTTTCGCGATCCTGATTGCGATGGTGTTCGCAAACCTCATGTTCCTGGCCATCGGCTACCTGTCTATTCCGTTCTTCTCGCGGTTGGTGACGATCAAGGTCTCGGTTTTGATCCCTTTGGTGATCATGTTTGCTTTCGCGGGCGCCTATGTTTTCCGTTCGGACTCGGTCGACCTGCTTATGCTGGTTGGTTTTGGGATCTTCGGCATCGTTGCACGGGCTGCAAAGTTTGATGTGATGCCGATGGTGATGGGATTCATTCTGGGTGAGCCGATGGAGTACGCGTTTGGGCAAACCGTCGCTATGGCGAACGGTGATCTCGCTGGGTTCTTCCTCGGCGATCGCCAAGGCGCCCTCGCAGTTCTGCTGGTTATACCCGTAATTGGATTTCTGCTTTGGAGGCGTATGCGTAAGACGGTTGCGCACTAACCCAAAGTGAATAGGCATGGCCAAGACGCGCATCGGCTTGGTCAAGCCAACTTTCCGTAGATGCAATTGGGAGGAATTGAAATGTTGAAGAAGACCATCAAGATGACCTCGTCGGTCATGGTCGCTGCAGGTATGGCACTTGGTTTGTCGTCCGGCATCGCCCAAGCCGAATTCCCGGAAAAGCCGATCACGATGGTGATTCCGCTTGGTGCCGGTGGTTCGCATGATTTGAACGCGCGCGTTGTGACGTCCATCATCCCGAGCTACATCAACCAGGCAATGATCGTTCGTTTGACGCCTGGTGCGGGTGGTCAGAAGGGTACACAGGAAGTCGCAAATGCAGCGGCAGATGGCTATACCCTTCTTTTCACGCATAACTACATCGACATGCTTCAGCAGCACGTTGAGACCCTGCCTTATGATCCGGGCGCTGACTTCAAGCCAGTCGCACGTATCAACTATGCACCGATCGCAGTTGTCGTGAATGCAGACAGCCCTTATCAGACATTTGAGGAACTCATTGCTGCGTCCAAGGAAAATCCAGGTGGAATCCAGATGGCGCATTCTGGAAACTGGGGTGCTCTCTTCGTACCTGCTGCCCAGGTCATGAAAGCTCTGGATGTTTCCTGGAACCTTGTTCCTTACCAAGGTGGTGGCCCTGCTATGCAAGCGCTGCTTTCTGGTGATGCAGATGTCACGATGGGTTTCCCATCAGCATTGGCGCCACAGCTTGCTGCGGGCAAAGTACGCGTGCTGGCAACAGCCGGCGCTGAGCGCATCTATGACGATGTGCCGACCATGGCTGAAGTTGGGGTCGAGGGCGACGTTGGGTTCATGCACCGTGTCGTGCTGACACCGTCCGATACGCCTGATGAGGTTGTCGAACAACTGACCGCTGCATTCAAGTCTTTGGCAGACGACAAAACCTTCGTACGCATGATGGGTCGCCTTGGCGAAAACGTCGATATCTTGGATGGCCCGACCTACGAAGCCATGCGTAAAGAGCAGAGCGTTGCCTATAAGGACCTCGTCGAAAAGCTGACGAGCCAGTAACCAAAAACCTGAGGGGCGCGGATGTTTCCGCGTCCCTTTGCCCCTTTAGCGTACGGACCCAAAAATGCGGCTTATTGGACGTTGAAATGGCACATTGCTGAACGGAAGCTGCTCCAGAGCAGGCTTTCTGTCCGACTTAGGGCTCTGACACTTTAGTCAAAAGCCAATTCAACGTCCTTAGTATCTTGCCAATTTGTCCCGCACTGGTTTCGCGAAAGGACTGAAATGCTCCGCATTTCCAATTCTTACGCTTCTTGTCGCCGGACAAACTGCCCCAGACTAAAGCAAACGCGGTTAGGAGGCGTCTCTTGGTAATGCGCTGTAGAAGGCGGGTTTAACGCCCATGCGCATGCGATTTTTCCGCCTTTGCCGATGCGAAGTCCATAGGGCTTTCCGCGTCGAATTCATGGATTTTACAATAAAAAGACGCAGCTCAAAGCTGATATAAATAAATAATACAAGTATGTGGAGGAAATTATGCATAACCTTTCTAAATCAATTACGGGAGTTGCTGCGGCGTTGCTTTTGTTCGCAAGCACGGGCGCACAGGCCGATGTTAAACTACAGGATGGCACAATCCTGTCTGACAAGCCGACCTTCATTGTGACCTATGTTGAGACTGATGTTGCAAGCACTGATGCTGCAAAGAAATTAATCCAAGATCAGGTCGCGAACAGCAAGTCAGAGAACGGAAACTTGCGCTTCGAAGCTGTGCAACGCATTGGGCAGGGAAATCACTTCGTTATCCTGGAAGCATGGGATGGCCCTGAGTCGCGATCCGCTCACGCTGCTTCAGACCACACCATTGCTTTCCGCAATGCACTGGAGCCGATGCTCTATGCACCCTATGATGAACGCCCGCATGTTGGTCTTGGTGCCGCTGATCCGTCAACGTTGCCCGCAGGTGACGACAAGACAATCTATGTCATCACACATGCCGACATCATTCCGCCTGAGCAGTTTGCACCTTGCGATCGGCAGGTGGATGCCAACGGTCCTTGCGGCAACGAAATGATGACCGGACTTGCCGAATTCGGACGCACTCATGACGGCAATATGCGTTTTGATATTCTGACGCAGTCTAACCGTGGTAACCACATGAGCGTTGTTGAAATGTGGGACAGTGCGGCTTCGCAGGCAGCTCATCAGATCACACCGGAAAAGAAGGCTTTCCGCAATGAGCTGTCCGGTATTCCGGCAGCAGGTGGTGTGAATGAGGATCCGCAGTTTGTTCTCAACATGCTGACCGGCAGCCTCTATGACGAGCGCCTTTATACGTTGATCGGAAACTAATCGACGTTTGACCCGGGTCGTTTTGCAGCGACGGCCCGGGTCTTTGTATTAACGAATGGCAGATCGGCGAAGATAGGTAACTCTTTTAGAGAGGGGTGATGCCCAGTTTCTCCGCGAGCTTGTCCAGTTGCGATTTCAGCGCTGGTGCGATGGGGATGCCAGAAGCGGAGCGTTCGCTTTTGATACGGGCAAGTCTTTCTCCTGGAAGTCTGATTTCTTCCACTCCCGGTAGTTTGGGAGATGACTTCATTTGGTCCCAAATACGATCGATGTCTGCACGGAATTTGGCCGGATCGGTGAAGGCCTTGATGTCGAGAGCAATGACGAAATGACCGGTATTAGTGGTGGTTTTGCTGTCTGCGTTGAAGTCTACCACGTCTTGTCCAAAGGCCGCGCCGTTCAAGGTTCCTGCCAAAATTCCGAAAATCAAGGCCAGGCCATAGCCTTTGGGGCCGCCAATGGGGAGAAGAAAACCTTCAGATGCGCGGGTCGGATCGGTCAGAGGGTTGCCTTCTTTGTCTATCATCCAGCCTTCAGGGATTGTTTCGCCCCGTTGCGCCGCCGTTTTGACCTTTCCATAGGCGGCGACCGTGGTCGCCATATCCAGAACGATCGGTGGGTTTTGACCAGAGGGAACCGCGATCGCGATCGGGTTGGTGCTCAACAACATCTCAGTGCCACCCCAGGGTGGAAGATGATTGGCGCTTCCAACTGCGACGTAAATTCCGATCATGTCCTTTTTCAGCGGCATCATCGCGTAAAGAGATGCGGGACCGGCGTGGTTCGAGTGACGCGCGCCGACCCAGCTGATGCCGGTGGTTTCCGCCTTGTTCATCGCCATCTGGGTCGCGTGATGCATCACAAGATGTCCGAGGCCGTTGTCTCCATCGAGCAGTGCGGTCGCTGTGCGCTCCTCGATAACGCGAAATTTCGGGTCGACATTCATGCCGCCAGACAAGATGCGATTGACGTACTGAGGCAATCGAAAGACGCCATGCCCATCCTGTCCGTTCAAGTCGGCTTGTGTCATTAAATCAGCTGCGACCTGGGCGTTGTATTCAGGAAAGTCGCAGGCGAGAAAACAACGTTTTATGAAGGATCTAAGAGATTCTGCTGAGATATTGGATGTTAGATTGGGCAAAGAGTTGACTCCCTAGACGCTGCTGCTGGCAGCGGTTTTTTGATATGAAGACGAGGATCCAAGAAATGACCGACGGTATTACCGTTACGTACGATGAGATTTCCCCTTTCAGCAGAGGGGATGGGGTTGAAACCCGGTTAATGGTTGGCAAGGGAAACGCGCCAGAAACGCCGTTTACCACCGGCACAACCGCGTTTCCTGCAGGCTCGGCTGCGCCTTTGCACAGCCACAACTGCGCTGAGCAAGTGACCATCCTCGAGGGGCAGGCCGATGCCATGATTGGCGGAGAAATCGTCCAGCTTGGTGCGATGGACACGACGTTCGTCCCCGCAAATGTTCCACACTACTTTCGCAATTCGGGCGCGGGCAGATTGGTGATCCTGTGGATCTATGGTGCCAGAGACGTCACGCGGACCTTCACTGATAGTGGTGAGACGGTCCCCCATATGTCTCCTAGAGATCAGGTGTGAAGGTGGTGCAACGTGGCGAGGCCGGTAGTGAGCCCGTGTGTCGGACGAGGTCAGATTGTTCAACATCAGGAGGACTCGAATGAAATGGTTGACCAATGCAAATCTCTTTGCAATATTGTGCGTCAATCTAATTATAGCGGTATGATGTTGTCTTAAAAAGCCTCATTATTATAATTAGGTAGGGAATTTTTCCCTGATTTTTTGCTAAATCTCGATTGTCAGAATTGGAAAACCAATTAACACGAAAGCACATACGCGTTTGCGGTCCTGGATCGCGAACTCCGGCTTGGGCGTGGGCGCGAAGCTTCCGCCTGAACGGGACCTGTCCGGCACGCTCGGAATAAGTCGCACGGAGTTGCGCAAGGCGCTTCTGCTTCTAGAGGTGGAGGGGAGTGTGGAGCGCCGGGTGGGGAGCGGTACTTTTCTCACACGTTTGCCTGAAAAGAAGAATGACGTTTCCATTGCGGGCAGTACAGCGGCCCTGTCAGAGTGCACAGGTCCGTATGAAGCAATGATGGCGCGATTAGCCCTGGAGCCCGAACTGGCGAGAATGGCGGCACTTCATGCGACGCCTCAACAACTGCGCAAATTACGTAGCTTGTGCGCTGACATGAAGTCGAGCCGCAACTGGACTGAATACGAGAAACTCGATGCGGCCTTTCACGACGTTGTTGCCAGTGCGTCGGGAAACTCCTTGCTTCATGAGCTCTTCAAAATTGTGAATGGGGTGAGGCTCGTGGTGGTTTGGAGGCGCTTGGATACCTCGCAAACTGTTCCCCCGTCCGACTACCATTCCTTCGACGAGCATGACGCAATTGTCTCTGCATTGGAGCGGCGCGCAAGCGGAGATGCACGCAAGGCAATGCAGTCACATTTACAGACCACCTTGAATGCGATGACATCGGAATAGCGACTTTTTATGCTGTGTAATTGTTCGAACAATAACTGCGAAATTGCGTCGAAAAATTACGATATCTGATTTTTCCAGTTAAATGTCCGGACAAATATGATATCTCTGGTTTGAGAAAATTCAAAAACTGGAGGAATTCATGAGACAGGTCGAAGCCGCTGTCATTGGTACAGGTTGGTGTGGGGGAATTCGCGCCGAGTCACTTGCGAAATCGGCGCTCGTTGACAAGCTGCACATTTGCGAAATCAAGCCCGAGCGTCTGGCGGAAGTGAAGGCTCTGACCAATCCTGCGACTGCGACGACTGACTATCAGGATATCATCAAGAACCCGGCGATCGAAGTTGTCTACATTTCGACCACTCCGGAAGGGTCCCATTATCCCATTGCACGCGATTGCCTGAAAGCCGGGAAGCATGTGCTTCTGGAAAAGCCGATCGCACTTGAGCTTTGGGAAGCTGATGAGCTGATTTCGATCTCTCGCAAAAACAATCTCAAGTTTACGATTGGATATTCCCAGCGCTTCAACTCGAAAATCGCCTACGCGAAAAAATCGATCACCGAGGGCAAACTCGGCAAGGTTGTCAATGTGATGGTGAGCAGACACCTGTCGCGCAATCTCGGCAAGAAAATCGCAAATCGAGTGAAACTCTCGCCTGTTGCTATGGAATCGACCCACGATCTGGATTTTGTCATGTGGCTGTTGGCCCCGGCCAAGCCAGTGAAAGTGTATTCTCAAGGAGCCTACGGTTACATGAAGGAACTGAACGGTTCCTATGACTGTATGTGGTCAACCGTCACGATGGACGACGGAACCTTGGTTGTTGTCGGAGGTGGTTGGAACTTGCCGCCGAGCTATCCGAACTACTGCGGAACCTGGATCGAAATCACAGGCACCGAAGGAGCCCTGATCCTGGATGACACATCGCGAGACAACTGGCTGAACACGGTCGCCAATGGGACCGAGTATCCCATGTCGACGATGCCGGGTGAGCATGTCGATCATATGTTCGCGGGTCAAATGGGTCCAGAAACGATCCACTTTCTGGAATCGGTCCTGATGGATACTGCCCCGATGGTGGCTCCCGAACACGCGCGGATGGTGATGGAAACCTATTCTGCTGCTGATATCTCTGCCGAGGTCGGAGAGCCAATCAGCCTGCCGCTTTCAAACCATTCCCTTGCCATGCTGGCGGATATGAAAGCTGCAAAATGACCCAGGCGGTCGCAGTCGTCGGTTTGGGTCAGATGGGCCGTGGAATTGCGCGGAATCTGGATAAAGCCGGTGTGCTGGTTGCTGCTTCAGATGTGCAGGAAGAGGCATTTGAAGCCGCTGACTTTTCGGGCAATGTCTCGTTTGATGTCGGTCAGGCTCTGGTGGACAAGGCCGACATCATCTTGTGTGTGGTCCCTTCGAGCGATGAAATCGGCCTTGCGTTACGTGGGTGCGTTGCCGGTTCAAACCAAATCATCGTTGATTTGACCACGTCGGACCCCGCCAAGAGTCAAATTCTGGCGGGGGAGCTCGCCGCACTTGGCTTTAGCTATCTCGATGCCGCGATGACAGGTGGGGCAGCTGGAGCCGACGCGGGAGCGCTGACATTGATGGTCGGTGGGGACGCTGAGAGTTTGGCGGCCATCCGCCCGGTGCTGGATCTAATTGCCGATCAGGTCTTCCACCTAGGTGCGGTGGGGTCCGGCCATGCAATGAAGCTGGTTCACAATATGATCCTGCACAGCAACTTCCTTGCGACTTGTGAAGGGCTGCGACTTGCCGAACGTGCCGGTCTCGATTTGAACAAAGCCGTCAACGTCTTGAACGCCGGAAATGCCCGAAGCTTCGTTAGCGAGGTGCGGTTTCCCCGCGATATTTTGAATGGCACAATGAATGCGCGATCAGTGGTGGCTAATCTTGAAAAGGATTTGGGCATGGCGATGTCATTTGCCGCCAAGATGGAGGCGTCCGTTCCCTACGGTTCAATGACGTCCAATATTTTGTCCCATGCAGTCTCCACCGGTCACGGGGCTACGGATTTCTCATGGCTCTTTCCATTGTATGAAGAGCTTGTTCAAAGTCCCGGAGATGAAGATGATCGATAGCATCGGTGTTTTCGGTCTAGGTTTGATAGGTCAGGCTTTGGCCCATAGGCTCCTGCAGGCCGGACATCCGGTTGTGGGGTACGACCCAAATCCGGACCGAATGGCCGACCTCGAACAAGCAGGTGGGCAACCTGCCCAGGCCGGCAAGATCTGGGCTTCTAACACGGTTCTGGCTGCGGTTTTTGATACCGACCAACTGCTGTCGGTTATTCGTTCCGCTCCTGCTGGGAGCGACGTCACGCTGGTTGCGACCAGCACTTGCGATCCCGACCGTATGCCGGAGTTAGAGGAGGAGGCCGCGAGGTATGGAATCCGCCTTCTGGAAGCGCCGCTTTCCGGAACCAGCAAAGACCTGGCCAAAGGCGATGCGGTGTTTCTCGTTGGTGGAAATGAGGCGCTGGCTAGTGCCAATGCGTGGCTGTTTTCACTGCTCGGCCGCGCCCACTATTATGTTGGCGGCATTGGAAACGGCAATCGCGCCAAGCTCGCGATCAACCTCGTTCTCGGGCTGAATCGGGCAGCACTCGCGGAGGGGCTGGTGTTTGCGAAGGCCCTTGGCCTTCAGCCAACTGATTTTCTCGAGTTGGCGCGCAATTCTGCCGCCTATTCCGCGGTCATGGAGACCAAGGGACCTCTCATGGCGGCTCGAGACTTCAAACCCTTGGGCCGGATAGCGCAGTCGGCGAAGGACTTCAAACTTATCCGGACCCTGGCAGCCAACGCTGAGCAAGGCTTGCCTTTCGCTGAAACCTATTCGGCGATGGTCGACGATTGCATTGCTGAAGGTGAGGGCGATATAGACAATTCAGCGATTCTGCTTGCAATCGAGAGAGCCAAGTTTCAGGGCGACTAGTTATCATGGACCAGTCAAGGGCGAGAAAAAAGCCAACCTCGTCGCGCAAGGCACCTTCCAAATACGTTGAGATCGAGAGCGCGTTGAGAGCTGAGATCGAGGGTGGTGTCTATCCGGTCGGCAGTCTTTTGCCGACAGAACATGTGCTCTGCGAACGTTTGTCAGCGAGCCGCTTCACGGTTCGGCAGGCGCTCGCGGGGCTAAAAGCTTCGGGACATATTGAGCCGCGCGCCGGGTTGGGAACGATCGTCCTTCGCGACAAGCCGCGCGAAGCGATTACTCACACCATGAGTTCTTTTGAAGACCTGCTGATTTATCCAGGTGAAACCTATCGCAAGCAGCTGGCCATTGCCGAAGAACAGCTTGCACCAACTCTTGCACACTTCCTTGGGGTTGCCTCGGGACAAAAGTGGAGCTGCTTGAAGGCAATGAGGCTCGCCAGAGGGACAGATGCACCGATCTCCTGGCTGGATGCCTACGTGAAGCCAGCGTTCGCAGACGTTCTGGATCAGCCAAATCCAAATGGTGTTTCGATCTTGAAACAGATCGAGGAAAGACACGGCCACTTCGCGGCGAACGCTCAGGTCGAAGTCTTCGTCGGACGAATTGAGGAGGATTTGTCCGAACCTTTGCAATGCGATACCGGCGCCCCGGCCTTGATTATCTTGCGCAGATACAGGAATTCAGATGGAGAGATCTATCTGGTGACCTATTCGGTGCATCCGGAGAGCAGGTTCTCGTTGAACTTTGAATTTGAAAAGCAGATCAACCCAGCAATAGCGTGATCGCATTGACACAGGCATCAGAAGTTGCCCAGAAACTGCCACCAGAAATAGGTTAGTGGCAGACCGATCAGCGCGCTACCAGCGAACAGCGCAAGACAGACCCGCACCAGTGGTGCAAGCGGCAGGTTCGCAAGGGCCATTGCGAGGATCAGAGGAGGGGCCTGGTAGGGGAGCAATGGGGTGGCAATTCCGATGACCTGAGCCATTGCGACTGTGTGTATTGGCCAGCCGGAGGCAACGGCAATGGGTTCCGCCAATGGCGCCAAGACCAGAGGGGCCGCAGGCGCTGTCGTCAGATGAGACAGCAGCATCGCAAAACCTGTGATCGAATAAAGATCGCGCAAATTCGAGCCTTGGCCGAGCCCAAGATATGGGATCAGGGTGTTGGCGACCAAGCCGTTCAGGCCCGTGTGAGTTGCCACCGCCGCCACCGCAAAAACACCTGCCAGAAAGAACGCCGGTGACAGGTCAATGCTCGTCTTCATTGCGTCTTTCTTTAAGAAACCTGCCGATGGAACGAGGATTAAAGAAGCCACAGTTAGGGCGATCCATGCTGGTGAAATGTGATGCAGAGAATCCGTGGCCCAAAAGACGATTGCCAGAGTGAGAAGTCCAAGCAGATGAAACTGGCTGCGAGTGAGTGGTTCGACCTTGGGGTGCTCGATCCCATCGGTTTGCTGTGCGTTTTTCGCAAAGGGTAGCATGACGGCGATGAGCATCAGAAATCGCACAGCATTTGCTGGAAGCTGATGGATGAAATAATCCGCATACGATGGATGAATTCCGTAGAGAGTCTCCAGAGCGCCGTAGTGGACGATCGTCGGAAGGTTCGCGGTCAAGATGGCGTAGGTCGGCAGAAGCGTGCTGGCCGCAGCCGTCACTGACAAACCAATATGTCCACGCGTTCCAGGTTGATGCCCCATCACCTCGGCCAATGAGGCGGCAATTGGCACGAGGATTATGATCCGTGGGATTGTTGAGGGAATAAGCAGGCCCAGACCGAGCCCGGTTAAAGCAAGGATCAACGTCGCGCGGCT
Organism: Labrenzia sp. CE80; assembly: GCF_009650605.1. Taxonomy (NCBI): domain Bacteria; kingdom Pseudomonadati; phylum Pseudomonadota; class Alphaproteobacteria; order Hyphomicrobiales; family Stappiaceae; genus Labrenzia; species Labrenzia sp. CE80. The sequence goes on from NZ_WAJT01000001.1 coordinate 1,187,014, forward strand.
GTAGGATGTACCGGTCCGCTCGAAGATCCGTGATGCGATTTGTTTTCCAAGACCGGTTTGGGTGATTGCGGAGCCGACAATCAATCCGGACACCAGCAGCCAGAAACCGCCGGTGGCGAACCCTGAAAAGATGACGTTTGCGGGAGCCGCGCCAATCGCCAAGAAGGCCAAAAAACACCAGATCGCCGTCAGGACTTCCGGGACAACTCGGGTTGCGAAGAAAACCACGGCTAGCAGAGAGACTGCAGAGGCCCGGATCGTGATGTCATCGGCGGACGTTGTAAGAACAACGGCCGCCGCTATCAAGGCAGCGATGCCGGCAAAGCTCTGGGATGAGGTCATGGCACCGTTCGACCTGTTCTTTGCTCGCGCAGCGATCCAAATCTTACGGGATCAGGATCGTTGATCCGGTCGTAACGCCATCGGCCAGGAGACGGTGTGCTTCCACGACCTCATCCAGACGCATCTTCTGGTTTACATTGACCGTCAGAACGCCTTCTAGGATGAGTTGGAACACCTGCTCCGCCGCGTGGACAAGATCGCTCCGTTCCTTGATGTAATCTGCCAGTGTCGGTCTGGTGAAGTACAACGAACCGTTATGCTGAAGGAGGCTCGGTGCAACCGGTGGAGCCTCGCCGGTGGTCGCGCCATAGGACACAAATAGACCATACCTTGAGAGGCTTGCGATTGAGTCATCGAAACTGGCTGCTCCTATGCTGTCATAGACAACGGGCACGCCGTTGCCGCCGGTCAGTTCTTGCACCCTGTCGGCTACATTCTCGCTCTTTCTATCAATCGCTTCCGCATAGCCGAGTTTCAGGATCGCCTCGCAGTTGTCTGGGCCAGACGTGATCCCGATCATTCGAGCGCCCAGATGAGCTCCCCATTGTCCGGCCAACTGACCGACGCCGCCTGAAGCAGCCCAAAAAAGAACATCCTGACCAGGTCCGACCTTGTGGGTGCGGTTGAGAAGATATTCGACCGTTGTCCCCTTCATGAGCACGGCAGCCGCCACCTCATCCGAAATTCCTGCTGGAATCTGGACAAGACGGGCACTCGGCACGTTGCGATGCGTTGCGTAGGCGCCGAGTACCGGGCCGTAGGCGACCCGGTCGCCCACCGAAAAGTCCGTTACGCCTTCGCCAACGGCCAAAACCCGTCCTGCGGCTTCGAGCCCCAAGGGACTGGGCAGGGACATCTTGTAAGCACCTGAGCGCTGGTAGATGTCCATGTAATTCAGGCCAATTGCCGTCTGTTCAACCTGAACTTCGCCAGCGCCGGGACCTGCAAGTTCATGGTCTTCCAGCTGCATAACCTCAGGTCCACCCTGGGCATGCATCACAACACGCGTTGTCTTCATATCGATTGTCCTGTCAGGAATTTAGGTGGTGAATTCGCCTGCTTCGAGCATGATCGTTTCGACTTCGCCAGCTCCGTTCTCGCGACGATGGCGCGCGGCTTCATCATACTCAGCGGACTGAAAACATGCGACGCCTTGTTCAAAGGTCGGAAACTCTATGACAACGAAGCGTTTGAACTTGGCGGGCCCTTCCATGATCTGGAATTTTCCGCCACGGGCAAGCACCTTGCCGCCATATTTGGTGACGATGGCAGGTACCTGATCTGTGTAGCGCTTGTAGGCAACAGGGTCGTTGATGAGCGACCGCGCGATCCAATAGGCCGGCATATGGTTTTCCTCCAATTAGGTCCAAACAAGCTACATCAGCGCGTTGGGCAATGTGTTTGCGATTTGTGGGAAGGCGGCGAGTAACAAAACCATCAAGAGCATGATCCCCCAGTAGGGAATTGACGACTTGAAGATGGCTTGGACACCGATATCCCTGTCTTGAATTGCGGCTTTGACGGTGTAGACCAAGAGCCCGAAGGGGGGAGTCAGAAGCCCTGCTTCGATGGCAATGATGCCAAGAATGGCGAAGCTGAGCTGGTCGAAACCGAAGGCCATTGCCACTGGCTCTACAATCGGAACGGTCAAAAGCATGATCGAAATGGAGTCGATGATCATTCCCAAAACGAACCAGACAATCACGATGATCGTCAGGACCATGTAGGGATCCAGTCCAGACTCTTCGAAGAACGTGCGAATTGCAGTGGTTATGCCCGTCATCGCGAGGGTTCTTGAGTACAGTGCGGCGGCCAGCAACAAAATCATGATCGGTGCAGCTGTTTTGCCAACCTGGTAGATCGCCTGGACGAAACTGTTCCAGTTCATGCCTTTCGTCAGGGCAAGAACCAGAGCTAGTGCGGCGCCTGCGCCGGCACCTTCGGTGGGCGTGAATACGCCCCACCAGATACCGCCGAGTACGGCGCTTATTATGCCAATCACTCCGATCAGGGATGTCGCAAATTGGCGCGCAGGCAGCTCCTTGCGTGTCGTGTCCATCTCGGGATTAGGTTCAGCGTGCGCTTTGCCCTCGCCAACCATTTCTGGCTTAAAGACCGCGGTCAGGACAATGTAGACGATGAAGAACGTCGCAAGCAGGATGCCGGGAAGGACGCCCGCGAGGAAGAGCCGACCAATCGACTGTTCCGTCAAGATACCCCAGACGATCATAAGCACAGAAGGCGGTATCAGCATGCCGAGACAGCTTGAACCTGCGATCGCTCCCAGGGAAAAACCACGGTGGTAGTTATGCGCCTTCATTTCGGGGTAGGCGATCCGCGAGAAGGCGGCGGCCGACGCAATGGACACGCCCGTGACGAAGGAAAAGACCGTATTGCCGAGCACTGTGGCAATCGCCAGACGGGCAGGGATCCGGCGCAACCCCTTGTTGATAGCGACATAAATGTCGGTTATCGCGCCCGATCTGCCCATGAACTCGCCCATCAACATGAACAGGGGGATCACGGCAAAGGTGAAATCGCGCAAGGCCTCGGCAGACGTTGAAGCAAGGGTTGCCTCGACAATCCGGAGCTTCCCGGTGACGAGGTAGATGCCGACGACGCTGGCGATCCCCAATGATACGGCTACGTGAACGCCGATGAGGACGAGGAAAAGCAATCCGCAAACAATCAGTCCTGCGGTGGTATAGTCAAACACACTCGGCTCCGATCTTCACAGGTTCATTCGCTCGATCCGCAGGCCAAAAATTTCGGCGATGCAGAGCAAGAGGTAATTGACACCGGCGAGGCCGCCGCCGAGTAAAATGGCAAATCGAGCCGGCCATACCGGAACACGCAGCGCGCCTTCGCCGTCGAACTCCCCGTTGGCAAAGGACCTGAGTGCCGGCTTGATTCCAGCCTTGAGCAAGAAGAAAAACAGCAGGCCACCGAGCACATAAGCCAGGATCAACAGGGCCTTTTGTGCGCCGTGCGGGAGGGCTGCGACCAGAAAGTCAGCACGCAACATGGACTGACTGCGCACGGCATATCCAACCTGCATGAAGACGATGATGACGACGGAATTGGCGACGATCTCCTTAGTGCCGGAAATCGGCATATTCATCGCCCTGAATATGATGTCGGCTAGAATGAAGAAACATAAGGCAAAGGCCCATATTGCGCCGAAAATCATCAGAAACTTCGTAAGTCGATCCGTAAAGCGAACCAGTGCCATTGCGGTCTCGTATAGACAGAAACTGGACGGGGTGGGGCCCGCCGACGGACGTGTCAGCGGGCCAGTTGCGTGGATCTCGAGACGTTATTTGATCTCGTAACGAACCGGCCATGTGTAGCCATTGGCTTCGGCACGCTCGATCGCCAGGTTAAGAACCTCAGTCGCGGGAAGGCCTTGCGCGTCGAGTTCTGAGGCCATCTTCTGTGGCCACTCGGCGAGGGACTCAGCCCATGCCTTGCGAACGGAAGGATCGATCTCGCTCACGGTGATGAGTTCCTTCAACTCTTCAACCAACCGGTCATACTCGGATGCATTCACCGAACCAGTCTGCTGCTCAAAATCTGCAGCTACCTCAAGGAGGATCGGCTTCACGTCTTCAGGTAGTTCGTTAAAGGTGTCCTGATTAATCGTCAGTCCATGCCAGGTCATCGAACCAAAGCCGATGAGTGTGTAGAAGGGACCCGGCTCGTAGAGCTTGAGGTTGACCCATGCCGACGGGAACATGATCCAGCCCTCGTAGACGTGTGTCTTCATCTCTGTATAGGCTGTGGCCAGAGAAGACTGAACCGGTGATACGCCACCGTATTTGAGCCAATTCAGGTTCAGTCCGGCACCGGCGATCTTCTGGTCCTTGAGATCAGATAGCTCATCCCATTCAAAAGACGTGCCCAGGTTGTAGCCACCATCTGCAATGCGGGCGAGGAGCACCTGGTTGAATTTTTCCTCGAATACGTCTGAGAGATAAGGGACAGCTTCATAGACCTCCTGAGCGGACTTCAACGATGTTTCAGGATCCATGGTGCCAAACGGCAGCATCACCTGGAACGCATGAAGCGGTAGGTTTGAAGGTTCGAAGCAATAGCAGAAGCCGCCAATGTCGATGATGCCGTCTTGAACGCCTTCAAGAACTTCTGTCACCTTGACGATGGAACCGGAATAGCCTTCAACGAAGTTGATCGTATGATCAGTACGCTCCTCAACACGGCGCTTGAGCTCTGGTTGGAAGTAGTTTTGCATCAAGCCGGCATATACGACCCCTGGCGGGTGACCTGACCCAATTCGTAGGGTGATCTCCTCAGCCATTGCAGTAGATGCCAAGGTGGAAATCGCGACGGTTGCTGCCATTTTGCTTATAATATTGTTCATGCTTTACCTCCCTCTGGTAGTCGTTTTCTTGAGTTTCAATTTCCTTGTTTTTCTTGTAGTTCAGTTTGATGAGGCCTTTTGGCGGAGCAAACCCCGGTTTCGGGACTTGCTCTTGTTTGCATTTTGGACCCGAAAACCTGGATGCTTAAAGAGCGTCCAGGTCCGACTTAAGGGCCGATTTTTGCTCGGCGGTCAGCGGGACAAGTGGCGGTGCCATGCGCGTCCAGCTGTCGTCACCGGAACGCCATGCTTCAATCTGTTTCATGCCAGCCATCATCGGGTATTTTCCGGCGAGCGAACGCCGACGCCGAACCTCTTCCATAGCGGCTTCGCGCTCTGCTCCCTCTGGCGCCTTCCGTGCCTTTTGGACCCAGTTCGCAAATGCGTTGGTTGATCCGGAAATGATGCCGGCGGTGCCGATGGATAGACCGTCCCAGAGCATCGCTTCGGAAGAGGGATAGATATCGAAGTCTTCGGCAACACCTCCAGTGGCTTCGACGAACGCACGTGATTGTTCGAAGTCGCCACTGCTGTCTTTGAGGCCGGCGATCACCGCTCCAAAGTCCGCCCTCAACCGTTTAACGAGACTGGTGGAGAGAGGGGCCTGAGACATCTGAGGAAAGTGATAGAGATATACGCGAAGGCGATCGTTGCCGATCTTTTCGACCAGATTGGCAAAGTAGCTATAAAGACCGTCATCGGAGGCGTTCTTATAGTAATACGGGGGCAGAACGAGGACGTTTAGAAATCCTGCGTCTACAGCCGCACGCGTTAGCTCAACGCAATCGCCTGCGGCGGGCGCGCCAGTGCCGAAAATAACGCTGTCTGTGGGCATGCCCGCTTCCGCAAAAGCCGCCGGCAAGGCGAGGCGATCCCGCATTGATACCGAAGTTCCTTCGCCGGTGGTGCCAGTCGGTGCAACACCGTCGCAACCGCCATCTGACATCAAGTGTTTGCAGTAGGCGATGAGCTTTGCAGTGTTCAGGGTGCCATCAGCATCGAAGGGTGAGACGGCTGCGGCGTAGATGCCACGTTTGGCTTTGGTCATCAAAACTTCCATTACAGTTTACTGTGCAGCTTCTTTTGAAGCGTCTTGGGTCTCGCGCATCGACACCACGACCTTGATTGCATCATCCACACGGTCGCGCGCATAACGCAGCGCAGTCGGAAGATCCTGCAAGGGGAAGGTGTGTGTGTGTACATGCCGGGCATCGAAGCGCTTTTCGGCCATGAAGGCCATCGCACGGTGAGTGGCAGACCTGCCTTCTCCGCGAATGCCATAGAGATAGATGTTGTTCACTGCCAAGGCTCCCAAGTCGAAGGAAACCGGCTCTTTCGGGAAAGCGGCAAGGCAAATCCGACCACCTCGATTGGTCATGTGTACTGACTGGTTCGCGGTCACCTCAGTTCCGGCGCAATCGACAACGTAGTCCGCGCCCTTGCCGGTCAATTCCTTGACCCGCGCGACGACATCCTCGGAGCGTGCGTCAATGGTGTAATCAGCGCCGAGCTTGCGTCCGATCTCATTCCGATTGGCACGAGTGCCCGCAAGGATAACTGGCGAGGCGCCAAGAGCCTTAGCCACGGCGACGGCCAGCAATCCGATTGGACCCGGGCCAATCACGACGACGCTTTCTCCGGCAACAAGGCCGCCGAGCTCTGTCAGGCCATACATTGAGGTGCCGGCAGTCACCACAAGAGTTGCCTCCTCGTCAGACATTTCGTCAGGCACGCGGATCATCGTGTTGATGTTGTTGATCGCGTATTCGGCAAAACCGCCGTTGGTTGTGAAGCCGTTTGCGCGGTGGCCCTTGTTGTTCTCACCGTAGTTGAGGCCATAGTTGTGGCAGGAGGTATACATTCCCATCCGACAACGTTTGCATTGGCCACAACCTGCGTGAATTTCGACAGTGACGCGATCGCCAATCTGAAACTCGTCTACGCCAGGGCCGAGCGCCGCAACCGTGCCCATATATTCGTGACCCGGCGTGAATTGCTTGTTGAAGGGTGCGCCGCCCTCAATCAATGCGGGCGTTCCATACTTGAGAATTTCAAGGTCGGTTGCGCAGATCGCCACGGCGTCAATGCGCACCAATGCCTCCGCTCGCCCAGGAACAGGCAATGGCTTGCTGATAAGAGACAGCTCTTCAGGATCGCCCAGTACCCATGCCTTCATTTCACTGGGCAAAGGCATGTCCTGTGACGTTTTCACGTTCTGCCAGTCGGCGGTTTTGGTCGGCATTGTTTCCGGAAATCCCTTTGTGTCGTTGGCGCGCTATTTGGTGCACCAATTTATTTCTTATTTTGTATCTAATGCATGATACGAAAATGGTTCAATTTGTATAGCCAGATTCATAAGTTTTTGCGCGGAAAATGAGATTAAAAGACTTTTGTCTTTATCGAAATAAATGGTAAAATGGTGTACCATTTCATCGCAATGCATCATTTTCTAATTTTGTTGGATTGAACCCAACGACGCGGCTCGATCCAGTTGATCGGTTTCCAGCACCCAATGGACGACTGTTGGTTGCGAGCATTATCGGCACGCTCGACAGTCCTCCAACTCTTGAGGGTCTCCGGCTGCCGGATCGAGGCTTGCGGGTATCAGTCGAAATTGAGTGGCGCTAGTTCCGTTCCTCCAAAGGACGGGAGGCTGTTGAGCATGTCGTCGACGGTCCCTTCGTCTAGCTGGACCGCCTCACGTTCGAAAACGGTAATAATTTCGGGGAATCGGGCGACAAGCACGAGCAATAGTAGATGGATCGCGATGAAGGGTATGACCCCGCGGTAGATCGTGGCCGTGCTTATAGCTTGAATGGCCGCGCCAGTGACCTTGTCGATGTATGGTTTCGCTGGCGCGACTGACTTCAGGAAGAACAGCGAAAATCCGAAAGGCGGTGACATGAAGCTGGTCTGCAAATTGATGCCGATCAGGATTCCGAACCAGACCAAGTCGATCCCCAACGCCTGCGCAGGGATGATAAGGAGTGGCAACAAAATGAAGGCGATTTCGTAGAAATCCAGGACGAAACCCAGCACGAAAATTAGCGCGCTTACGAAAATCAGGAAACCTGTCGTGCCGCCTGGCAGCCCGAGCAGCAGCTCTTCGATCCAGATATGGCCGTCCACTCCGTAGAAGGTCAACGAAAATACGCGTGCCCCGATTAGAATGAATAGAACGAAAGTAGACAGTTCCGCGGTATTTTGAACCGTGTCTTTGAGTTTCTGCCAGCTCAGTTTTTTGGTTAGAAGCGCGAGAATAAGAGTGCCTACCGCACCCAGTGCACCGCCCTCGGTCGGCGTGGCCATGCCGATCAGAATGGTGCCAAGCACCAGAAAGATCAGGGCGAGGGGAGGGACGAGCACCAGGATAATGTTTTCGGTCAGTTTGGAGACCAGATTTATGGTCGTGAAACGGTTGATCAGGGCGATTGCGACCGCAAAGACGACACCGGTCGCGCCGGCTGTCACCATCGCCGCTTCTTCTTGTTCGGCAGGCATCAGCTTCATGACGGCCGCGATCAAAGCTGCCGATATAAGCAGAACTGCAACAAGGGACGTCGTGCCGGCCTGTTCACCGCGCGCGGAAACCGGCAGTGCAGGTGTGGTCCTTGGGCTCACGATCGTAAGAATGAAGATATAAAGAGCGAACATCGCGATCAGCAGCAATCCTGGCGCGAGCGCTGCCCGGTACATTTGCCCAACTGATACCCCGAGCTGGTCGGCCATTATGATCAGGACGAGAGAGGGCGGAATGATCTGAGCCAATGTACCAGAGGCTATGATGACGCCTGTGGCGGTTTGTTGGCCGTAGCCGTAGCGCTGCATAATCGGGAGGGAGATAAGGCCCATGGAGATGACGCTTGCAGCGACGATCCCGGTTGTTGCAGCAAGCAACGCGCCGACAAAAATCACGGCGAACGCTAGACCTCCCCGCCAAGGGCCAAACAATTGGCCGATCGTGTTCAAGAGATCCTCGGCCAATCCGGTTCGCTCAAGCAGCAAACCCATGAAGGTGAAGAACGGAATAGCCAACAGCGTCTCGTTGGACATCGTCCCGTAGACCCGGTCCGGAATGGCTTGCAAGAAATTCGATTGAAAAAGATCAAGCTCGATGCCGACGAGACCAAACAGTAGACCTACTGCCCCTAGCGAGAAGGCAATCGGATAACCGGACAAGAGCCCGACGATAAGGGCGCAAAACATGATTGGCGCAAGGTTGTGAATGGTCCAGGTTTTGAAATCCGGATCAACGGTGAGCCCCCTAACCAGACTGGCGATTAAAACGAGAGCCAGAAGCAGGGACGCGAGGACAAGGGCGTGTCTGGAGAAGAATGACTTACATCCGGTTTCCCTTGATGGAGTGCGTTCAGATCCCGGCGAGTGATTGGAGTGGTCATTCAAACCCTTGAGTTCGTTCCAACACTTGATGATTTGCGACGCTGTCTGGAGCAGAAGAAGCGCGAAACCAAGAGGGACCAGGATTTTGGCAGGCCAGAGAATCAATCCGCCGGGGTTGATCGAATATTCGCCGGTCGAAAAGGACGTTGCTGCAAAAGGGATGCCGTTGAATAGCATCAATCCGCATAGAGGAAGCAGGAAGAGTACATGACCGACGAGGTCGATCCGTAAACGATTGCGTTTGGAGATTGTCTTGAAAATCAAGTCAATACGAACATGACGGTCGCTTGCCATCACTTTTGCAGCTGATAGCAAAAATGCGGCACCAAAAAGATACCATTGGACCTCAAGCCAGCCATTTGAAGAGATTGAAAACAGCTTACGGACGATTGCGTTGCAGGCCGCGATCAGAATAGCCAGAAGGATCAGCCAGGCGACCTTTTGGCCAATCCATGCCGTGAAGGCATCGATTTTTTTGCTGAGAGGCATTACCCCTGCAAGTCCGCGCCGCTGAGACATACCGGCTCCGTAAAGCGTGGGCGCAGCAGCCAGTTTCGCTGCCGCGCCTTCATGATTGAGTGGATGTGGGAATATTACTTGCGGGACGTCGAGATATTAATCGTGTCCATGCTGTATTCCGCGACCTGCCACCAGAGGTTTTCCTCCTTGCGGAAATCCAACATGGATCCGGAAATTTCCTTGAAGGTCGCGTTGTCGGCTCCGATTTCCTCGTAGAGTTCCACCGCGACATCGTAGCAGCGGTCAAGGATTTCCTTAGAGAAGGGTCGTAACTTCGCACCTGCGGCAATCAGACGGCGCAGAGCAGCCGGGTTGAGCGCATCGTAAGATGCGAGAACGTCAGTGTTGACCGCTTGGCTGGCGACGCGCAAAGCTTCTTGATAGCTCTTTGGAAGCTGATTCCACTCTTCCAGATTGATGAAAGCATGGAAGGCCAGCCCGGATTCCCACCAGCCAGGGTAATAATAGTAGGGAGCCACTTCTACGAAGCCTAGTTTTTCGTCATCATAGGGGCCGATCCACTCCGCGGCGTCGATTGTTCCGCGTTCCAGCGCCGGATAGATGTCGGCGGGGGCGAGTGTCTGCGAAACGGCGCCGACACGATTGAGGATTTGGCCTCCGAGGCCAGACATGCGGATCTTGATGCCCTGGAGGTCTTCAACAGTCTTGACCTCCTTGCGCCACCAGCCTCCCATTTGACATCCTGAATTGCCGACGGGGAAGGCGACAAGTCCGTTTTTCTCATAGAAGGGATCGAGGAGCTCGTTTCCGCCGCCATGATAGAACCAGGCATTCTGCTGCCGGGCATTGAGGCCGAACGGCAAGCCGGTTCCAAGCGCCCAGGTCGGATCGGCGCCCATCTTGTAGGCCGAGATGGTGTGCCCCATCTGGATGGTGTTGTTTATCACTCCGTCGATGGTCTGAAGACCGGGTACGATTTCTCCACCAGAGAAGACTTTTAGTTCAAAATTGCCGTCCGTGAGGTCACTGACGTACTTGGATAGAGTTTCCGCGCCGCCGAAGATAGTAGTCAGTGAGCGGGGGTAGCTGGATTGCAGCCTCCAGCTGACCTTCGGGCTCGATTGCGCAAGAGCCGGGGCGGCTAGTGCAGTGCTGGCAACAACACCGGTCGCTGCGCCTGAAATAAATTTACGTCTATCCATAGTGTTTTCCTCCACGTTATTTTGAATTACGTAGCGATCTTGTTTTTGTTTTTATCGGTTCAGTTTTATTGTTTTTATTTTGAATATGGCCGATCCGGCAGAGTTCTGCGCAGCTTCTTATTTCGGTGGTTGGTGTTTCTTTTTTGGGTCTCTAGGCCCCTGTCGCCTATGTAGTCACGCGATTGGTGCACCAAATACATCACGTAAAATTTATCTTAAACCAATCACGTCGTATGGCTACACAAAAATGATATTTTGCGACAAAAAACATTTAACAATCAGAAGATTTGTAGTAAATGACTGTTTAGTCAATAGGTGGATATGCTTGTTTTTAGACACTTAATTGGTGCACCAATTTGATGCGCTGCATGTAATTCGCCAGTCAAGTAGACGGATTGGAATGGGCTGGTGGGTGCCGGTGACTCGGCAGGGGCGTTCTCGCAGGCTAAATCCTCAACTCAAGAAGTCAGGGTCAAATAGATGATCGATCTTTATACATGGACCACACCGAATGGCCGGAAGGTTTCAATTTTGCTGGAGGAGTTGGGTGTCGATTATACGGCTCACCCAATCGACATCTCCAAAGGCGAGCAGTTCGATCCGGAATTCCTGAAAATCGCTCCTAACAATCGTATTCCTGCGATTGTGGATCAGGATACTGGAATGCAGCTGATGGAGACGGGTGCCATCATGCTTTACCTGGCAAAGAAGCATGGCCGCTTCCAGGTTGAGGGTGATGAATATTGGCGCATGGTCGAATGGCTAATGTGGCAAATGGGAGGTTTGGGCCCGATGCTGGGTCAGGTGCATCACTTTGTGAAATACAATCAGGGCAAATCTGCCTATTCAGAAGAGCGGTATTCCACCGAAGCTCATCGTCTCTACAAGGTTTTGAATACGCAGCTGGAAGGGCGTGACTACGTCGTCGGCGAAGGACGAGGTGTCTATACAATTGCAGACATGTCCATGTGGCCTTGGATTTCTCGGTTTGACTGGCAGCAGGTGGATTTAAACGCCTATCCGAATGTACGTGATTGGTATGTCCGCATTGCGGAACGTCCCGCAGTTCAGCGCGGCTACAATGTCCCCAAGTACGTCAGTGATGTTCCCATGCCGTGAACCTGTGCGCTTTTCCAAGCGCTGGATCGGCAGAGCCGCTGAACAAATCAATCATTAGAGGCAGAGCGGGCTTGAACCCGAGGGAGGAACCTAATGAGCGACGTAGAGTCCCATTTTCCGACAGAGGTTTATATTGGCCTTCTGGGGCGGACCATTGAAATCCATTGGAATTACCACGCCATCTTGATGTTCTCCATCTGGATGGTGCTGGTGCCACTTTGCATCATCATTATTCGATTTGGAAAACCGAAGCCGACCGAATTTGGTGTGCGCACAAAGATCGGGATCCTGAACCGAAGCTGGTGGTGGTTCAACGTCCATAAATACGGCCTGTTTTTCGCGATTTTCATGTCGTTGGGCGGGGTCGCCGTTGCCCTCATTGCCAGCGGTGGCTTCAGTGGGTCGGTTCATTCCCTGTTCGGCGCCATGACTGTGTTGATGGGCTGCCTTCAAGCGATTTCGGCGCTTCTGCGCGGCACTCACGGCGGTAAATACTACTACACGGGAAAGCCTGATGACCCCGAGTCGTGGAAGGGTGATCATTACAATCACACGCCGCGGCGTAGGAGGTTCGAAGCCTATCACAAGACTTCGGGTTACTTCACCGTCTTCTTTGCGTTCGGCGCGGTTGGTTCCGGCCTGATGCAGTACTCCATGCCGATCCTGACCGGGCTGATGTTTGTCATTCCTCTCGTGTTTCTCGCAACGTGGATTCGGCTCGAGTTCCTTGGACGTCAGTATGACGGATATCGCGCAGTTCATGGTTATGGGCTTGAGCATCCGTTCAACAAGGAACGCGAGTTCCTGTGATGTGACTTGCGGCGCTGCCCGCATGGCGACCATCACGTTCAATTCTCTCAATCAAGTATGTGCGGCAAGCGTGCTTTCCGGGGCGGACGACATACTCGATTGGGTCAAAGTTTGAAGTCATAGAAGGGAAAACACTATGGCAGACGTTGTGATTAGTGAATTCATGGACAGGCCAACGGCAGACGGCCTGATTTCAGAATATGACGTGCATTGGGATCCGGACCTTTGGGGCAACCGCGCGGAGCTCTTCGCGCA